>NZ_JBQFLQ010000004.1:0-330822 GCF_056531325.1 Ruegeria sp. N8 | reverse complement strand
CCAGTCTATCCTGAGCGTCTCAACCGTCTTTCCAGTCCGTCAGCACCGTCTCCAGCGCCCCAGCACCGCCTCAGCAGCGCCGGTGAAGGGGTATTTACGGATTAGGTCTGGAACCTGCAACCCCCATTTTGAAAAAACTTTGAATTTGCAGGCAGAAACTTATTTAATTTAACAAAAACAACAGACTAACTTTAATAATCGCATCGAAAGCCCGCCGAACAGAGTGTCACAGTAGAGGATGCATACCCCTTTCGCAGGAATCGTACCCAATGCTTGGTAGCCGTTCATGACTCGCAAATAAAACGCCGCCCAAGTTTCCCTGCGCGGCGTCGTATTGTGAGTGATGGTGGTCTAAGTTACTTCAGGTCGAACCGGTCCGCGTTCATCACCTTGGTCCAAGCGGACACAAAGTCGGTGGTGAACTTGGCTTCGGCCCCGGCCTGACCATAGACCTCGGCCAGCGCCCGCAGTTGCGAGTTCGAGCCAAAGACCAGATCGACACGGGTCCCGGTCCACTTGACCTCACCGCTGGCGCGGTCGCGGCCTTCATAGACGCCCTTGCCTGCGGGCTTCCATTCGGTGCTCATGTCCAACAAGTTGGTGAAGAAGTCGGTGCTGAGCGTTCCGACCCGGTCTGTGAACACGCCATGCTTGGTATCGCCGAAATTGGCGCCAATCACGCGCAGCCCACCAACCAGTGCGGTCATTTCAGGCGCGGACAAGGTTAATAGTTGCGCTTTGTCGACCAGCAACTCTTCGGGTGAAACGGTATAGTCACCTTTCAGATAGTTGCGGAAGCCATCAGCGATGGGCTCCATCACCGCAAAGCTATCGACATCCGTCTGGTCCTGCGACGCATCAGTGCGGCCCGGAGTAAACGGAACCTCGACATCCTGACCGCCAGCCTTAGCCGCCTGTTCGATACCTACGGCACCGGCCAGAACGATCACATCCGCCAGCGAGACCTTTTTGCCGCCCGACTGCGCATCGTTGAACGCGGCCTGAACACCCTCTAGCGTGGACAGCGCCTTGGACAATTTCATCGGCTCGTTCACATCCCAGTCTTTCTGGGGGGCAAGGCGGATACGGGCACCATTGGCACCACCGCGCTTGTCCGACCCGCGGAAGGTCGAGGCCGAAGCCCAAGCGGTGGAAACCAGTTCCGAAACCGACAGGCCGGTTGCCGCGATCTTGGCTTTCAGGTCCGCCACATCCGCATCATCCACCAGATCGTGATCCACAGCGGGGACGTTGTCCTGCCAGATCAGCTCTTCGGTCGGGGCCTCTTCACCGATATAGGCCGCGCGGGGGCCCATATCGCGGTGGGTCAGCTTGAACCAGGCGCGGGCGAACGCATCTGCGAATTCTTCGGGGTTCTCATGGAAGCGCTTCGAGATCGGGCCATAGATCGGGTCCATGCGCATCGCCATGTCGGCGGTGGTCATCATGGTTTTGACCTTTTTCGACGGGTCATGGGCCTGCGGGGCCATGTCTTCTTCTTTGACGCCGACGGGCTCCCAGATCCACGCGCCAGAGGGGCTTTTGGTCAGGTTCCAGTCATATCCGAACAGCAGGTCGAAATAGCCGTTGTCCCATTGGATCGGGTTCGCGGTCCATGCGCCTTCGATTCCCGAGGTTGTGGTGTCGTCACCTTTGCCCGAGCCAAACTTGTTGATCCAGCCAAAGCCCATTTCCTCGATCGCGGCAGCTTCGGGTTCGGGGCCAACCAGATCGGGATCGCCCGCGCCATGCGCTTTGCCAAAGGTATGACCACCCGCAACCAGAGCCACGGTTTCCTCGTCATTCATCGCCATCCGACCAAAGGTGTCGCGGATGTCACGGCCCGAGGCCAGCACGTTCGGCTCACCATCGGGGCCTTCTGGGTTCACATAGATCAGGCCCATCTGCACAGCGGCCAGCGGGTTTTCCAGATCGCGTTCACCGGAATAGCGGCTGTTCGGGTTGTCGGTGGGGGCCAGCCATTCGGTCTCAGTGCCCCAATAGATGTCTTCCTCGGGGGCCCAAATGTCTTCGCGGCCACCGGCAAAGCCAAAGGTCTTGCCGCCCATGGATTCGATGGCGCAGTTGCCCGCAAGGATCATCAGGTCAGCCCATGAAATCTGGTTGCCGTATTTCTGCTTGATCGGCCACAGAAGACGGCGCGCCTTATCGAGGTTGCCGTTGTCCGGCCAGCTGTTCAGCGGGGCAAACCGCTGGTTCCCGGTCGAAGCACCACCCCGGCCATCCGCCGTCCGGTATGTCCCGGCGCTGTGCCACGCCATACGAATGAACAATCCGCCGTAATGACCATAATCCGCTGGCCACCAGTCCTGCGAATCCGTCATCAGCGCATACAAGTCTTCTTTCAGCGCCTTCATGTCCAGTTTCTTGAACTCTTCAGCGTAGTTGAAATCGGCATCCATCGGGTTCGAGGCCGGTCCGTGCTGATGCAGGATCGACAGGTTCAGCTGGTTCGGCCACCAGTCCCGGTTAGACCGGGTTCCTGCGCCGTGCATGACAGGGCATCCGCCTGCTTTGGGGTTATCACTTCCGTCCATGTCGATCTCCATTCCTGGCAAAATTCCGGCGCAGGTGCGCCGCTAAAAACTCGGTCGATCAAGAGCACATATAGATGACACTTTTATCCATCCTAAAAGCATGACGAAAAATCGCGCAGTCGTGATGGGCAGTAGCGACTCGGTAGGTCTTGTCTAGAACCGTTCTAGCAAAGACAATCCATGCGAATAAGTTTTGTTTATGGATGATTGTGATAACTAAAAGCTATCACAATTCAATCATTCCGCGCGCATCAAAGACGTCAGCCCGACCCGGTAGTCTGGATAAAGCAGCTTTACCCCCAACTCATCCTTGATCCGGTCGTTTCTGACCCGCTTGTTCTCGTTGTAAAAACTGCGGGCCATCGGGGTTAGGTCGGCCTTGTCAAAAGGAACGGCGGGGGGCAGAGGCAATCCCTGCAACTCAGCCGCATAGGCAATGACATCCTGTGGTGGAACCGGTTCATCATCGCAGACATTATATATGGCGCCGGGATTTGGCGCGGCCATCGACGCCGCCAGTACCTGCGCGATATCGGCCACATGAATGCGCGAAAAGACCTGACCCGGCTTTATGATCCGCCGCATCCCAACGCGTTTCAGCTTGGAGAACGGACCGCGACCGGGGCCATAGATCCCCGCCAGCCGGAAAATATGCGTGGGCAGACCCGGAATGGTCAGCCATTGCTGTTCCGCCTGCACCCGCCATCTGCCCCTTTGGGCCGTGGGTGTTGCAGGGGTAGTCTCATCTACCCAATCACCCTGATGATCGCCGTAAACGGCTGTGGTCGACAAGTACCCGACCCATTTGAACTGCGCGGCGCGCTCGGTGATTTCGTCCTTTAAGGCCGCCAGAACCGGGTCACCTTCGGCATTAGGCGCCGTCGAGATCAGCAGATGCGTCACCCCGTCCAAATCAACCTGCTGTCCAGGCCAAACAACCGGCTCTGCCCCCGAAGCCCGCAGGGTTGGTGATTGCGCGGGGTCACGGGTGGTTCCGATGATGCGCCAGCCCGCGGGTGCCAAAAGCCGCGACAATTCCTGCGCGGAATAGCCATGGCCGAATGAATAAAAAGTACCAGTCATGCCGCCATTGATGATCCCCAAATCAGCCGGATGCAAGCGCGGGCGACGGGATACTTGATTCGAATCCCACAATGGGCCTTTCTTTTAGGCATGAGCGATAAAACCCCTGATCTGCATGCGGCCTATGCGCTGGAAACGCCGGACGACAACCGGCGGCTTTATGCGGAATGGGCCCGGGATTATGACACAGGCTTTGCCACGCGTGAGGATTATCAGCTCCACATTCACACGGCGCGCGCCTTTGTAGGGGCGGGAGGACAGGGCCCGGTGCTGGATGTGGGCGCGGGGACCGGTCTGTGCGGTGATGTCCTGGTCGGGCTGGGCGTCGGTCCCATCGACGCCACCGATATCAGCGCCCAGATGCTGGATCAGGCCATGCGCAAAGACATCTACCGCGATGCAATCGAGGCCGACCTGAACGAGGGCATCCCTGTGCCGCGCGAAAGCTACTCGGGCATCGTGTCATCGGGCACCTTCACCCACGGCCACCTCGGCCCCGAGGCGCTGTTGCCCTTGCTGCGCGTCGCGCGCCACGGTGCGCAATTCGCCCTGTCGATCAACGCCCAACATTATGAGGCACTTGGCTTTGCCGAGGCGCTTCACAAGCTGGCTCAGGGACAGATCAGAAACCTGTCTCTGCCCGAAGTACGTATCTATGGCGACCTCGCCGTTGGTCCCAACAAGGACGACACGGCGCTCATCGCCTTGTTCGAGCGGATTTAGCGCCCTTTCCAGACCGGGTCGCGTTTCTCGGCAAAGGCGCAAGCGCCTTCCAGATTGTCCTCGGACCCATACAGAACATCCACGGTCGGCAATTGCCGCCGTGTGATCCGGTTCATAATGTCCTGAAACTTTGAATCCTCGGCCTCGCGCACGATCTCTTTGATCGCGGCGTAGACCAGGGGCGGCCCGCTGGCCAATAAACGCGCCAGTTCCCAAGCGCGGTCCATTAATTGATCACCGGGCACAATCTCGTTGATCAAGCCCCATGCCTTGGCCTCGCCCGGATCGAACCAGCGTCCGGTCAGCAGCAGTTCCATCGCGATATGATAGGGGATGCGTTTGGGCAGTTTGACACTGGCGGCATCCGCAACGGTGCCGGATCGGATTTCGGGCAGGGCAAAGCTGGCGTGATCTGCGGCGATGATCATGTCCGCGCTCAGCGCCAGTTCCAGCCCGCCACCGCAGGCAATACCGTTCACGGCGGCAATCACCGGCTTGTTCATATCGCGCAGCTCTTGCAACCCGCCGAAGCCGCCCACGCCATAATCGCCATCCACCGCGTCGCCATCCGCCGCAGCCTTCAGATCCCAGCCGGGGCAAAAGAACTTGTCGCCGCCGCCGGTGATGATTGCCACGCGCAGGTCCGGATCATCGCGGAAATCCCGAAAGACCTCGCCCATCACCCGACTGGTCGCCAGATCAATCGCATTCGCTTTGGGACGGTCCAGAGTGACCTGCAATATCGCGCCCTCGCGCTGGGTTTTGATCGGGTTCATGTGCGTACCTTTCGGATCAGAGCATCCACCGCCACAGCACCTTTAGGGCCGCAGATAAGCGGATTGATTTCAACTTCGCTGACATGAGTTGCATTGGCAATAACATAGGCCTGAACAGCCTCGACCGTGTCCAAAATCGCGTTCATGTCAGCTGCGGGTTTGCCGCGATAGCCAGCCAACAACGGCGCACAGGCCAGCCTGCCCAGCGCCTTTTCAACTACATTCCGAGGCGACGGGATCAGCAGAGACACCGAGTCCCGTAGGATTTCCGTCAATACCCCGCCCGCGCCTAAGGTCAGAACATATCCATGGGCCGGATCGCAGGTTACACCGACCAGCAACTCTGCCACGCCTTCGGCGGCCATTTCCTCGATCAGAACCTCAGAGGTGCCGATCTGGGCCGCGACGGCCCGTAGATCGCCCGCGCTGACCCCTAACTGAACCGCCCCGTGGTCCGACTTATGGGCCAGTCCAACGCCCTTGACGGCGAAAGGGCCCGCCATGTCACCTGCACAGGCGGCATCGGCCTGCATCACCCGCCTTTTCGGAGTGGGCACGCCGAAGGCTGCAAGCTGGTCCTTGGACTCCGCCTCGGTCAGCGTGACGTTTGGATTGGCAGTACTGGGAAGGACCACCGGATCAGAGTCCTGACCTGCAGACCGCGCCGCCGCTTCGACAGCCGACAGTGCCTCATGCAGCCCAGCGAAGGGAATAACCCCGCCATCCATCAGTCGCTGCGCGACGTCCTCGGGCATCAACTCGGGCAGAGTTGCGGTCACTGCAAAGGGCCGCCCGGTTTGTGCCACGCAATTCAACGCGGCCTGCGTTGCACAGGTCCAATCGGTTTGATCAGTGTGCGGATAGTCCACAATGGCCATAGTCAGAGCCTGTTCTGGCCCCATCATCGCCGACCAGGCGCGCGTCATCGCCTGCGTGTCGCGCCAGATATAGGTGTGGTAGTCCAGCGGGTTCGCCAGCGCCACCATCGGCCCCAATGCCGCGCGCAGATCGGTGCGTTGCGTATCCGTCAACGGCGGAAAGTGCAGATCACGCCCCTCGGCCATATCGGCGGCCAGACTGGCCTCGCCCCCCGAGCAGCTGATCGTACCCAGCCCGTTGCTGTCCAGACGCCCAGCAACATGCAACAGCTTGAGGCATTCCAGAAAGCTGGGGATGTCATCCAAGCGGGCAATCCCCAACCGATCCAGAAACGCCTGAGCACCCGCGTCCTGCCCCGCCAGCGAGGCCGTATGCGAAATCGTTGCCGCCTGGGCATGGACCGACCGGCCCATCTTCAGCGCAACAATCGGGACACCGCGCTGACGAGCCTTTTTAGCCAGCGCCTCCCATTTGCGCAGATCGCCAAACCCTTCGATATGCACGCCGATGGCCGTAATGCGGTCGTCATCCAACAACGCCGAGGCAATCTGGGCCTGATGCGTCTGCGCCTGATTTCCACAGGTCAGCATGAAGGCCAACGGCAAAGCGCGGCGCTGCATGGTCATGTTGATGGCAATGTTCGAGCTTTGCGTCAGGATCGCCACCCCGCGATCCACAGGCCGCATGCCGTGCTGATCAGGCCAGACAGCCACACGATCCAGGCCATTGACGAAACCGTAACAATTCGGCCCAAAAATCGGCATGTCCCCTGCGGCGGCGATCAACTGATCCTGAAGGCCCGCGCCTGAATGGTCTTCAGCCTGTGCCTCGGTATAGCCCGAAGCGAAACAGACCGCACCGCCCGTCCCCATCGCAGACAGAATCCTGACGGCCTCAATTGTGGCGTGGCGGTTGATGCCAACAAAGGCCATGTCGGGCACATCAGGCAACGACTCGAGTGTCGGGTAAGCACTTTCCCCCGCGACATCGGTTGCTTTGGGGTGCACAGGCCAAATTTCGCCCTCGAATCCAAACTTGTGTGCCTGCTCGATAACAGACGTACACCACGCGCCACCGCCGATCACGGCGATGGTCTTTGGGTTCAGCGCTCGGGCCAGCACTGTCGTCATGCGCCCAGCGCCCGCAAGAGATCGCGGCTGATGATGTGGCGCTGAATCTCGCTGGTGCCGTCCCAGATGCGTTCAACCCTCGCATCACGCCAGAACCGTTCCAGCGGGTAGTCGTTCATAAGACCCATCCCGCCATGCACCTGTATCGCCGCATCCGTCACCCGCGCGAGCATTTCCGAGGCGTATAATTTGGCCGACGCGATCTCACGGTTGGCGGGCAGCCCCTTGTCCAGACGATCGGCGGCGGCGAGGGTCAGCAGATCGGCGGCATCAATCTCGGTGATCATGTCTGCAATCTGGAATGAGACGCCCTGAAACTTGCCGATCTTCTGGCCGAATTGCTCACGCGTGGCGGCATAGTCCAGCGCATAGTCGAACGCCCGCCGCGCGCGCCCAACCGACATTGCGGCAACGGTGATCCGGGTGGCGTAAAGCCAGGTGTTCATCACCTCGAACCCGCCATCGACCTCGCCCAGAACCTGCGCATCCGGCAAGCGGCAATCGTCGAAGTCCAGCACCATGTTCTTGTAGCCGCGATGGCTGACCGACTTGTACCCATCCCGGATTGTGAAGCCGGGGGTGCCGCGATCGACCAGAAAGGCAGTGATGCGTTTCTTGGGACCTTTCGGCGTCTGATCTTCGCCGGTTGCGATGAAGACAATGATGAAATCCGCATGTTCCGCGCCCGAGATGAAGTGCTTGGTGCCATTGACCACCCAGTCGCCCCCATCGCGCACGGCAGCGCATTTCATCCCCCGCACGTCCGAGCCCGCACCCGGTTCAGTCATCGCCAGCGCGTCCATCTTTTCACCCCTGACGGCCGGCATCAGGTAACGGTCGATCTGATCCCCCTCGCACGCCATCAGGATGTTTTGCGGCCGTCCGAAGAAATGGTTCAGCGCCATGGATCCCCGGCCCAACTCGCGCTCGACCAGCGCAAACTCCAGATGGTTTAGCCCGGCACAGCCGACGCTTTCGGGGAAGTTGCAGGCATAAAAGCCCAACTCGATCGTCTTGCGTTTGATCTCGGCGGCGATCTCGTGCGGAACCTCGCCAGTGCGCTCGACCAGCTCTTCATGCGGGTAGATTTCGTTTTCGACAAAGCTGCGAACGGTCGCGGCGATCATCTCTTGTTCGTTGGACAGGCCATATTGCATCTGGGGTCTCCACATCTGGGGTTGCGGATATCCTGACGTGGCTTGCCAAGCTGAATATGCAGAAATAGACCTAAATCATGCAAAGATGGATCAAATCGCCTGCTGCGCCGCAGCAATTCGGAGTGCTTCTGTTCGACGGCTTTTCCAACCACTGCCTTGCGAATGCGGTCGAACCCTTGCGGGCGGCGAATTCCATAGCGGGGCGCAAGCTGTATGACTGGCAATTTCTGTCACTGGATCGCGCTCCCGTCACGTCATCTTCGGGGCTGCAAGTCGCACCGCACGACATCTTGCAGAATGCACGCGGCGATACTTTACTGGTCATGCCCTCTTACGGGTATCGGGCCCATGGCGGGTGGCGGACGCTGGCGGGGTTGCGGTCCGCAGCGAGGCGCTACAGCATACTGGCCGGGCTGGATACCGGAAGCTGGTTGTTGGCGTTGGCCGGATTACTGGACGGGCACCGCGCCACAATCCATTGGGAGGAGCTGGACGGTTTCACCGAACGATTCCCCGAAATTGACGCACAGCGCGAACGCTACGTGATCGACGGCGACCGCATTACCTGTTCTGGTGCGATGGCGGCGTTTGATCTGGTGTTGCACCTGATTGGGCAAGATCACGGACAGGCTTTAGCGCTGGAGGTCGCGCAGCTTTTCATGACTCGCGATTCCGCCAGGTCTCATTCCGGCGGGGCGGGTGCGACCAGCAGCTATGTGAACAAAGCGCTGGCCCTGATGCAGGAACATCTGGAAATGCCCTTGCCTATCCCCGAGATCGCCCGCCGGGTTGGACGATCGCAAAAGGCGCTGTCCGTGCGAATGCAAACCGAACTGGGCGCAGGCCCCGCACAGGTCTATCGCCGCCTGCGCCTGAACCTGGCCCGGAAACTGGCAGCCGAGACCGACCTGACCATCGCCGAGATCGCCCTGCGCGCAGGCTATGACGACCCAAGCGCTTTGACCCGAGCCTTTCGGACCGAGTTCGGGACCACCCCGCGCGCAATGCGATCCGGCTAGGTATAAATCTGCTTTTTATAGGCCCGCGTCCGCGTCGTCGCCTCGGCAGACCCATCGTGATAGGTGCCAAACCACTTGTCGAAAGGGATTTCCGAGGTGCCGTAGTTGCACTCGAAATACCGGTGATGAAGCTGGTGGAAAAAGTCCCCCGCACGGGCCGCTTCAGTTTCTCCGGCTTTCAACTTTTCAAACCCTGAATGGGACAGAACCGGGCTGATCTGCTGAAAATACGTGTGAAACAGAAGATGCAGAGGGTGGGACGGCACGATCAGATGGATGAAATAGGTCGTGAAATACAGCAGGTTTTCATACCAATGGTTCGATATCCCCGACCACGGGCCGATATTGACGTTGCGATGATGCACGGCGTGGACGTGTTTATAGAGCTTGGGGTGATGCTCCAGCCGATGCACCCAATAGAAATGCAAGCCAGACCACATCGGGACGAACAACATCCAGACGATAAACCAAATCGGCGCGCTGGCCCAAGTGACTGTCGGCACATATCCGTTGGCCATCGCCCAATAGATCACCCATTGATACACGGTTGCCACGGTCATGGCGCTGCCCAGCGTCCACCAGATATTGTCCCAGACCTGATTGCGGAAGGTGAAATTGCCGTTGTCCCGGGTCAGGTCGCGACGGTCGAACTTTTTGTACATGCCCTGCCCCTTGCGCATGTAAAGCCACCAATGCAGCCCGCCCGCCACCAAGATCTGAGGCACCATGTTCAGCAGCCAAATGCGGAACATCCACCCCGGAGCAAAGCTCTTCATCGACTCTAACGCAGGGAAGAATATGGCATAGGTAATGATCGCCAGCCCCATACACAGGGTCAGCGAGGTAATCTGCAGCCAAGCTCCACTGTACCACTTCAGCACAGAGGCGGGGCGCGGAGGCCATGCGAACAGCGGGTTCAAGCCCACCGGACCTTCGGGGTGATAGTGCCAGCGGGCGGCTTCGGGGTCTTGGGCGGCGTCTGTCATGGCAATTCCCTTTAGCTGGCGTAATCCGAACCCTCTGCATCCAGCAGGGCTTTGATTTCCCGCAGATGCGCCTCGGCCTGATCAGGGTAGTCATCCAGTTCCTGCGCGGTCTTCTCGGCGATCTCATCGGACAAGACACGCAGGGGCTGGCCGGTCTGCAACGCGCGGATATATGTCTCGGCCGCACGCTCGAAATAATAGAGGCGGTTGAACGTATCCGCCGGATCGCTGCCCGTCACCAACACGCCATGGTTGCCCATGATCATGACCTTGTTCTTCGGGTCCGACAGCATTGAGGCGCAGCGCTCACCTTCGCTTTCAAAGGCCAGCCCGCCGAATTCCTGATCTACAACATAGCGGTTGTAGAAGGTGGCCGTGTTCTGGTCGATCGGCGGTAGAGTGCTGTCGGCCAACGAGGCCAGAACGGTTGCAAAGATCGAATGCACATGCATCACACAGCGCGCATGCGGGCAATGGCGGTGGATCGAGCCATGCAGACCCCAAGCGGTTGGGTCGGGCGCGCCGGGCTGATCCATAACGTCGGGATCATTGGCATCCAGCAGCAGAAGGTTCGACGCCTTGATCCGTGCGAAATGCATCTGATTGGCGTTCATCAGGAACTGCGTTCCGTCCTCGTTGACCGCCAAACTGAAGTGGTTGGCCACGGCCTCGTGCATGTTCAGGCGTTCAGTCCAGCGGAAGGTGGCAGCAAGGTCGACCCGCTCGGGCCAGTGGTCGATATTGGGACGCAATTCGGTGACGGTCATGGCGGGCTCCTCCATCTGGTTTCTCAAGAAGGTGGCGACGCGAGGCGGATTTGACCAACGAAAAATTCTCGCCTATCTCATAAGCTCAGCTAATGGTGAGGTTATGCCAATGCAGACATCGCTTCCTCCGCTGGGCTGGCTGCGCACATTCGAGGCCGCCGCGCGACACTTGTCGTTCACCGGTGCGGCGCGTGATCTGAACATGACGCAAAGCGCGGTCAGTCAGCAGATTAAGTCGCTTGAGGGCTATCTGGGCCAACCGCTGTTCCTGCGTCGCCCCCGCGCGCTGGAACTGACCGAGGCCGGAATCACCTATCTGCCCGTGGTGCGTGAAGCGTTTCGTACGCTAGTGCGGGGCACACAGGCCGTCACCGGGGCGCAGCAAAACGCGGTTCAGGTTCAGAGCAACATCACCTTTGCCGTGAACTGGCTGGGACCGCGCCTGCCCCGGTTCCGGGCTGCGCACCCGGATGTGCAATTGAACATCTTCACCGAACTCTGGGAGCCGCGCGAAATGGCCGAGGGCGCGGCGGTCGAAATCCGATACTCTCTGCGCCCGTCCGACACGGTGCGCACCGAGTTGCTGCGCACCGACCACTACTACCCGGTCTGCGCGCCGGGCTATGAAGTGCGGCTGGAAGATATTCAGGAACAACCCCTGTTTGATTGCTCTAATCTGTTGTCGAATTGGCAGAATTGGATCACTGAACAGGGCCTAACTTGGGAAAATTCGCCCATTACCTATTCAACAACCTATCTGGTTAGCCTGTCTGTTGCGATGGCCGGGGGTGGGTATTGCCTGACCCATGACACCATAGCTCGCGACCTGATCGAGCGCGGACAACTGGTGGCTCCGTTTGAGTATCGTGCGGAGATGCCCGAGGCTTATTACCTGCTGCTGTCGCCTCAGGCCGAGGAAACGCCGGGTGCCGTCCTGTTCGCCGATTGGGTAAGGCGGGAAATTGCCCGCGATCTGGCGGGGTAGGCGCTCCCGCCCATCGTCAGGGGCGCTTGCGCGCCCCCTCCTTTGGTTGGGCCGGGCAGCGCTGACGCGCTGCGTGACGGTTTGATGATAGATGTTCGGCAGGGGTTGCACCTTCGGACACATTCAGAAAAGTTGAGCCATGGAATATACGCCTTTCCCAAGTTGGCCCGATACCGCCCCTCGATTGATCGCTGTTGCCGCTGGACGTAATCCGGCAGACATGGTCGTGCGCGGAGGGATCTGGGTGAATGTTCACACACGTGAGGCGCTGCCGGATCACGACATCGCCATCGCCAGCGGGCGCATCGCCTTTGTGGGACCGGATGCCTCGCATTGCATCGGCCCAAAGACGCAGATCATCGAGGCCAATGGGCGCTATATGCTGCCCGGTCTGTGCGACGCGCATATGCATATCGAATCGGGGATGCTGACCCCGGCGGAGTTTGCCCGCGCGGTCATTCCTCATGGCACGACGTCGATGTTCACCGACCCGCATGAGATTGCCAATGTGCTGGGACTGGACGGCGTGCGGATGATGCATGACGAGGCGTTGATGCAACCGGTCAACATCTTCACCCAGATGCCATCCTGCGCGCCATCGGCCCCAGGGCTTGAAACCACAGGCTATGAAATCACCCCTGAGGACGTGGCCGAGGCGATGAACTGGCCCGGCATCATCGGGTTGGGTGAGATGATGAATTTCCCCGGCGTGATCCACGGCGACCCCAAGATGCTGGCCGAGATCGCGGCGACTCAGAATGCGGGGAAAACCGTGGGTGGGCACTATGCTTCGCCTGATTTAGGGCCTGAATTCGCGGCTTATGTGGCCGGAGGCCCCGCTGACGACCACGAGGGAACTTGCGAAGCCGACGCCATAGCTCGGGTGCGGCAGGGGATGCGGTCGATGATGCGGCTGGGCTCGGCCTGGTATGACGTGGAAAGCCAGATCACAGCCGTGACCGAGAAAGGGTTAGACCCGCGCGGCTTTATTCTGTGCACGGATGATTGCCACTCGGGCACATTGGTGAATGAGGGGCATATGAACCGCGTGGTGCGCCACGCGATTGCCTGCGGGTGCGATCCGTTGATTGCGTTGCAGATGGCGACGATCAACACCGCCACCCATTTCGGGCTGGAACGCGAGATCGGGTCGATCACGCCGGGCCGACGGGCGGATATTATCCTGAGTTCTGATCTGGCTGCGTTGCAGATTGAGGTGGTGATCGCCCGCGGCCAGATCGTTGCCGAAAATGGCGCGATTTCAGTAGACTGCCCGCATCTGAACTGGCCGGACAGTGCGCGCAATACGGTGCATCTGGGCCATACCCTGACCGATAAGGATTTTGAGATCAAAGCCCCAGAGGGCGCCAACCGCGTGCGGGCCAATGTGATCGGCGTGGTGGAGAATCAGGCACCGACCAAGGCGCTGAAGGAGGAATTGCCCATCATCGGCGGGTTGGTCGAGGGCGAAAGCGACGTCTGCCAGATCGCTTTGGTCGAACGCCACCGCGCGACCGGAGGAGTCACGAACGCATTTGTCTCGGGCTTTGGGTATCAGGGGCGCATGGCCATGGCCTCGACCGTGGCGCATGACAGCCATCATATGATCGTGGTGGGAACCGACCGCGAACAGATGGCACTGGCGGCGAACCGTCTGGCCGAGGTGGGCGGAGGTATCACCCTGTTCCGCGACGGCGAGGAACTGGCGCTGGTGGAACTGCCCATCGCTGGCCTGATGTCCGACAGTCCCGCCGCCGATGTGGCCGCCAAGGCGGACCGGATGGTTCAGGCGATGCAGGACTGTGGCTGTCAGTTGAACAACGCCTATATGCAGCACTCGCTGCTGGCCCTTGTCGTGATCCCCGAACTGCGGATTTCCGACCTTGGGCTGGTGGATGTGCGGACATTTGAAAAGATCGACCTTTTGGAACCCCTCGCATGACAATAATAAGAACACCCGACGTCCCAAGCCCCGAGAAGTTCACCGACCCTGCCGCCGCTGTGGCGCGTCTGGAAGAGCTGTACGAAAAGGCCACAAGTTTCCTGTGTGAAAACTTCGCCAAAGCGATGGAGGCAGGCACTCCGACCGAGCGATTCAGAGCCTATTACCCAGAGATTCGCATCAAAACGACCTCATACGCGCATGTAGACAGCCGTCTGAGCTTTGGTCACGTCTCGGAACCCGGCACCCATGCCACCACGGTCACACGGCCCGATCTATTCCGGGCCTATCTGACCCAACAAATTGCCCTGCTGATCAAAAACCATGACCAACCAGTGACGATTGGTGCTTCGGATACACCCATCCCGGTGCATTTCGCGGTGGCCAATAACCCCGACCTCGTGGTGCCGCATCAGGGCGCGGCGGGATTCACCTTGCGCGACGTGTTCGACGTGCCGGATCTGACGACCACCAATGACGATATCGTCAACGGGGTGCATGACCACGAAACCGAGATTGGCCCCTTGGCGCTGTTCACCGCCCAGCGTGTGGATTATTCGCTGGCCCGTCTGGCGCATTACACTGCCACCGATCCCAGCCATTTCCAAAACCATGTGCTGTTCACCAACTACCAGTTCTACGTGTCCGAGTTCGAGAATTACGCCCGCGAACAACTGGCAGACCCGGAAAGCGGCTATACCAGCTTTGTGTCGACCGGGAATGCGCAGATGACCTCGGCCGATGGCGTTTTGGAGCAGCCGCTAAAGCTGCCTCAGATGCCGACCTACCATCTGAAACGCGCTGATGGGTCTGGGATCACGCTGGTCAATATCGGGGTCGGGCCGTCCAACGCCAAAACCGCGACCGACCATATCGCAGTTCTGCGACCACATGCGTGGCTGATGGTCGGCCATTGCGCCGGGCTTCGCAACACGCAGGCACTGGGGGATTTCGTACTGGCCCATGCCTATCTGCGCGAAGACAAGGTGCTGGACGATGACCTGCCCGTCTGGGTGCCGATCCCGCCCCTGGCCGAAGTACAGGTGGCGCTGGAACGCGCCGTGGCCGAAGTGACAGAACTGGACGGCTACGAGCTGAAGCGCGTCATGCGCACTGGCACCGTCGCCTCGGTCGACAACCGCAACTGGGAACTGCGCGACCAGTCCGGCCCGGTGCAGCGCCTCAGCCAGTCGCGCGCAATCGCGCTGGATATGGAAAGCGCAACGATCGCCGCCAATGGATATCGGTTCAGGGTGCCCTATGGCACTTTGCTATGCGTGTCCGACAAACCGCTGCACGGGGAATTGAAGCTTCCGGGCATGGCCTCGGACTTCTATACCACACAGGTCAGCCGCCATCTGGCAATCGGAATTCGCGCGATGGAACACCTGCGAGGCATGCCGCTTGAGCGTCTGCACAGCCGGAAATTGCGTTCTTTCGACGAAACAGCCTTTCTCTGACGCAAAAAAGCAACGTTTTCCCCCTATTTTTCGGGTTTTCCGCGCTACTATTCGTTGTGTTCGGCCACAATATCCCGTTACAGTTACGCGGTGAGGCCCAAGACATCGGGCACGTTAAGGAGACCAAGAAATGGCAAAGCCTATGACAAAGACTCAGCTGGTTGCTGCTCTCGCTGAGGAAATGGGGACCGACAAGAAGGCTGCAAACGCCGCGCTGGAGGCCGTGACCGGCCTGATCACCCGCGAAGTTTCCGCCGGCGGTGCCGTGACCCTGCCGGGCGTTGGCAAGATCTACTGCCGCGAGCGCCCCGAGCGCATGGTGCGCAACCCCGCCACCGGCGAACAGTTCAAGAAAGAAGCTGACAAAGTGGTCAAGATGACCATCGCAAAAGCTCTGAAAGACAGCGTGAACGGCTGATTTCAGCTTTCACCACGGTATGATCAAGGGCCGCCAGTTGGGGGCCCTTTTTCTTTGGGATCAGTGCAAACTTAACAGCACTTCCAGATCACGACGGCTGAGCCGGTTCATCAAGGCCCGATCGTCTGCAGACAGTTTTGCTTCCTTACGAATATACTTTTCAAGGTACGTCGCGATCTCACTGGTCGGGCGATAGTACAGATCAGGCGAAGATTGGCTGAGTTCATCCACAAGCCGAAACAGCAGCTTTTTCTGCCGCTCTGAATCCAGGTCTTTTCGCTTCTCTTGCAACATAACAAGCTACGCCTTTGTCATCGACACTTATAATCTAGCGGGCCGAAAAGTAACTCCAACTCCGGTAAGAATTAAATTGTGCGCCCCGCGTGTGGTGCCCTTATGAGATTCCTAGTTACTACGGCCAGACGGTACATCTTGCGACCCTTACTGATTTAAGGAACAGTGCGCGAAACCAACAAAGGGGATGGGCGATGGATCTGCGCGCCATGGCCATGGGGCTGACATTTGCACTGATCTGGTCGTCGGCCTTTACTTCGGCGCGGATCATCGTGATGGACGCATCACCGCTGTTTTCGCTGGCATTGCGCTTTTTGATTTCCGGGTTGATCGGCGTCGCCATTGCGCGCGCAATGGGACAGAGCTGGCGGCTGACGCCGCAACAATGGTACGCGACCATCCTGTTTGGAATCTGCCAAAATGCCCTGTATTTGGGTCTGAATTTCTACGCAATGCAAACGATTGAGGCGTCGGTTGCCGCCATCATCGCCTCGACCATGCCGCTGCTGGTGGCACTGGCAAGCTGGCTCTTTCTGGGCGATCGACTGCGACCGCTAGGCGTGATTGGCCTGCTCGCCGGGTTTGCTGGCGTCGCTCTGATCATGAGCAGCCGCATCAGCGCGGGCGTTGATATGGTCGGCGTGATGCTCTGCGGTGTTGGGGCCTTGGCGCTGACCTTCGCCACCTTGGCGGTGCGGGGGGCGACCTCAGGCGGAAATTTCATGATGGTCGTGGGGTTGCAGATGCTGGTTGGTTCAGCCGTTCTGTTCGTCGCGGCTCCCCTGTTCGAGGTGATCCATATCCACCTCACCGTTCCGCTGGTGCTGGCTTTCACCTACACAACCCTGTTCCCCGGCTTGTTGGCCACGCTGATATGGTTCCTTCTGCTGGATCGGATCGGGGCGACTCGTGCAGCCACCTTCCATTTCCTCAACCCCGTATTCGGCGTGACCATCGCCGCGATTCTGCTGGGTGAGAAACTGGGCCCGCTGGATGCTGTTGGCGTTTTGATCACCACCGCTGGAATCCTGGCGGTGCAACTGTCGCGACAGCCTGCTCAGGGCAGCAAAGCCTCGACCTGAGACAGCACTTGCCGGGAATCGGGGCGCGTGGTCGCGCCATAGGTCGCTATAACTTCGCCTTCGGGATCCAGAAGGATTTTGTTGAAGTTCCAACTGGGCTCAAATCCTGTCTGCGCCGCAACCTGTTGATAGAAAGGATGCGCTTTTGCGCCTCGAACCGGGGTGATGTCGGTCATCGGCAGGGTCAGGTTATAGTTGAAATCGCAGAATTCCTTGACCTCTTCCGCCGATCCCAATTCCTGATTGAAGGAATCCGACGGTACCGCCAGCACGACCAGTCCGCGCGGACCATAGTCTTCGTGGACTTGCTGCAGCGCGTTGTATTGCCCAGTAAAGCCGCAATGCGAGGCCGTGTTCACCACCAAAACCGGCTGCCCGCGCCAATCCGCGATCGACAGGGTACCGCCGTCGATGGACGGAAACTCTCCGCTCAACGGCGCAGCCTGCACGGTGCGCCCGGTCAGAATCAAAGCGGTCAACAGCAAGATGCGGAACATGGTGAACCCTCCTCTACCCAAGTATACGCGCCAAATCGTCCCCCGGATCAACGCACGAGGGCGCGAGGCGCATGAAACAGGCTTTGATTTCTGCGCCCCAACCCCCAAATAATGGTGCAACTCAACCGACCGGAGGATCCATGACCCAATACACCAAATCCCCCGAGGCCATCGCTGCCCTCTCGCCCGAAGAATACCATGTCACGCAGAACAGCGGGACCGAGCGTCCGGGCAGCGGCAAGCTGCTGAACAACAAGGAACCGGGGATTTATGTGGATATCGTCTCGGGCGAGCCGCTGTTCGCTTCGACTCACAAATACGAATCCGGCTGCGGCTGGCCTAGTTTCACCAAGCCCATCGTGCATGAACATGTAGAAGAGTTCCGGGATACCACCCACGGCATGATTCGCACCGAGGTGCGTTCAAAACACGGCGACAGCCATCTAGGCCACGTCTTCCCCGACGGCCCGCGTGAACATGGCGGGCTGCGCTATTGCATCAACTCAGCCTCCTTGCGGTTTGTCCATCGCGATGACATGGAGGCCGAAGGCTATGCCGACTATCTGATCCATGTGGAGGAAATCCAATGACCGAAGAACGCGCTGTCCTAGCAGGAGGTTGTTTCTGGGGAATGCAGGACCTGATCCGCAAGCTACCGGGCGTGTCCCGCACCAGTGTCGGCTATACTGGCGGCGATGTCCCCAACGCCACCTATCGCAACCACGGCACCCATGCCGAAGGGATCGAGATTTTCTTTGACCCCACGCAGATCAGCTATCGTGACCTGCTGGAGTTCTTTTTTCAGATCCACGATCCGACTACGGTAAACCGTCAGGGCAATGACCGCGGGATGAGCTATCGTTCGGCCATCTACTACGTCGATGACGCACAGAAACAGGTGGCGTTGGACACGATTGCCGATGTGAACGCCAGCGGTTTGTGGCCCGGCAAGGTCGTGACCGAGTTGGAGCCCGTCGGTGATTTCTGGGACGCCGAGCCCGAGCATCAGGACTATCTGGAGCGTATCCCCAACGGCTATACCTGCCATTTCCCGCGCCCCGATTGGGTTCTGCCCAAACGCGACGCGGCGGAATAAGCGATCAGCCGGCGGCGACCCTTGGGCGGCCGCTGGCTTCGACCGTGATCATGGCCTCGACAAAGACCTCCTGCGCCTCGACGCGGGCTGTGCGGATGTCGCGGTCAACGATCACGCGGATATCCTCGGCCCCGGCGTCGCGTACCGCGCCCTCAGCCTCGGATCGCAGTACGGATTCTAGCAGCGACAACGCCGCCTCGGAATCGTTGAAATCCTGCGGTCCGTCCTCAAGATGCACCCGGAACTTGCCCTCGGAAGGCGACGTGACCGTCCCCGCCCGGCGCAAGGTCAGGCGACCGACGACCGCGCCGATGGCATTCGCCACGCCAGTATGTTCGGGCAAGATCATCTTGCAATGCAAACGGTCCCCCACCGCCGGGTAATAGCTGGGGGCCGAGGCACCCAGCCCGATCACATCCACATTCAGCGCCGCATCCAAAGCCAGCAGGCCCCGGTGTCGGGCCAAGCCCTTGCGCGTTAGAATGTGCCGAGCCAGATCCGTCGGGGGAATGCCAAAATCCTCGACTTCTTCGGCAAAAGCAGTCTCTAACAAAGTCAAAGACGTTTGTTCCGTCAACTGATCCACGATCATCTGCGCCAAAACCTCGGGGTTTTTCGCCAGCACATCGCCTGACCCAACCCGTTTGCGCGACACCAATTCCAGCGCCTTGCATGCTGCCTCGGCATCCCAGGCGTCCAGCCGCCCCAGAACGTGGCTGGCATCCGACGGCGTCACGCCCGAGACCTGAACGATCCCGCGATCCACCAGCCGCGTCAGGGCGCCATTCTCCATCCGTGTGCGCAATAGGTCGCTCAGCGGCAAAACCTGATCGCCAAGACGGTCCAATAACACCTCTTCCCGTGCACCCAGCCCTTCGGCGTGGATACCGGGCACGCGGCGGGCAAACCGCGTGTCATGTTCACCTACCGTGGTCGCGCGCAGTTGCTTGTCCAACTCAGCATGCACCACATCCGGGGCCTCGGCCGCGATCAGCGACACTGGCAATACCCTACGCGGCCCAAGGACCACGCCGCCAACCAGCCCCTCGGTCACCACATGGACCTGACTGTCGCCGCCCAGACCATGCGTGCGCATCGCCACCGCCTCGACCATGGTGCGAAAGCCACCGACGCGCGCACCATTGGGATCAATCGCGGGCTTACCGTCGCGGATCACGGCGATGTCCGTGGTCGTCCCGCCAATATCCGACACCAGCGCATTCTCGGCCCCCGTCAACCAACTGGCCCCTACGATCGAGGCCGCAGGCCCGCTGAGGATCGTCTCAATCGGGCGTTCTCGCGCTTGCTCGGCGCTCATCAACGCGCCGTCGCCGCGGACCACCATCATCGGCGCGGTGATTCCCAACGTCAGTAACTGATCCTGCGCCCGTCCGATCAGCCGGTCAATCATCCCGATCAGCCGTGCATTTAATACCGCCGTCACTGCCCGTTTCGGCCCGTTTAACTTGGCCGACAGGTGATGAGAACATGTGACCGGAGCCCCCGTCCGCTCGGCTATAATCCGCGCCGCTTCCAGCTCATGCGCGGGGTTGCGCGTGGCAAACTGCGCGGCCACGGCAAAGCCGGATATGCCTTTATGAGAGTCTAAAAACGTCTGCAACGCGGCCAAATCCAGCGGAGCAACTTCACCCCCCGCATGGCTATGACCCCCGGCAATCACCAGCGCCGGATCACCCTTCAGCGCGTCGCGCAACCCGTGCCGATCCAGATCACCTTCTTTGAACCCGATATAGACCAACGCCACACGCCCGCCCTGCCCCTCGACCAGAGCGTTGGTGGCCAAAGTGGTCGACAAAGATGCCATCGAGATCTGCTCGGGGCCAACCGCCGCCTGTTCCAACACAGCCGAAATCGCTTTGCCCACGCCGATTGCCAAGTCTGCCCGCGTGGTCAGCGACTTGGCCGAGGCGATCACCTCAGCTTCATCCCGGATCAGCACCGCATCCGTATAGGTTCCGCCCGTATCCACCCCCAAAGCCAGCGCCATCGGGTTCTCCTTCCTGTTCGCTGAATTGGGTGTAGCGGTTTGGACCGACACGTCCAGCCTGTTTGCGGCACTTAGGGCAGTTGTTGTACCGCCCAGCGCGCGGCATCAGCCACGGCTGGATCAGGATCATCCACCAACCCCTGCGCCACGGGCTTCAGCGCGGGCAAACCGGAATTGCCAATCGCATACAGCACGTTGCGCACAAACCGATCCCGCCCGATCCGCTTGATGGGCGAGCCCGAGAACTTGACCCTAAACGCCGCATCATCCAACCCGGCCAATTCAACCAGCGGCGGGGCCACCAAATCATCCCGCGCCGCATAGCGCAGATCGCTGGCCGCGACAGCAAATTTGTTCCACGGACAGGCCGCCAGACAATCATCGCATCCGTAAATCCGATTGCCCAACTTTCCGCGCAGATCTTCGTCAACCGACCCCTTATGTTCGATGGTCAGATAGGAAATACACCGCCGCGCATCCAACTTGTACGGCGCAGGAAACGCATCCGTTGGACAGGCATCCAAACAAGCGCGACACGATCCGCAATGATCCACCTCGGTCATATCCGCAGGCAGGTCCAATGTAGTAAAAACAGAGCCTATAAAGGCCCAATTTCCCCAATCACGGCTGACCAGATTCGTATGCTTCCCCTGCCATCCCAGCCCCGCCGCATGGCCCAGGGCCTTCTCAGGCACCGGCGCTGTATCAACAAACACCTTCACCTCGCCGCCACCTTCGGCAATCAACCACCGCGCCAACCGCTTGAGGCGTTTTTTCACCAGATCATGGTAATCCTTGTTCTGCGCATAGACCGAAATCGCACCCCGATCAGGATGGCCCAAAACCTCGGTCGGATCATGTTCCGGCGTATAGCTCTCGGCCAACATGATCACCGACCGCGCCTCGGGCCACAAAGCCGACGGATCGCCCCGCCAATGGGTCCGTTCGGCCATCCACCCCATCTGTCCGTGATACCCGGAATCCAAAAACGCCTGCAACCGCGCGGGCACATCCGGCACATCCCACGGCCGACAAATCCGACAGGACACAAACCCCTCGCTCAATGCCCGAGCGACCACCTTGTCCTTTAAATCCGATCCGCTCTTCATCTGGCTAAAATATCCTCGGGGGGAATCGCGCCCCGGCGCGATGGGGGGCAGATAGCCCCCCTGCCACCCTATCAGAAATCCAGATCCGCGTAATGCGGCGGAGGCCGAAACCCCGGCACCTGATCCGCCAGTATAGACCGAAACGCAGGCCGAGACTTGATCTTGGCGTACCAATCCTTGACCGCCGCCGAACGGTTCCAATCCACGTCCGAGATATAGTCCAGCGCCGACAAATGCGCCGCCGCCGCGAAATCGGCCAATGTCATCTGGTCGCCCGCCAACCAACGTCGGTGATCTAGAAGCCATGCCATGTAGTCCAGATGATACTTGATCGCCTTGGCACCCTCTTTGACATTCTTGCTGTCCGGGTAACCTTGCCCGGTCATCTTCTTGTTGACCCGCTCGTACAACAGTTTCGATGTCACCTCGTGATGAAACTTGTCGTCAAACCAGCCGACTAGCCGCCGGACTTCATACCGGGCTTCCGGTGTTTTTGGCATCAAAGCGGGTTCGGGGCGCGTTTCCTCGATATACTCGCAAATGGCGCTGCTTTCCGCCATGACATGCCCGTCCAATCGCAGGACCGGCACTTTACCCGCCGGATTGCGGCGCAGGAAATCCGGGTCCTGTTCCCAGTATTTCTCTTCGACCAGCTCAACCTCGATCTTCTTTTCGGCAAGCGACAGACGGACCTTGCGGCAGTACGGGGACAGGGGAACGTGAAACAGACGCGCCATGAGCTTCCAATCGAACCAGTGAATACCCCTCAGCTTTAGCCCTGAGATGGCCTGTTTTTCAATCCTCGAAACAATCCGCGCGACCATCTGCGCGGATGGTGGCCGCCCCGTCTAGAATCGCAGCCGCTCGTCTGCGGGTGCGCACCGACGGGTCGGTTACCGACCGATTTCGCGGGGATGGCAGGATCGCCGCAATCCGCGCCGCCTGAACCGAGGACAGTTTGGACGCCGGAACGTTGAAATTACGCTGTGCCGCTGCCTCAACCCCGAATACGCCATTTCCGGTCTCGGCGACGTTCAAATAGACTTCAAGTATACGTTGTTTGCTCCAGAAAATTTCGACGACCGGCGTCATCGAAGTTTCAAGCGCCTTGCGCACCCAACTGCGCCCTTGCCACAAAAAGACATTCTTCACCACTTGCTGCGTAATCGTCGACGCACCTCGGGCACCACCCCCTTCAATCGCGTCACGAATAGCTTCGACATCAAACCCCCAATGGCGGCAGAAATTGGCGTCCTCAGCCGCTACGACTGACCGCGCCATGATCGGCGAAATCTGTTCGATGGGAACCCAGTCACGCTCGACCTTGCCCAATCTGCGCCATTCGGACCAGATCGTATGGGTCACCGGAGGGTTGACTACCGAATAGAGCCCAATCAGCGCCACTACAAACACCGCAATCGCCAATAGCCCACGCGTGACCCAGCGGCGAATCCGCATCACGACGTTGGGTTTGGCTTTCGACGCCTTCTTTTTCTTACCGCTTGTCTTGCGGACTGCTTTCTTTGCCATGCCACAGCTATACGACGTGTAGGCCTTGTTTGAAATGTCTGTTGTAGAGGTCCATGAATAAGAAAACCCGCGTACCGGAGTGGTACGCGGGTTTTGCAATTTGACTGATTGGCGACTTATTCTGCCGGAACGGCTTCAACCTCATTGGTCAGAGGATGGCTGAGCTTGTTCAGCATCTCTTTCGGGCAGACCTGCAGGAAATTGGCCTTTTCCACATCCCAATGTTGCAGGATATCAGCGGCCTTGCGGCTGAAGGTCTCAGACTGATGAGTTTCGATCAGCGTTTTCAGCTGGTCTTCCCAATGGTCCACCGTAACCGGGCAGGTCACCAGCGTTTCCATGTTCATCAGAGCCTGTGCCTTGCCTTCGGGATCGTACAGGTACGCCATGCCGCCGGTCATGCCCGCGCCAAAGTTGGCACCAATGTCGCCCAGAATCACGGCGACACCGCCGGTCATGTATTCGCACCCGTTCGAGCCACAGCCCTCGATCACCACTTTGGCGCCCGAGTTCCGAACCGCGAACCGTTCGCCTGCGCGGCCTGCTGCGAACAGGTGGCCATCGGTGGCCCCGTACAGAACAGTATTGCCGATGATCGTGTTGTCATCTGCCTTAAGCGGGCTGACCTGCGGTGGGCGCACAACGATCATGCCACCGGAAAGGCCCTTGCCAACATAGTCGTTAGCATCGCCAGACACTTCCAGCTTGAGCCCCGGAGCCGCAAACGCCCCCAGCGACTGACCGGCCGAGCCCTGCAATTTCACATGCAGGTGGTCGTCCTGGAACGTGTTCCGCATCCCGAAATTCTGCACGATATGGCTGGACACCCGAGTACCAACCGTCCGGTGCGTGTTCTGGATCGCGTAGGACAGCTGCATCTTCTCGCCGTCTTTCAGGAACCGCGCCGCATCGCGCACGATCTCGGCATCCAGCGTATCGGGCACTGCGTTGCGATCCTTGTCACGGTCATAGACGATATTCTGCGCGCCATCGACGGTGATCAGCAGCGGGTTCAGGTCCAGATCATCCAGATGCGCCGAGCCCCGGCTGACCTGCGCCAGCAGATCGGCCCGTCCGATGATCTCATCAACCGAGCGTGCGCCAAGGCTGGCCAGCAGCTCGCGCACTTCCTGCGCGTAGAAGGTGATCAGGTTGACGACCTTGTCGGCATTGCCGGTGAATTTGGCGCGCAGGGATTCGTCCTGCGTACACACACCGACCGGGCAGGTGTTCGACTGGCACTGGCGCACCATGATACAGCCCATCGCGATCAGGGCGGCGGTGCCGATGCCGTATTCCTCGGCCCCCATCATCGCAGCCATCACGATATCGCGCCCGGTGCGCAGCCCGCCATCGGTCCGCAAGGTCACACGGTCGCGCAGGTTGTTCATCGCCAGAACCTGATGCGCCTCGGTGAGGCCCATTTCCCACGGCAAACCGGCATATTTGATCGACGTCGCGGGCGATGCGCCCGTGCCGCCATTGTGGCCCGAAATAAGGATGATATCCGCTTTCGCCTTGGCCACACCGGCGGCAATCGTGCCCACACCCGAGGACGCAACCAGTTTCACCGTCACCTTGCAGCGCGGGTTGATCTGTTTCAGGTCATAGATCAGCTGCGCCAAATCCTCGATCGAGTAGATATCGTGGTGCGGTGGCGGGGAAATCAACGTCACGCCCTTGGTCGAGTGGCGCAAGCGCGCGATCAGGTCGGTCACTTTCATGCCCGGCAACTGGCCGCCCTCACCGGGTTTTGCACCCTGGGCGACCTTGATCTCAAGTTCTTCACACTGGTTCAGGTATTCGGCAGTCACGCCAAACCGGCCCGAGGCCACCTGTTTGATTTTGGCCGATGGGTTGTCGCCATTGGGCTCTGGCACGAAATGCGCCGGATCTTCGCCGCCTTCACCAGAGTCAGACTTGGCTCCAATCCGGTTCATCGCCACGTTCAACGTCTTATGCGCTTCGGGTGACAATGCGCCCAGCGACATGCCCGGCGTCACAAAACGCTTGCGGATCGAGGTGATCGACTCGACCTCTTCAATCGGCACCGGTTTGCCCAGCGGTTTGAAATCCATCAGGTCACGCAGGTGGATCGGCGGGTTCGACTGCATCTTGGCCGAGTATTGCTTCCACAGCTCGTAAGATGCGCGGTTACAGGCCATCTGCATCATGTGCATCGAGGTCGCTTCCCACGCGTGGGTTTCACCCGATTTCCGCGCCTTGTAGAAACCACCGATGGGCAGCACGTCCAGACCGCTGTCCCAGCCCTTGGCATGGATTTCCTCGGCCTTGGTCTGAATACCGGTCACACCGATACCGGAAATCCGGCTGGTCATGCCGGGGAAATACTCAGCCACCATGGCACGGCTAAGGCCCACGGCCTCAAAGTTCAGACCACCGCGATAAGAGGAGATCACCGAAATGCCCATCTTGGCCATGATCTTCAGCAGACCTTGGTCGATTGCCTCTCGATAGCGTGCGACGTTTTCGGTCAGCGTGCCATCCAGCAAGCCGCGATCAATGCGGTCAGCCAGCGAGTCTTCGGCCAGATAAGCGTTCACCACGGTCGCGCCACAACCGATCAGAACCGCAAAGTAATGCGGATCGACACATTCGGCCGAGCGCACGTTCAACGAACAGAAAGTCCGCAGCCCCTGACGGGTCAGATGCGAGTGCACCGCGCTGGTCGCGAGAATCATCGGCATCGCCACGCGACCTGCGCCCGAACCCATGTCGGACAGCACCAGATGCCCCGCGCCCGAGCGCACGGCCTCTTCTGCTTCGGCTCTAACACGAGTCAAAGCGGCGTTTAACGCGCCCCGACCGGGTTCAAAGCTACAATCTATTTCCGCCAGCGGCGAACCGAGATTTTCTACCAGCTTGTCCCATTGGGTGTTGCCGACAAAGGGGCTGTCCAGCGTGATGATCTCGGTCTGGCTGCTGTCTTCGTCCAGCACGTTTTTCAGGTTACCGAACCGGGTTTTCAACGACATGACGCGGTATTCGCGCAGACTGTCGATCGGCGGGTTGGTCACCTGGCTAAAGTTCTGGCGGAAGAAATGGCTGAGCGGGCGGTATTGCTTGGACAAAACCGCCGATGGCGTGTCATCGCCCATCGAGGCCAGGGACTCTTTGCCGTCTTCAGCCATGGGGGCAAGGATTTGCTCCAGCTCTTCAACAGAATAACCGGCTGCGATCTGTCGCTTGCGCAGTTCCTCTCCGCTGAACTTCGCGGTTTCGGTCACGCCTGACAGGCTTTCATTCAGATCGTTGATCTTGCCAACCCATTCGCCAAAGGGCAGGGCACGGGCCAGTTTGTCCTTGATCTGCGTGTCGCGGTACAGCTTGCCACGCTTCATATCCACGGCCAGCATCTGACCCGGACCCAGCGCGCCTTTTTCCGTCACCGATGCCTCATCAATCGGCACCATCCCGGCCTCCGACCCGGCGATAACCAATCCATCACCCGTCACAACGTAGCGCATCGGGCGCAAACCATTCCGGTCGAGCCCGGCGCAGACCCAGCGACCATCGGTCATGGCCAGAGCGGCGGGGCCATCCCATGGCTCCATCACCGAGTTGCAGTAGGAATACATGTCGCGCCACGCCTGCGGCAACTCGACCGCCTGTTTGGACCAGCTTTCCGGCACCAGCATGGTTTTCGCCATTGGAGCAGACCGGCCCGCACGCACCAGAACCTCGAAAACCGAGTCTAATGCGGCGGAGTCCGACGATCCGCCCGCGATGATCGGTTTGATGTCCTCGGCGTAGTCCCCAAAGGTCGAGGATGCCATGCGGATCTCATGGCTTTTCATCCAGTTGACGTTGCCTTTCAGCGTGTTGATCTCACCATTATGGGCCAACATGCGGAAGGGCTGGGCCAGCCACCATTGCGGGAAGGTGTTGGTCGAATAACGCTGGTGATAGATCGCAAAGGCCGATTCAAAGCGTTCGTCCATCAGGTCGGGATAGAAAACCGCAACCTGTTCGGCCAGCATCATTCCTTTATAGATGATCGAGCGGCAGGACAGCGACGCCAGATACAGGCCGGAAATTCCTGCCGCCAACGCCGCCTTTTCGATCCTACGACGGATCACGTAGAGCTCGCGCTCAAAGGTGTCTTCGTCCACACCTTTGGAGTTCGAGATCAGGATCTGCTCAATCTCGGGCCGGGTCGCATTGGCCTTTTCACCCAGGCAGGTCACATCGACCGGCACGTGACGCCAGCCATAGATGTAGTAACCCATGCGCAGCACTTCGGTTTCCACGATGGTTCGGCACTGTTCCTGCGCACCAAAGTCCGTACGGGGTAAGAAGACCTGACCGACCGCGATCAGCTCATCCAGATTGGGTTCGTGGCCGGTGCGGCGGATCTGATCATAGAAGAAGGGAACAGGGATCTGCACATGGATACCCGCGCCATCGCCGGTCTTGCCATCGGCATCCACAGCGCCCCGGTGCCAGATCGCCTTGAGCGCATCAATCCCCGCGTCGACCACCTTGCGCGACGGCCTACCGTCGACAGACACGACAAGGCCGACACCGCAGGATGAATGTTCTTCCTCCTCGGAATAGAGACCGTTTTCGGCCATCCACTGACGTTTGGCTTCTTCGGCACGCACCCAATCGGCATCATATTTGGTCATTGGCTGTCTCCTTCTTCCGAGGGGGCGTACATGGCCTCGACCTCGGCTTTGGTCATTTGCTTGCGTTCACCTGCGAACGCGTACCCTTCGGGCTTTTTGTCGAAATAAAGTTCCAGTTTCAGCGTGTGGCCAGTATCTGGGAACAGGCCTGCGGCGATTTGCGTGTGTCCGTGCATCTCACCGGGGAGCGTGATCCGGTACCACAGTGCCGAGCCGCAGTCGGCGCAGAAGGCGCGCTCGGCCCAATCGGACGAAGTGAAGGTCTTGACCGGCCCAAGCGCGGCGTAGCCTTCTTCGGCCTGAAAAGTAACCAGCATCGAACTTGTCCAGCGTCGGCATTGGTCGCAATGGCACGCGCCCAGCGCATCGCGCGCGGGCGTAGCGGTCACCGTGACCGCGCCACACATGCATTGGCCTTGCAACTCGGGCATTTCGAGGCTCCTGATCGCTGGGTCTATTCGGCTGCGACTGCAGCCTTGGCGTTGAACCGGTCGATGATCGCATCGGCACAATCGCGCCCGTCGCGGATCGCCCACACGACCAAAGAGGCCCCGCGCACGATGTCACCGATGGCATAGACGCCGTCCATCTCGGTCTCGCCGGTCTGGAAGGCGGCCTTGACGGTACCCCAGCGTGTCACCGGCAGGTCGGGCTGGCCAAACAGGCTGGGCAGGTCTTCGGGCTCAAATCCCAGCGCCTTGATCACCAGATCGGCGTCTTCGACATAGTCCGCGCCTTCGATCACCTCGGGGGCCTGACGGCCGGTTGCGTCGGGCTGGCCCAAGCGCATCTTCTGCACCATCACACCTGTGACGTTGTCGTCGCCGGTAAAGCCCTTGGGCGCGCTGAGCCACTCAAACACCACGCCTTCTTCTTCGGCGTTCTGAGTCTCGCGCTGCGAACCAGGCATGTTCGCGCGGTCGCGGCGATACAGGCATTTGACCGATGTCGCCCCTTGACGGATCGAGGTTCGCACACAGTCCATCGCGGTGTCGCCGCCGCCGATTACGACAACCTTTTTGCCAGCCGCGTTCAGGCGACCATTGTCGAAGTCTTCAACCGCGTCGCCGAAGCTTTTGCGGTTCGAGGCCGTCAGGAAGTCAATCGCCTTCTCGATCCCGGCCAAACCGCTGCCCGGCATGGACAGGTCGCGCGACTTGTAAACGCCAGTGGCGATGATCACTGCGTCGTGCTTCCCACGAATTTCTTCGAATTTCGTGGCGTCGACGTCACAATTCAGTTCAAATGTCACGCCACCATCTGCCAGCAGATCGTTGCGACGCTGCACGATGTCCTTTTCCAGTTTGAAACCCGGAATACCGTACATCAACAAACCACCGGCGCGGTCATAGCGGTCATAGACCGTCACCTGAATACCAGCGCGGCGCAGCATGTCGGCAGCCGCCAGACCACCAGGACCCGCACCGATGATGCCGACGCTTTCGCTGCGCTCGGTGCCCGGAACAACGGGCTTAACCCAACCTTTGTCCCATGCGGTATCGGTGATGTATTTTTCGATCGTGCCAATGGTCACGGTGCCATGGCCGGACTGTTCAATCACGCAATTGCCTTCACACAAACGGTCCTGCGGGCAGATACGGCCACAGATCTCGGGGAAGGTGTTGGTAGCCTGACTGGTCTGATAGGCCTCTTCCAAGCGCCCGGTTGCGGTCAGGCGCAGCCAATCGGGGATGTTGTTGTGCAGCGGGCAGTGGGACTGACAATAAGGCACACCACATTGGCTGCAGCGGCTGGCCTGCTCTTCCGCCTTGGCCGAGGCGAATTCGGCGTAAATCTCGTCAAAGTCTTCCTTGCGCGTGTCTGCGGCACGCTTTTCGGGCATGGCGCGATCGACTTGCACAAATTTCAGCATCGGTTGCTTGGCCACGGGTCAGACTCCATGAATTGGCTTTGTCGAGCTTCCATAAAAGATGCAAGATCAGATGAAAAGTCATAAATGCTGACCTATTTAGTAATTTCCAAAGCAAAATTTCTAATGATGTCCAAAAACTTTGAAAAAATAGATCCGATTCGGACCTATAAGTGTCCTTTCCTTTTCAACGCAGCACTTATACCCATGAATCGCATAAAACACGTGGCAATGGCACGGGCAGGTTCATGAGTCTTTTTCAGCTGATTCTTGTGGCAATCATTCAGGGCGTCACCGAATTCCTGCCGATCTCATCCTCGGGCCACCTGATTCTTCTGCCCAGCCTGACCGGCCTGCAAGATCAGGGTTTGGCCATAGACGTAGCGGTTCATGTGGGAACTTTGGGTGCCGTGGTCCTGTATTTCTGGCCCGACGTAAAGTCCGCGGCGGCGGGGCTGCCCCGCGCGCTGCGCGGTAAAACGGACACTGAACAAGCGCGACTGGCCTTGGGGCTGATCGTTTCGACCATCCCGACGGTAATCCTTGGGGCGGTCCTGTTTCAAAGCGGACTCAGCCAATCCCTGCGCTCGATGGCGATAATCGGATGGACCATGCTGGGCTTTGGGCTGTTGCTTTATTGGATGGATCAGAAAGGCCCGCAGACAAAAGAAGCCAAGGACTGGGGACTGAAAGATGCAGCCATCATGGGGCTGTGGCAGATGCTGGCGCTGATCCCCGGCACGTCGCGGTCCGGCATCACAATCACCGGCGCACGGCATCTTGGGTATACGCGAGAAGAGGGCGCACGGATCGCAATGCTGATGTCGATCCCGACGATCCTGGCCTCGGGCATCCTGCTGTCGGTCGATGTGATCAAAGAGGCCGACCTGCGGCTGGCCATCGACGGCGCCATCGCCGCCCTTTTTGCCTTTGCCGCCGCCTTGCTGGCGCTATCCCTGATGATGCGCCTGCTGCGCAGTGTCAGCTTTACGCCTTACGTGATCTACCGCGTTTGTCTGGGCCTGATCCTGCTGGTCATCGCCTACAGCTAATCAGGTGCGCAGATTGTTGGCCGATCTCTGGATCTCGTCATACTGACCCGAGGGGCGGAACTTCCACAGATAGTCCGGCAAAACGGATTCCAGCGTGGCGGGTTCAATCCCCAGATCGGCAAAACCATTGGCCCCGTCCGACACCACATTGTCGCGCCGCAGGTTCTTTAGCTGATCGCGGGTCAGGATGTTGTTGGGGAACAACTGGAAACTGATGAACTTCACAATATCCAGAACGCCGGCCATGATCCGGGCCACAAAAAACGGCATCCCCAGAATGATGCGGCGGCGATGGATCACATCAAGCATCTGCTGCATGAGCGCGCGGAAGGATTTCACCTCGGGTCCGCCCAGCTCATAAGTGCCGGCCTTGGCTTGTCCCAGAACACCCTGCACTGCGGCTTTGGCCACATCATCCACATACACAGGCTGGAATTTCGTCTCAGCGCCCACCAGCGGCAAGAATGGTCCCATGCGGGTCATGCCTGCAAAGCGGTTGAAGAACTGATCCTCGGTCCCGAAAATGACCGAGGGCCGCAAAATCACGGCACCGGGCATATGTTCCAGTACGCCGGCTTCACCCTGTGCCTTTGTCTGCGCATATTCGCTGTCCGAGTCCGCATCCGCGCCGATGGCCGAGATATGGACCATCGTCGCGATCCCCTGCTTGGCCGTAATCCGTGCGATCCGTTCGGCACCTTCGGCCTGAACGGCGTCAAACGCGTTCTTGCCCAGCTCGTTCAGCACACCCACGCAGTTCACCACCGCATCCGCGCCCTGCATAGCCGCTGCGACCGAGGAATCGTCGCGGATATTGCAAAGAATAGGTTCGACCTGCCCGACCACGCCATAGGGTTTGACAAACATCGCCTCGTTCGGACGGCGCACCGCTACCCGAACACGCCACCCTTCGCCTGCCATGCGCCGCGCGACATACCGGCCCACAAACCCAGATCCGCCATAAATCGTGACCAGTTTTGACATAGAAGGGCTCCTGTTTTTAGGTCCAGATCCGATCTACCGCCCAAAAGGTCGCGGAACAAGGCGCAATAACGCCGCGTGCAAGGGAAAAACCCCACCATTCTCAGGGGTGTTCCGTATGCGGTCAAAAAACTTTCAAAAAACTTCCCGAATCCGGTTGACGCCCCTCGCCAGTGGGCTTAAACGCCCCTCCACGACACCTGCCCAGGTGGCGGAATTGGTAGACGCGCTAGCTTCAGGTGCTAGTGTCCGTATGGACGTGGAGGTTCGAGTCCTCTCCTGGGCACCATCTCTTCCGAAAACTCGCTGTTTTGTCCGGACGCAAATGTCCGTTCTTGCAACATGCTGTACCATCAGTCTGTTTCGACGAGCGCTTTCATTTCGCTGTTCCGCTTTTTTGCTTGCTTCTGAACGCGTTGAATAAACGTTGGTAACAGGTTCGGACCTTGTTGCGATCTGTATGACTCACTTGCTTCGTCGCCAATTAGTTCAGCGTATTTTACCCATGTGCGAAAACTGAAAACATCCCTCAGACTGAGAAACGTTTTCGAGTTCGTCTTCCGCAAGGATGTCGGGAGCTTCAAGTTTTTGAAATAGCGCGTCTCTTTCGCAACCCAATCATCTGGTACCTTGAACTCACTGAATGCTTCAGCTTCGTTGAATTTAAAATCCGGGTATTCCTGCACGAACTCGGAGCATCCGTGCGAAATTTTTGTACGAATCCCCTTTACCCCGTTCCGAATTTTGAGGCTTTCGAAAGCTACCATGCAGTCCTTAGCTTCTTCGATGCTCTGGCAATAAATATACCCTTTATAGGGGTATTTGATGCCATCTCTCAGCTCAATCATGCACTTCCTTGCATTGTCGTTCGGCAGATTGAGCAAAAGCAAAAGGAAATAGGTCTGGAACATCTCGTCTAGATTTGAAGGCAAGATTTGCACTTTGTAGCAATCGTGACAAAGCCGCGATATCACCTTGGTTTCTTTGAAGAACTTGATCCTCGTATCGCAGTGCGTTTGTTGGCCTTTGATTGTCATCACCCGGCCCGAAAACGCCTGAGCAATCGGGACGGCAGTAGCCATGCCTGCAGAAGACAAGACAGACATCCAATGATGATAACTTTCGCAAATTTGCGAGCGATCCAGCATGTCCTGACGCCAATCTGGACCTAGGTCTTCATTTATCCGGGCCTGCGTCGCGCCAAAGGTACCGCTTGCATTCTCGGAATTTTCCCAAAGGTCCAAAAGAGTAACGAGACGCCTGATGGCAGGACCGTCTTTGGGATTAATCAAAACCCTGTCTTCAAGCTTCCTGACCTGAGGGCCAATCGACATCCCACACCTCCTGCCTGCGGAAATCTCCTACAGGCATGGTGATCGCCTTGATCCGCATTGCGGTCAACTCATTTGCTCACGGACGCAAACAATACTTCCCCCAAGCTTAAAAGGTCAGGACACCTCCTGTTCCGCCACGACCTCGGCAAATCCGGTGAAGAACTTGCCCCACAGTTTTTTGGCTGTCCCTGCAATCAAACGGCTGCCCAATCTGGCGGCTCATTTTCTTTTGACTTGTTGCAGCGCAGCACTCCTGCAACCTATACGGTATGGTGCCACTGATTTGTTGCGAGTTGTTATGAAATCTTTGATCTATTCTTTGGCCTTGTTGCCGACACTTCTACATGCTGAAACTTTTACCATTGAAACCAATGTTAGCGCCGTGACTGTGTACCCGGAAGGGGCTCAGATCACCCGAACAGGCGCCTTCGATGTGCCAGCGGGCCGTCATCGACTGGTTCTGTTGGGCACACCGAAAAGCGACGATGTAGGCTACCAAATCGCGACAATGCAGTTTCGCGCAGATGGATTAAGTCAGACGGCTCTGATCTCACGCTACGCAGACGTGCCCTGGCGCGACTATGTCGGCGAGGCCGTCAAAAAGGTAGAAGAACGTATCGAAGACATAGAATCTCGAATCCAATCGGTCGAGGGTCAGGCTGACACCGCCCGATTGAAGGCCCAAGCTGCCGGTCACACGATTGCGTTCCTCACCAATCTGGGGCGTAACGAAGGTTCGGCCGAGTCGGATCCCGAAAACCTGCGCAGCATTGCCCGCATGGTTGGCGACGAAACCCTTGATGCTGAAAACACCGCGCAGGCAGCAGAACTTGAGGCGCGAGAAACTGAAACCCAACTGGCAGAGCTTGAGGCCGAGTTGGAATCGGCGCAAGCTGATCTGGCCGCGCTTGTGCCGGAAGCGGATGAACGTATCTTTATCGCCGTAGATGCTATTGCCGAAGAAGATACAAATGGAACACTATCGCTGTCATATCTCACTTATGAAACTGCATCATGGCAACCGGCTTATGTCTTTGATCTGAAAACCGGAAATACCCCGAAGGTGCAGATCAAACGCAGCGTCTTTGTGGCTCAAACGACTGGTGAAGACTGGAACGACATCGCCCTGAGCGTTTCCACACTGCAACCCGACGATCAAAGCACTGCGTCTAGGATTCGAACCAAACGCCGCTCTATCCGTGAAAAGCCCAAAACGCTGGAAGAACCGGTCGTAGAGGCGCCGGTTGTGGCCGAAGAAACCGCGAGAAGTTGGAACCCGAGCGCCGCGTCAGTTCAAGGAACGGGCACGACCTATACGCTGCCAGTACCGATCTCGATTTCCAGCGGATACGGGGCCGCCGAACTGGAACTGGATAGCATGTCTCAACCGGCAGAGCTTTTTGCCTTGGCCAATCCCAGCCGAGACGACACGGCTTATCGCACTGCGCGTTTCACGAATCCGTATGCACAAAACCTAATCTCCTCGGAATATGCCAGATGGCATGTCGATGGCGTTCTGGTCGCAATCGATGCCAGCCCCGAAATCGGACCTCGTGAAGAGGTGGAATTGGGATTTGGTCCTCTTTATGCTCTGACTTTGAAGCACCAAATCCTGGGACGGCGCAGCGGTGACGTCGGGTTGATATCACGCTCGAACGAAAGAGTTGAACGCGCTCAAATTCACATCGAGAATCTCTCGGACCAAACTTGGCCCCTACGGCTGCTCGAGAGCGTCCCCTTTTCCGAACAGGATGATCTGAATATCACCTGGAGCGCAAATCCCAGCCCTGCCGAAGAAAATGTCGATAACCGGCGGGGAGTTCTGGCGTGGGAAATGGAGTTGGCCCCCGGACAGGCAGAAACTATTCAAATCGAGACAGAACTAAACTGGCCCGAGGGTATGATCCTACGGTGATTCAATTGCACAAAAAAGAAGGGCCTGACCGGCCCTTCACATCGCATTGCGCCTATCGAAAATCAAACAACCACGAACTTCTTTTCGTGCGGGTCATAGCATTGCAGCCCGCCTTCGCCGATATCGGTCCACAGCCCGTGCAGGCTCAGTGATCCGTCCTCGACAGCCGAAGCAATGAACGGGAAGGTCAGCAGGTTTTCCAGCGAGGCAACAACCGCATGCCGCTCGAATTGGCGCGCCTGGTCTGTGCTGTCCTCGATATCGGCCACCAGATCGTATTTCGGCTTGAGGATATCCATCCAGCGCCCGACAAAGCTGTCCTTGGCTTCAAGCTGCGGGGCCTGGCCCTTGCACATGTCGATACAGCCCTGAACGCCGCCACATTGCGAATGGCCCAGCACGATCAGATGCGCCACTTTCAGCGCGGTTACGGCGTATTCGATCGCGGCGCTGGTACCGTGGTGATCTCCGTCCGGGGCGTATGGGGGGACGAGGTTGGCGATGTTACGATGAATGAAGAAATCGCCCTGATCCGCGCCGAACATCGACGTCACGTGCACCCGGCTGTCGCAGCACGAAATAACCATCGCGCGCGGGCGCTGACCCTCGGTCGCGAGGCGCCGGTACCAGACCTGATTTTCGGAATAGGTGGTGGCTTTCCAGCCGTGATACCGTTTGACCAGATAGCTCGGCAGAGGTTTGGCGCGTTCCATTCTTACGTCCTTAGTCTTGTGTCTGACGAGTGCTGTAACCCGAATTCACCGAAAATTCGAGCCATTATCCCGCAGCACTGCAAGGTTTTGCAAAGGAATTTCACGCCACAGTAGGGCCACACCGTGGGGGTGCAAGGAATTGGGGTGAATGTGGTGGAAAAGATAATCACGCTTGAACACAAGGAATCCGTCCGCTTGGACCCGGAGCGTCTGAACGGATTGTGCGGACAGTTGGGGGATCAGAATGCATTGGACGTGTTGTGTCGCACGGTCGAGGAACTGGCCGTGCGCCTGTCAAATTGCGAACGCTACTGGCGGCGGCGCGACTGGGTGAGCTTGCGCAAATGCGCGCGTTCTCTGGTGGCGATTTCCGAACAGGTTGGGATGACCGCTTTGGCGCGCGTAGCAGGGGACGTGGCGCATAATGTTGATGTCGGCGATGCCGTGGCCACGGGGTCAACGCTGTCGCGCCTGATCCGCGTGGGTGAAAAATCGCTGACCGTCATCTGGGACCAGCAGGACCTTTCGGTCTGACGGGGCTTGCGAACGGATCGTGGGTGACTAGGCTGGGCGCAATTCGAACCAGTTGAGATCGCCATGACCCTGTCTTTTGCCCCTGCCTCTGACCCGTCCCTGCCATTGCACGTGATCGCGCAGCCCGATCTGGAAAGCTGGCTTTCGGATCAGCCTGGTTTTGTGGCGGCTTGGGTGGAACACAGCGGGTTCACGGCCGGTTTGGGTCAAACGCTGTTGATACCCGATGCAGACGGTGCGCCGTCCATGGCGCTGGCGGGCTTTGGCAAACCAGCAGGCCGGGCGCGCAAACGGTTCCCACTGGCCGCAGCGGCCGAAGCGTTGCCCAAAGGCACGTATCGCATAGCCTCGGGGGTATCGGATGATGTGCTTGAGACTGAATGCCTGGGATGGTTGCTGACCGGATACAGTTTCGACCGCTATGCCAGTCAATCCGCCGCCAAAGCGCGCCTCGTCGCACCGGATGGCGTGGATGTCACCCGATTGGAGGTTCTTGCCAAGGCCGAGGCGTTGATCCGCGATCTGGTTAACACCCCCGCCTCGGATATGGGGCCGGATCAGTTGCAGGCCGCATCTGAAGCGCTGGCACAGGAATTCGGTGCATCCTGTTCGGTGATTGCAGGCGATGACCTGTTGGACCAGAATTTTCCCATGATCCACACGGTGGGTCGTGCCGCCGCGCAGGCGCCTCGCCTGATCGAGATGAACTGGGGCGACGCAGGACCGAAACTGACTCTGGTCGGTAAAGGTGTCTGTTTCGATACTGGCGGGTTGAACCTGAAGCCCGGTGCCTCGATGGGGTTGATGAAAAAGGATATGGGCGGGGCAGCCAACGTGCTAGGGCTGGCGCGGATGATCATGGCGCTGAACCTGCCGCTGCAACTGCGTGTTCTGATCCCAGCGGTTGAGAATTCGGTGGCTGGGAACGCTTTTCGACCCGGCGATATCCTGACCTCGCGCAAGGGTCTGACGGTCGAGATCAATAATACCGATGCCGAAGGGCGTCTTGTTCTGGCGGACGCGCTGGCGCTGGCGGATGAGGGGAAACCAGACCTTGTTATTTCGATGGCGACGCTGACCGGGGCAGCGCGTGTGGCTGTTGGTGCTGATCTGGCGCCCTTCTACACCGACAGCGACAAGGCTGCCGACGCCTTGACCCACGCGGCGCGCGCAGCAGCCGACCCAGTCTGGCGGATGCCCTTCCATGAGCCTTACGAAGGCATGATCGAACCCGGCATTGCCGATCTGGACAACGCCCCTGCGGGTGGATTTGCCGGGTCGATCACTGCCGCCCTGTTCCTGCGCCGTTTTGCGGTCGACAGTCCCTATATACACTTCGACATCTATTCGTGGCAGCGCAGCAAAGAACCCGGACGCAGCAAGGGCGGGCTGGGTCAAGGCCCACGTGCCCTTTTGACCGCCCTGCCCGAGATGCTGGGCCTATGACCCAACACCGCATCATACAGCCGGTCGTCGATCTGATGCGCAGCCCAGATGGGCCCCGGGATCGGCAACTTTTGTATGGGGATACGGTCGCAGTCACTGATACAGTAGAGGGTTGGAGCCGGATCACATCAGACAAGGACGGTTATCCGGGCTGGGTCCGGTCGGGCCAGCTTGGCCCGGATACCCCCGCAACCCATTGGATTACCGCCCCAGCCACCCATGCTTATACCCAAGCGGATATGAAAAGCCCGGACATCGCGTCACTGAGCTTCGGCGGCAGGATAACCGCCCGGTCCGAAGTGAACGGGTTTCTGGAAACCGAACTTGGTTTCATTCCCGCCGTTCACGCCAAACCCATCGGCGTCACCCTGACCGACCCAGTCGCCGTGGCCGAGCTGTTTCTGGGCACACCGTATCTGTGGGGCGGCAACAGCCGAAGCGGGCTGGATTGCTCGGGCCTTGTGCAGGCCGGATTGCTGGCCTGCGGGATGCATTGCCCGGGTGATAGCGGAGATCAAGAGCGCGCGGTCGGGCAAACTCTGCCAGACGGCACTCCGCCTCAACGTGGTGATCTATTGTTCTGGAAGGGCCATGTTGCATGGGTCTATGCCGAGGACATGCTTCTGCACGCCAATGCCTTCCACATGGATGTGACCTTTGAGCCGATGGTGCAGGCCGTTGCGCGGATCAAAGATCAGGGTGACGGACCGGTGACCAGTCACAAAAGGCTCTAATCAAGGTCAACCGAGCGGATCAGCTTGCGTTCTAGAACCCGCAGCACGGTACGCAAATCCTGACCGCGCTTCAGGATGCGGCCATCCATGCCGACCACCGAATACATCCCCTGTTTCTGCCGCAAACGCGGGTGCTTTTCTACCCGGTATATCGGGTGTTCGGCCGTGCGGCGAAAGATCGAAAACACGGCCATATCGCGGAGGTTGGAAATGCCGTAGTCCCGCCATTCTCCGGCGGCGACCATCCGACCATAGACGGACAGGATATGAGACATCTCGTGGCGGTTGAAAGCGACGGGCATCTGGGCCGAGTTACCAGAGAACCGGCTGGGAGGCTGCATGTTCATGCTCCAAGCCTTGCCGGAAAACGCGCCTGAATCAAGCCCACGCACGACAGGGTGTGGCAATTTTGAAGCGCCCTAGCGTCTGCGACCCACTTGCCGGCAAATCAAAATGACCGGTAGCAGTCCCACAGCCAGAATGACTAGCGACGGCACCGCAGCCCCCTCAAGCCGTTCGTCCGAGGCCAGCCGATAGGCCTGCACCGCCAGTGTGTCGAAGTTGAACGGGCGCATGATCAGGGTCGCGGGCAGCTCTTTCATCACGTCCACAAACACGATCAGCAGCGCGGTCAGCAGCGATGGTGTCAGAATCGGCAAGTGCACTCGGCGCAACGTGCCCAGCGGGCTTTGCCCCAAGGACCGAGAGGCCGCGTCCATATTGGCGTGGACTGTGCTTTGACCGCCCTCATAGGCACTTAGCGCAGCGGCCAGGAACCGGACCATATAGGCCGCAACCAACAGCCAGATCGAGCCGGTGACAAGCAACCCGGTCGAGATATCGAAAGTCTGCCGCATCCACGCATCCAGAGCATTGTCGAAACTGGCAAAGGGCACGATCAGTCCGACGGCGATAACTCCGCCGGGCACCGCATAGCCCAGCCGCGCCATATACCCTGTGCTAGAGGATACCCGACCAGGCCGAAGCCGTTGAAAGAACCCAACGCAGATCGCAGCAAAAACCGTCACGACCGCAGCCGTCCCTGCCAAAATCAGCGAGTTTTGAATGAACCCGATATAGCGCCGTGACAGCAGGTTTTGTTCCGATTCCGTCCCCATCTGCACCAGAATGAACACAGGCAGCAGGAACCCCAGCAACACCGGGATGATGCACAGCGTGAACGCCGCTGCCGCCTGCCATCCCTTTAATTGGGCCGAGGGCAGCGCAGCGTGGTTTTTGCCCGCCTGATAGTATTTCGCTTTGCCGCGTTGCATCCGTTCAGCCACGGCCATGACCAGCGCAAAACCCAGCAGGCACAACGCCAGTTGCGCGGCGGCAGCGCGGTCTCCGATAGAAAACCAGCTGGTATAGATGCCGGTGGCAAAGGTCTGCACGCCAAAATAGGCGACGGTGCCGAAATCTGCGATGGTCTCCATGATCGCCAGCAACACGCCCCCTGCAATCGCCGGGCGCGCCATTGGCAACGACACGCGCCAGAATGCGCCCCAAGGGCTGTTACCCAGCGCGCGGGCCGCCAGAAAGGCAGTGGCGCTTTGCTGCAAAAAAGCCGCGCGAGCCAGCAGATAGACATACGGGTACAGCACGAGGATCAGCATAACCGCCGCGCCTTCGGTCGAGCGGATCTCGGGGAACCAATAGTCGCGCGGACCCCAGCCGGTCACGTCGCGCAGGGTGGTCTGAACGATACCGGGGTGGTCCAAAATAAACGTATAGGCATAGGCCAGAACATAGGCCGGAAAGGCCAGCGGCAGCACCAGAGCGATTTCCAGAAACCGAACTCCGGGAAAGCGCGTCATCGTTACCAGCCACGCCGCACCGACACCGATGGCAAACGTCCCCATCGCCACCAAAATAACCAGCACCGCAGTGGTCAGCGCATAGCCCGGCAAGACCGTGTCCATCAGGTGCGAGATCGTGTCCGTCCCGCCCGTCACCGCCGCCAGAACAACTGCGAGCATAGGCAGCAGACAGGCCGCCGCCACCAGACAGGCTACTGTCGCCACCAACCGGGTGCCCAACGCGCCGCGATTGCGCGTTCCATGTTCTGAGAATTCGACGTCGGCCATGATCCCGGCTTGTTACTGGCTAAGGCGCAGGTTTCGTCATTAATCGACCAAAACGGTCAGAAACACCAGTGGGCAGGGATACAAATCTGCGGCACATACTGCCGCAGACCTGCTTGGCCTCATTCGTAAACGCGCTGATCCTCGATCACCAACCCGTCCTTGGGCAGCGATCCCGGCGCGACGACCTCGATCGCGCCCTTCAGTTTCAGCAGCTCGACAACCGATTTAGCGTAGGCCATGTCATCGCCACCGGGGCTTTCGATCTGAACGGTCATCATGTCCATCTCACCCTGGCGGGCGGCAATGACGCGGGCTTTGACGATCTCGGCATGTTTATCGACCAGCGCGGCCACCTGTTCGGGGCGCACAAACATACCCTTGATCTTGGTGGTCTGATCGGCGCGGCCCATCCAGCCCTTGATCCGCGCATTCGTGCGTCCGCAAGATGAATGGCCGGGCATGATCGCCGATAGATCGCCCGTCGCGAAACGGATCAGCGGATAGTCGGGGTTCAAAGAGGTCACAACGACCTCACCCACTTCACCCTCTGCCACTGGGGTACCGGTGCCGGGGGTCACGATCTCGACAATGACATGTTCGTCGATGATCATCCCCTCCATGGCGGGGCTTTCGTAGGCGATGTTACCCAGATCGGCGGTCGCATAGCATTGCAGGCACGAGATTCCACGATCCGCGTATTCCTGCCGCAGTGACGGGAACAAGGCCCCGCCGCCTACGACGGCGGTAGTGAACCGAAGCTGGACGCCCATCTCATCCGCCTTGTCCAGTATGACCTTCAGATAGTCCGGCGTCCCGGCATAGGCGGTGCAGCCTACATCACGCGCTGCTGTCACCTGCAACTCGGTCTGGCCGGTGCCTGCGGGCAAAACAGCCGCCCCGACCGCGCGCGCGCCGCTTTCAAAGATCATACCCGCGGGCGTCAGGTGATAGCCAAAGCAATTCTGAACGATATCGCCCGGCCCTACACCAGCAGCGTGCAGGAACCTGCCCATACGCCACCAGTCGGGATCGGTGCTACCCGGTTCATAGATCGGACCCGGAGACTGAAACACATGGTGAAAATGCCGCGCAGGTTTGACCGTGAACCCCCCGAACGGTGGACGCGCAGCCTGCGCCTGCGCCAGATGGGATTTGCGCAGAACCGGCAGTTTGGGCAAGTCCTCAACCGATGTGACACCATCTGTCTCCACATCCGCAAGATGCGTTTGAAAACCGGGGGCAGACAGGGCCCGTGCAAGTTGTTTTTGTAGCGCCTCGGCCTGATCGGCGGCGCGTTTGTCGGCTGATCGGGTTTCGAGTGCGTCGAAATAGGTCATCGCCAGATCCTCCATCCGCTTACAGCCACCTCTTGCGGCGGCGATAGGACCGCACATCGCGGAAGCTTTTGCGGCCCTCATCCGACATACCGAGGTAGAATTCCTTCACATCCGGGTTTTCGCGCAGTTCCGCCGCCGGGCCATCCATCACCACACGACCCGATTCCAAGATGTAGCCGTAATGCGCAAACCGCAGCGCCACGTTGGTGTTCTGTTCGGCCAACAGGAAGGACACACCCTCTTTCTCGTTCAGGTCCTTCACGATTCCGAAAATCTCTTCGACCAGCTGCGGGGCCAGACCCATCGAGGGTTCGTCCAGCAGGATTGTCTCGGGCCGCGACATCAATGCGCGCCCCATGGCGACCATCTGTTGCTCACCGCCCGAAGTATATCCGGCTTGGGATTTGCGGCGTTCGGCCAGCCGTGGGAAATAGGAATAGACAAGCTCAAGGTCTTTCTGGATCGCCGCCGCACCGTCCTTGCGGGTATAGGCACCGGTCAGCAGGTTTTCCTCAACCGTCAGGTGTTCGAAGCAATGGCGGCCTTCCATCACCTGGATGACACCCTTTTCAACCAAATCCGCCGGATCGCTTTCATGCACGCTGGTGCCGCGATACTTGATCGTGCCTTTCGTCACCTCGCCGCGTTCGGAATGCAGCAGGTTCGACACCGCCTTGAGCGTCGTCGTCTTGCCAGCCCCGTTTCCACCCAGCAGCGCGGTAATACCGCCCTTGGGCACGGTCAGGCTGACGCCTTTGAGGACGAGGATCACGTGATTGTAGATCACCTCGATATTGTTGACCTCAAGCAGGGTTTCGGTCTGCACTTCGGTGTTTTGAGCCGCATCCAGCATCAGCGCGTGTCCTCAAGCCTTGTGTTTAGGTCGGGACGGCGAGAGCCCGCCGCCCCGTGTTTCAGATCACCGGATCAGCAGCGCGAACCGATGTTGTTTTCCGACGCATATGCACCCGAATCCTCGTTGATCAGCGGGCCGATCACGTCGCCATCGGTGGCTTTGAACTCGGAAATCAGGCTCCAGGTCTTGTTGGTCGCATCCCACTGGGTCACACCGACCAGAGCGTCGCCGCCGTGGTTTTCACACGAAACCGAGAAGGTCGGGCCAAAGTTTGGCAGGCCCAGTTCGGTCATTTTGGCTTCGGTGATTTCCAGCGCTTCCATGCCGTCGCGCATCATCGCAGGGGTGATGTCGGCGGTGCCGTGGATTTCCTGCGCTTTTTTGGCAGCTTCGGCGGCCAGCATTGCGGCATAGAGGCCACGGTTGTACAGAACCGTACCCACCTGATCGCCCGCGCCAGCGGCTTTACCGGCATCGACGACATATTTCTGCAGGTCATCAAAGACCGGGAAATCGGTGCCCACATTGTGGAAGGTCAGCGCCTTGTAGCCATTCGCAGCTTCACCCGCTGGCAGCACGTCGTTTTCCGAGCCCGACCACCAGATGCCGATGAAGTTTTCCATCGGGTAACGGATGTTGGCAGCTTCCTGCACAGCCACCTGGTTCATCACGCCCCAGCCCCACATCAGGACGAAATCGGGACGATCACGGCGGATTTGCAGCCACTGCGACTTCTGCTCCTGACCAGGATGATCCACCGGCAGGGCAACCAGCTCGAACCCGTGCTTGGCAGACAGCTCTTCCAGCGTGCGGATCGGTTCCTTGCCATAGGCCGAGTTGTGGTAGACCAGCGCGATTTTCTTGCCGCTCAGGTCGCCGTTGTTGGTATCCAGCAGGTAGTTGATCGCGCCCGAGGCCCCATCCCAGTAGTTCGCAGGATAGTTGAACGTATGGCTGAACACATCGCCGTTTTTGGCCGAGGTGCGCCCATACCCCATCGTGTGCATCGGAATGCCATCTGCGGTGGTTTTGGGGATCAGCTGATAGGTGATACCAGTCGACAGCGGCTGATACACCAGCGAGCCTTCGCCCTTGGTGGATTCATAGCATTCCACACCTTTTTCGGTGTTATAGCCGGTTTCGCATTCGATCACCTTGGTCGCCACGCCACCAATACCGCCATCGCGTTCATTCAGCAGGGTAAAGTAATCAGCATAGCCATCCGCGAACGGGATACCGCCCGCCGCATAAGGCCCGGTCCGATAGCTGAGCGACGGGAATACGAGGTCGGCCATAACCGGACCTGCCGCCATTGCGGCGCCGAGCGCCATGGTTGCCAGTTTCAATTTCATCGGGTGTCTCCTCCCTTGGTTGGTCCGATGGTGAGTTCGGGCTTTGCACCCGTTATCTGATTGGGCCGGACCGCTTAGTGCGGGAACGGCCAGAGTCTGAGTTTCTCTTTGGCCACGCGCCACAGCTGCGCCAGCCCATGCGGTTCAAGGATCAGGAACATGATGATCAGCGCGCCAACGATGACGAGATTCAAATGAGCCACGATATCGGTGGGCCAGCCCAGCATGTCCGCGCCGACGACCTTCAGGACAACGGGCAACAGCACAAGGAACGCAGCCCCGGCAAAAGATCCAAAGATGGATCCCAGTCCACCGATAATGATCATGAACAGCACCAGGAACGATTTCTGAATACCGAAGACTTCGCCGACCTCGACCGCGCCCAGATAAACCGCAAAGAACAACGCACCCGAAATACCCACAAAGAACGAGCTGACAGCAAAAGCCGTCAGCTTAGCCCGAAGTGGATTCACACCAATGATCTCGGCCGCGATGTCCATGTCCCGGATCGCCATCCATTTACGTCCTGTGGTACCACGCGTCAGGTTGCGAGCGACGACGGCGCAGACCGCTAGGAAGATCAGGCAAAACAGATAGGTTGCCCATGCAGGCGCATTCGGGCCGGTAATGATGATACCAAACACATCGCGTTCCGGCGCATTAATCTGCCCCGAGGCCGAATAGTTGTAGAACCACGGCACCCTGTTGAACAGCCAGACAAGGAAGAACTGCGCCGCCAAAGTCGCCACGGCCAGATAGAACCCTTTGATCCTAAGGCTTGGAAGGCCAAACAGCACACCGACCAACGCGGTGATACCTCCGGCAAGGATGACATGGATGAACATGCTGACATCCGGGAAGGCCGTCATCAGCTTATAGCAAGCATAGGCCCCTACAGCCATGAACCCGCCGGTGCCCAGCGAAACCTGCCCGCAATAGCCCACCAGAATGTTCAGTCCGATCGCCGCAATCGCATAGATCAGAAACGGCAGCAGCAGCGCATTTGCCCAATAGTCGTTGATGATGAACGGGATGATCCCAAACGCCACGGCAAGCACCACATAGTACCGATACCGGTCGAACTTGATCGGGAAGGTCTGGCTGTCATCCACGTAAGAGACTTTGAAATCTCCGGCTTCACGATAGAACATGTCTTACTTTCCCCATTCTTCCTGCGCCCGGTTGCGGGCTGCGGCATCCAGTTGGTTCGATCCTTTGGCATATCCCGTCGCCTCGGACGCACGGACCAGCTTGAGGTAGGCCAGGATGCCCATGACCAGTCCGGCAAAAGCCAGGATCGCTGCGATTGTCACCTGCCCGTCCGTCAGATCATCCGACGTCAGAGCGATATATCCAAAGGCCCAGAACCCGGCCCATGCGATCACGTTGGTGATGGCGAGGAACTTTTGCATCGCTACACCCTCTCGATGATCTTCTCACCGAACAGACCCTGCGGCCGGAACACGAGGAAGATCAGCGCCAGCACATAGGCAAACCAGTTCTCGGTCGCACCGCCCACAAGCGGGCCGATGGCAAATTCGAACAGTTTCTCGCCCACACCGATGATCAACCCTCCGACAATCGCTCCGGGGATCGAGGTGAACCCGCCCAGCATCAGCACCGGCAGCGCCTTGAGCGCGATCAGCGATAGCGAGAACTGCACACCCGATTTCGTACCCCACATGATGCCTGCGACAAGGGCCACGAACCCGGCGACCGACCAAACCATCACCCAGATGAAATTCAGCGAAATCCCCACGGACAGCGCCGCCTGGTGGTCATCGGCCACCGCACGCATCGCCCGGCCCTGCTTGGTGTACTGGCTGAACGCCACCAGCGCCGCCACCAGCAATGCCGCGATAACTGTTGCAACAATGTCCAGATTGTCGATGAAGAAGCCGTAGCCGAAGATGTTGAATGTGCTCTCATCAATCCACAGGTTGATGCCCTGCGGCAGGCCCACATCCAGCGTCTTGATTTCAGAGCCCCACATCAGATCGGCCACACCTTCCAGCAGATAAGCCAGGCCGATCGTCGCCATGAACAGGATGATCGGCTCCTGACCCACCAGATGGCGCATCACAAAGCGCTGCACCGCCCAGGCCAGCAACACCATCACCGCCATGGTCAGAATAATCGCCAGCAGCGCAGGCACGTTCCAGCCAAAATAGTGGATATGCGTGCCGAACATGGCATTGATCAGATGCGCAAACGGCACCTGACCTTTCATGATCCCCACCAGAGTCATTGCCGCAAACAGTGCCATAACCCCTTGGGCATAGTTAAAAATCCCCGATGCCTTGTAAATCAGCACAAAGCCCAGCGCGACCAGCGCATAAAGGACCCCGGCCATCAGGCCATTCAGAATGACCTCCATCGCAAATACCAACTGATCAGGCATGTCCGCCCCCTCTCATGTCTGTCAGATGTCTAGTCATGGCTCACCCCCAGATAGGCGTCGATGACCTCTTGATTGTTGCGCACCTCATCGGGTGTGCCGTCACCGATCTTGCGGCCATAATCCATCACCACCACGCGGTCGCTCAGGTCCATCACAACGCCCATGTCGTGTTCGATCAGCGCGATGGTGGTGCCAAACTCGTCATTCACGTCCAGGATAAAGCGGCTCATGTCCTCTTTTTCCTCGACATTCATGCCCGCCATCGGCTCATCCAGCAGCAGCAGCTTTGGCTCCGCCGCCAAGGCTCGCGCCAGTTCGACCCGTTTCTTCAGCCCGTAGGGCAGGCGAGACACAGGTGTTTTGCGGATGTGCTGGATTTCCAAGAAATCGATGATCTTCTCGACCGCCTCGCGATTTTCCGTCTCTTCCGCCTCGGCTTTGCCCTTCCACAAGGCCTGTTGGATAATATTCGTCTTCATGAAGCCCAAACGCCCTGTCATGACGTTATCCAAAACGCTCATCCCCTCGAAAAGAGCGATATTCTGGAACGTCCGTGCAATCCCCTGCTGCGCCACCTCAAAGGGTCGCATCTGCGGGCGTTTTGATCCGTGAAACCAAACCTCACCCTCCTGCGGCACATAGAACCCCGAGATCACGTTCAGCATCGAGGACTTGCCCGCCCCATTCGGTCCGATAATTGCCCGGATCTCACCCTCGCGAATGTCGAACGAGATATCCTTGATTGCCACCACACCGCCAAAACGCAGGGTGATGTTCTTCATCTCCATCACCACACCGCCGATCTTGCGGCCGTCTTCGGTGACATATCCTTCGGAACTATCCAGCATCAGATCCTCCCTGAGCTGTAAAAAAACGGGACGGCGGGCGGGGCGATGACCGCAAGGTCGAGCGGCGCTCGAACGGCCCTCATTCCGCCGCCACCTTGTGCGAGGTCGCAGCAACAACCGGCGCGTCCACAATTTCCAGCGTGGCCGAGATCGACCCCTTACGCCCGTCCTCATAGGTTACTTCAGTCGTAGTCGAAACGCTGGATGATCCGTCATAAAGCGCATCAATGATGTCGTGGAATTTCTCTTCCACAAAGCCGCGCCGCACCTTTCGGGTCCGGGTCATTTCACCATCATCCGCATCCAACTCTTTGTGCAGGACCACAAAGCGATGCACCTGGCAGCCCGACAGCATCTCATCTGCCGCAACCGACTTGTTGACCTCTTCCACATGCGACTTGATCGTCTCTAACACACGGGGATGACTGGTCAGTTCCTGATAGGACCCATAAGCCACATTGTTCCGCTCGGCCCAGTTACCCACCGCCGTCAGGTCGATATTGATAAAGGCCACGCAGCGATCTTTGCCGTTTCCGAACAGAACAACCTCAAGAATATCGGGATAGAACTTCAGTTTGTTCTCGACATATTTCGGTGCAAACATCGACCCGTCGGCCATTTTGCCCACGTCCTTAGCACGGTCGATGATCCGCAAATGGCCTGACCCTTCCTCGATGAACCCGGCATCCCCGGTTGCCACCCAACCCTCGGCATCCTTGGTCGAGGCGGTCGAATCCGGGTTATTGTAATACTCGACAAACACACCGGGCGAGCGATAGTGAATCTCGCCCTTGTCGTCGATCTTCAACTCGACATCCGGCGCAGGAACACCAACCGTATCCGCGCGCACCTCGCCGTCTGGCTGTACAGTAATGAAAACGGTGGCTTCGGTCTGACCATATAGCTGCTTTAGATTGATACCCAGTGAGCGGTAGAAATCAAAAATCTCAGGCCCAATCGCCTCACCCGCCGTATAGCCGACGCGGAACCGGCCATAACCCAGCGTATCCTTCAGAGGACCATAAACCAGCATGTTGCCCAGCGCGTATTTCACCTTGTCGCCAAACCCAACCGGCTTGCCATCCAGCAACAGACCGCCCACCTTCTTGGCGTGATCCATGAAGTGACGGAACATGCGCTTCTTCAGCTTGCCCGCATCCTCCATCCGGATCATCACGTTGGTCAGCTGCGTCTCAAACACGCGCGGCGGGGCAAAGAAATAGGTCGGCCCGATCTCGCGCAGGTCGGTCATCATCGTGTCGGCGCTTTCTGGGCAGTTCACGCAGAAGCCGCACCAATAGGCCTGACCGATCGAGAATATGAAATCGCCCACCCACGCCATCGGCAGGTAGGACAGAATATCTTCGTTGCGGGTCAGATGGTCGAACTCAGCCGAGTTCTTGGCGCTTTCGATCACATTGCGGTTCGACAGCACCACGCCCTTGGGCTTGCCCGTCGTGCCCGAAGTATAGAGCATCACGCAGGTATCGTCATAGGTGATCGCCGCGATACGCTTGTCCAGTTCCGCGTCAAACCGAGCGTGACCGGCGCTGCCCTCGGCCATGATGTCGTCCAGCGCGTTCATCTGGGAATGGTCGTATTTCCGCATCCCCCGCTTGTCGGTGTAGAGGATATGCTTGACCTGATGCAGCCCCTGCTGAATCTCGATGACCTTGTCGACCTGCTCCTGATCACCGCAGACGACGAATTTCGCGCCGCAATGTTCCAGCACATAGGCCATCTCTTCCGCGACCGAGTCCTGATACAGCGGCACCGGCACCGCTCCTACCATCTGAGCGGCGACCATCGACCAGTAATGCGCCGGGCGGTTGCGGCCGATGACGGCGATATGGTCGCCCTTCTCAACGCCGATCTCCAGAAATCCCAACGCCAGTTTGCGCACCTCGGCGGCGGTTTCAGCCCAGGACCAGCATTGCCAGATCCCGAATTCCTTTTCCCGGTAGGCCGGGGCATCCCCGAACTGCGTCGCATTGCGATGTAACAGCGCCGGAAGGGAAACCAACCCTTCAGCGCCCGATTGCGTCTGAGCCAATCTTTCTCTCCTCCCCACCCGACCCCTCCCTTGGGTCGGAAATGGCGGGTTCGGGATGGTGCCCGAACGCCAATGCCCCACGAAGGGACAGGCGGAGGATCAGCGGCAAGTTTTGCCTGATGTTTTCTCAATTCTTACGAATTGTAACAGGGGTGGAAGGGTGATGGATTGGATGGATCGCCGGAGCACATCAGTCAAAATGTCGTCACCAAGCCACGATATTTCCGCGCATTTTGATAATGAGCTATTTCAGCGTACCCTGTTTCTTACTGCTTCAGTTGATGGCCAACACGGTTGGCCACAGTTTCGTAGGGGGGGAAACACATGTCTATCCGAAAAGCCGCAAGAGAATTCTTTGAGGCCTGCGATACAGGCAAAGGCTGGGACGCCTGCAAAAACTTTTGCCATGAGGGCGCGACGTTTTCAGCACAAGCCGACGCATTGGCCGACGTCACTTCCCTGGAAGGTTACGCAGACTGGATGAAAAACCTGCTGACTCCGATCCCGGATGGTCATTATGAGCTCAAATCATTTTCTGTTGATGAAGAGCGTGGAATTGCAAGCATATTTGCCGTGTTCCATGGAACTCATTCCGTGGATGGCCCAGTGCCTGCTACGGGAAAAACTCTGGCCGCGGAATACGTCTATGCCATTGAGTTTGACGGTGACAAAATCAAACACATGACCAAGATATGGAATGATGCGCATTCCTTGAAACAGCTCGGCTGGGCCTAATACTTTAGGATCAGGGGTACAGGTCACAAATCACGCAATTCCGACCACCGCGTGCTCTCTTTTGGCCACAGGGGGCATGCGCCCTGCCGCGACACTACAACCAATCCCGCAGAATCGGGATCAACGGCACATCAGCTGCGGGCATAGGATAGTTCCGCAGATCACTAGCGCGGACCCATTTCAGCGCCTGACCTTCTTTTGATTGTGGTATCCCCTCCCATTTCCGGCAAGCGAACAGCGGCATCAACAGGTGGAAATCGTCATAGCTGTGGCTGGCAAAGGTCAGCGGTGCTAGGCAGGAGGCCCAGGTGTTGATGCCCAGTTCTTCCTCCAGCTCGCGGATCAGGGCGACCTCGGGGGTTTCGCAGGGTTCGACCTTGCCGCCGGGGAATTCCCACAGACCGGCCATGGACTTCCCCTCGGGGCGCTGCGCCAGCAGCACCCGGCCTTCGACGTCGATCAGGGCGACGGCCGACACCAAAACGGTCTTCATGAACGATAATCCGCGTTGATCTCGATATAGCCGTGCGTCAGGTCGCAGGTCCAAACGGTGGATGCGCCTTCATCCAGCCCCAGATCGACCGCGATCACCAGATCCTGACCTTTCATATAGGCGGCAGCGTCTTCCTCGCGGTAGTCGGGGCTGACCCAGCCTTTCTCAGCCACCAGAATATCGCCGAAAGAGATGCTCAGAAGGTCGCGATCCGCAGCCGCTCCGGATTTGCCGATGGCCATGACCACGCGGCCCCAGTTCGGGTCTTCGCCCGCAATCGCCGTTTTCACCAGCGGCGAGTTGGCAATCGCCAACCCATGCACCTTGGCATCCGCGTCCGTGGCTGCTCCGGTCACACGAATTTCTACGAATTTCGTGGCGCCTTCACCGTCGCGCACCACCTGCTGCGCAAGGTCCAGCATCACCGTTTCAAGCGCCTGCGCAAACGCTGCATTGCCTGTGGCATCCACGCCCGAGGCCCCGGTGGCGCAAAGCAGCAGCGTGTCCGAGGTCGAAGTATCGCTGTCCACCGTGATGCAGTTGAAGGTGCGGTCGGTCTGCGCGCCCAGCATCGCTTGTAGCGCCGATTGTTCGACTTGCGCATCGGTGAAGATGTAAACCAGCATCGTCGCCATATCCGGCGCGATCATGCCTGAACCCTTGGCGATCCCAGCAATAGAGACTGTTTTGTCGTCAATCTCGACCTGTGCGCTTGCCCCCTTGGGGAAGGTGTCGGTCGTCATGATCGCCCGCGCGGCGTCTTCAATGGCGTGGCGGCTGAGACCCATTTTAAGCGTCTCAAGCTGCGATACGATGCGACCATGGGGCAGCGGCTCGCCGATCACGCCGGTGGACGATGTAAATACCCGCTCGACCCCGACGCCGGTGGCTTTGGACACGGCCTGCGTCACTTCGGCCACAGAGGTCTGGCCGTAGTGCCCGGTGAATGCATTGGCATTGCCCGAGTTCACCAAAATAGCCGCCGGACCATCGCTGGCCCCACCGATCTTGTCCTGACAATCCAGCACCGGGGCCGCGCGGGTGGCGGAACGCGTGAACACCCCCGCCACCGAGGTACCGGGATCCAGCACCGCCAGCATCACATCGGTGCGGCCCTGGTAGCGCACACCCGCCTCAACAGTGGCAAATCGCACGCCGTCAATTGCGGGCAGGTCGGGGAATGCCGCCGGAGCCAGAGGCGAAACTTTGGTAATCGTTGCCACGGACGGTTACTCCTGAAGCAGTTCGATCTGACGCAGTGCCTCGGGTCCGACACCCTCGGTCGTGGGGCGCTCGATCTCGGCCTGCTGGGTCAGCTCGTCGATGCGCGCCTGAATGATCTCCTGCTGAAGACCTTGGGACAGTTCGGCGCGGACAGCCTCAATATCCGGGGCTTCGGTTTTGCGCTTGTCGTTCAGGGTGACAACGTGCCAGCCGAACTGAGTTTTCACAGGGTCCGAAACCTGGCCCTTTTCCAGACTGACAACGGCAGCCTCGAAGGCAGGCACCATGCGACCCGGGCCGAACCAACCCAACTCACCCCCATTCGGGCCGGACGGGCCGGTGGATTTCTCGCGCGCCAGTTGCGCGAAATCAGCACCGTCATCAAGCTGAGCCTTGATTTCATTCGCTTCTTCTTCGGTTTCGACCAGAATGTGGCTGGCGTTATATTCATCCGCGCCCTGGAAATCAGCATATTGCGCATCATAGGCGGCCTGGATCGCCTCATCCGTCAGATTTTCCTCGATCAACGCATTCACAGTCTGCACCGCACGCAGAGATCGGGTTTCATTCTCGATGCCCAGTGCGTTCAGCCGGGTCAGCGCGTCCTGCTGTTGGCCCAGCAATTGCTGCTGGATCAACTGATCGACAATCAGATCATAAAGAACATCGTCTTCGATCTGCTGATATTGCTCGGGCAAGGCTGCGGCAGTAGCGATGATGTGACCCAATGTGATCTCTTCCCCGTTCACACGGGCCACGACCGCGCTGGGATCGGGCTGGGTTTCGGCGGCCAGTGGCAGGGCCAGCACGGCAGTCAGGGCCAGCGATGGCAGAAAAGTGAGGCCTTTGGGCATGGATTCATCCTATTTTCTAGCCGCGACGGGGCGCAGCGTTGACACTGTGGAACCTGCCGCTTACATCGCTTTGAAGCCTTGGACAGGGCCGCCTTTCACCCCCCGTATCTATGGGTTGCGCGCAAGGTGGGCAAGCCTGTCGCAACCAAGACAAGAACAGATCCGCTGGAGTGAACATGCTGGGACTCGGAACGCTCGCCAAAAAGGTGTTCGGAACACCGAACGACCGCAAGATCAAGGCGACCCGCCCCCTGATCGACCAGATCAACGCGCTGGAACCCGAGTTCGAGAAATTGTCGGATGACGGTCTGAAGGAAAAGACCGAGGAATTGCGTAAACGGGCGTTGGACGGCGAGAGCCTGGATGACCTGCTGCCCGAAGCCTTTGCCAACGTACGCGAAGGCGCCAAGCGCGCGCTGGGTCTGCGCGCCTTTGACGTGCAGTTGATGGGCGGCGCGTTCCTGCATCAGGGCAACATTTCGGAAATGAAAACAGGTGAGGGCAAAACGCTGGTCGCCACGTTCCCGGCCTATCTGAACGCTCTGACCGGCAAGGGCGTGCATGTGGTCACCGTGAACGAATACCTGGCCAAGCGCGACTCGGACTGGATGGGCAAGGTTTTTGGCGCTTTGGGCATGACCACGGGTGTGATCTGGTCTGGTCAGCCAGATGCGGAAAAGAAAGCCGCCTACGCCTGCGACATCACCTATGCCACCAATAACGAGCTGGGCTTCGACTATCTGCGCGACAACATGAAGTCCGATCTGGCCGAGATTTATCAAAAATACCACAATTTCGCGATTGTGGACGAGGTCGACTCGATCCTGATTGACGAGGCGCGCACGCCACTGATCATCTCGGGCCCGTCGCAGGACCGGTCTGACATGTATACTACGATCGACGGGCTGATCCCTTCGTTGCAGGACGACCACTATTCGCTGGACGAGAAATCGCGGAACGTGACCTTCACCGATGAAGGCAACGAGTTTCTTGAAGAACAACTGATCGCAGCCGGACTGATCCCCGAGGGCCATTCGCTGTATGATCCCGAAAGCACCACAGTCGTTCACCACGTGAACCAAGGTCTGCGGGCGCACAAACTGTTCCAGCGCGACAAGGACTATATCGTGCGCGACGGCAATGTCGTTCTGATCGACGAATTCACCGGGCGCATGATGCCGGGTCGCCGTCTGTCGGAAGGTCTGCACCAGGCCATCGAGGCCAAGGAAGGTGTACAGATCCAGCCCGAGAACGTGACGCTGGCCAGCGTGACCTTCCAGAACTATTTCCGCCTTTATGACAAGTTGGGCGGCATGACCGGCACTGCCCTGACCGAGGCCGAAGAATTCCAAGAAATCTATGGCCTGGGCGTGGTCGAGGTTCCGACCAACAAGCCAATTGCACGTGTAGACGAAGATGATCAGGTCTATCGCACTGGTGCCGAGAAATACGGCGCGATGATCGAAGAAACCAAAGAAGCGCAGGAAAAGGGCCAACCAGTTCTGCTGGGCACCACCTCGATCGAGAAATCCGAACTGCTCAGCCAGATGCTGACCAAAGAAGGCATCCAGCACAACGTTCTCAACGCCCGCCAGCACGAGCAAGAGGCGCAGATCGTCGCCGATGCGGGGCGTCTGGGCGCAGTCACCATCGCCACCAACATGGCCGGTCGCGGAACCGACATCCAGTTGGGCGGCAATGTGGAAATGAAAGTGCTGAAGGCGCTGGCCGAAAACCCCGAGGCCGACCCCGCCGAACTGCGCGCGGCCGAAGAAGCAACTCACGCCGAGGAAAAAGAAAAGGTTCTGGCCGCTGGTGGTCTGTTTGTTATGGCATCAGAACGCCACGAAAGCCGCCGCATCGATAACCAGCTGCGTGGCCGTTCGGGCCGTCAGGGTGATCCGGGCCGCACAGTATTTTACCTCAGCCTCGAAGACGACCTTATGCGCATCTTTGGCTCGGAACGTCTGGACAAAGTTCTGCACACCCTGGGCATGCAAGAGGGCGAGGCCATCGTTCATCCCTGGGTCAACAAATCGCTGGAGCGGGCGCAATCCAAGGTCGAAGGCCGCAACTTTGACATGCGCAAGAACGTTCTGAAATTTGATGACGTGATGAACGACCAACGGAAAGTGGTGTTCAGCCAACGGCGCGAGATCATGTCTGCCGATGACCTCTCAGATGTGGTCTCGGACATGCGCGAACAGGTCATCGACGATCTGATCGACGAATACATGCCGCCGAAATCCTATGCTGATCAGTGGGACACCGATGGATTGCACGAGGCGATCAAGGACAAGCTGACCATCGACGCGCCCGTACAGGATTGGGCCGCGGAAGAAGGCGTGGATGACGAACAGGTGCGCGAGCGTTTGGTCAAGGCCGCCGACGAGATGATGGCGCAAAAGGCGGCCGCTTTTGGCCCCGAGAACATGCGCAACATCGAAAAGCAGGTTCTGCTGAACACCATCGACAGCAAATGGCGTGAACACCTGCTGACACTGGAGCATCTGCGCTCGGTCGTTGGGTTCCGGGGCTATGCCCAGCGCGATCCGCTGAACGAGTATAAGAACGAAAGCTTCCAGCTGTTTGAAAGCATGTTGGACAGTTTGCGCGAAACCGTGACTCAGCAATTGTCGCGCGTGCGCCCTCTGACCGAGGAAGAACAGCGCGAGATGTTGGCGCAGATGCAGGCGCAACAGGCCCAAGCGCAGCAGGCGGTCGATCAGGCCGCAGGCCAGGCCGAAGCTGTGGCCGAGGCCGAAGCCTCGGGTGATGCGCGACCCGGTTTCGATGAAAACGATCCAAGCACATGGGGCAACCCGTCACGCAACGACAGATGCCCCTGCGGTTCGGGCAAGAAGTTCAAACATTGCCACGGACGCCTGACCTGACATCACCTTAGTTCAGACACAATTAACCCGCGTCACGGCCACATATTGGCCGTGATTGACCCGCAGGGTGCGACTCGCTCCTTCAACTGGGGAGGGTGTTTTGTTTGTAATTAAGAACTACGTGACCACTGGGGGTACCGTTGCCTGTGCCCTGGCCATTGGTTACCTGATGCAGAATGGAACGCCTGCGGAACCTGACGTCCAGCAGACGCAGATCAGTTCTGTCATGGATCACACGGCGATCATCGCAGGGCTGGAGGATATCGTTCTGACCTCCTCGACTCCGGCCCACGAAACGCCGGACGACACCACAACCGGACATCGCAAGCTGCACGCCAACGGGTCTGCCCCCTCGGGCCCGACGGACTGCGCTATCGGCGCACGGGCGCGGGCTGTACCCGGTGCTGCAGCGCAACTGACCGTCCTTGCCCCTTGCCACGCGGGCGAACGGATTGATGTGCATCACAGCGGCCTGACCGTCACGCAACAAACAGACGCGAACGGTCGTCTGGAAGTGACAATCCCGGCGCTCAGCGAATATGCGATCTTCCTGATCTCGGTCGGGGATCAGGCGGGCACTGTTGCGACCACACATATCCCCGATATCACCCATTTCGATCGCGTGGCCCTGCACTGGCAAGGCAATACGGACCTGCAAATCCATGCGCTGGAGTTTGGCGCAAGCTATGGCAGCACCGGCCATGTCTCGGTTGACGCCAAAACACAGGGCGCCGGGCAAGTTGTCCATCTGGGTCAACCCGACCTGAACGACGCGCAGAACGTTCAGGTCTATTCCTACCCTGCAGGGCAATCCGATCAGACCGGCTCGATCACCCTGTCGGTCGAGGCCGAAGTGACCCGGGCAAATTGCGGCCAGGAACTGCACCTGCAATCGCTGGAACTGCGCGGCGATCAGCGCCTCAGCGCGCGCGACCTGTCCGTCACTCTGCCGGAATGTTCGAAAGCGGGTGAGTTTCTGGTGTTGAATAATCTGCTCGAAGACCTGAAAATCGCGGCAAAGTAAAACCGCAGGCAGGCTCGGGCATCTTATGACATTTCTTCGTGTGGCGACCGCCGCACTCTTCTCCTTGGCATCTGCGTCGCAGGCGGCTGCGCAAGACATCACCCTGACCTCGCATGACGGCAAGGTCGAGGTAATCGGCAATCTGCTAGGCTATGACGGCGAGTTCTATCGCATCGACACCCGGTTCGGCGCGCTTACCGTTGACGGCTCGGGTGTGACCTGCACGGGTCCCGCTTGCCCCAGCCTGACAGATTTTGTGGCCGAGGTTCGCCTGTCCGGCGCGTCAGTTATGGCCGAGAACATCTTGCCCGCGCTTTTGGTGGCCTTTGCCCGACACGAAGGGTGGGCCGCGACCCCACGACATCTGGAGGGCGGGCAATTTGCCTATGAGCTGACTAGACCCGACCGCGCGGCGCCGCTGGGTCGGTTCGTATTCACCCCCACAACCACCGACCAGGGGTTTGCCGATCAAGTGTCAGGTTCGGCCGACATCGTCATGGCCCTGCGCGAGGTTCGACCAACCGAGCAAGACAGCGCCATCAAGGCCGGTTTGGGCGATCTGTCCCTGGCCCGGCGGTCCCGCATCGTGGCACTGGACGCGTTGGTGCCGGTGGTGTCACCGGACAATCCGATCCGACAGATATCACCCGCTGATCTGGTCCGCATCTTCACCGGAGAGATCACGAACTGGACCAGCCTGGGCGGACCCGACGCGCCAATTGCCGTGCATCTGCCGGACACCGACCCGTCGCAAGCCTTGCAGGACAGTTTGCTGACACCGGTAAACGCCTCCCTGCCCGCAAGGATCAACCAGCATAACCGCAGCAGCGCTCTGGTTCAGGCAGTTGCACGGGATCCGTTCGCCATCGGCATCGCCAGCCAGGCGGCGGTCGACACGGTCCGCGCGTTGCCCCTGACCGGCGGCTGCGGTCACGCGCTGGCGGCGACCCGACAATCCATCAAGACCGAGGACTACCCCCTCACCTCGCCCATGTTCCTTTACTTGCCCAACCGTCGCCTGCCCCGGATCGCAAGGCAGTTTCTGTCTTTCGCCCAAAGCCCCGAGGCGCAAGTCGCAATCCGAGATGCAGGTTTCGTCGATCAAGCCCCCGAGCTGTTGTCCATCGACCAGCAGGGACATCGCCTGGCCAACGCCGTCGCCTCGGGCGGGGCTGAAATTGGGCTGGACGAGCTACAACGCATAGTAGGTACATTGCGCGCCCAATCTCGGCTGTCGCTGTCCTTCCGGTTCGAGACAGGCTCCTCCCGCCCCGACGCGCAATCGCGCGCCAACATCCAGCTTTTGGCTCAGCTGGTGGAATCCGGCCAATTCGACACCCGGCGCCTCACATTTATCGGCTTCAGCGACGGCGACGGATCGGCACAAGCTAACGCCCAGATCGCCCTGCTGCGCGCCAAAACCGTGCGCAACGCCGTTCTGGCCGCAATTGAAGCTTCGATCTCCGAAAAGGTGGAACTGAATGTCGACGGTTTTGGCGAAGCCATGCCCATGGCCTGCGACGACACCGAATGGGGACGAAAGGTCAATCGTAGGGTCGAGGTTTGGGTCCAATAGCCCGGCCCTTCTTCTCGTTCCAAATACGGCGGGGGTGAATCGTCCCCAAAGGCGAAGAAGAGCAAAGCCCCTACAAATATCCTTCCGACCGGAAACTCAGTTCTGTCGATTTCCCGATGATCAGGTGGTCATGCAAGGTCAGACCCAACGCGACACAGGCATCCTGAATCCGGGTGGTCATATCGATATCCGACTGCGAGGGCGTTGGGTCACCTGACGGATGGTTATGCACCAGAATAAGCGCCGAGGCATTCAGCTCCAGCGCCCGTTTCGCCACCTCCCGCGGGTAGACCGGCACATGATCGACGGTGCCTTTAGCCTGCTCCTCATCCGCGATCAGCACGTTCTTACGGTCCAGATAGAACACCCGGAACTGCTCGGTCTCGCGATGGGCCATGGTCGTGTGGCAGTAATCCAGCAGCGCGTCCCAGCCCGAGATCACATGCCGCTGCATTACTCGCGCACGGGCCATACGATGGGCGCAAGCCTCAAGAATCTTCAGGTCGGTGATGACCGTCTCACCCGCACCTTTGATCTGACGCAGCCGTTCTTCGGGCGCGGTCAGCACGCGGTTGAAATCCCCAAACGTATCCATCAGCGCTCGCGCCAGCGGTTTCACATCCTGCCGGGGGATGGACCGGAACAGCACCAGCTCCAACAACTCATAATCCGGCATTGCAGCGGACCCGCCCGACATGAACCTTTCGCGCAGCCGCTTGCGATGGTCTTTGATATAGGAGGGCAATCGACCACTTGGCAGCGGCTGCGCGGGCGCTTCGTCCGTTTCAAACAGCATCGGGGCTTCAGCAAAGGCGTCCTTGGTCATCTTCTCACCCTGACGCCGAATCGGTTTCCAAACCGTTAACGCGCTTCACCTGCCATGCGCGCCGTGGCGCGGCGAATGATAATATGCAACAGGATCGAAAAAACCCCCAAAGTCAGCATCGCGGCAAACATCAGATCGGTCTTGGCGCGCCCATTGGCCAGCAGCATTAGATAGCCCAAGCCTTGAGACGAGCCCACCCACTCGCCAATCACGGCCCCGATGGGCGCATAAACCGCCGCCAGCCGCATCCCCGACGCCAGCGAGGGCAGCGCAGCCGGAATGCGGATATGCCACAACACTGCACGCGGGCTGGCCTGCATGGTGCGTGCAAGGTCCAGATAGCCGGGGGGCGTGCGCATCAATCCGTCAAAAAAAGACGAGGTGATCGGGAAATAGATGATCAGCACCGCCATCGCGACCTTGGACCACAGCCCATAACCCAGCCACAGGGTCAACAACGGGGCCAGAGCAAACACCGGCAGCGCCTGTGTGAAGACTAGCATCGGCTGCACCAACACCCGCGCCGCTCGCGAATTCGCCAGATGCAGCGCGGTGATCACGCCCAGAACCGTGCCGAGGGCGAGCCCGATCACTACCTCTACCGCTGTAATCCACGTATGTTCGGCGATCACCCAGCGGTTCTGCCACCATGTCTCAGCCACCAGTGCCGGACCGGGCAGGATGAATTTCGGCAGGCCCGTTAGGCTGACAATCGCCTGCCAGACGGCCAGCGCGAATACAGTTGCGGCAAGGGCGGACAGGATCTTCATGCCGCCTCTCTCAATAACCGCAGCAACGCGCCCTGCGTCTCCAATGTTTCCAGATCATCCACATGGCGCGGGGCCGGGGCCGAAGGTGGCTCGCAGGGCGTCAGCCCCTGCGCGGTCATCACCATGATGGATTGACCCAATCGTGCGGCCTCGGCCGGATCGTGCGTCACCAAAAGAACGGTGCGCCCCGCCAGCGCCTCGGCCGCCAGATCCTGCATATCGGCGCGGGTGCGGGCGTCGAGGGCCGAGAACGGCTCATCCAATAACACGATGGGCCGGTCCTCCATCAACGTACGCGCCAAGGCCACGCGCTGACGCTGACCGCCAGACAATTCTCCGGGTTTTTTGTTCAGATGATCCTGCAATCGCATCCGCTCGATCAGACGGTCCCGGCGGGCCAGGTCGGGCTTCTCACCCCTCAACCGCGCGCCCAGCGACACATTCTGCGCCACCGTCGCCCAGGGCAGCAACAGGTCGTCCTGCGCCATATAGGCGACGCGGTTCGCCACAGGCTGCGTGTCGCTTGCGTTGATCCGGCCCTTGAATTCTGCGCCAGTCTCAAGCCCGGCAATCAGGCGCAGGACAGTGGTTTTCCCCACACCCGATCCACCCAGCAGACACGTCCACTGCCCAGCCCCAAGGGTCAGGGCCAACGGCGCGAACAAGGGCGCGCCGTCGATTGTGGCCGAGCCACTGATGGTCAGATCAGGCGCTTGGGTCACGGGGTCAGACCCATTTGCCAGAAGTTGACCTCAAGCTCGGTCGCAGTGCGGAAGGTCTGACACAGTCGATCCCAACGCGGTGAGGCTTCGAAATCTGCCCCAATACGCCCCGTTAGAGCCTGATTGAACAACTCTCCGACCGCTTTGCACGCGCCTTGGTAGTCTTCACCGGCATAGGTGTTGATCCAATCACGATAGGTCTCGGATGTAGCCTCGGCAGCCAGCCGCGCGCCGATCTCACCATAACCCATGACACAGGGCGCAAGGGCCGCCAGCAGGTCCAGCAGATCTCCGCTATACCCGGCCTCTAACACGAACCGCGTGTATGCCAGATTTTCGGCTCGCTCGGGGGTCGCGAACAGCTCCTCCTGAGAAATCCCAGCCGCTTCGCAGATCCCAATATGCAGCTGCATCTCTTCGGCGACCAGAGCGTTCACGGTGCCCACAGCCGTCAGCATCTCTTCATGCGTTTCCGATTTCACGACCGCCAAAGCCCAGGCGCGGCTAAAATGGATCAGGAAGACGTAATCCTGACGCAGATAGTGCAGGAACGCCTCACGCGGCAGTGTGCCGTCCTTCATCCCTTCGACAAAGGCGTGGTGGGTATAATCCCGCCACGGCCCCTGCGCCGCATCACGCATCAGCGTGAAGGCTTTGCCATAGTCGCTCATTGCGCGGTCACGTCGATGGTGATGTCGCTAACCGGGTTGATACTGTCGATCATGCCGCTGTCCTTCAGGAACGCTTCGAACCGCGCGTACCGACCGGCGTCAAAACCAGCGGGGCGCAGGGCGAAACGGGGCAGAGTGTCGACCCATGCGCGCGCGTTCAGCTCATCCTGCAGCTCGGGCGAGGTGGCCGCAAAAATCTCCCAGCTTTTTTCGGGGTTGTTGACGATGTACTGCGTGGCCTTCTCGGTCGCGGCCAGAAAACGCGCGATCATGTCAGCATCCATGGTTTCGGGATTGGCCACATAGATCAGCTCATCATAGGACGGCACGCCTTCTTCCTCGATGTAAAAGCAGCGGCCCGCGACACCTTCGATATCCATCTGGTTCAGTTCGAAATTGCGGAACGCACCGATCACCGCATCCACCTGCCCGGTCATCAGCGACGGCGACAGCGAGAAGTTCACGTTGATCAATTCGATATCGTCCAGCGCCACCCCATGGGCATTCAGCATGGCGGTCAGAATGGCCTCTTCCACGCCCGCGACCGAGAAGCCGATCTTTTTCCCCTTCAGGTCGGCCAAAGATTTAATCGGACCGTCTTCCAACACCAGAAGGCAGTTCAGCGGGGTCGCAACCAGCGTGCCCACGCGTTTCAGCGGCAGCCCTTCGTGGATTTGCAGGTGCAGCTGCGGCTGGTAGGACACCGCCAGTTCAGCTTGACCTGCTGCCACCAGACGCGGCGGGGCAGAAGGATCGGCGGGCGGGACGATTTCAACCTCAAGCCCCTGCTCGGCGAAATAGCCATTTTCCTGTGCCACGATGATCGGGCCGTGATCAGGGTTGATGAACCAGTCCAGCAGGACGGTCATCTTGTCCTCGGCCCAGGCTGGCGCAGCGGCCAGCAGAGCGATGGCGGTGATCAGCTTTTTCATGTCTCGCGTTTCCTTTTCGCTTTCGAGGTCGAGGCCGCGACGAGGACAATCTCGCCCGGCCAATCCGATTGAATTTGTTCGGCAGCACGCCATGCGCGCAGGCCAGTGGCGCAACACAAGGCCAGTCTTTTGCCTTGTTTAGGGTCTATTTCTTCCAAATTTTCAGGCGAAATGCGCTGCGCGTTCGGATGCGCTGGGATCGCCGCCTCAGCCTCATCGCGCAGCTCTATGATTTGATCTTCAGCACCGAGTTGACTGGCTGAGACGAACCGAAAACAGCTATTGGGTTCGGGCGCGTTGTCGAACCGGAAGGTGCTGGTACGCAGGGTACGGGCGTCGTATTGAACCATCTGCCCCAAGGGCGAGGGCGAGATCCCAAGGATCAGATTCAGCGCCATCTGCGCCTGCATCGCGCCAATTGTTCCAACGACCGGACCCAGTACACCCGCTGTGGCGCAGCTCGCTCCGCTATCGGGCGCGTCAGGGAACACCGCGCGCAGCGAGGGCGCTCCTCCGCAGAACCCACCAACATAGCCCGACAGCCCCAGCACCGAGGCGCTGATCAACGGTTTCCCCTGCGCTAAACAAGTATCGGACAGAATATAGCTGGCCGCATAGCTGTCAGCACAATCCAGGATCACATCCGCCTGCGCGGCCATATTGGGCGCATTTGTACTTGTTAAAGCATGTTCTAGCGCCTCAACTTCGATCTCATCGTTTAAGGCCCGACACCTCTCGGCGGCCACTTTAGCCTTGAGTCGCCCACAATCCGCCTGCGCGAACAGAGTCTGGCGATGCAGGTTGGACAGATCAACTGTATCCCTATCCATCACCGTGATCCGCCCTACCCCAGCCCCAGCCAACAATGGCAAGACCGGCGCAGCCAGCCCTCCGGCCCCCACAACCAGCACATGCGCCGAGGACAGACGCGCCTGCCCTTCTGCGCCTACCTCGGTCAGGATGGTTTGGCGGGCATAACGGCTCATCGGGTGGCCTCGATCCATTCGCGCACGCGCGCTTCGGGGTCAGTGTTCAGGGTGATATCTGTGACGACCGAGACGATATCAGCCCCCGCCTGCAGAACACCCGACGCGCGCTCGACGCTCATCCCGCCGATCCCGACCAGAGGGATATCGCCCACCCGCGCCTTCCATTCGGTGACGCGCGACAGACCCTGCTGATGCCATTTCATCTTTTTCAGGATGGTCGGATAAACCGGCCCCAGCGCCACATAATCCGGGGCCATCGCCAGAACACGTTCCAACTCGTCATCGTCATGGGTCGACACGCCCAGCTTCAGCCCAGCCTTGCGGATAGCTTTCAGATCGGCATCGTCCAGATCCTCCTGCCCCAGGTGAATCCAATCGCATCCGGCCTCAATCGCGGCCTGCCAATAGTCGTTCACCACCAGGACCGCGCCATGCTGGCGGCACAGATCGCGTGACTGCGCAATCTGTTCGTGCACGACCGCATCGGGTTGATCCTTGGCGCGCAGCTGCACCAGTTTCACGCCCAGCGGCAGCATCCGCCGCAGCCAGTCCGAGTGATCAAAGATCGGGTAAAAGCGGTCGAGGCTCATGACAGAAACGCCTTTCCGATCACGGGGGTCGAGGCTTCGGCCATATCGCGCGCCTCGATCGGGTCGGCTTGATGGGCCAGTTGCCCGGCAAGGGTCGCCTGCATCATGGCCCGCGCCATCGCCGGCGGATCACCCGCGCGCGCCACGGCGGTGTTCAGCAGTACCGCGTCATAGCCCAGCTCCATCGCGCGCGCGGCGTGGCTGGGCAGGCCAATGCCCGCGTCAATCACCAGCGGCACATCGGGGAATTCCGCCCGCATCGCCCGCAATGCGTATTCGTTGTTCAGCCCGCGCCCCGACCCAATCGGCGCGCCCCAGGGCATCAGCACCTCACACCCTGCGGCCAGCAGACGTTCACCCACGATCAGATCGTCGGTGGTGTAGGGGAAGACCTGAAACCCTTCCTCGGTCAGGATGCGGGCAGCCTCGACCAGTTGGAACACATCCGGCTGCAGACTATCCGTGTGCCCGATCAGTTCCAGCTTGATCCATTTGGTGTCGAACACCTCACGCGCCATCTGCGCAGTAGTCACAGCCTCTTTGACCGTATGGCACCCGGCAGTGTTTGGCAGGATCAGCACGCCGAGGTCCTGGATCATCTGCCAAAAGGTCTGACCCGCCCCGGATTCGCGCCGCAGCGACACAGTGGCCACTCCGGCCCCACTTTCCCGAAACGCCTGCTCCAGAATGGCCGGGCTTGGATATTGTGCTGTGCCCAGCATCAAGGGGTTGGGCAATTCGGTACTGTAGAACGTCTTCATCCTCAGCCCCCCTGCATCGGTGCGACGACCTCGACCCGGTCGCCATCCACCAATTTGTGCGAGATGCGCAGGCTCGAAGGAACGAATTCCTCGTTCACCGCCGTTGCGACCCGACCCGAGAATCCGCACTCAACCAGCATATCGGCCAGTGTCAGAGCCGCAATTTTGCGGGATTCGCCATTAAGCACGATCTTCATCGACCATCTCCGAATGTTTGTTCTCAAGTGCCAGATCGGCCACACCCCGCGCCAAAGCCGGGGCCAGCAGATAGCCGTGGCGATACAGGCCGTTGGCGTAGATCGTGTGGCCCAAGCGCCGGATATGCGGCAGGTTGTCGGGAAAAGCAGGACGTAGATCGACACCAATCTCCAGAACCTCGGCCTCACCGAAGGCCGGGTTCAGCGCATAGGCTGCACTGAGCAACTCCAGAATGGAGCGCGCGGTGATCCGACTGCTGTCCTCAGACTCGATCATCGTTGCGCCCAGCATGTAAACGCCATCTCCGCGCGGTACGATGTAGAGCGGCATCCGCGGATGCAACAGCCGCACCGGGCGGGTCAGGTGGATATCCGGGCAGCGGATCACCAGCATCTCACCCTTCACGCCGCGCAGATCATGCAAAACCTCGCGTGCATGTAACCCTCGGCAGTCTATCGCGTTTTCCAGACGGGGCGGGGCTATTTTCTGGTGAAATTCGACCCCTTGACCCTGCAACTGCCGATAGAGGTCCTGCAGCGCTTGCCGAGGGTCCAGATGCGCCTCATCCGGGAAGAACAAAGCTTTGGAGAAGCCATGCAGATCAGGCTCTAATTCTTGAATTTGGGTCTGATCAACATCTGCGAATGCCTGGGTCCTGCGCGCAAACCGCCGCAAATCCGGCAGATCGCGCGGATTGGCCACGACCAGAGTTCCGCGCCGCTGCACCTGTGTACGCGCGGCCCACCAGTCCAACGCGGTCTTTCCCAATCGCAGCACCGGCTCTTCGGCATTTTCATATTCGCACCATGGAGCCAGCATCCCGCCAGCCCACCACGAACACCCATGCGCACCGGGCGGGCCACCGGGATCAAAGACCTGCACCTTGGCGCCGCGCGACACTATCTCGCTAGCCACGGCCAATCCGGCAACACCGGCACCTATGACCGACCAGATCGTCACGCAGGCCAAACCTGATGAAAATGATGAACCGGGCCGTGGCCCTGCCCAATATCCAATGCATCCGCCTTGGCAATCGCACCTTGCAAATAGTCATGAGCCTGGGCAACTGCGTCCGGGATCGTCAGACCCTTAGCTAATCCGGCCGCAATAGACGAGGACAAGGTGCACCCGGTGCCATGCGTGTTTCTGGTTTGGCGGCGCGGTGCGGTGAACTCGGCGATCAGCCCTGCCGAACTGACCAAAAGATCATGGCAGATCTCGCCTTGCCCGTGTCCGCCCTTCATCAGAACAGTTTGCGCCCCATACCCACATAGGCCGCGCCCTTGCTCGACCATCTCCTTAGGGCTTTGTGCATCCGAAGACCCTAGCAAACACGCCGCCTCGGGCAAATTCGGTGTCAAGACCGAGGCACGAGGCACCAACACATCCCGAAGAGTTTGAACAGCATCCTCGGCAAGCAAAGCGTCGCCGGATTTGGCGATCATCACAGGGTCTAACACAATAGGGCCGTCGAATTCGGCGATGCTGTCGGCCACAGTGTGGATAATGTCAGGCGTTGCGAGCATTCCGATCTTGACGGCACCCACGTCCAAGTCCGTCAGAACCGCTTCGATCTGCGCCGCAATCACATCCAGCGGGATCCCGTGAACCGCCGTAACCGCCCTGGTATTTTGCGCCGTCACTGCCGTTATCACACTGGCGCCGTATACCCCAAGCGCCGACATGGCCTTGAGGTCAGCTTGAATTCCAGCCCCACCGCCGCTGTCCGAACCGGCAATCGTCAATGCAATACGGGCCATATCGTTGCTCCAAATTCTTGGGGCAATCGCGGCGTAGAAACCGTCCATAGTTTGACGACCGTTCCCTCCGCCGGAATTGCCCGGATCAGGTTCGATGGGTTGATGCGAAAGCACCTCTCAGCCCCTTCTAGGAGGCACCCCAACGGTTGGCGCGGAACATCTCAGGCGCGCAAGAAATAATCAAGAGGATTCTGCGAGGCTCTGCCTCGCGCTTCGGGATATTTATGGCCAGATGAAGAGCGGATCCCACTTTACCTGGCCAAAAGTATACCGGGGGAGTCGCCTGGAACAGGCGGCGGGGGCAGAGCCCCCTATTCGACTTTTCAGCCCTTCATTCCATCCCAGAAAGACTTGACGGATGAGAAAAAGCTTTTGGACTCTGGGTGGTTATCTTCACCTAAGTCGTCGAACTCTTTCAACAGTTCTTTCTGACGGCTTGTCAGGTTCACCGGCGTTTCTACTGCAAGTTCAATGAACATGTCGCCTACACCGCCGCCGCGCAAAGCCGGCATACCTTTACCGCGCAAGCGCATCTGACGACCTGACTGGCTGCCCGCCGGGATTTGCACGCGACCGCGGCCACCGTCGATGGTGGGAACTTCGATCGAACCGCCCAACGCTGCTTTGGCCATGCTGACTGGCACGCGGCAATAGAGGTTTACGCTGTCTCGTTCGAACAGTTTATGGTCCGACACTTCGACGAAGATGTACAGATCACCCGGAGGGCCGCCGCGCATTCCGGCCTCACCCTCGCCCGCCAGACGTATACGGGTACCCGTTTCCACCCCGGCGGGGATGTTGACGGATAGCGCGCGCTCTTTTTCCACGCGACCCGCACCGCCACAGGATTTACAGGGGTTCTTGATGATCTGGCCCAGACCCGAGCAAGTCGGGCAGGTGCGTTCCACAGTAAAGAAACCCTGCTGTGCCCGAACTTTGCCCATACCCGAGCAGGTCGGGCAGGTTGTCGGTTCTACACCACCTTCGGCACCCGAACCGTCGCAAGCCGAACAGGCAACGGCAGCCGGCACGTTGATGGTTTTCTGTAGCCCAGAGAACGCCTCTTCCAGCGTCACGCGCAAGTTATAACGCAGGTCCGACCCCCGTGCAGCGCGTCGTCCGCCGCCGCCGCGTTGGCCGCCCATGAAATCGCCGAACAGATCATCGAACACATCCGAGAACGCGCTTGAAAAGTCACCCTGCCCAAAGCCGCCACCGGGACGGCCACCGCCGCCCATGCCGTTTTCAAATGCAGCGTGGCCAAAACGGTCATACGCGGCTTTCTTCTCGGCGTCGCGCAGAACGTCGTACGCCTCATTCGCTTCTTTGAACTGCGATTCGGCATCCGGGTTGTCTTTGTTGCGGTCCGGATGCAATTCCTTGGCTTTCTTGCGAAAACCTTTCTTGATCTCGTCCGCCGATGCGCCCTTGGATACGCCGAGCACATCATAGTAGTCGCGTTTTGACATCAGTATGTCCTTCTGCCTCAACGTAATCGGGCCGGCCCGGTGACCGGACCGGCCCGAATTGGCACGGTTACCCGTTAGTTACGCTTGTCGTCGTCCAGATCTTCGAACTCGGCGTCGACAATATCATCATCACCCGGCGCAGCGTCCGCAGCCGCGGGCTCATCTTCACCATCTTCGGCCTGCGCCTTGTAGATCGCCTCGCCCAGCTTCATGGCCGCCTCGGTAACGTTCTGAATACCGGACTTGATCTTGTCGGCATTCTCGGTTTCCAGCTCGTCCTTCAGCGCGGCGATAGCCAGTTCGATGGCCTCGATGGTGGTCGGATCGACCTTGTCGGAATGCTCTTCCATCGACTTTTCGGTCGAATGGATAAGGCTTTCCGCCTGGTTCTTTGCATCCACCAGCTCGCGGCGGCTCTTGTCCGCTTCGGCGTTTTCTTCCGCGTCTTTGACCATCTTTTCGATGTCCTCGTCGGACAGACCGCCCGAGGCTTGGATGGTGATCTTCTGCTCTTTGCCGGTGCCTTTGTCTTTGGCCGAAACCGAGACAATACCGTTGGCGTCGATATCAAACGTCACCTCGATCTGAGGCATGCCGCGCGGTGCGGGTGGGATATCTTCGAGGTTGAACTGACCCAGGATCTTGTTGTCCGCAGCCATTTCACGTTCACCTTGGAACACGCGGATGGTTACGGCGTTCTGGTTATCCTCGGCGGTCGAGAAGACCTGAGACTTTTTGGTCGGGATGGTCGTGTTGCGGTCGATCAGGCGGGTGAATACGCCACCCAGCGTCTCAATCCCCAGCGAAAGCGGGGTCACATCCAGCAGAACCACGTCTTTGACGTCGCCTTGCAGAACACCGGCCTGAATGGCGGCGCCCATGGCAACCACTTCGTCCGGGTTCACGCCTTTGTGGGGCTCTTTACCGAAGAACTTGGTGACCTCTTCGATCACTTTCGGCATCCGGGTCATACCGCCGACCAGAACAACCTCATCCACGTCAGCAGCCGACAGACCGGCGTCTTTCAGAGCTGCTGCGCAAGGCTTCATCGACTTCTTAATCAGGTCGCCCACCAGCGATTCAAGCTTGGCGCGGGTCAGTTTCATGACCATGTGCAGCGGTTGACCGTTGGCACCCATCGAGATGAAAGGCTGGTTGATTTCGGTCTGCGAGGTCGAGGACAGCTCGATCTTGGCTTTTTCGGCGGCTTCCTTCAGACGCTGCAGAGCCATCTTGTCCTGAGACAGGTCGACACCGTGTTCCTTTTTGAACTCATCCGCCAGGTAGTTGACGATGCGCATGTCAAAGTCTTCACCACCCAGGAAGGTGTCACCGTTGGTCGATTTAACCTCGAACAGGCCGTCGTCGATTTCCAGAATGGTCACGTCGAAGGTACCACCACCAAGGTCATAAACCGCGATGGTTTGCGTTTCTTCCTTGTCCAGACCATAGGCCAGAGCAGCAGCTGTCGGTTCGTTGATGATCCGCAGCACTTCCAGACCGGCGATTTTACCGGCGTCTTTGGTGGCCTGACGCTGGGCGTCGTTAAAATATGCCGGAACGGTGATAACGGCCTGCGTGACTTCCTCACCCAGATAGCTTTCCGCGGTTTCCTTCATCTTACCCAGAGTGAAGGCCGAGATCTGGCTTGGAGAGTATTTCTCACCGCGGGCTTCGACCCACGCGTCGCCATTGCCGCCATTTACGATGGCGTACGGCACCATTTTCTTGTCTTTTTCGACTTCTGCATCATCCACACGACGACCGATCAGACGTTTGACGCCAAAAATCGTGTTGTCGGGGTTGGTGACCGCCTGACGTTTTGCAGGCTGACCGACCAGTCGCTCATCTTCGGTGAAGGCGACGATCGAGGGCGTGGTCCGCGCCCCTTCGGCGTTTTCGATGACCTTCGGCTGCGAGCCGTCCATGATGGCCACGCACGAGTTGGTGGTTCCCAGGTCAATCCCGATTACTTTACTCATATGTTCGATCCCTTTCTCTTCAAGGCGATGTCCCGAGGCCGGGACCCGTTATGGCATCCCTGCCTCGATCTCAATTGCGCAATGGCCCTACACCATCACGCGTCCCGGCGTATATAAGGGCGAGACCAAAAGCCTGCAAGCGGTGTAAATCGCAGGTTTTCGGGAATCTGGGGCCTTTTTTGCAACGTTTCGGCAAGGATTGAGGAATCTTCGATGACGCGGCTGCTTTTGCGCGATTTCGATATCAGAAAAGCCTATCTGGATGTGGCGGCGCAGACCGCGCTGATCGACCTGTTGCGCCCGATTCTGAAATCCGCACCCCTGTTCCGCCCGACGACGCCATCAGGCAAAGAGATGTCGGTCCGAATGACCTCGGCCGGGGCGCTGGGATGGGTGTCGGACCGGGCGGGGTACCGGTATCAGGATCACCATCCCAAGGGGGTGGCATGGCCCGCGATCCCCGATCCGATCCTTGAAATCTGGCACGCCCTCGCCAGCGTCGAGCGCGACCCAGATTGCTGCCTGATCAACTATTATGGCGAGGGCACCCGCATGGGCCTGCATCAGGACAAGGATGAAGCTGACTTTTCCTGGCCAGTCCTGTCAATCTCGCTGGGCGATGATGCTTTGTTTCGCATCGGCAACACCACCCGTGGCGGCAAGACCGAGTCGATCTGGCTGAACTCGGGCGATGTAGTGATCATGGGCGGCCCCGCGCGCCTGATCTATCACGGGGTGGACCGTATCCGGTTCGGATCATCCAAACTATTGCCCAAGGGTGGTCGGATCAATCTGACGTTGCGCGTGGCGACCTAGCTGCGCGCCCCCCAGCTTTTCGACACGTGCTGACGGGTGAAGAAAATGCCCAGCAAACCGATCAAAAGCAGGATAACGCCCACCCAAAGCGCGTATTCCCAGCTGGTCTGGCGCGGGAAATAGTTGCGAAACACGAACCCGCGGCATTGGTCAATGACGTGAAACAGCGGGTTCCAGATAAACATGGTCAAAGTGAACCCACCCAGACTGTTGGCCACAAACATCTTGCCAGAAAAGATCATATTGATCCGACGGTAGACGACGGACGAAATGGACACAAATGTCGGAAGCCAGGGCTTGAGCGCCATAAACAGGACGCCAACTGCGCTGCCGGTAAACCAGGCCAGCACAAGCATATAGAACGCGCCACCCGGATCCTGAATTTCAAGCGGTTCGATGGCGACGTGATACATGAACAGGATGACCAGGATCGAAACCAGTTGCGTGTAGAACGTCCCGAACGCCGCTGCCAGAAGCGACACCATCATGTTCATTGGCGAATGAAGCATCATTGGGTTGTTTCCGGTCGCAACCCCGGCCACGCCGCTTACGGATTTCACGTGCGTCAGGAACAGAAACACCCCAGACAGCAAGAACAGGATCGAATTGCCGCGAATCTTGGACAAGCCGGTTACCCTTCCGACCAGCGTCATGATCAGATAAAACACCGTCACCAGTGCAAGAATCTGGACGATATTCATGATCACCGCCAGCACCGCGTTCGATCGTTGCGAACGAATGCTGCGCACCACCGAATGAAACACCAGTTCCGAGGTGGTGAAGGCACCACCCAAAAGCGTCCGGTTTCGCTTAAAGTAATACACCTGCGCGGTCTTTCCTGCTTTATTGCCAGCAATCTGGCACGAAATTCTTGCTGTTCCGTAACCGGGACATCATAAGGCCGTCAGGATTTTCAATCAACAAATCACAGGAACGGAGCCTTTTTGTGACCTACGACGCCCTCATCCCCGTCATTCGACGTTTGGCCCTGGAAGCCGGTGACAAGATCATGGAGTTCTATAACTCGGATGATTTCGACGTGAAGGTCAAATCTGATGCCAGCCCTGTGACCGAAGCGGATGAGGCTGCGGACGCTCTTATCTCGGCCGGCCTACGCGCAGCCTTCCCCGATATCCTGCTGGTGACCGAGGAACAGGCGGCCTCGCACTCTGAGAAAGGCGACACGTTCCTGATCGTGGACCCGCTGGACGGCACCAAAGAGTTCATCAACCGTCGCGGGGATTTCACAGTGAACATTGCGCTGGTGGAAAATGGCGTACCGACGCGCGGGGTGGTTTACGCCCCGGCCAAGGGACGCATGTTTTATACCCAGCCCGATGGACAATCAGTTGAGGAAACCGGCGCTCTGGACAAGGATGTTGTGGGCAACGTGACGCCGATACTCGTCTCTAAACCAAACAATTCGGCGCTTCTGATCGTGGCCTCCAAGTCGCACCGCGATCAGGCAACTGAGGACTACATCAACAAGTATCAAGTGCGCGACAGCAAAAGCGCGGGTTCATCGCTCAAATTCTGTCTGGTCGCAACCGGTGAGGCCGATCTGTACCCTCGCGTTGGCCGCACAATGGAATGGGACACAGCCGCAGGTCACGCAGTTCTGGCCGGTGCCGGCGGCAAGGTGGTGCGCTTCGACAACCACGAACCGCTGACCTATGGCAAGGACGGCTATGCAAATCCGTTCTTCATCGCCTACGCTCCGGGTGTTGAGTTGAAGGAAGCCTGATGTCCGTTCTGATCGCCATTCCCGCCCGCTATGCCTCGTCCCGCTATCCGGGCAAACCGCTGGTGCCTCTGACCGGGGCAAGCGGCAAGGCGATGACGCTGATTGAACGGTCGTGGCGTGCGGCCTGTTCAGTGTCGGGCGTGGACAAGGTAGTTGTCGCCACCGATGACGACCGTATCCGCGAGGCGGCCGAAGGGTTTGGGGCCGAGGTGGTGATGACTTCAGACACCTGCCAGAATGGCACCGAACGCTGCGCTGAAACCCATGCCAATCTGGGCGCGGGCTATGATATCGTGGTGAACCTTCAGGGCGACGCGCCACTGACACCGCATTGGTTTGTGGAAGACCTGATCGCGGGCCTGCGCGCCGCACCCGAGGCCGGTGTGGCCACGCCTGTTCTTCGCTGCGATGGCGATGCGCTCAACAGCCTGCTGAACGACCGCAAACATGGCCGGGTCGGCGGCACTACGGCGGTTTTTGCGTCCGATCACAGCGCCATGTATTTCTCGAAAGAGGTGGTGCCTTTCACAGCGCAGACCTATGCGGGCACCGAGGATACCCCGGTGTTTCACCACGTAGGCGTCTATGCCTATCGCCCTGACGCGCTGGCCGCCTATCCCACATGGCCGGTGGGCCCGCTGGAACAGCTGGAAGGTCTGGAACAGCTGCGCTTCATGGAAAATGGTCGCAAAGTTCTGTGCGTCGAGGTCGAGGCCAAAGGTCGCCAGTTCTGGGAACTGAACAACCCCCAAGACGTGCCCAAGCTAGAGCAGATGATGGCCGAAATGGGCTTGGAATAAACCATGAGCCTTGATGCAGAACTGCATCCTTCCACAACGCGGGAAAAGACTGTCCGATGACGAATATTCTTGTAACCGGCGGCGCCGGATATATCGGGTCCCATGCTTGCAAAGCGTTGAAACTGGCCGGATACACACCCGTCACCTATGACAACCTGATCACCGGCTGGCAGGATGCAGTGAAATTCGGCCCGTTCGAACAGGGCGACCTGCTGGACCGAGCCAGGCTGGATGAGGTCTTTGACAAATACAAACCCGCCGCCGTCATGCATTTCGCAGCCCTCAGCCAGGTGGGTGAAGCGATGTCGGAGCCCGGAAAATACTGGACCAATAACGTCACCGGCTCGCTCAATCTGATCGAGGCCACGGTCGCTGCGGGCTGCAAAAATTTCGTATTCTCATCGACCTGCGCCACCTATGGCGAGCATGACAATGTGGTTCTGGACGAAGATACGCCGCAATTGCCGCTGAACGCCTACGGGGCTTCGAAACGCGCGATCGAGGATATCCTGCGCGATTTTGATGCCGCGCATGTACTGAACCATGTGATCTTTCGCTATTTCAACGTAGCTGGCGCGGACCCCGACGGTGAAGTGGGCGAATTCCACCGTCCCGAGACTCATCTGATCCCCCTGATGCTGGACGCCATAGACGGCAAGCGCGACGGGTTGACCGTGTTCGGCACCGACTACGACACGCCTGACGGCACCTGCATCCGCGACTATGTACATGTCTGCGATCTGGTCGATGCGCATGTGCTGGGCCTGAACTGGCTGGAGCACGGCAAGGGCAGCCGCGTGTTCAATCTGGGCACCGGGACGGGTTTTTCAGTGATGGAGGTCATCGGTCATTCCAAAGCGATCACCAACCGTGATGTGCCCTATTCCATCGGTCCGCGTCGGGCGGGGGATTGCACCAAGCTTGTTTCCGGCTCGATTCGGGCCGGGGCTGAACTGGGCTGGACGCCAAAAAGCTCAACGTTAGAGACGATGATTGCGGATGCATGGCGTTGGCAACAAAACGGGCATTACGAGAAATGAGGGCGCGGTGACCGCTGCCACCAACCCTCTCCCGCCGATCTCATGGGCGCAGAAATACCGGTTGCGCCTGAAACGTCGGCGGCTTTTGTGGCGTGCGTTCCGCAGCCGACATGACCTGACATGCCTGATAGACCGGACCAGCGACATTCGTCCCGGTGCCATTCTGGCCTTCACCACCCTGCGCAATGAACGCAATCGGTTGCCGAGGTTTTTCAACCATTACCGCGCATTGGGCGTCGGTCATTTTCTGATCGTCGACAATGACAGCGGCGATGGCTCAACCGAGTATCTCGAATGCCAACCCGACGTTTCGCTTTGGCAAACCACGGCCAGCTATCGTGCGTCACGTTTTGGGCTGGATTGGCTGACATGGTTGCAGATGCGATACGGTCACGGCCATTGGACCTTGATGGTCGATGCAGATGAGCTGTTAGTTTATCCCGACCACGACACCCATCCTTTGCCAGACCTCACCGGATGGCTGAACCGCACCGGGCGAAACGCATTTGGCGCATTGATGCTGGATCTCTACCCCGACACGTCACTGGGGATGCAGGACTATGACCCCAGCGCCGACCCAACCGAAGTTCTGAACTGGTTCGACACTGGGCCATATCGGATGCAGAGGCAGGCTCCGCTGGGGAACCTATGGGTTCAAGGGGGCGCGCGGGAACGGATGTTCTTTGCCGAAACGCCGCAAAAGTCACCCACATTGAACAAAATCCCGCTGATCCGCTGGTCGCGGCGCTATGCATATGTGAATTCGTGTCATTCTGCCCTGCCGCGCAGGCTGAACGCAGCCTATAACGGACCGGGCGACAACGCGCCCTCTGGGGTTTTGCTGCATACGAAATTCCTGCCCGAAGTGGTTGGGAAATCAGGTGTCGAAAAGACCCGCCGACAACATTTCCACGACCCCGATCAATTCAACACGTATTACGACAGCATTCTTAATCGCCCCACCATGTGGACGCCCAACTCGGCCCGTTACAAAGGCTGGAGACAGCTTCAGCAGCTTGGCCTGATGGGAAAAATTGAGTGGAAATCCGCCGCGCGGGCTAACGACTTGTAAATGCGTTGCTTTGATAGATGGAAAGATGGCATAACGCGGCAATGCTCCGGCACCACTCTGGTTGATCCAGGCCCCGGAGATGCTCGCGTAAAGTAAAAGGTTGGGCCGTCACGTGAGCCTGTTGGATTCGTATCGCATGAGATTGCGGCGCAAGCGCCGCCTTTTGCGTTGCCTGCGCAAGCGGCGCGAACTGACGCCTGTCTTGGACCAGACTAACAAGATCAGCCGCCGCGATATTCTGCTGGTCAGCGTCGTGCGGAACGAGAAAATTCGCCTGCCGTATTTCCTGGACTATTACCGAAAGCTGGGGGTCGATCACTTTCTGTTCGTCGACAATGACAGCGAGGACGGAACCGGTGCGTTTCTGGCCAATCAACCCGATGTCTCGCTTTGGTCAACTGATGCCAGCTATCGGCGGGCAACCTTTGGCATCGACTGGTCCAACTACCTGCTGCGGAAATACGCCCACGGTCATTGGGTACTGACAGTCGACCCGGACGAGTTCTTTATCTACCCGTTCTGCGACACGCGCCCCATCCGCGCTTTAACCGATTGGTTGAACGGATGTGCCGTGCGCAGTTTCGGCACCATGCTGGTCGATATGTACCCACGCGGACCCGTGGATGATGAACCTTACCGCGAGGGTCAGGACCCGTTCGAAATCGCCCGTTGGTTCGACGCGGGCAATTACATGATCACCAAGAACCCCGAGTATGGGAACCTGTGGATACAGGGCGGCCCCCGCGCACGCACGTTTTTTCGCGACACACCGGAAAAAGCCCCCGCGTTAAACAAGATCCCGCTTGTGAAATGGGACCGGCGCTATGTCTATGTCAGCTCGACCCATTCCCTGCTGCCGCGCGGGTTGAATCAGGTCTATGACGAATGGGGCGGCGAAAAAGCCAGCGGTGCCCTACTGCACGCCAAGCTGATCGACACGCTGGGCGCCAAGGCGTTGGAAGAAATGCAACGCGGCCAGCACTACCGCAAATCCGGTGAATACCGCGCCTATGCCGAAGGGTTGGAGGATCAGACGGTGTTCTGGTGTGACTGGTCCGAGAAATACATCAACTGGCGGCAACTTGAGATTCTCGGCCTGATGTCCAAGGGGAACTGGGCATGAGCCTTGGGGTTGTCATGCTGGTCCACACTGCCTTCAACCGGGCCGAACAGGTTGCCCTCCATTGGGCCGCCGCCGGATGCCCTGTTGTCATTCACGTGGATCGCAAAGTGCCCGACCCCACATGCGCTGCGTTCAGAGCCGCTTGTAAAGATGAACCCCTGATCCGCTTTTCAGACCGGTTCACCTGCCACTGGGGTGGCTGGGGAATTGTGCGAGCCACGCAATCAGCGTCCGAGATGATGTTGAACGCTTTTCCCGATGTGCATCACGTTTTTCTGTCCTCCGGCGCGTGTCTGCCTCTGCGCCCAGTTGCCGAACTCATCGACTACCTTGCACGGCGGCCCCGCGTCGATTTCATCGAAAGCGCCACGACCGCAGATGTCAGTTGGACAATTGGCGGGCTGGATCAGGAACGGTTCACCCTGCGGTTTCCGTTTTCCTGGCGCAAGCATCGCAAATTGTTTGATGTCCATGTGAAGCTCCAACGCGCGCTCGGTCTGCGCCGACGAATTCCAGACGGTCTTGTACCACATATGGGCAGCCAATGGTGGTGCCTGACCCGTCAGACTCTGTCCGCCATTCTGCAAGACCCCAAACGCAAGACCTATGACCGCTATTTCAGTCGGGTCTGGATACCGGATGAAAGCTATTTCCAGACGCTGGCCCGAATGTATTCGACACATATTGAAAGCCGGTCTCTGACTCTGTCGAAATTCGATTTTCAGGGTCGTCCGCATATTTTCTATGACGACCATCTGCAATTGCTGCGCCGGTCCGACTGTTTTGTTGCCCGCAAAATCTGGTGCGAGGCTGATCGTCTGTACCAAAGTTTTCTGACGGATCAATCCGGCGCGTTGGAACGGGCAGAGCCCAACCCCGGCAAGATTGACCGAGTCTTTTCCAAAGCGGTCGAACGTCGGACCCGCGGCCGGGACGGGCTGTACATGCAAAGCCGCTTCCCCCGCCATGGCAGCGAAAATGGCCTGACCTGTTTCCCCTATTCTGTGTTTCAGGGCTTTGCCGAGTTGTTCGATGATTTTGCACCCTGGCTGACGGATTGTACCGGAACGCGTGTTCACGGAAATCTGTTCGACCCTGAGCGGGCCGAATTTGTGGATGGGGCATCTGTCATCAACGGTGCCTTAAGCGATTGCGCCACTTTGCGCGACTATAATCCCACTGCATTCGTTTCAAACCTGATCTGGAACACGCGGGGTGAACGACAATGTTTTCAGTTCAGCCCGCGCGACACGCAAAAGATCAACTGGTTCTTTGCCCGCGACCGAAATGCCCAAATCTCGGTCATCACGGGGGCCTGGGCGATCCCCTTGTTCCGGTCCAACCGGGATTTCGCCGACATCCGGGCCGAGGCGGCGCGACTTCAGCAAATCGAGACCAAACAGCTAGAGGTTCTGAACTCGGTCTGGACCAAGGCACGGGTCAGGACCTGGACCTTGGCCGAGTTCGTGGAATCGCCGATGGAAGCTCTACAAACCGTGATTGATGAGATTGGTACACAACCCCACGGCCACTTGACCAAAGCCCCCACCATGGTGGATCTCAGCGGATTTGGCCAATTCCTGCAAAATCTGAAAAACCAGGGCATGCACCCCTATTTGATGGGCGATTTTCCGGCGGATGACGTGTTTGGCACCAAACTCCGCCCGTTTCCGAAACCCTATCTGGTGCAATAGCACGCAATGGCCAAGACCTTCGACTATTTCGTTATTCTCGCAGCCATGCGCACCGGTTCGAACCTTTTGGAAGCAAACCTGAATGCGCTGGACGGCGTGACCAGCCATGGAGAGGCGTTCAACCCGCATTTCATCGGGCGCATCAAAAAGGACGATCTGTTAGGAATCACGTTGGATGAGCGCGATGCGGACCCGCTGTCCCTGCTGGACGCCATCCGGTCGGGCGACGGTCTGAACGGGTTTCGGTTTTTCGACGGTCACGACAATCGTGTGTTAGAGCCTGTTTTGACCGATCCGCGCTGCGCCAAGATTATTCTGACGCGCAATCCTTTGGACAGCTATGTTTCGCTTAAGATCGCGCGGGAAACCAAGCAATGGCAGCTCAAGAACATAAAGCGGCGGCGCGAAGCGCAGGTTGGTTTTGACGCGGCCGAGTTCGAACGGTTTCTGGATCAACACCACGCCTTCCAAACCTCGATCCTGCACCAGATGCAAGCCACCGGTCAGACCCCCTTCTACCTTGCCTATGAGGATCTGCGGCGGCTGGACAGTTTGAACGGCCTGGCCGCATGGTTGGGGGTTGAGGCGCGGTTGGATGCATTGGACGACACGCTCAAACCGCAAAACCCGGAACCGGCGCGCTCCAAAGTGACAAACCCTGATGAGATGGAGCGCGCGCTGCCCACTCTGGACCGGTTCAACCTGCATCGCACGCCGAATTTCGAGCCCCGGCGCGGTCCGGCTGTTGCGACCTATGTGGCCGCCCCGCAAACGCCGCTGATGTATCTGCCTGTGCGCGGCGGGCTGGAAGGGCCGATCACGCAATGGCTGGCGGATCTGGATGGCGTGCCGCAGGATAATCTGACCACGGGCCAGAACAGGCGACAAGCACGGAACTGGCTGCAATCACATCCCGGACACCGCAAATTCACGGTGCTGCGCCACCCTTTGGCGCGGGCTCATACGGCCTATTGCCGCTATATCCTCAGCACCGAACCTGGCGCTTATCTGAAAATTCGCAACATGCTGCGCAATCGGTTCAAACTGCCAATCCCCGGTCAATTGCGCGACGGCAATTATCCGATCGAGCAGCACCATCAGGCTTTTTGCGAATTCCTGACCTTTCTCCGCCAGAATCTGGCCGGTCAGACTCCGGTGCGCGTTGACGGGGTCTGGTGCAGCCAGGCACAAGTGCTGGAGGGGATGGCGGGTTTCACGCCCCCTGATCTGATCCTACGCGAAGAAGACGTCACCACTGCCCTGCCCGAGTTGGCGCGCCGTTTCGGCCATGAGGCCCCCCCGACTCCAACGGCCGTAGTGCGCGATGCGCCTTACGACCTGTCAGACATTTGTGACGAAAAAATCGAGGCGCTGGCGGCCGAAACCTACCAGCGCGACTATATGCAATTCGGATTTGATCGGTGGAAACCGGTTACGCGCGCAAGGTGATGATCGTGCCGCGGTTTACCATCGCGTAGATCTCTTCAATCTCTTCATTCTTGACGGCGATGCAGCCTGCCGTCCAATCGGGCGTTTTCTTGGCGCGTTTGCGTTCAGCCCGTCTGTTCGGTTGGCCGTGGATAAAGATATCCCCACCCGGATCAACCCCGGCGGCTTTGGCCTGCGCAACATCGTTGGAATTGGGATACGAGATTCCCAACGACAAGTGATATCGGCTGTTGGGGTTGCGGCGGTCAATCAGATAGGTGCCCTCGGGGGTGCGCCCATCGCCGCGCTTGGTCTTGGTCCCTTCGGGGGCGAATCCAAGATCTACATTATATTCCTTGAGGACGTGTTCGTTGTGCAGAAGATACAACTTCCGCGCGCCCTTGTTGATGACCAAAGATGTTACTTCGGGTCCATCATAAGTTAGAAAACGTGGGCTGGCCGAGGCACAGGCCGAAAGGCCTACCGCTGCCACAGCACCCAATCCAAATGCTCGACGATCCATATTTCACTGCCTGCTACTTATTTTTTTCCGAAATTATGCCATAAAACACAAAAACTGAAATCACTTTTTGCTGTTCGCCCGCTCGGCCAGGCGTCGTTCGATATTTTCCAGCCGTTCCAGCACCTCGTCCCGATAGGCATCGGTTTTCACTTCATCCTCGGCATGGTGCGCGTCCTGCATTGAGTTCACGATCAGACCAACCAGCAGGTTCACCACTGCAAAGGTCGTGACCATGATGAAGGGAACAAAGAACAGCCATGCATAGGGATAAACCTGCATCACTGGGCGGACGATCCCCATAGACCAACTTTCCAGCGTCATGATCTGAAACAGTGTATAGGCCGACAGACCCAGATCGCCGAACCAGTCGGGAAAGCTGCCCGAGAACAGCTTGGTCGAGATCACAGCCCCGATATAGAACAGTATCGCCATCAGCAAAAATACGCTGGCCATGCCCGGCAGCGCCGAGATAAAGCCTTCGACCACCCGACGCAGGCGCGGCGCGACCGAGATCACGCGTAACACTCGCAGAATTCGCAATGCGCGCAACACAGACAATGCGCCGGCACTGGGGACAAGAGCTATGCCCACAATGATAAAATCAAAGATATTCCAGCCGCTTGTGAAGAACCGACGCCCGGTCGCGACCAGTTTCATCGCGATCTCGGCCACAAAGATCGCAAGACAAAGCTTATCCAGAGTCACGATCAAAGGGCCCGCAGCCTCCATCAACGTCTCGGAGGTTTCCATGCCCAAGAGAGCGGCGTTAAACAGGATGACACCGGTGATGAATTTGCCGAAAATCGGCGCTTCTATAATGGTCAGCAGACGCTGATTGATGCCCATTCGGGATCTCCAGTGCGATTAGGGGTTCAGAGCGAACCGGGCGGCAAGTTCGGTGTGGGACGACCACCGAAATTGGTCAACCACCTGTACCCATTCAAGGGTGTAGCCTGCGTTAACCAGCGTCTTTGCGTCGCGGGCAAAGGTGACCGGGTTGCACGAAACATAGGCAATCACCGGCGGTTTGGCCTGCGCCAGCTCGGCAGTTTGTGCCTCTGCCCCGGCGCGGGGCGGGTCCAGCACCACGGCGTCATAGGGTTTCAGCTCGTCCGGCATCAGCGGGCGGCGGAACAGATCGCGCGCCTCGGTCGTGACTTTTTTCAACCCCTGTGCCCGGCGCCACCCCTGATCCAACGCGTCGGTCATCGCAGACTCGCCCTCAACTGCATAAACTTCGGCAGTTTGCGCCAGAGGCAGCGAGAAGGTTCCGCATCCTGCAAACAGATCGACAACCCGCTTTGCCCCCTGCGTGGCCTGCAAAACTGCCTGTAACAGAGCCTGTTCGCCCTCTTGCGTCGCCTGCAAAAACGCACCGGGCGGCGGTACAACCGCAGCTCCGTCGAAGCGCTGAACCGGGGCGTGGCGCATCGCGATAACCTCGCCCTCCCAACTGAGGCGGGCAAGCCCGTGTTTCTCGGTCGCTTGCGCAAGGGCCAGTTCCAACGGGCCATCCAGCGGCTTGCCGCCTTTGACCGCAACGTCCAGTCCGCCTTCGGACAAGGTGAGCGTCACCGCCAGCACGCCTTTACGACTGCCACCCAACAGAGCCAGCGCCTCGGCCACGGGAATGGCAGCGATCAGGGCCGGGTCCAGCAGGTGACAATCGGGGATCTCGGTGATGGTATCAGACGCGCGTCCATGGAACCCGGCAAGCGTGCCTTTCTTCGTCCGCCGAACGGCAATCGTTGCACGGCGACGCGAACGTTCCGGCGAGGTGTGAATGGGCCGCATCAGGGCATCGAGCCCCTGCGCGGCCAGCGCGTTGCGCACCACCGCCACTTTCCAGTCAGCAACAAAATCATCCGCCGCGTGCTGCAATTGACAGCCACCGCAGGCCTTATAGTGGCGACACGGTGCCTTCACCCGTTGGTCCGAGGGGGTTTCGACCCGGATATCAGTCAAAACCTGCCCGTTAAGCGTGCCGCTGACCACCTCACCCGGAAGGGTTCGGGTGGCATAAACGGGACCGTCGGCTATCCCGTCGCCCTGATGGCCAAGGCGGTTTATGGTGAATGTCTGAGTCATGCGGGCCTGATACCGGTGCTTTGCACACAACAAAAGCCCTTTGGGCGCTATTCCGCCGCCTCGGCCTGAATGAATCCGCCCGACTGGCGGTGCCAGAACCGCGCATAAAACCCGCCTTGATCCAGCAGCGCGTCATGCGAGCCGGATTCGACGACGCGGCCCTGATCCAGAACCACGATCCGGTCCATCTCGCTGAGGGTGGACAGGCGGTGGGCAATGGCCAGAACGGTTTTGCCTTCCATCACGCGGTGCAGGGCTGTCTGGATCGACGCCTCAACCTCGGAATCCAGCGCCGAGGTCGCCTCATCCAGCACCAAAATTGGGGCGTCTTTGAGGATTGCGCGGGCCAAAGCGATGCGCTGACGCTGTCCACCCGACAGCTTTACGCCCCGCTCACCCAGATGCGCGTCATAGCCGGTGCGACCGTGAGCATCTTGCAGGGACAGGATGAATTCATGCGCCTCGGCCTTTTTTGCGGCGGCAATCATCTGATCCTCAGAAGCATCGGGGCGCCCGTACAGAATATTGTCACGCGCCGAGCGATTGAACATCGCGGTTTCCTGCGTGACCATGCCGATCTGACGGCGCAGGCTGTCCTGCGTCACCTGTGACACGTCCTGCCCATCAATGCGAATAGCGCCTTTTTCCCCGTCATAGAGCCGCAATAGCAGCGAGACGAGCGTCGATTTACCTGCGCCAGAGGCCCCAACGATCCCCAGTTTTTCGCCGGGGTGAATGACCAAATCCACATCCGATACGCCGCCGATATCACGACCATAGGCAAAGCTAACGTGGTCGAAGGCGATCTGACCCTGACCCACTTTCAGTTCCTTTGCGGCAGGTGCATCCTCGACCCGGTCACGTTTGGCCAGGGTTTTCATGCCATTTTCGACCTCGCCGATATTGGCGTAAAGACCCATCAGGGTGAAACTGACCCAGCCGGTCATCTGCGAAATGCGGATCGAGACTGCGCCCGCCGCAACGATATCACCCGCCGTCGCAATGTCGCTGCGCCACAGCAACAAGGTCGCGCCCATCAGCAAGACCGGCAGAACACCTGCCAGCACCATCAGGATGAACCGGAAAGCGGCGGACAGGCTGCCGAACTCCAGAGATCTTTCGCGTAGATCGACCATAGCTGTACGCGCGGCCTGATCTTCGAACGCGGAATGGGCGAACAGCTTGACCGTCTTGATATTGGTGATCGTATCCACCACCTGCCCCGACACCATCGCCCGCGCCCCGGCCCGCGCGCCCGAGCGCAACCGGATTCGCGGCAGGTACCAGCGGATCAAAAGGAAGTAGACGATGAGCCAGCCGATAAAAGGCATCATCACCAGTGGATGAATCGATCCTAACAAAAGCAATGAACCCACAAGCGAGGCCAGCGCAAAGACAATCGCACTGATCGTCTCGGACACGACCGAGGCCATCGCGTTCGAGGTCTGCATCTGTTTCTGCGCAATCCGTCCGGCGAAATCATCATCGAAATAGGTGACGGATTGGCCCAGAGTCCAGCGGTTCAGCTTCGCCAACACCAAGGGCGTGATATTGGGCATCACGACATAGTTGTTCGACAGGGCCGACATGCCGAAAAACACAGGGCGCAGCAGCATGAAGAACGCGGCACCGCCAAGGATGACCCACAGATTGCTGCCGCTCAGAAAACCCTCGGGACCGCCTTGGGTCGCCACGTCTATGACGCGTCCCAAGATCCAGGCAGTTCCGGCTTCCATCGCACCTGCCGACGCCGAGAAGAACGCGGCAACAAAGATCATCGGCCAGGCGCCCGACAGGCTCCAGCGAATGAACGCCCCCAGCGTTTGCGGCGGGGGCGTTTCGGTGGATTTGAACGGGTTTATGAGGTCAGCAACCCTCATTCCGCGGCCTCCGGGTTCAGAAAGCCGCCGGATTGCCGCGCCCAGAACTGAGCATACAGTCCGCCCTGCGACAGTAGCTCTGCATGGCCACCCTGCTCGACGATCTTGCCGCCATCCATGACCAGAATACGGTCCATGCGGGCGATCGTGCTAAGACGGTGAGCAATGGCGATCACGGTTTTTCCCTGCATCATGCCGTAGAGCGTTTCCTGGATTGAGGCTTCGACCTCGGAATCTAGGGCGGACGTCGCCTCATCCAACAGCAAAATCGGCGCATCTTTCAGAATGACTCGCGCCAACGTCACTCGTTGCCGTTGGCCACCAGACAGTTTCACGCCACGCTCACCCACATGCGCGTCATAACCCGTGCGCCCCTGCGGGTCTTGCAGATCAAGGATGAACTCATGCGCTTCGGCTTGCTTGGCGGCGGCGATCATTTGCCCCTCTGTCGCTCCGGGGCGGCCATAGAGGATGTTGTCCCGGACCGAGCGGTGCAGCAACGCGCTGTCCTGCTGCACCATGCCGATATGGCTGCGCAAACTGTTCTGCGTGACCTGTGCGATGTTCTGATCGTCAATCAGGATCGCGCCCTGTTCGACATCATAAAACCGCAAAAGCAACTTGACCAAGGTCGACTTACCGGCTCCGGACCGCCCGATCAGACCGATCTTTTCACCAGGCTGAATTGTCAGGTTGATGTGATCCAGCCCTCCGGTCTCGCGCCCATAGTGATGCGACAGATCGCGGATGTCGATCTGACCGTGGGTCAGCTGCAAAGGCTGTGCGTCCGGTGCATCGAGCAGGTCGATGGGTTGAGCAATCGTCTCCATCCCTTCGGCCACAACACCCAGCTCCCGAAAGAAGCTGGTCAACGCCCACATGATCCAGCCGGTCATCGCATTCAGCCGCAAGGTCAGCGCCGTCGCCGCCGCGACCACCCCGACCGAGGCGCTGCCCTGCATCCAAAGCGCAATGGCCCAGCCGACCACGCTGACGATCAGCAGCCCGTTCAGCGCAACCAGGACAGCATCCATGATGGTGAAAATCCGCATCTCGATCTGGAACGTGCGACGCGTTTCCTCGATCGCTTCGCGGGCATAGCCCAGCTCTTGCGCGTCATGGGCAAACATTTTGACCGAATGGATGTTGGTATAGCTGTCCACCACCCGCCCTGTCACTTCGGACCGCGCATCCGAGGCCGCCTTGGACGCGGGCCCCACCCGCGCAACCGTCCATCGTACTAGCAGCGCATAGAGCGCAAACCAGATCAGCAACGGCAATAACAGGCGCGGATCGGCGGCCATCAACAGGATCGCCGCACCCACCAGATACGCAAGCGAGAAAGAGATCGCGTCAAACACCTGAAACACCGCCTCACCCGCGGCGGGAGGCGTCTGCATGATGCGGTTGGCGATACGGCCGGCGAAATCATTTTCGAACCATTTCACCGACTGGCGCAGCACATGATTATGGGCGCGCCATCTAAAAATAGTCCCTACATTGGGCAAAATTGCATTGTTCAGCAGCAATACATCCACCACATGCAACAGCGGACGCAGCAGCAGAACGAAGATGGCCATCAGAATCAACTCGGTGCCATGGGCTTTCCAGACTTCGGCCGGAGAGCCGGACAACAGGTCCACAACGCGGCCCATGTAGTAGATCAGCCCAACTTCGACCGCGGCCACAATGATCGAGATCAGCGCCGCCCAGACAAACAGCCCATAGAAGGGCCGGGTATATTCCAGCATGAACGGCCACAGCCGCGTGGGCGGCGTGTTGGTTTCCGTGTAAGCGGCAAAAGGGTCAACAAGGTTTTCGAAATAGCGAAACATGAAGCGTGCTCCAGATTGAGCAGATAATAGGTCGTGCGAAGAAAGATGGTGCCAGAACACCACCCTTACGGGTCAACGTGTCCCGGCTTTAGCCGAACCAGATCCCGTAATACATTCGCATCCCTCCATTCATGTGACAGGCGCACGTAAGCACAAAGAATCCAAATTGTCATCCCTTTTTGAGGCTTTGGCTCAGCTTCCCAGCAGTTCTTCACGGGTGAGGGCAAACCCGGACGCAATCCACCGCGTCTCAAGCTCTGCCAGTTTTTTGCCCAGCGCGGGGCCGGTGAAGTCCGGGATCAGATCGGTCGCTTGAACTGGGAAATCAGCGGCAGCCCCTTTACGCAGATCAGCGCGCATGTCTTCTGACCAAGGCTGTTCCAGAAGAGCGCAGCGCAGCAAAGCTTCGTGCAGACCATCCTCTTCGCCGTCGCGAAAGCCCAACTCGGCAATGGATGCGGCGCCGCTGGCCTCATCCCGCATCCGGGTCAAGCGTTGAAGCTGGGTTTTGCTCAGGCGCAGGGTCTTGGCGATCTCAGGCGGGGCAATGGCGGCCAGACGGCGGATCGGTTCGGGATCAACCCCCGCCTGTTCTTCTAATGCAATCAAAGGAGCAAGCGCGCGGTCATCCGCCCCTGGCAGGATTTGAGACAGAGCCCCCGCCTGCCGCATCGCCGCGACCGAAGGCGCAGGATCCTGCGCACCCAATAGTTTCAACAGTTCAGCGCCAACGCGTTCGCGAGACAGGGCGACAAGCCCGTCCAGATTGGACGCAATCGCGGCCAGTGCATCGGGGTCAAACCCCGCCTCAGCGTCGCCATACCACGCATGAAACCGGAAATAGCGCAGCGACCGCAGGTAGTCTTCGCGAATGCGGTGTTCTGCCGTGCCTATGAACCGCACCCGTCGCGCCTGCAAATCGCCCAACCCGTTCAACGGGTCCAAAACCGAGCCGTCAGGCTGGGCGTAAAGCGCGTTCATGGTGAAATCGCGGCGGGCCGCGTCCTCTTCCACGTGATCGGAAAAGGCCACTACGGCCCGGCGACCGTCGGTTTCCACGTCACGGCGAAAGGTCGTGATCTCATGCGGGATGCCATCGCTGACGACAGTGATGGTGCCATGATCAATCCCGGTGGGGATCGCTTTCAGACCAGCACCTTGCGCCAGTTCCATCACGCGTTCAGGCCGCGCATCCGTGGCGATGTCGATATCCGAGACCGGAGCCCCCAGCAGCGCATTGCGCACGCAACCACCCACAAACAAGGATTGCGCGCCCGCATTCACTAGCGCCGCGCAAACTGTTTGCGTCGCCGGGTTTGACACCCAATCTTCGGTGATCACCGTCATTCGCTCATCCGTGCAGCCAAACCCCGCAGCATCCGGGCCGTCGCGCCCCAGATGTAATAGGGACCATAGGGCACCGTAAAATAATACCGTTTCTGACCTCGCCACCGGCGCGATTCAACGAGATAGTTTACAGGGTTCAGCACATGCGCAAGCGGGACCGAGAAAACCTCGTCCACCTCACCGGGTTCAGATACAAACCGGACCCTATCATGCAAGATTGCCACGACCGGCGTGACCGTGAAGGACGTCACCGTCTCATGCGTGGGCAGATGGCCCAGAATTTCCGGCAGATCCTCGGGCAAGCCGATCTCTTCACGGGCCTCGCGCAGGGCGGTGGCGGTGACATCCGCATCCCCTTCATCCTGCTTACCGCCTGGAAAAGCGATCTGCCCCGGATGATGTTTCAGGGCCGAGGAGCGTTTCGTCAGGATCAGGCGCGGCATGCCATCGGCGACGGAAATCGGAACCAGAACTCCGGCCGGTCGCAGCTTGCGCCCTTCGGGCAGAACCGTGTCGGGGTTCAGGTCAAAATCGCTTGACCCGTTGCCGGGGCGGCGCAGGGCCACCCGCAGCTGGTCTGTCAGTTCAGGCGTTGTCAGCATCGAAACCAACAGTGCTGGGATCCAGCACATAATGCGCACCGCAGAACTGGCAATCCGCGGTCACGTCACCCTCGGGCGTGGTCATCTTTTCGATGTCCTTGGCCGAATAGATCGACAGGCTTTGCCGCACACGGTCTTCGGAGCAGGTGCAGCCGAACTGCACCGGCTGCGCATCGTATACACGCGGCTGTTCCTCGTGAAACAGGCGGATCAGCAGGTCGGTCGGCGCTATGGACGGTCCTATTAGTTCAAGATCGTCCACCGTATCCAACAGGATGTTGACGCGGCCCCAATTTTCGCCCTCTTCCCCGTCCACCAGATCATTGGCGGTCAGAATCTCGCCCGCGCCCTGACCCGAAGCGGCAAAAGGCGAGGCTTTGGGCATGTGCTGCAACATCACCCCGCCCGCGCGCCAATGCTCACCGACGCCCGGTTCGGTCGATTTCCCAAAACTCAGCGAGAACCGCGTCGGCAACTGTTCGGACTGTGCGAAATAAGCTTCGGCACAGGCGCTGAGTGAGCCACCGGCCAGCGGCGTAATGCCCTGATAGGGCTGCGTACCCTCGCCCTGGTCGATGAGGATGGCGAAATACCCCTCGCCAACCTGATCAAACGGCGCGGCATCGGTCAGCTTATCATGGTCGAAACTGGCATAGGCGCGGATGCGGGCCGGTTCACCCTCGGCCTGCGGGGCATAGTAATCGGTTGCAATCGTGCGCACCGCCCCCTTGGATTGCACCTGCAAAGACAGCTTCCAGCGCAGCGAAACCGTCTGACCGATCAATGCGGTTAGCAGGGCCATCTCGGCCACCAAAGCCTCGACCTTTTCAGGGTAGTCATGCTGCTTCAGGATGCCGTCCAGCACCCCGTCCAACCGCGCTACGCGGCCACGCATATCGGATACATCGAGTTGAAAGGGCAGGACGGTGTCGTCCCACGCGATTTTGGTTCCAAGAGACATGGGGTTTCCTTACACGCCACAGATTGGCATACCGCCAGCATATAGGTCGAAGATTTCGGGTTGTAAGGGGCCATACATGATCAGACGGTTCGGTGAAACCCCGCAAGCAGGGCGCAAATACACGCAGCGGGTAGGAGTTTACGCCTTATTGCCGCGCGGGCAGCAGCTTTTGCTGACCTGTCAGTTGGAACCCGGCCCCGATCTGCAACTTCCGGGCGGCGGTATCGATCCCGGCGAATCACCCATCACCGCGCTGCATCGCGAAGTGGCCGAGGAAACCGGCTGGCTGATCGCCGCGCCCCGGCGCGTCGGTGCCTTCCGGCGCTTTACTTATATGCCGGAATACGACCTGTGGGCCGAAAAGGTCTGCCTGATCTACCGCGCCCGCCCGGTGCGGCGCATCGGCCTCCCGACCGAGCCGTTTCACGAAGCGCTTTGGATGGAGGCCACAGATGCAGCCCAAATGTTGGGAAATGACGGGGATCGTCACTTTGCCACGCAATATCTGCTGGATCTCTAGTTCCCGTTATATTCGAAGAATACGGCCGAGACGTCATCATCCATGCCCTTCCCCGGTGCCATGGATTGCGTCAACCGCCAGAACATGTCGTCCAGAAACTCGGTCCCGCTGCGACCCGGCGCGCAGTCGGTTGCCAGGCGCCGCAGCCCGTCTTCGTCTAGCAGAGAGCCATCGGCCAAGCTGCATTCGGTGAACCCATCTGAATAGAGCAGCAGCTTGTCGCCCGGTTCCATATAGATTTCGGTCCGCTGAAAAGACACGTCTGACAGCAATCCGATCGGTAAACCGCCTTCGCCCAGAAACTCGGTCCCACCGTTCCGGCGCAACAACAGTGGATGCGGATGGCCAGCCTGCACCATTTTGACATGCCCGTTGCGCAAATCGACAATGGCATAGACCATGGTGAAATATTCTTCGACCCCTGCATCCGCCATTAAACGGGAATTGAGCGTTTCGGCCACGTCTTCAGGCGGTAAAAGCGCAAAGAACTTTTCAAAGCGCCGCTCCATCGCGACGTTTTGGTCAAAATGCTGACTGGAGAGATATCCACCCAAACGCGCGGTCATCATCGCCGAAGTGATCCCGTGGCCCGAGACATCTATGCTATAAAATCCCACGCGATTCACGCCCGGTGAGAACATGCCGACAAGGTCGCCCCCGATGTGACCGCAGGGCTTCAACAACATGCTGACACGCGACTTACCGAATTCCCGCGACAATTCGGGCACCAGAGATTCCTGGATCTTGCGCGCCTGCATCAGGTCCTTGTCGATTGCATCATGGGCCACCCGCAATTCGCTGAGCGCCGTTTCGATCAACCGGTTCTTTTCCGAAAGCTCGTGCTGCATGTCCAAGATGCGCGCCCCGGCCGAGATGCGCGCGCGCAGCTCATCCGCCTCAAGCGGTTTGATCAGAAAGTCATCCGCGCCGGCATCCAGACCCCGTGCCACCTCTTGCTTTTCACTTTTTGCGGTCAGCAGGATAAAATAGCTGTATTGATCCGTTTCCAACGCCCGAAACGCCCGGCAAAATTCCGGCCCGCTCATCCCCGGCATAACCCAATCGCTGAGCACTAGATCGGGCAGGTCCTGCGCACAAATCTCAATTGCGGCATCGCCACTGTCAGCTTCGAGAACATCGAAGCCCCATTTTTTCAGCGACGCCACCAGGATTCGGCGCTGCAGGCGACTGTCGTCAACGACAAGCACCGTGCGGATACCGCCAAACCCCAGCTCTGCCCTGGTTTCTGCCTGACTGACCTCTGCCACCTGATCCCTCATGTCCGTCCTTGCGCGGCAACCCTAGCGCGCGGCTATTTAATATCCGGTGAAAGCATGAGGTTCGCGGTCTTTAACCAGGCTTTTACCGATCCCGCGCTATCAAATTCTTGAAGCGGAAATTGTGGAGGCTTGGTTATGATCGACTGGCCGAGGGTCAGACAGTTGCGGGACGAAGTCGGGACCAGTGAGTTCGACGAGGTGGTCGCAATTTTTCTGGACGAAGTGCAAGAGGCACTTTCCCGCCTGCGCACCGACTCCAACCGCAGCGGGTTCGAACAAAATCTTCATTTTCTGAAGGGTGCCGCACTAAGTCTTGGATTCAAATCGCTTGCAAAGCTCTGTCAGGACGGAGAGAGGCAATCTGCGCAGGGGCAATCTCAGATGGTAGACGTCCCGCAGGTATTCGAAGTGTTTGAGACTTCGCGTACAGAGTTCAAGTCCGGATTGGATAGTTTGTAGCGGCTACAGCCTTATCGCAAATTCTCCTGGGAAGCGGAATTTTCTAAAGGTGACGTCCTCCCGCCGATCGTGGGTGAAATAACCGTCATCCAGTGTCTTCAATGTTCGAAGCGCATCTCTCCGACACATCTCCACACACTCTTCCATGGGAAATTCTGGGGATCGCTTCACATCGCGGGCCAGACGTGTGTGCCGGTACATTCGCCGCCGCCAACCGACAATACCAACAGATTGACCGGGCGTCACTGGAATTGAGACGCCGTCTGCTGTCGCGTCGTCGACCAACGGCACTCGCTCATCTTCGCGGCGCTGTACTTCCTGCAAGTTTCCATAGTGAAAATGCAAATTGAACAAACCGGGCAGCAGGTCGAAGCTGTCATTCATCACACCATGCCCGCCAGTCCCAAAAGAAACCCGCCGTTGGACGACAGACGGTTTGGAATGTGGAACCTCCAATAGACAAAACTTGTCGCTCGAAAAAAGCGTTTCCTGATCACTACCCTGCGTAGCCACCAGATTGAATCCAACCGCTCCGGCCGCGTTTTCCTGGAAGTCGAATTTGTAGTCCAACAGTGCAGACCCATCCGCCGTTACCAGCAATTCGTCACAATCCGACACGATCACCCGATGATAGAACTGCGTCAGCATGGCCGAAAAATCCGACAACATGCGCCAGCGGGCGTAGTCAAAGCTTTGATGCAGCCCATCGCGCAAAATGGCGATGACGTTGCAGCGCTGCCCGATCCGGTCAATCTCGGGATCAGCGCCGTGCGACAGGATATACACGTTTTCGGGGCCAAGCTGAGTTGTGTAGTAGGCGACCCATTTCTCAAGGTACCAATAGTCGCGCCATACCATGGTCACTGCTGCAAGCGGCTTCATCTGTGCACTTTCCGGTCCTGTTCACCTGAACGTGCCTAGGCGAAAACCAGAAGGCAAACAAGGCGGTCGGCGCGCTTGCAATCAGATCACGAACTGCGCCAGCGTTTCGTCTTCGGTAATATCGGTATAGGTGAACCCAGCCTCGTCCAGATGCGCAAACAAGCGGGCGAAATTCTCGGGTTTGCGCGTTTCAATCCCTATCAGGACCGAGCCGAAATTGCGGGCCGATTTCTTCATATATTCGAACCGGGCGATGTCATCCTCAGGGCCGAGGATATTGAGAAACTCTTTCAGCGCACCCGGACGTTGCGGCAGGCGCAGGATGAAGTATTTCTTGACCCCCGAATAACGCTGCGCTCTCTCTTTCACTTCCGGCAATCGCTCGAAATCGAAGTTGCCACCCGAGGTCACGCATACGACGGTTTTGTCTCGGATAAAGCTTTGAATGTCGCCCAGCGCCTCGATCGCCAATGCACCTGCGGGTTCCAGCACGATGCCTTCGACATTCAGCATTTCGATCATGGTGGTACAGATACGGTCCTCGGACAAGACATGCACGTCAGACAAGTGGCGCGATTTCAACAGCTCGAACGGTTTCGCGCCGATTTTTCCGACGGCCGCTCCATCAACAAAATTGTCTACGTGATCCAATGCAACCGGATGCCCGGCCGCCATAGCTGCGTGCAGGCAAGCCCCACCCTTGGGTTCGACAAACAGGCAATGGGTGCGGTCCCCGAACCACGTTGCCACGCCCGAGGACATCCCGCCCCCGCCCACCGGCAGGATCACGTGATCTGGTATTTGGCCCAGCTGTTCTTCGATCTCAACCGCCAGAGAGGCCTGCCCTTCGATCACGTCCTCATCGTCGAAGGGCGACAGGAAATGTCCACCCTCCTGCGCACACCACGCTTGTGCCGAGGACAGAGTATCGTCGAAATAGTCGCCGGTCAGGTGGATCTCGATATTGTCGCCACCAAAGATTCGGGTTTTCTGGATTTTCTGCTGCGGAGTCGTCACTGGCATGAAGATCACACCGCGCACGTTCAGATGTTTGCACATGAAGGCCACGCCCTGCGCGTGATTGCCCGCGCTGGCACAGACGAACAGGTCCTGTCCTTGCTGCTTGCGCATCGCATTGAACGCGCCCCGGATTTTGTACGACCGCACCGGGCTGAGGTCTTCACGCTTCAGCCAGATATCTGCACCGTAACGGTCAGACAGATGGGCATTCCGCTGCAACGGCGTCGCCGGAAAGACTGAGCGCATCGCCTGTTCGGCAGCGCGGGCGCGGGTCATGAAATCACTCATGACCCGTTCAGTGGCCGATCCTGACTAAAAGAGCAAGGAATACATATGTGTACGCAGCTTCACCGCAGCTCGCGTTTCTCCACAAACACGCCGAACATTGTGGTCAGGATGCTGACATTAACCATCGGCAACACCAGTGTTCCGAAAAACAGCGCCAGCAAGGCACCCAAAATCGGAACGAAAGCCAGTGCCGATATTACAAACTGAATAAGCATATGAAAAATTGCTCCCACGATCACCAACACAATGATCGCCCCACTGGACCCAACAGTGCCAGCCCACGCTTGGCCAAGCGTCAAAGGCCGCCCAATGGCCGCCGCAGGAAGAATGATCGACAAGCGATAAAATGCGATGAACACGAAGATTGAAAAGCCCACCATAACGATCAGGGCCAACACGCGCCCTCCGGTAGCCGTTGCAAGAAAACTAAGGGGCACAAAGGAAACCGCAACGAGCGCAACAAGCAGGCCAATCAAAATCAACCGTCCCAGATAGGCAAGGATTCTGTCGAACCGGAAGGTCGGGAAAAGACCCCGAGGGTATTCCTCAAGCAGTATGAACCGGTGCCACGACACAGCGATCCAGAACATCGTCACGATGAAAATAACCGCCAAGCAAAGGAAAAACAGAACAACCGAGCCAGAAGGTTCAGTCGAGTCGGCATCCAATTGATCCAATGGGACATCCAGCACAAAAAACAAGCCGATCAAAAGCGCTGTCGCCACGATGGCCGGACCAAGTGTGATCTGCAAAACCTGTTTGAGATTTCCAAAAACCATTCGCACCGAGTGCATAAAAATCTGCCAACCCAACATCGTAAAATCTGTCCCTTCAACCAATTCGTGTTTTATGTGCGAATGTTTCACCCGAAATCAGGCAGCCCGTCAACGCAGATAACTTGCCCCGCGCGGCAAAACCCGTTAGGGGCCAGTCGTTCTACGCATAAAGGGAAGTCAGATGTCCGCGCCCAAGAAAGTTGTTCTGGCCTATTCCGGTGGCCTTGATACCTCGATCATTCTGAAATGGTTGCAGACCGAATATGGTTGTGAGGTTGTCACCTTCACCGCCGATCTGGGTCAGGGTGAAGAGTTGGAACCAGCTCGCCAAAAGGCCGAGATGCTGGGGATCAGCCCCGAGAACATCTTTATTGAGGATATTCGCGAAGAGTTCGTCCGTGATTTCGTCTTCCCCATGTTCCGCGCCAATGCCCAGTATGAGGGTCTGTACCTGCTGGGCACGTCGATCGCGCGGCCTCTGATCTCGAAGCGTCTGGTTGAGATCGCTGCCGAAACCGGGGCCGACGCCGTGGCGCATGGCGCGACCGGCAAGGGCAACGATCAGGTGCGGTTCGAATTGGCTGCTTACGCTCTGAACCCAGAAATCAAGGTGATCGCACCTTGGCGTGAATGGGATCTGACCAGCCGGACCCGTCTGATCGAATGGGCCGAAGCGCATCAAATTCCGATCGCCAAGGACAAACGCGGCGAGGCCCCGTTCTCGGTCGATGCGAACCTGCTGCACACCTCGTCCGAGGGCAAGGTTCTGGAAGACCCCGCCGATATGGCACCCGACTATGTCTATCAGCGCACAGTCCATCCCGAAGACGCCCCGAACGAGCCCGAGTTCATCGAAATCGGCTTTGAAAAAGGCGACGCGGTCAGCATCAATGGCGAGGCGATGAGCCCGGCTACCATCCTGACCAAGCTGAACGAATATGGAGGCAAGCACGGCATTGGCCGTCTGGATCTGGTCGAAGGCCGGTTCGTTGGTATGAAATCGCGCGGCATCTACGAAACGCCAGGCGGCACAATCCTGCTGGAAGCGCACCGTGGTATCGAATCCATCACCATGGACCGCGGCGCGATGCACCTGAAAGACCAGCTGATGCCGCAATATGCCGAGCTGATCTATAACGGCTTCTGGTACTCACCCGAGCGTGAGATGCTGCAGGCCGCCATCGACAAGAGCCAGGAACATGTCACCGGCACCGTCCGCGTGAAACTGTACAAAGGTCTGGCCTCGACCGTAGGCCGCTGGTCGGATCACTCGCTGTATTCCGAAGCGCATGTGACCTTTGAGGAAGATGCCGGTGCCTATGACCAAACCGACGCGGCGGGCTTCATCCAGTTGAACGCGCTGCGCCTGAAGCTGCTGGCCGCGCGTGAAAAGCGTCTGTCGAAGTAATCAAAACCGATCTTTGATGGAACCCGGCGCCCGAAACGGCGCCGGGTTTTCTTGTGCCATCACTGCCACGTCAGTTCCCGTTGGGTCACCCTTGCCTGACGTCGCGCTTTACCTTTACGCAAAGGTCAACCGAGGAGGAACACCATGTTGCAAGAGATCGCGGACGGCATTCAAAAAGGTCTGACCGGCAAGAATTTTGACGGCTCGCTGAAGTTCGATTGCGGAGAGGACGGTGTCATCGTTCTGGCCGATAATCAAGCCACGACGCAGGATCAGGATACCGACTGTACGATCCGCATTTCCAGGGGCAATCTGACCAAGCTGCTGACTGGCAAGCTGAACCCGATGACAGGCGTCGCGTTGGGCAAGCTCAAGATTTCGGGAAATATGGGCGTGGCGATGAAACTGGGGCAGTTGCTGGGATAAACTCGTCTCACCACCGCGTTACAAACCATGTCAGCGGATTGCATGAGACGAAAAGAGAGGGCAGCCTTGATCTCAGAAGGAGACCTGCCATGACCCGCATCGCTTATCTCGACTACGTCAAACCGACGCTTCTTTTTGCTTTGATTACGATCGCAGCTTTGCTGCGTGCAGCCCCAGCGCCCGCCGCCGGGACCGAAACCCTAACCGTTGCCGGAGGGTGTTTCTGGTGCGTCGAATCCGATTTCGAATCCGTCCCCGGCGTGATCGGAGCGGTTTCGGGTTTCACTGGCGGTCAGGTGGCCAACCCCACTTATGATCAGGTATCCAAAGGTGGCTCGGGACATTACGAGGCCGTGCAGATCACGTTCGATCCGGCTCGCGTTTCCCGAGAAACCCTTCTGAACATGTTCTTCCGCTCGGTTGACCCCACGGATGCCGGCGGTCAGTTTTGTGACCGTGGTGACAGCTATCGCACCGCGATTTTCGTCTCTAACGCAGGCGAAAAAGCCAAGGCTGAAGCTGCCAAAGCCGACGCCCAACGCGCCTTGGGCCAGACAGTCGTGACGCCGATCTTGCAAGAAGGCGCGTTTTATCCGGCAGAAGAATACCATCAGGACTACTACAAGGGCGACAAGCTGGTTTTTACCCGGTTCGGCCCAAAGCGTCAGAAGAACGCCTATAAAGCTTACCGCAAAGCCTGCGGCCGCGATGCCCGCGTCAAACAGCTTTGGGGCGGCGACGCACCCTTTGCCGGGTCTTAATCGAACCGCGCCTCCCGGACCTCTTTGAGGTCCGGTATTACATCCGCCGTACCGTGCCGCGTGACCATCAGGGCCGCGGCACGATTTGCTTGGGTGATCGCCTGCGCCATCGGCATTCCGCGATCCATCCCAGCCAGAACATAGCCGGTAAACGTATCCCCGGCGCCAGTCGTATCCACCGCCTGCACCTTGTGGGCTGCGAAATCCGAGACCACGCCGCGATGATAATATCGCGCGCCGTCGGCCCCCAGCGTGACAATCACATGCTCGATATTCAGATCCGTGACCGACTGCCCGGTCGCCGCACGCAGTTGATCAGCCTCAACCGCGTTTAGGATCAGGAAATCCAGATAGGGTAGCACGGCCTGAACAGCTTTGGCCTGAAAGGGGGCAGCGGCGTAACAGACCGTCAGCCCCATCTCGCGGCCCATCTTTGCAGCCTCAACCTGCATGTTGGTTTCGTTCTGCATCACCAGCAAGTCGCCCTGTGACGCCGATGACAGCGCCTGCCCCAGCTGATCCTGAGAGATCGCGTGGTTTGAGCCCTGGAACAGGATGATATTGTTCTCACCCTCGGCATCCACAGCGATGATCGCATGGCCCGTTGGCGCATCGACCTGCGCGATATGACGGGTATCAACCCCATATTCCGTCAGCCGATCCCGTGCCCAGCGCCCGTCGAAACCGATGGCACCTATATGCGCAATCCGCGCCCCTGCTCGGGCCGAAGCCACGGACATGTTTGCGCCCTTGCCGCCCAGAAACCGGTCCAGCCGATTGGCCGACAGCGTTTCCCCCGGTCCGGGAAGGTGCGGCACATTATAGATCATGTCCGCATTGATCGAGCCCAGGTTCCAGACCGTCATGGTTTGCCCGAAATATCACACGAGGCCAGAATGGCCATGTTCAGGATATCATTCGCCGTCGAGACGGTTGAACAGATCTGAATCGGCTTGTCGATCCCAGACAGGATCGGGCCAATCACGGTCGCGCCGCCCATCTCCTGCATCAGCTTGGTCGAGATCGAAGCCGAGTGCCGCGCGGGCACGATCAGGATATTGGCCGGGCCGGTCAAACGCTGGAACGGATAGCCCGCCTGTTGATCCACATTCAGGGCCACATCCACGGTCATCTCGCCTTCGTATTCGAAATCAACACCGCGCTGATCCAGAACAGCGGGCGCACGGTGCATCTTTTCAGCGCGTTCCGAAACCGGATAGCCAAAGGTCGAGAAACTGACGAACGCCACGCGTGGTTCAAGCCCCATATGGCGCGCAACGGCGGCAGAGCGTTCGGCAATATTGGCCAGATCATTCTCATCCGGCCATTCATGGACCAGCGTATCGCCGATCAGAACAATCCGCCCCTTGTGCAAAAGCGCCGTCACACCCGCTGCTCCGTGCGCGGCGTCGGCGTCAAACACATGGTTGATCCGGTCCAGCACATGCGCCGACTTGCGCGTCGCCCCCGTGACCAGACCATCGCCATGGCCATGGGCCAGCATCAGCGAAGAAAACACATGCCGGTCGCGCGCGGCCAAACGGTGAATATCCTTGCGGTCGAACCCTTTGCGTTGCAGACGCTGATAAAGAAAATTCGAGTAGGTCTCGAGATGGTTGGTATTGGCAGCATTCACCACCTCCAACTCGCGCACGGCATCGCCCAGACCGGCCTCTTCCAGCTTTTGCTTCACGTCATCGGGGCGCCCCACAACCAGTGCCTTGCCAAAGCCCGACCGCTGATATGTCACTGCGGCGCGCAGCACGCGAGGGTCGTCGCCCTCGGCAAAGATCATCCGGCTTTGCGCGGCGCGGGCACGGGCGTTCAGACCACGTAGGATACTGGCGGTCGGGTCCATGCGGGATTTTAGGCTCAGCTCATAGGCGTCCATGTCGATGATCGGACGCCGCGCTGCGCCGGTATCCATCCCGGCCTTGGCAACGGCAGGCGGAATGCGGTGGATCAGACGCGGGTCGAACGGCGTCGGTATGATGTAATCGCGCCCGAATGTCAGCGACTTACCATAGGCCATTGCCACCTCATCCGGTACATCTTCGCGCGCCAGATTGGCCAGCGCGTGGGCACAGGCAATCTTCATCTCGTCATTGATAGCACGGGCGTGGATATCCAGCGCACCGCGGAACAGGTAGGGAAAGCCCAACACGTTGTTCACCTGATTGGGGTAATCGCTGCGTCCTGTGGCGACGATGGCATCGACGCGGACCTCATGCGCTTCTTCCGGGGTGATCTCGGGGTCGGGGTTTGCCATAGCGAAGATGACAGGGTTGTCGGCCATCGAGGCAACCATATCCTGCGTCACCGCGCCTTTGACCGAAACGCCCAAGAAGACATCTGCGCCTTTCATCGCCTCTTCCAGCGTGCGCAGGTCCGTGGTGATCGCATGGGCCGATTTCCACTGGTTCATCCCCTCGGTCCGGCCTTGATAGATCACGCCCTTGGTGTCGCAAACGATGCAGTTCTCATGCCGAGCGCCCATGGATTTGAGCAGCTCAATACAGGCGATCCCCGCCGCACCTGCCCCGTTCAGAACGATCTGCACGTCCTCAATCTTCTTGCCCGAGATATGCAGCGCATTCAGCAGACCCGCTGCACAGATCACCGCGGTCCCGTGCTGGTCATCGTGGAAGACTGGAATATCCATCTCTTCCTTCAGGCGCTGTTCGATGATGAAACACTCGGGCGCCTTGATGTCTTCAAGGTTGACGCCGCCGAAGGTCGGCCCCATGAGTTTCACCGCACGGCAGAATTCATCCGGGTCCTCGGTATCCAGCTCGATATCGATCGAGTTCACATCGGCGAAGCGTTTGAACAGAACGGCCTTGCCTTCCATCACCGGCTTACCGCCCAGTGCACCAAGGTTCCCAAGGCCCAGAACTGCCGTCCCGTTCGAGATCACAGCCACCAGATTGCCCTTGTTGGTATAGTCATACGCCGTCTCGGGCGCGGCAGCGATGGCCTCACAAGGCACCGCGACACCGGGACTGTAGGCCAGCGACAGGTCGCGCTGCGTGGTCATGGGAACGGTGGCCTGCACCTCCCACTTGCCGGGGGTGGGGTCCAGGTGAAAGGCCAGTGCCTCTGCTTCGGTGATCTTCGTTTTGGGCATCTTTTAGGTCGTTTCCATGACTTCGGGGCTTATGCGTCATAGCGCAGGCAGGGCTGCGCCTCAACGACAATACGTTTTCACCTTTCGTCACGGTTGGGGGATTTGTAAGGTCGCGACCGGAAGACGCCAAGAGGGGGCCGCTTTTGTCCACAGTCACGCCGATGATGGCGCAATATCTTGAGATCAAAGAGGCCCATTCAGACGCCCTGCTGTTCTACCGCATGGGCGATTTCTATGAGATGTTTTTCGAGGATGCGGTGAACGCCGCCGAGGCGCTGGACATTGCCCTGACCAAACGCGGCAAGCACCACGGGGCAGACATCCCGATGTGCGGCGTGCCGGTTCATGCCGCCGAGGGCTATCTGCTGACGCTGATCCGCAAAGGCTTTCGCGTGGCCGTATGCGAACAGATGGAAAGCCCGGCTGAGGCAAAGAAAAGAGGCTCTAAATCGGTCGTTCGGCGCGATGTTGTGCGTCTCGTGACGCCCGGCACACTGACCGAGGACGCCCTGCTTGAGGCCCGCCGCCACAACTTTCTGGCCGCTTACGCCGAGGTCCGGGATGAGGCCGCTTTAGCCTGGGCCGACATTTCCACCGGGGCGTTTCACGTAATGCCTTTGACATCCGTTCGGCTCAGCCCTGAGCTGGCGCGGTTGGCCCCGTCCGAGTTGATCGTGGGCGACGGGATGGAACAGGCGTTGAACGAGACGGTCCGTGATCTGGGCATTTCGCTTACCCCCATCGGGCGCGCCAGTTTCGACAGTACAGCTGCGGAAAAACGCATATGTGGGCTGTTTCACGTAGGTGCCTTGGATGCATTCGGTAGTTTTGGCCGGGCCGAAGTGTCCGCCATGGGTGCGCTGATCGATTATCTTGAGATCACCCAAAAGGGCAAATTGCCCTTGCTGCAAACACCGCTCAAGGAATCCGAGGACCGCGTGGTGCAGATCGACGCCGCCACGCGCCGCAATCTGGAACTCACACGATCCCTGTCAGGTGGGCGCGCCGGATCACTGCTTTCTGTGGTTGACCGCACAGTGACGCCGGGCGGCGCGCGACTGCTGGAGCAGCGCCTGTCCAGCCCGTCCCGCAATCTGGACGTGATCCATGCGCGACTCGATGCGGTGGCTTTCGCGACCGAGGACAGCCTGATCGCGTCAGATCTGCGCGAGGCGCTGCGCAAAACCCCCGATCTGGACCGCGCCCTGTCGCGCCTGTCACTTGAACGCGGCGGGCCACGCGATCTGGCCGCAATCCGCAACGGCCTGACGCAGGCGGCCGCGATTGCTGAAATCTGTGAGGCGCAGGATCTGCCCGTTCTGCTCTCGACCGCATTGCAAAACCTTGTAGGGTTCGACGATCTACTAAACCTTCTGGACGAAGCATTGGTGGCCGAGCCACCCCTTCTGGCCCGCGACGGAGGCTTCATCGCCCCCGGTTTCGACGCAGAACTGGACGAAGCGCGCACCCTGCGCGATGAAGGTCGATCCGTCATCGCTGGATTCCAGCAGAAATACGCGGAACATACCGGCATCACGTCGCTGAAAATCAAGCACAACAACGTGCTGGGCTATTTTATCGAAACAACGGCCACACATGCCGAAAAAATGCTGAACCCGCCGTTCTCTGAGACCTATATCCACCGCCAGACCACCGCGAACCAAGTACGGTTCACTACGGTCGAACTGTCCGAGATCGAAACCCGCATCCTAAACGCCGGAAACATGGCGCTTGAGATTGAAAAACGGCTCTATCAAAGGCTTTCTTGCGATATTCTGACCCTCGCCGCCCGTCTCAACCAAGCTGCGCGAGGGCTGGCGGAACTGGACCTGACCACCGCGCTCGCCGATCTAGCGCGGGGTGAAAACTGGTGCCGCCCACAGGTCGACAGCTCGCGCGCGTTCAACGTGCAAGGCGGTCGCCATCCGGTCGTGGAACACGCGCTGCGCCAGCAATCGGGTGATGCTTTCATCGCCAATGACTGCGATCTGAGCGCCGATCAGGGGGCCGCGATCTGGCTGCTGACCGGTCCCAACATGGCCGGTAAGTCAACCTTCTTGCGCCAAAACGCGCTGATCGCCCTGCTAGCCCAAATGGGCAGCTATGTCCCAGCAGAACAGACCCATCTCGGCGTGGTCAGCCAACTGTTCAGCCGGGTCGGAGCCTCCGACGATCTGGCCCGCGGCCGCTCGACCTTCATGGTCGAAATGGTCGAAACCGCCGCCATCCTCAATCAAGCCGACGACCGCGCGCTGGTCATTCTGGATGAAATTGGCCGCGGCACCGCCACTTATGACGGCCTCTCGATCGCCTGGGCCACGCTGGAGCACTTGCACGCCGCCAACCAATGCCGCGCGCTGTTTGCCACCCACTACCACGAACTCACAGCACTGGCCGGAAAACTCGAAGGCGTCGACAACGCCACCGTCGCTGTCAAGGAATGGGAGGGCGAGGTGATCTTCCTGCATGAGGTCCACAAAGGCGCCGCCGACCGCTCCTATGGCGTGCAGGTCGCACAGCTGGCGGGCCTCCCAGCATCTGTCGTCGATCGCGCCCGAACCGTCCTTGAACAACTGGAAAAAACCGAACGCGAAGGCGGCAAGCAAAAAGCGCTGATTGACGACCTACCACTTTTCTCAGCTGCGCCACCACCTCCACCACACACGCCGAAACCCTCGCCGGTCTCAGACATGCTGCAAGATATCCTGCCGGACGAACTCACTCCACGCGAAGCACTCGACCTGATCTACAAACTAAAAGAGGCGGCCAAAAACTGACCGCCCCTTCTTCTGTTCAAAAATACCTCCGCCGGAGGCTTGGCCTCGCAGAGGCCAATCAGCTCGCAGGTGTCGACGACACTCCAACCTGCGCCGGACGCAGCAAACGGTCATGCAGCATGAATCCTTCAGCCGAGACCTGAATGATGTCGCCCGCCTTGGTGCCAGGCACCGGGGCTTCGAACATCGCCTCATGCATGTTTGGATCAAACCGATCCCCAACTTCCGGCGTGATCACCACAATCCCATGTTTTTGGAATACGTCCTTCAGTGCGCGCATGGTCAGTTCCACGCCTTCTATCAAACCAGCAGCCACTTCTTTCTGCTCATCGGTCGCAGCCTCAAGCGCGCGTTTCATGTTATCGTAAACCGGCAGCATGTCACGGGCCAGCTTTGACCCACCATACTGTTCCGCATCGCGACGGGCCTTATCGCCACGTTTCCGCGCGTTCTCTGCATCCGCCAGGGCGCGCATGAACTTGTCCTTGAACGCATCTCGCTCGGCGCGCAACGCGTCGATCTCAAGCTCTTCTTCGCTAATCTCAACAAGGTCCTCGGCCAGCTCTTCCGCTTCGGCCATTGCGATATCGTCCAGAAAATCTTCGTTTTTGGGCTCTGCCATCTCTTACCCTCTAGCTCCGGTCGGAAATCAGCTTGCCGACCAGTTGCGCCGTATAATCCACGATCGGCACGATCCGTCCATAGTTCAGTCGCGTGGGTCCAATAACCCCGACCGCACCGATTATCTTACGATCAGCGTTCATATATGGAGACACCACCAAAGAGGAACCCGAAAGTGAGAAAAGTTTGTTCTCAGAGCCGATAAAAATGCGCACACCCTCGCCATCTTCGGTCAATTCAAGGAATTCGGCGATGTCACGCTTACGTTCCAGATCGTCAAACAGGGTGCGAATGCGGTCCAGCTCTTCAACTTCGCCCGAATCCGCCAGCAGATTCGCCCGCCCCCGCACGATCAACCGGGCCGAGTCGCCTCCGTCCCCGTCCCAGGCCGCGATTCCGCTTTCGACCATGTCACGCGCCAGAACATCAATTTCCTGTTTACGCGCGTCGATCTGAGACAGCATCTGCTTGCGCACTTCGCTAATCGTGCGGCCCTCAATCAGCGCGTTCAGGAAATTCGCCGCCTCGCGCATGGAACTCGGCGTCTGCCCCGGCGGCGGAGTGAACAGGCGGTTTTCCACGTGCCCGTCCGAAAACACCAGCACCACCAAAGCGCGGTCATGGCCCAGCGAGACAAACTCGATATGCTTGATCTCGGCCTCATGCTTGGGCGTCAGCACCAGTGACGCACCTTGTGTCACGTGTGACAAAGCCGATCCCACCCGGTCCAGCATACCGCCCACATCACCCGTGTTAGAGCCTAATGTCTCATTCAGCTTCTGCCGATCGTCGGCGCCCAGATCACCAACCTCAAGCAACCCGTCAACAAACATTCGCAGCCCCTGCTGCGTCGGAATCCGCCCTGCGCTTACATGAGGGCTGTCCAGCAGGCCCAGAAACTCCAGATCCTGCATCACATTGCGCACCGTCGCGGCGCTGACTTTCTCCGACAAGGTGCGGGTCAGGGTGCGGCTGCCCACCGGCTCGCCGCTCTCCAAATAGCTTTCGACGATCAACCGGAACACTTCGCGCGAGCGGTCGTTCATCTCATTCAGAATTTTACTTGCTTCGCTCATCGGCGGCCCCCTGCTGGGTCGTCATTAAATCGCAGGCAATTGAAAGGTCAATCGGGGTTGCATCGTAACGCCACGGGGCGGTATCCCAAAGCCAGCAAACAAAGGATTTTTCATGCGACCCTCAGGACGTAATCTAGACGAAATGCGCGCTGTTTCCATCGAGACAGGTTTCACCAAACATGCCGAAGGGTCTTGCCTGATCAAAATGGGCGACACCCATGTGCTGTGTACCGCCACGATCGAGGACCGCGTGCCGCCCTTTATCAAGGGCTCGGGCCTTGGCTGGGTGACTGCCGAATACGGTATGCTGCCCCGCGCGACCAACACGCGTATGCGGCGTGAGGCGGCCTCAGGCAAGCAAGGCGGTCGCACCGTGGAAATCCAGCGCCTGATTGGCCGCGCCCTGCGCGCCGGTGTCGACCGGGTGGCGCTGGGTGAACGACAGATCACTGTCGACTGCGATGTCATTCAGGCCGATGGCGGCACCCGCTGCGCCTCGATCACCGGCGGTTGGGTCGCGCTGCGTCTGGCGGTGAACAAGCTGATGAAAACGGGCGATGTGATTTCCGATCCTCTGGTCGATCCTGTCGCCGCCGTGTCTTGTGGCATCTATGCCGGTCAGCCGGTGCTGGATCTGGACTACCCCGAAGACAGCGAAGCCGGTGTGGATGGCAACTTCATCATGACCGGCTCGGGCAAGCTGATCGAAGTACAGATGAGCGCCGAAGGCTCGGTCTTTAGCCGCCCGCAGATGGATCAGCTGATGGATCTGGCCGAGAAAGGCGTCGGCGAACTGGCAGCGGCACAGAAAGCCGCCACCGCATGACCCGCAAGTTCGACAGCGACAGGCTGCTGGTCGCCACGCACAACAGAGGCAAGCTTGAGGAGATGGCGCATCTTCTTGAGCCCTTTGGCGTGACCGTGATCGGCGCGGGCGAGATGAACCTGCCCGAACCGGAAGAGACAGAGGATACCTTTGTCGGCAATGCCCGGATCAAGGCGCATGCCGCGGCCAAAGCGACCGACCTGCCTGCCCTGTCGGACGATTCCGGGATCACCATCGACGCGCTGGATGGCGCACCGGGCGTCTACACCGCCGATTGGGCGGAAACCGGGAATGGCCGCGATTTCCTGATGGCGATGACCCGCGCTCATAATGAGTTGGAAGCCAAAAACGCCCCCCACCCGCGTACTGCGCAGTTCCGCAGCACGCTGGTGCTGGCCTGGCCCGACGGTCATGACGAAGTGTTCGAGGGCATCGCCCCCGGCCATCTGGTCTGGCCCATTCGCGGCGAAGGCGGGTTTGGATATGACCCGATGTTTGTTCCCGACGGCTATGACATTACCTTTGCCGAGATGGATCGCTGGGAAAAGAACAAGATCAGCCATCGCGGCCGCGCGGTGGAGATGTTCGTGAAGGGCTGCTTTGGCGGATGATTGGCGCAACGGGGGCTTTGGCCTGTACGTGCATTGGCCCTTTTGCGAGGCCAAATGCCCCTATTGTGATTTCAACAGCCATGTATCGCGTAATATCGATCAAAAACAATGGCTTGAGGCATATCTGACCGAGTTGCGTCGCTCGACCACAGAAACGCCCAATCGCGTCCTGAACACGATCTTCTTCGGTGGCGGCACCCCATCCCTGATGGACCCCGACACCGTCGCCGCTGTGATTGATGAGGCCCGCGCCCTGTGGCGGCCCGCCAATGACATGGAAATCACGCTTGAGGCCAATCCCGGCTCGGTCGAGGCTGGGCGCTTCGCTGCCTATCGTGATGCCGGCGTGAACCGGATCTCGATGGGGGTACAAGCGCTGAACGATGAAGATCTGCGTCGTCTGGGCCGTATCCACACGGTGGCCGAGGCCCGCGCCGCCTTTGATATCGCCCGTAATTGCTTTGACCGCGTCAGTTTCGACCTGATCTATGCCCGCCAGCATCAAACGTTGGACGATTGGCGCGCGGAACTAACCGAAGCCCTGTCGATGGCCGTTGATCATCTGTCACTGTACCAACTGACGATCGAGGAAGGCACCGCCTTTGGCGACCGTTACGCGGTGGGCAAACTGCGCGGCCTGCCCGAGGATGACCACGCCGCTGACATGTACCTCGCCACGCAGGAGATTTGTGAGGCCCACGGCCTGCCCGCCTATGAAGTGTCAAACCACGCCCGACCAGGCGCGGAGTCGCGGCACAATCTGATCTATTGGAACTACGGGGATTATGTGGGCATCGGACCCGGCGCTCATGGGCGCATCACGGTTCATAACACCAAATACGCCACTGAAACCTACTTGTCGCCCACCGCGTGGTTGACCGCTGCCCTCAAGGGTTCGGGTGAAAAGGAACGCACCGCGCTCAGCCCGCAAGAGCAGGCAAATGAATACCTTATAATGGGTCTACGTATTTCTGATGGTCTAGATATAGATCGCTACAGTGCATTATCATCGTATGAGCTGCCACATGGCAAACTCAACGATCTGAGTGAAATCGGTATGGTCGAGGTGCAAGGCCGTCAGCTTAGGGCCACCAAAAACGGACGCGCAGTATTGAATGCCGTTATCCGGGAATTGCTGGGGTAGCATGCAGTATCTTTGGGCTACTCTGGGATTGATTTGCGTGGCGCTTGCAGTCATCGGTGTCGTGCTGCCACTGCTACCGACCGTCCCGTTCCTGCTGTTGGCCGCCTTCTTCTTCGCGCGCTCATCGTCCCGTTTGCATAATTGGCTGATCACACATCGCACGTTCGGCCCAATGATTATTGATTGGCAAAGCTCCGGCGCCATTCGTGCAAGTGCAAAAAAAGCGGCAACCGTGTCGATTGCCGCCGTTTTTGGAATTTCAGTCCTGATTTCTGTACCGGGGTACGTTCTTGCAATCCAGGCGGTCGTTTTGGGCGCTGTGCTAACCTTTATCTGGACCCGCCCTAACGGCTGAGCTTGGCGCAAAGATCGTCAAGTTGATCCAGGTTTTCATAGGTCAACACAACCTGCCCCGTCTCGGTCCCCGCTTTGTGGTTGATGACAACCTTCATCGCCAGAATGGCCGACAGATCTTTTTCCAACGCCCGCGTATCCGCATCCTTCCCGGCATCCAGATTACGCGCCCGAGGAACCGGTTTTGCTTCATTCGGCTGCTGTTGTTTCTTGACCAACGCCTCGGTCGCGCGGACCGAAAGGCCATCGCGGATCACAATTTTCGCCAGCTCTGTCGGGTTTTCGGCAGTAATCAACGCCCGCGCATGGCCGCCGGACAGCTTTCCCTCGACCACGAAATGCTGCACATCCATTGGCAATGACAGCAATCGCAGCAGGTTTGCGATATGGCTCCGGCTTTTACCCAGAGCCTCGGCCATTTTTTCCTGCGTATGGCCAAAGCGGTCCATAAGCTGTTTGTAACCCGCGGCCTCTTCTACTGCGTTCAAATCAGCACGCTGGATATTCTCAATAATCGCGACTTCCAGCACCTCGGTGTCATCGAAATCCCGCACAATAACTGGAATATCATGCAGTTGCGCCATCTGCGCAGCGCGCCAGCGCCGCTCACCAGCGACAATCTCATAATCACCTTCCGAGATTTCACGCACGATCAAAGGTTGGATAATGCCCTTTTCCTTGACCGAAGCCGCCAGTTCATCCAGTTGCTCTCGTGAAAAAGTACGGCGCGGCTGGTTCGGATTGGCGTGCAGTTTTTCAATCGGGACTTTCATGTCCGGGCGGCGTGGTTCGGACATGACGCGGCCTTCGGTTTCCTGCGTTACATCCGCCATCAATGCAGACAATCCGCGCCCCAACCCCCGAGGTTTCGATTTCTTTGCTGCCACTGTGACCTCCTACCGCCATTCAGGCGGCTTTTTTATTCTTATGCATGACCTCGCGCGCCAAGTGTCGGTACGCCATCGCCCCTAAGGACCCAGAATCATATTGCAGAACTGGCAAAGCGTAAGACGGAGCCTCGCTGACCCGAACATTTCTGGGTATCTTGGTTTTAAATACCATCTCACCCAGATTGTCACGCGCGTCTTTTTCCACCTGACGGGACAAGTTGTTGCGGTTGTCATACATAGTAAGCACAACACCTTCGATTCTGAGGTCGGGGTTTGCGGTTTGCCGAACCTCTCGAATGGTCAGCATAAGCTGCGATAGGCCCTCAAGCGCAAAGAACTCACTTTGCAGCGGAACCAGCACAGAATGCGCTGCAACCATTGCGTTGACGGTTAAAAGGTTCAGCGAAGGCGGGCAATCGATCAGAACAAAGTCAAACCCAAACTTGTCGATAGCGGTTTGACGCAATGCGTCATGAAGCAGATAGCTGCGTTTTTCGTTGGAAATAAGTTCGATATCAGCCGAACTTAGATCCACAGTCGCCGGGATAACAAAAAGCCCACCAATTTCTGTTTCCTGAACGACCGCCTCCAGCGGTGCATCATCCAGGATCAGATCATATGTCGTCCAATCCCGGTCTTCGACACCTAAACCGGTGGACGCGTTGCCCTGCGGGTCCAAATCGACCACGAGAACTTTGCATCCAGCTTCTGCCAGGCCCGCAGCGAGGTTGATCGCAGTTGTTGTCTTTCCAACACCGCCCTTCTGATTAGCTACCGCAATTATCCGAGGGCCAGAAGGACGAGACAAATCAACCACGAGAAACTCCTTTTATCTTAAGGATAACGGCTTGGGGCTCGGTTAAACTTTTAATCGGCTCGGCATCGAAATTCCATTCCTCCTGCGCGTCCGACAGTTCTTTTTTCCACTTCGCGCCTTTCGGCAACAGGGCTGTCCCAGATTCGCCTAAATGCCTGTCGCAAAACGATAATAAGACCTTTAATTCTGCAAGCGCGCGGGCTGACAAAACATCGGCATTCAAGGGGTCAACGGATTCAATTCGTTTGGAAATTACCCGGCAATTCGTGCTGCATTCACGCGCCACATTTCGCAGAAATGCTGATTTTCTTTGATCACTCTCCACCAGTGTGAACAAGGCGTCCGGATATTCTTCCATAGCCAGAATCGCACAGACCATACCTGGAAATCCGCCCCCACTACCCAGATCAACCCAAGAATTGAAGCTGTCGGCGCAGCGATAAACTTGCACAGAATCTTTGATGTGCCGCTCCCATATGTCCTCCAGGCTGTTCCTCGAGACAAGATTTATGCTTTGATTCCACTTTTTGACCAAATCCACATAAGTGGTCAGCCGGGAAAATGTTTCACGTGAAACATTCAAGTCGTCCCTCATATCTTTCGCACTTTCTGGTCGCGGCGAAGTCTGGCCAAAACCAATGTCAGAGCTGCAGGCGTAACGCCTTCGACGCGACTAGCCTGACCGATATTCTCCGGCTTTGCTCGGGACAGCTTTTGTTTCATCTCTGACGACAGGCCTTCCAGGGCAAAAAAATCGAAACCCCTTGGAATTTCATAAGCTTCATCCCGGCGCATTGCTTCGACGTCTCTTTTCTGCCGCTCAATATAGTTCGCGTACAGCGCGTCACGCTCCACTTGTTGGCGGATATCAGGGTCAACGGCTTCCGAGCCCGAAATTAGTGGGATCAAATCCGAGTAATTGACTTTGGGAAACGCCAGAATCGCCATGCCATCTCGACGATTGCCGTCGTTATTAACCGAAATTCCTGCCGCGTTTATCTCTTTCGGCGTATATTTCCGCTTATTTAGCAACGACTTTGCCGCCGTTAACTTCTTCAACTTCTCGGAAAACACTTCTTCCCGTTTAGGTGTTACGCACCCCAGCTTAATTCCGACCGGCGTTAACCTCTGGTCTGCATTGTCTGCTCGCAATGACAGGCGAAACTCAGCACGAGACGTGAACATCCGGTAAGGCTCCGCGACTCCCTTGGTGGTAAGGTCGTCAATCATTACCCCTATGTAACTGTCTGCACGTGTAAAATGAACAGGTTCTCTATCCAAGGTGGCCAGGGCGGCATTTAATCCCGCTACCAAGCCCTGAGCAGCCGCCTCCTCATACCCAGTGGTTCCATTAATTTGACCTGCCAAATATAAACCTGGCACAGATGGCAGAGACAGCGAGGAAGTTAACACACGGGGATCCACGTAATCATATTCGATCGCGTATCCTGGTTGCAGAATCTTGGCTTTTTCCAAGCCCTTAATAGACTGGACATATTCGCGCTGAACGCCCTGCGGCAACGAAGTTGAGATTCCATTTGGATATATTGTGTGATCATTGACCCCTTCCGGCTCCAGAAATATCTGGTGGGAGTCCTTTTCGGCAAATCGAACAATCTTATCTTCAATTGAAGGACAGTACCGCGGGCCAACGCCATCAATGTGACCGCCATACATTGCTGAACGCGCCAAGTTCTTTTCGATTATCTCGTGTGTTTGGGCATTCGTATGTGTAATACCACATGAGACTTGGGGAGCTACAACCGAACTGGACAAAAAAGAGAACAGGCTTGGTTCATCGTCTCCGTCTTGACGCTCTAGATCTGACCAATCAATCGTTCGTCCGTCCAATCTTGGCGGAGTGCCCGTTTTCAAACGACCAAGTGGTAACTCAAAGCTATCTAATCTTTCTGCCAATCGAACCGACGGTCTGTCGCCCATTCGTCCGCCCGGTTTGGCCTCATCCCCAATATGGATCACACCACGCAGAAATGTCCCGGATGTTAAGATCACTGCTTTTGCTCGGATTTCTGAGTCGTCCGCCAATCGGATACCGGCAACACGATCGGCGACGATCAGGAAATCAGTCACTTCACCGACAATAACGCTCAACCCTTGTTGAGCTTGAGTTTCTTTTTGCATTGCCGCCCGGTACAAAGTCCGGTCTGCCTGCGTTCGGGGACCTTGCACCGCGGGCCCCTTGCGACGATTTAGCAACCGAAACTGAATTCCGGCCCGATCTGCGACGCGCCCCATAACGCCGTCCATGGCATCGATTTCACGTACTAAGTGGCCTTTGCCCAGCCCTCCGATTGCTGGGTTGCATGACATGACACCAATGTCGGCGGCTGACAAAGTCACCAACGCGGTATTCACACCCATCCGTGCGGCGGCGTGGGCTGCCTCGGTTCCTGCGTGGCCCGCGCCGATGACGATGACATCAAAATCCGAATGTTTCACGTGAAACACTCCTTACTTGCCCAAGCAGAAACTCGAGAATATTTCGTCCAACAAGTCTTCAACCCCGATCCTCCCAACCAGAGATTCCAACGTTCTGATAGCTGTGCGCATTTCTTCGGCAGCGATATCATACAGGTCTGGGCCTGATTCCAGAACCGAGATTGCCGCGTTCAAGGCCTGTTGCGCATTGATCAGCGCAACACGGTGCCTTTCTCGTGTCGCAATACCAGATGTCGTGGTTCGCGATGACAAAATACGCGATATACGGGCAACAAGTGCATCCACTCCGTGGCCTGTTTTCCCAGAAATGCCATTTTCACCCTCATCTCGAAGGTCGGATTTAGGGAAAACTTGGATATCTTCGGACTGAAACTGCACATCCAATTCGGACGGGTCAGCTGTCAGAAACACTCGCATATCCGCAGCTTCCGCTCGTTTCTTTGCCAACGCAATCCCCAATGATTCCACATGATCTTCGGTTTCGCGCAATCCGGCCGTGTCCAACAGTGTTACCGGCAGACCGTCCAAGTCCATCCGCACTTCGATCACATCGCGTGTAGTTCCGGCATATTCCGATGTTATCGCGGCTTCTCGCCCGGCCAGCGCATTCAGCAAAGTAGACTTTCCAGCATTGGGCAAGCCGACAATAGCAACTTCAAATCCTGTGCGAATACGTTCAGCAATCTTGACGCCTTCGGCTTCACGCATCAGGTCGGACATGACACCTTCAACTAAGGCCCGAACTTCAGGCGTGACATCGGTTGGCACCTCTTCATCCGCAAAATCGATCACGGCCTCAAGCAGGGACGCAGCACGGATCAGGTCGCGACGCCAACGCTCGGCAAGCTGCCCCAGACCCCCAGCTAGAATAGTCTGCGCCTGCTTGCGTTGCGCTTCAGTTTCCGCGTCGATCAAATCGGCAAGACCTTCGACCTGAGTCAGATCCATCTTGCCGTTTTCCAACGCGCGACGGGTGAATTCTCCGGGTTCAGCCAGGCGCAAACCATCGGTATCGGACAAACACCGCATCACAGCATTCACCGACGCAGTGCTACCATGAATTTGCAGCTCTGCGACGTCCTCACCGGTGAAACTGGCCGGAGCCTGGAACGTCAGCACCAACCCGTTATCCAGACGAGATCCATCCGGCCCGCGTAGCGTGCGTAAATTCATACCGCGCGCGGGAAGTTCCCCGCCCGTCAGATCCCTGACCGCCGAGTGCGCTAAAGGACCAGAGAGGCGTATAACCGCCACCCCTGCTTTGCCTTGCGCGCTGGCCAAGGCGAATATCGTATCCATTCGAAGGCCTCGCGTCCGTTAAGACCTGTGTCAGGTATTCATTGAATCGAAGAACTCGCCATTCGTCTTCGTCTGTTTCAACTTGGACAGCAGGAACTCGATCGCGTCGGTCGTCCCCATCGGGTTGAGGATGCGGCGCAGAACAAATGTTTTGGCCAGATCACCCTTGTCGACCAGCAGATCCTCTTTCCGGGTGCCCGATTTGAGGATGTCAATCGCCGGGAACACACGCTTGTCGGCGATTTTGCGGTCCAACACGATTTCCGAGTTACCCGTGCCTTTGAATTCTTCAAAGATCACCTCGTCCATCCTGCTGCCGGTGTCGATCAGCGCTGTGGCGATGATGGTCAGCGAACCGCCCTCTTCGATGTTCCGGGCCGCACCAAAGAACCGTTTGGGTCGTTGCAGAGCATTCGCATCCACACCACCGGTCAGAACCTTACCCGAAGATGGGACCACAGTGTTAAACGCCCTACCAAGTCTTGTGATCGAGTCCAAAAGAATCACAACATCTCGTTTATGCTCAACCAGACGCTTAGCCTTTTCGATCACCATTTCCGAAACGGCCACGTGGCGCGTCGCCGGTTCATCAAAGGTCGAAGACACGACCTCACCCTTCACCGAGCGCTGCATGTCCGTCACCTCTTCGGGACGTTCATCGATCAGCAGGACGATCAGATAGCACTCGGGGTGGTTCTGTTCGATCGAGTGCGCGATGTTCTGCAGGATCACCGTCTTACCCGTCCGCGGAGGCGCCACGATCAGCGACCGCTGTCCTTTACCAATTGGTGCAACAAGGTCGATCACGCGAGCGGACTTGTCTTTGATGGTGGGATCTTCGATCTCCATCTTCAGACGTTCGTCTGGGTACAAAGGTGTCAGGTTGTCGAACAGGATCTTGTGCTTAGCTTTCTCGGGGTCTTCAAAGTTGATCTTTGTGACCTTGGTCAGCGCAAAATATCGTTCGTTGTCATCGGGCGCCTTGATTTCACCTTCAACGGTGTCGCCAGTGCGCAGCGAATGCAGGCGGATCATGTCAGGCGAGACATAAATGTCGTCAGGACCCGGCAGATAGTTTGCCTCGGGCGAACGCAGGAAGCCAAAACCGTCTTGCAGCACTTCCAGCACGCCATCGCCGCCAACGGTCCAGCCCTCATCCGCGCGTTCGCGCAGGATCTGGAACATCATCTCGCCCTTGCGCATGGTAGAGGCGTTTTCGATCTCCAGTTCTTCGGCCATCGCCAGAAGGTCTTTGGGGCTTTTGGCTTTCAGATCGGCCAGATTCAGGGATTCATTGGACATGATACAAACCTTCACCGCTGTCAGCGCGGCACGAAGTGGAATTTCAGTACGGAAGATACGCCGCCCGGACGGGCGTGTTGACCCCTACATAAGCGTGACCTTTGTTGGAGTCAAACTGCCCTTGTATTTCCTAAGTAGTTTGTGCCCTCAGAACTTCAGAACGACCGCCAGGACAATGATAACCATCAAAACCGTCGGAACCTCGTTCATCATGCGGTACTGCCGCCCAGTGAGCTTATTTCGCCCCTCTATGAAGTCCTTGCGCCGCGCCATCAGCCAATGATGGAACCAGGTCATCCCGATCACCGCGACCCCCTTGGCCCAGGGCCAAGTCCAATCCCAACCAACAATGCCGGGCGTGAAGACCATGATCAGCCCGCAGACCCACGCCACGACCATAGCCGGGCGCATGATCACGCGCAGCAGCTTTTCTTCCATTTCAAAGAAGATCTCCTGCGCTCCGTCGACCGCCTGAGCCTTTTCTACGTGATAGACGAACAAGCGGGGCAGATAGAACAACCCTGCCATCCATGAGATCACGGCCATGATGTGAACCGACTTTACCCACGGGTAGATTGCGAAAAGAAGGTCGGTCATGCTGGCTCCGAAGGTTTCCCGGAACCCTCCCTAATAAAAAAATAAGAAAAGAAAAAGGATGATGGTTTTGTAGGGTGGTTCAAATCCGTGGATTACTTTTTTACACATATGTTTTCCCCAAGTGGACAGAATCCGGTTCTGGCCGGGTCATTCTGTTGAGGGAAATTTTTTCTGATAAATTTCAGTGATTTATACTTTTCTTGAATATGAATCACTGGGGATAAGTCTTTGGGTATATATGGAAAACCCTGGTTTTCCCGTCTGTCGAGTTATCCTTGTCCCTATTGGATAGTATTCGGGCGAATCCGGGATGTTTGACGCGAAAATCGCGGGCTTGCGTGTCAACAGGAAAACCATACAAACCATCCCGGAACCGTTAACGATTTGCTCAGGGGGTTTTCCACATGTCTGTCCCCATCATTCTGGCCTCAGGCTCGTCCATCCGGGCGGAGTTGTTGCGCAATGCGCAGGTGCCGTTCAGCGTGCAAACCGCGCGCGTCGATGAAGACACAGCCAAACGCGCCCTTCTGGCCGAAGGTGCCTCGCCCCGTGATGTTGCGGATGCTCTGGCCGAAATGAAGGCCCGCAAGGTCAGCGACAAACATCCCGGCGCGATGGTGTTGGGATGCGATCAAGTGCTGGACTTCGACGGTCAGCTTTTATCGAAACCACAAACGCCTGACGACGCGCTGGCGCAGCTTAGGACCATGCGGGGGAAACGGCATATGCTGCTATCGGCGGCCGTGATCTATCAGGATGGCGAGCCAATCTGGCGGCATGTGGGTCAGGTTCGCTTGCGGATGCGGATGAGCTCGGACGCATATCTGCGGGGCTACGTGGATCGAAACTGGGACAGTATCCGTCACGCCGTTGGGGCCTATAAGCTGGAAGAAGAAGGTGTGCGCCTGTTCGCCACCATTGACGGAGACTATTTTAACGTCTTGGGTATGCCCTTATTGGAACTGTTGAATTTTCTGGCCGTCAAAGGGGTGATTGATCAATGAGCAAGGCAAAGATTCCTCTGGCCGGGGTGATCGGGCACCCAGTGGCGCATTCGAAATCGCCTCAGTTGCATGGGCATTGGTTAAAGACCTATGGGTTGTCGGGTCACTACGTGCCGATGGATGTGTCCCCGGACGATTTGCAGGATGTGTTGCGCGCTTTGCCCAAGGCTGGGTTCGTGGGATCCAATGTCACCGTTCCGCATAAAGAGGCTGCGCTACGTCTAGCCGATGAGGTCACGGACCGAGCGCGCAAGATCGGTGCGGCGAATACGCTGGTGTTTCAGGACGATGGCCGAATTCACGCCGACAACACCGATGGCTATGGATTTCTCGAGAACCTGCGCAGCGGCGCGCCGGATTGGTCCCCGACGGACGGACCTGCGGTTGTGTTCGGGGCAGGCGGTGCCGCGCGAGCGGTGCTTCAGGCTTTGGTCGAGGCAGATGTGCCCGAGATTTTTCTAACCAACCGTACCCGGGAGCGGGCCGAGACATTGCGAGATGAATTTGGGCCCAGCATCACGGTTGTCGATTGGGTTCAGGCCGGAAATGTGATCGAGGATGCCGAATTGGTGGTCAACACCAGCTCTTTGGGGATGCAGGGGCAGCCCGAGTTACGCGTGCCGCTGGACGGGTTGCAGCCCGGTGCGGTTGTGACGGACCTGGTCTACGCACCGCTGAAAACGCGTCTGCTGAAAACCGCCGAAGAGGCCGGCTGCACCACCGTCGATGGTTTGGGCATGTTGCTGCACCAGGCTGTGCCGGGTTTCGAAAGCTGGTTCGGTGTCCGCCCTGAAGTCAATGTAGACCTGCGCGCGGCTGTTTTGTCATGAGTTTCGCGCTTGGCCTGACGGGCTCGATCGGAATGGGCAAAAGCACCACAGCGCAAATGTTTGTCGATGAAGGCTGCGTGTTATGGGATGCTGATGCAGCAGTGCATAGACTCTATTCAAGGGGCGGTGCTGCCGTTGAACCGATGCAAGCCACTTTTCCCGCCGCAATCGTTGACGACGCGGTCAGCCGCGATGCGCTGAAACAGATCATCACAAATGACCCGGCTGCGCTCAAGCAGATCGAAGGCATCGTGCACCCCTTGGTTGCCGCAGACCGCGCTACGTTTCGGGCAAACGCTACCGCGGATATTCTGGTTTTCGACATTCCCTTGCTATTCGAAACCGGTGGAGATGCTGCGATGGATGCCGTGGCTTGCGTGTCGATCCCGGCGGATGAACAAAAACGCCGCGTCATGGCGCGGGGAACGATGTCTGAGGCGCAGTTCGAACAGATCCGCACCAAACAGATGCCGAATGACGAAAAATGCGCACGATCTGATTTCGTGATCGTGACGGACAGTCTGGACCGTGCCCGCGCGCAGGTGCAGGATGTGGTCAGGCAGATACGGGCGGGTTTGGCAGATGCGTGAAATTGTACTGGATACCGAAACCACGGGGTTCGATCCCGAAAGTGGCGACCGCATCGTGGAAATCGGCGCGGTCGAGCTTTGGAACCACGTGGCCACGGGCGAGACCTATCACGTCTATATCAACCCCGAACGTTCGATGCCGGAAGAGGCGTTTGGCGTTCACGGTATCGGCCCGGACCTGCTGGAAACTCCGCGACCACCGGAAAAAGGTGAAGTAACACTGAAGGACAAGCCGGTTTTTGCCAAGGTCGGTCAGGGATTTCGCGACTTCATCAAGGATTCGAAACTGGTCATCCACAACGCCTCGTTCGACATGAAGTTCCTGAACGCCGAGTTGAAATGGATGGGCCTGCCGCAGATTCCGATGGATCAGGCGCTCGATACGCTGGCCATCGCGCGCAAACGCTTTCCGGGTTCACCCGCCTCGTTGGATGCGCTGTGCCGGCGGTTCAATATCGACAACTCGAACCGAACGCTGCACGGGGCGCTGCTGGACTCTGAGATTCTGGCCGAGGTCTATCTGGAGCTGATTGGTGGACGGCAGCCGGATTTCGGCCTTTCGACTGTCGCCTCTGCGGCAGGTGCGGGCGGCGAAGAGTGGCGACCCACGGCACGACCGACACCCTTGGCGTCAAAGATCACCGATGAAGAACGCACAGCACATGAAACATTTGTGGAAAAACTGGGCGAAAACGCCCTGTGGACCCGCGCCTGAGGGATTATCCGGCGCGGGTCGAATAGGTTAGGCTTCGGCTTTTTGTGCCTCGGCCTGACGACGCATCAACTCGTTGCGGTACAGGGCGACAAAGTCGATATTGTCCAGGTTCACCGGCGGATAACCACCGTCGCGGGTTACGTCGCTGACGATGCGGCGCAGGAACGGGAACAACATCCGCGGGCATTCGATCATCAGGAACGGATGCAGTTGGTCATCGGCCACACCTTCAACGTGGAACAGGCCGCAATAATCCAGCTCGCACAGGAACAGGATATCTTCCATGCCCTTGGCTTTGGATTTGAGGTTCAGTTTGACCGAAACCTCATACTGATGCTCAGTCGGGCGCTTCTTTGCATCAAGATTGACCTGAACGGAAATCTCGGGCTGCACGTCGCCGGATACGCCCTTTTGGGCCATCACGTTTTCAAACGACAGATCACGAATGAATTGTCCCAGAACGCGCATCTGGATCTGCGGTGCCGCCTGGGCTGCGGCGGCTGTGTTTTCTTTGGCGTCTTCTTCGGCCATTTATCTACTCCGAAACTAAAATTTGCCTTTGCTTAGCAAGTTGGGCGCGGCACCTCAATGCAGGTCACGGACCTTCGACCCATTTCGATGGTTTTGATGGGTCACGGCGGGGGTGAACCTCGGAATATTCCCCGTCGATCACGTCATCTTGCGGTGCAGGGTCGGGACCGGTGCGGAACTGCGCACCACCACCCATCTGAAACTGGGTGATAGTTACCCTGGACTTGAGAAAATTGAAAACGGCGACCCGAATTCCGGGAATAAGCAAAGCAAAACCAACGGCATCGGTGAAAAACCCCGGTGTCAGCAGCAATACGCCAGACAAGAGGATCATGGCGCCATGAGCCAGCGGCTCGGTCGGGTCGTCCAGTTCGGCAAAGGATCTCTGCAGATTGGCCAATGCCATGCGACCTTGTGTCCGTACCAAAGCCGTGCCCAGAACAGCCGTCAGAACGACAATGGCAAGCGTTGGCCACAGACCGATCAGGCCGCCGACCTGAATGAACAGGGCGATCTCGATGATCGGGACCAGCAAAAAAGCGAGGAACAGATACATTTGCGTTATCCTTTAACCAGGCTCGGGCAGTAGACTTGTCCCGAACTGTCACCTACATAGTGGCAAGAGGCCGCGTATACAAAGTCGCGGTCTGATAAAGAGGATGAAATGAACGAACCGATGATCCAGTTGCTGGTCCTGGCCGGAATTGCCGTTTTCCTGATCCTGCGCCTGAAAAGCGTGCTGGGGACGCGTGAGGGTTTTGAAAAGCCTCCCGTTCAGCAGCAGCCAGATGGGCAGAAATCACGCCGTGACTTCGAGGTGATCGAAGGCGGCCCGGATCACGACATCACCGACCACGTTGCCGAAGACAGCGAACAGGCCCAGACCCTGACCGCGATGAAGCGGGTTGAGCCCAGCTTTTCGGTGTCCGAGTTTGTTCAAGGCGCGCGCGGCGCGTATGAGATGATCGTGATGGGGTTCGAAAAGGGCAATCTGGACGAAATCCAACCCTTCCTGTCCGAAGAGGTGTTTGACACTTTCGTCGATGTCGTCGCAGCCCGTGAAGATCAGGGCCTGACGATCGAAGCTGAATTCATTGGGGTGCGAGAAACCGCGCTGGCTGATGTAAAGTTCGACAAGGACACAAATGAGGCCGAAATCACAATGCGCTTTGTGGGTGAGCTGACCTCGGTCGTGCGGGATCGCGGTGGGGATATCATCGAAGGCAACCCCAACACCGTCAAACGCCAAAAGGACAGCTGGACCTTTGCCCGCGTCATGGGCAGCGACGATCCGAACTGGCTGCTTGTTGCCACGGACGCATGATTGCTGCGCTTCGGTCGTTTTTGCTGGGGGCTGTGATGGCAACCTCTGCCAGCGCCGAAGCGACGCGGTCCATTCTGTCGTTTGACGATCTGGATGGCTGGGCCGCCGATGACCACGGGGCGGCTCTTTCGGTTTTTCTGAACACATGCGGCGATCTGGATGACCCGGATTGGCGCGCACTCTGCGGTGTCGCGCAGACCTATGAAGCCGATGCCGCCCGATCTTTCTTTGAGCTGTTCTTCCGCCCCGTTCTGGTCGAAGACGGCAAGGACGCGTTGTTCACCGGGTATTTTGAGCCAGAATTGGACGGATCGCGCACCCGATCGGATCGGTTCCGATATCCGCTGTACAAAATGCCGCCCGAGGCGCGTGGGGCTGGGCAATGGCTGTCACGTCGGGACCTGTTGACCAGCGATGTTTTGCAAGGTCGCGGACTTGAGATCGCTTGGGTCGATGACCCGGTCGAGCTTTTCTTTCTGCAAATCCAGGGCTCGGGCCGTATCCGCCTGCCGGATGGCGGCGCATTGCGGGTGGGTTATGGGGGCGCAAACGGGCATCCCTACCGCTCAATCGGGTCGGAGTTGATCCGAAAGGGAGCGTTAGCCGCCCATCAGGTCAGTGCGCAGATGATCAAGACATGGGTGCGCAAGAACCCCGAGGCCGGGGCCGAGCTGCTGTTTCACAACCCCTCATACGTGTTCTTCCGCGAAGTCACCCGCATCGCGCCCGAGCTTGGGCCTTTGGGCGCCATGAACCGATCCGTCACCACGATGCGCAGCATTGCAGCCGATCCGGGCTTCACGCCGTTGGGCGCGCCGGTTTGGGTTGAGAAGGACGGCAAGAACCCATTGCGACGGTTGATGATCGCGCAGGATACCGGTTCGGCTATCAAGGGCGCGCAGAGGGCTGATATTTTCTTTGGTACTGGTGATGAAGCGGGCCGCGCCGCGGGGCGTTTGAAAGACCCCGGACGCATGATCGTTTTACTGCCGATCCAACGCGCCTATGCACTGGCACCGGATTCGTTCTGATGGCACGGCGCAAACTCACCTCGGACGAAATCGAACTATGGCGAAAGGTCGCCAAACAGGCCGAGCGGATGCACCCCGAGATCCCGCAAACGGTGCATCCGACCACCCTGCCGAAACCGAAGCCCACCAAAACGCCAAAAGCGCGGATCGACACGTTTGAGCTTGGCCAGACCGCACCTTCTAAACCATCGCGCCATGCGCTGAAACCCTCTATTGCGGAAAGCCTGCGCGCTAGCCCGGTGCAGATGGACAACAAAGCGTTTGGTCGGATGAAGCGTGGCAAGCTCAAGCCCGAAGGCAAGCTGGACCTGCACGGAATGCGCGTGGATACGGCCCATCCGGCGTTGGTGCGCTTTGTTCTGACCGCCCAAGCGCAAGGTAAACGTCTGGTTCTGGTCGTCACCGGAAAAGGCAAGGACCGGGACGAGCCCGGCCCCATCCCCACCCCGCGCGGCGTATTGCGCAACCAAGTGCCGCATTGGCTGAGCATTCCGCCGCTGGCGCAGGCCGTGCTTCAAGTAACCCCTGCCCATATCAGTCATGGTGGCGACGGGGCGTATTACGTTTACCTGCGGCGTATCCGTTAAAAACTGCGCGCGGCGCGGGTGATCCCGATCCAGACCAACGCGCTGGCTGCGACGAAGAACGCTCCTATCCACAGGAATTGCTGATCCAGCGCGACGCGATGGTCGATCAACACTCCGGTCAGTCCCGGCCCGATGGCCGAGCCCAAGACCATCACGGCGGTTGCCATGGCCTTGATCGCACCGATGTGGCGGGTGCCATAGAACTCGGCCCAGAACGCGCTGGGCAGTGTGCTATTGGCCCCCACGGTCAAGGCCAGAAAAACCAACGCCAAACTGGCCCCCACCAACCCTGTCACAAACGAGACAAGGGCAAACCCGATCGCCATGGGCAATAGGAAATAAGGCATCATCCGCGCGGTGCCCCATTTGTCCAAAGCCCAGCCGGTTGCAAACATCGCCAGCAGGGACACAGCGGTGTAGATCGGGAACAATGCAACCAGTTCGATATGCTGCCAGCCCTTGATCTCGGCCAGATGCACCTGATGAAAGAAAAACGCGGTGATGAAGGCGGATGGTCCCAGCAATGCTGGAGCCATAAACCAGAAAAGTGGACTAAGTAGAGCCTGTTTTCTCGTCCAATGACGCCCTTGCATCCCGGTTGAGGAATGCTCAGACGCCAGGCTTTGCGGCGTGCGTTCCTGTCGCAGCAAACGCACCAGAACCGGGATCCCTAACAGCACCATTCCAGCTGAAATCACCCAAAGTATCCGCCAATCCAGCACTGCCATCGCGGCGACGAAAATGACCGGCAGCAGCGCCTCGCCGACCGAGAACCCGACCGAGGCAATGGACAGCGCTTTGCCCCGCGTGGCGGTGAACCAGCGTGTCATTGCCACCAGGGCCAGATGCACAGACATCCCCTGCCCGAACAGGCGCAGCAGAAAGATGATGATGGGTAAAAGGAACAGCCATGCGTTCAGCGCCATCGCCATCGCGGCCAAGGCCAGACCGACCAGGACAACCGGCCCCAGAACGCGCACGCGAAACATATCGGTCAGCGCCCCGGCCCAGATCATGACCACGGCCGACACTGTCGTGCCCAGCGAATAAAGCCCGCCCCACGCCCCATGGCTCAGGCCATACGCGGCGCGGATTTCGCCGGAAAAGATCGAGATGAAGAAGGTTTGCCCAAAGCTGGACAGAAATGTCAGCAAAAACCCCGCGCCCAGCCATGCTGCGTTGTCGCGCAGAAACTCGCCGGGCCGAGGCGACGTCACGGGGCGCTTACCTGTGCCTGTCCGGTTTCGGTCAGAACGATCTCGGTCGCGCCGGTCGGGTTGCGCACATTGGCCGGGGCGATGACGTCAATCCCCCGCTGCTCGGTACCGAATGTGTCGCTGACCCGGCGGGCCGATGCGATAATTGCCAGCAACGCTGGCGAGGTCGCGGCCACGAAATGCGAGGATTGCGCATCGTCATTGAAAGCGGTCGTGTCCAGAATGTTGATCTTGTATTCTGACAGCGCCTCGGCCGAACTGATATTGCCCAGACGCTCACCCTTGGTGGTGCCGCGCAGCCGGGCCGAGATATTCAGCAACTTGTCCTTTTGCGAGGTGATGACGAGGAACGGATCCGGCGGTGTCTTGATCACATCCATCTGCGAGCGGAACAGATCCACGTCCAGATCCGGTGAAATCAGCACCACGCCTTCCAGATTGCGACTGGCCCAGCCTGGTTCGCGCAATTCGGCCTGTCGCATCATCTCCATCGTCAAGGCAGTGCCCATGGAATGCGCCACCAGAACCACGCGTTTGACTCCCATGGTTTTCAAGTGGCGGACGGTCTGCTCCAACCCGTCGCGGGCAAACAGCATACTGTCCAGATCATAGGCATAGCCATATCCGGTCGCCTGGCTGGGCCAGGAATAAACCATTGTGGCACCGGGAATATTCAGATCGTGTCTAAGCTGCGCGGCACGAAACGTAGTTTCGGACTGTGTTGTGTTGTAGCCGTGAATGAAGATCGACACCTCATCCACGTTGCCCAACCGGGCTTTCAGATCGCCGGGCCCTTGTAACTCATCCACGGCAGCCATCACAAACTGCTTTTCGGGGTTTGGATTGGCGTAAGAGAAATCCAACGTTCCGGGTGTGTGATTGGGCGGGATCGAGACGGTCATTTCCAGAAACTGCAACCCATCTCCCCGCTTGAACCCGTAAGAACCATCAGCCTCGCGCGCGCGGGTTGTGGTGGCGTAGATGGTTTGGGGTGTGCCCACATCCAAAGCCGACGGCACCGTTTCCGAGATGGTACGGTCGACGCAGGCGGTCAGAAGAGATGCAATCAAAAAAATGGAAATATAGCGCAGCACGAAAATAGCCCTCGAGGGTTTGCGCGTAGGCTAACGAATTCCTGCCGCGGGTCCAAGCGCGACGGGTTCAACCAAGCAGCGAAAATCGGCCAGTGTCTGTTACAGGACGTATCGGCTGAGGTCGGTGGATTTGGTCAGCTCACCCAGATTGTCATCCACGAACTGCGCGTTCACAGTGATTTCCGCCCCGGCCTGATCGGGTGCAGTGAACGAGAGTTCTTCGAACACACGCTCCATCACCGTATAAAGCCGCCGCGCGCCGATGTTTTCGACGCTTTGGTTCACATCTGCCGCGATCTTGGCCAAAGCGGCGATGCCGTCATCGGTAAAGCTGACCGCAACCTCTTCAGTACCCATCAGCGCAGTGTATTGGCGGGTCAAGGCGTTGTCGGTCTCGGTCAGGATGCGGACGAAATCCTCTTCGGTGAGCGCTCGTAGTTCCACCCGGATCGGCAGACGCCCCTGCAATTCCGGCAACAGATCCGAGGGTTTGGCGATGTGAAACGCGCCAGACGCGATGAACAGGATGTGGTCGGTTTTCACCGGACCATGTTTGGTGGATACGGTGGTGCCTTCGATCAGGGGCAGCAGGTCGCGCTGCACCCCCTCGCGACTGACATCGCCACCGCGCGCTTCCGCGCGCGCGCAGACCTTGTCGATCTCATCCAGAAACACGATGCCGTTCTGTTCAACCGATTCCAAAGCCACGCGGTTGACCGTTTCATCGTCCAGCAGCTTGTCGGCTTCTTCCCCGATCAGCGCGTCATAGCTTTCGGCCACGGTCATGCGTTTCTTGACGGTGCGCCCGCCAAAAGCCTTGCCGAAGATATCACCCAAATTCATCATCCCCATCTGACTGCCCGGCTGTCCCGGCACGTCAAACATCGGCATCGGGTTTGAGCTGTCCGATAGTTCCAGTTCGATCACCGTATCGTCCAGTTCCCCCGCTTTCAGCTTTTTGCGGAACATCTCGCGCGTGCCCTCGCGGGCGTCTTCGCCGGCAATGGCGGTGATGACGCGATCCTCGGCGGCCTGATAGGCGCGCGCTTTCACGTCCTCGCGCATATACTCGCGGGTCTGGATGATCGCCGCATCGGCCAGATCGCGGATGATCTGTTCCACGTCGCGGCCCACGTATCCGACCTCGGTGAACTTTGTGGCCTCGACCTTGATAAAAGGCGCGCGGGCCAGCTTGGCCAGACGGCGGCTGATCTCGGTTTTGCCGACACCGGTGGGGCCGATCATCAGGATGTTTTTGGGGTAGACCTCATCGCGGATATCATCAGCCAGCTGCTTGCGCCGCCAGCGGTTGCGCAGCGCCACGGCCACCGCGCGTTTGGCATCTTTCTGACCGATAATGAAACGGTCCAGTTCCGAGACAATCTCGCGCGGGGTCAGGTCGGTCACGGGTTGGGTCCTTTCGATCAGCGGTTTGGCTTACGTAGTCACCGCACAGGCGAAAACAACTGCGGCAGCGTTGGTTAGCAATGCGCCTGCCGGTTTGCAAATGCTTTCCATAGGTGAAACGTTTGTGCTCTGATACAATCATTTCAATATGTTGAGGGTCAGGAGCGCGCGAATGACGAAAATTGCCAAGATCACCCTGTTGTTCGTGGTGTTTGTGGACCTAATCGGACAAGGTTTGGTCTTTCCCATCATCAACTCATTGATCATGGAGACGAAATCTGGCTTCCTTCCCGACAGCACGCCGATGGGGCAGCGGCATTTCTACTATGGGCTGGTGATCGGGTGTTTCTTTTTGTCTTGGTTTCTGGGTGTGGTCTATGTCTCCAAAGTCTCGGATTCCATAGGGCGCAAGAACGCGCTTCTGGTCTGTCTGGCCGGGGCGTTGGCGGGCTATGCGCTGACGATTGCGTCGCTTTACCTCAACAGCCTTCTGCTGCTGATCATCGGGCGGTCAATCACAGGGTTCACGGCTGGCAACCAGCCCATCGCGCAGGCGGCAATGATTGATGGCAGCACGGACGCCGCCGATCGCGACCGAAACATGGGCTATATCGTGACCGGTGTCAGCTTTGGTCTAGTCGGAGGGCCCATCATAGGCGCCGTCCTGTCTGATGCGGCCCTGCTGGGCAGCGTGGCCACCCTTAAAACGCCGTTCTATGGCGCGTTTGCTCTGGTCCTGATCGCCATTTTCCTGGTGATCACCTTCTTCAAGGACACCCGCACTGAACGTGAACCCTTTGTCTTTCGCCCGCGTGATATCACCGATAGCCTGTTCGCTGTGCGCGGGCATCCGATGGTTCTGAAAATCTTGCCGGTCTATTCCTTCTTCATGATCGCCAACGTCACCTTTTACGTTTTTGTCGACAACTACCTGACCAGCCGGTTCGGCTATGGCGTGATCGGCGGCAGTATGGCGATGGTTGTGATCGGCTTTGCACTGGCCTTTTCCAGCACCTTCCTGGTGAAACCCGCGCAGGAAAGGTTCAGCAAGCACAAGATCATTTATGTCTCGCTGATCACGATGGTAATCTGCGGGCTAGCCTTTGCCTTCAGTCCCATCGGATGGCTGAGCTACGTGCCGGTGTTCTTCTTCTATTTCTTCTTCGGCGTATCCTACCCGACGCTACTGGGCCTGTTTTCCGCAAGTGTCAGCGAAACTGATCAGGGCTGGGTCATGGGCGTGACGACAGCCGTCTTCTGCCTGGCCGGAGGGGTCATGTCTCTGATCGGCGGCGGATTGATGAGCATCGACATCCGTGTGCCCTACTACATCGTCATCCTTGCGGCGATACTGGGCCTGATCGGCATGCACCGCCGCTGGAAAGGGAAGGAGATTAAGGTTTTATTGGCCTGAGATTTCCTCGACCGTCAGATTGCCGTTGGTGTAGACGCAGATATCGGCGGCAATCGCCATTGCCTCGCGTGCGACGGTTTCGGCGGGTTTGTCGCTGTCCATCATCGCGCGGGCGGCGGCCAATGCGAAATTGCCGCCCGATCCGATGGCGGCGACGTTGTGTTCGGGCTCCAGCACATCCCCTGCCCCGGTGATCACCAACAGGTCTTTGCCGTCGGTCACGATCAGCATCGCCTCAAGCTTTTGCAGGTATTTGTCGGTACGCCAATCCTTAGCTAGCTCGACCGAGGCGCGGGCCAACTGACCCGGTGTGGCCTCAAGCTTGGCTTCCAGCCGCTCGAGCAGAGTGAATGCGTCGGCGGTTGATCCGGCGAACCCTGCGACGACCTCAAACCCACCAGGGGACAGGCGGCGCACCTTGCGGGCGGTGCCCTTGATCACCGTCTGGCCCAGGCTGACCTGACCATCCCCGGCAATCACCACCTGGCCGCCTTTCTTGACGCCAATAATTGTCGTGCCATGCCAACCGGGAAAATCGCTGTCTGCCATTGGGGCCTCCGTTCTTCACTGGCCCCCTATATGGGCCGGGCGTGCGTTCAGCGCAACTCTTCTCAAACTGCTCAAAAGATATGCACTAATTGCAATTCGGGGTTACCAGACTAGCAATTGTGAGACTCGGGTATTGGTCCTACATGAGCCTCACAACCGACAAGAGGTCGGCTGTTTCAGTTAAAAGGAATGCGCAAATGGCAACCACCGCAAATATCCATGCGCCGCTCGGAGCAGCTACCATCCTGCATGTAGTGGACGCATTTTTCGGAACCTACGAAAAAGCACTGGCGTGGAATGAATCCCGCAAGACCCGCAAGCTTTTGTCGAACCTCAGCGACGCCCAACTGGACGATGTTGGCCTGTGCCGTGCGGATATCGCAAAGCTCTGATCTTTGCACCGACCACACCGTCAAGATGAGCCGCTCAGCCCCTGAGCGGCTTTTTCTTTGCGCATCCGTTTCTTTGGATACCCAGGAAAAAAGGCGCCCCGAACGAGGCGCCTTTGAATTCCGTTCGAAACCCGGATCAGATCGAATCTTCAATCCAGCTTTGCAGCGCGGCTTTCGGTGCCGCGCCAGCACGGTTCGACACAACCTGACCATCCTTGAAAATGAACAGCGCAGGAATACCGCGGACGCCCATTGCAGCAGCCGAGTTGGGGTTGCTGTCCACGTCCACCTTGGCGATTTTCACCTTGCCGCCATATTCCGACGCCAGTTCTTCCAGCGCGGGGCCAATCTGCTTACAGGGGCCACACCATTCGGCCCAGAAATCGACAACAACAGGGATGTCGGAATTCTTGACTTCGGCGTCAAAGGTTTCGTCGGTTACGGCTACGGTCGACATATTCTGTCTCCTGAATGGGGTAAACTCGGGAACAGAACGTAGGGGCGCGACTTGGCAAGGTCAAGATATGTGGGCGCGTGTCAGTGCATCCGTCACAATATCGTGTGGCAACCACATAAGCTGCGCGGTACGCGTCCACAGGATCGCGGTTTTGATATTCCGACCGGGATAGATCTGCGCCAGCGCGTGCGCATAAGCTCCCATCTGCCGCAACAACCCATCAGGGCAGGTTTCGGGGCTGTTTGGTACGCTCATATTTGTTTTGAAATCAATGATCTGCACCTCGGTATCCGAGATGATCAACCGGTCGATGACCCCATGCAAACGCCGCCCGTTCAGCGTGGCCGTCACCGGAACTTCGGCCAGCGTGTCCGGCGCAAAGACTGGGCGCAGATGATCTGCGGTCAGGGCGGTTTTGGCCTCGGCCAACAGCTCGGACCTGTCTGCGTCGGACATATCCGGTAGAATGCGCGCGCAAAGCTGTGGCCAGTTTTCCGGCGGAGTCGACGGCAAATGCTCCAGCAGCAGATGCAGGCGCGTGCCGCGCAGCTTTGCGGCCTCTTCATCTTGCCCCGCATCTCCGAACAACGCCTTTGGTCCACCCAAATCTGATGGGCTGAGAGTGTCCGGTTCAACCTCAGGCGCGTCCGGGTTCGAGCGGAACATATCGGGCAAGATCTGCTCTGCTGCACGGGTGTCTTTGTGTTCGGTTTCTGGCAATCCGTCCCAGTCCCCATGCGCCAATCGCAGGATCTCCGTGCCTTCGATGGCAACAGCCCCTGCCCGTTCCATGGCAGCCTGCACCATTTGATACCAGCTGGTTCCATCCGTTCCGACATCTCCCGCTGCGGCCACGATCAACCACTTCTCTGCCCGTGTTAGAGCCACATAGAGTAGGCGCAACCGTTCATTCTCTTCCCGTTCCCGAGCCTGCGCCCGCGCGCGGGCAATCAGGCTGGGTGAGGCATCGGCTGGTAATTTCCAGGCAGGAACACCGTCGCCCACCATAATCTCGGCATCGCGCGGGGCCTGTCGTTTGCCCGTATCTGGCAGGATCACGATGGGCGCCTCCAGCCCTTTCGAGCCATGCACCGTCATGACGCGGATCATATTGCCGACGCCGCTCATCTGTCGTTTGATTTCCAGATCGTCGGTCTGCATCCAGACAAGGAATCCGGTCAGACTGGGAATATCCGTGCGCTCATAGGCAAGCGCCTGCGACAGCAGCGCATTGATGCCATCCTCGGCCTCGGCCCCCAGACGACCCAGCAATTTGCGCCGCCCGTCATGGCGCGTCAGGATGCGTTCGATCAGGTCATAGGGGCGAAGAAAGTCGATCTGGCGGCGCAAATCGTTGAGAACCTCAAGCGTTTCAGGAAAGTCATCCGCGCGATGGCGCAAAGCCGCCCATAGAAATTGTTCCTGCCGCCGATGGGCCAGATCAAAGAGCTGTTGCTCGCTCCACCCGAATAGCGGAGATTTCAGCACTGTTGCCAGCGAAAGGCTGTCCTCGGGCGTGGCCAGAAAGCTCAGCAAGGCGGCAAGGTCTTTCACAGCCAGCTCTGCGCCGACCTTCAGCCGGTCCGCCCCTGCGATGGGCAGGTGCAGGGACTTGCAGGCGCGGATGATCTCGGCAAACAGGTCGGATCGGCGCTGCACGAGGATCAGGAAATCGCCCGGCTGCACCCTGCGGCGCACGAATGTGCCGGGGATGTCGCCATCCTCGGGGATGGTTTCGCCCGAGTCGATCATCGTTTTGATGGACTGCGCAACCTGCTCAGCCAAAATAACAGTGTGATGGCGCGCGCCAGGTCGGTCGACCGGGTCGGTCCAGTCGGCATCCTCATCCGCTTCGACCTTTTCCACCACGGGCCAAAGATCCACCCGGCCAGGCAAGTCCGCTTTAAAAGCCCGGTGCTGGCTTTCTTTGTGAAACCCGGCCTCGGTCCGGTTTTCGAACAGGATATCGACCAGAGACAAGATCGCACTGGAGGACCGGAAGGAATATTCCAACGTCGAATCCCACAGTTTAGAGCCTGATTCTTTCAGCCGCCGCCCAAACTCTCGCTGCATGCGATCGAACGCGGCAGGGTCCGCGCCCTGAAAGGAATAGATCGACTGTTTCTTGTCGCCGACCACAAAGATCGTGCGCTCGACCCCGGACCGGGCCCCTTCCCCGCTGGTGAATTCCTGCGCCAGTTTCTCGACCACATCCCATTGGTCGGGGCTGGTGTCCTGCGCCTCGTCCACCAGAATATGGTCGATGCCGCCGTCCAGCCGATACAGCACCCATTCGGCCACCGCTGGGTCGTTCAGAACTTGCCGCGCACGCAGGATCAGATCGTCAAAATCCAGCCAGCCGCGCAACTGCTTGCGACGCTCATATTCCGGCAGGAAGGCGGAGGCAAAACGGTGCAACACATGGGTCTTGCGCGCGGCGGCCAGCGCCAACCTCTGTTCGCGCACGTCCTCGATGCGCAACATCAGCGCCTCAAGCTGTGGCATTCGGTCGGCCAAAGCGCCTTCGCGCAGGGCCTTGGTCGGAAAGCTGTTGATCTTGGCCGAAAACGGTTCCTTGGCGGACTTGCCCGTCAGGAAAACGCCTTCGAGGATTGGCAGGCTGTCCAATCGCGGCTCGGTAAAGGCGGCCAGTTTTGCGGCAGCCTTGGCGTTGTTGCCGCCGCTCTCGGACAGTGCCGGCAGGATCGAGCGGATCAGATCGACCTCACCTCCCAGAAAGACCTTGCTCAACAATGCGTCTTCGTCAAACCTGTCGGGCAGGTCAAATTTGCCCAGAATGTCGCCCCAGCCGAGAGCGTTTGCAAAAAGGTTCCGTTTCTGGGTCACGGCGGGTGTCAGAGCGTCAAACCCAGAGTCGGTGACGAACCGGGCCACATCCTCGATCAATCCGGCCTGCGGTCCCGCGGCGAAATCTTCGACGATTTCCTCACGCAGTAAGGCGGCGGCGCGGTCTTCCATCTCAGAGAATTGCGGGCTGACCCCGGCCTCAAGCGGAAATCGGCGCAGCAACGCCGCGCAGAACGAATGGATCGTCTGGATCTTCAACCCACCGGGCGTTTCGATGGCGCGGGCAAACAAAGTACGCGCCTGCGCCAGGCGATCCGGGTCGATCATTCCCGCCACGCCCAGATCGGTCAGCTGCCTGCGCAACGGGTCATCACCCAGCATCGCCCATTCGCCAAGGCGTTTGAACAGGCGGTTCTGCATCTCGCTGGCGGCAGCTTTGGTGTAGGTCAGGCACAAGATGTGCTGCGGCTGCACGCCGTCCAACAAAAGCCTCGCCACCCGGTCGGTCAGAACCCGCGTCTTGCCCGAACCCGCATTCGCGGCCAACCAGGTCGAGGCATCAGGCCGCGCTGCCTGCACCTGCCGTTCGGTGGCGTCGTTGCGGGCGCTCATGACAGATCCTCGGGCTTGGTCTCGGCGGTTCGGTCCCACTCGCCAAAACGGGCAAGGTGATCGTAGTCCCCGATATCCGTATCCTTGTGCAACATTCGCCGTGACGAGAACCCCTGATCAGGCTCTAAATAGGCAGAAATCAACTCTTTTAGTTCAGCCAACACCTTGTCAGTCGGTTCCTTGGCCAAGGGCGCCGGCACCTCTTTGTAGCTTCCGCCCATGCCGATAAACACCGCTTCGGCCACGGGCAGAGGGTCAAACCCTTCGATCCCGCCCTGCTCGGCCATGGCGGCTTCGATCAACAATTGCTTGTCGAACTTGGCTTGCTGACTTTCGGTGGGAGGTGTCCCGGTTTTATAGTCGATCAACCGCACGGCACCGCGCGTGTTCAGGTCGATCCGGTCGGCCCGACCAACGATCGTGACATCCATCGGGGCGAGGACCAGTTTCATCGCCGCTTCGAACGCCACCGGCCCGCCATCGCCCCTGCGCGCGGTTTCAGCAGTCAGAAAATCGTCGGCAATACGCTCCAAACGCGCCAGCCACAATTTGCGTGCGGTTGGCCAGGCGACATGCTGGTCCAAGAGCATCTCGGCACGTTTCAGAAAGTTCTCACGGTTCAGTAGGGCTGTGTCCAAAACGCTGTCTTTCACGAAATGTTCGAGGATTTCATGAATCACGATCCCGCGCAGCAAGGCATCCGGTGCTTGCACCAATGGGTCCAGAGGTTTCAGCCGCAGTACATGTTTCGCATAAATAGCGTAAGGATCGCGGATCAGGCGTTTGATCTCGGTGACGCTCAAGCGACGGGGCCGCGACGCGACGGGCGGGCGCGGTGAGGGGCGCGCTGCCGCTTTGATCTCAGGTGCATGCTCCAGCTGTTCCGACCAACGCAACCATTGGCCGCCCCGGTCGCGCATCTTGGTAAGCGCCGAGCGTCCGCCCTGATCCGGCAAGCCCTGCAGCAGATTGGTCAACCGGTTCAACCAGCGCGACGGCACAGTTTCGGCGTCGTCCGAGCGGGTGGCGCGGGTCAACCAGACCTCGGGCGCGCCGATGGCCTGCTGGAAATCGTGTGCCGACAGCCCGATCCGCCGTTCCGGCAGCAACAAACCGACGTTGTCACGCATCTGCCGGTTCAACCAAGGGTCCGGGGCTGGGGCCTCGGGCCAGCTGCCCTCGTTCAAACCGCCCAGGATCAGAAGATCAGCCCCCTGAACCCGCGCCTCAAGCGTCCCCCAGATCATGATCCGGGGATGCGGCGCGTCACGGTCGCGAACCTCTTCCCCCGCCAGCAGCGCACCCAACAGATCGGCGAAATCATGCGCTGTCATTTGGCCACCATGGCCTGACTCATCCTCAAGCGCAGTCAGAACGGTCAGCGCTTTTTGACCCGCGTTCTTATCCCAAATCGGACCGCTTTCGCCGGAACTGCCGGTCGAGATCGCCTCGGCCAGACGACGCAAACGTGTGACCCATTCGGACAACGGCAATTCGCCCGAGATCTGTTGATCGCAGAAATGCCGGATCAACCATTGGACCCAACCCTCAGACACTTCTTTGCGGATCGCAAAGGCGGTCAGGCTGGGCCCGTCTGGAAAAGGAGGACCATGGCGACGCAAATCCAATTCCAGATCGCGGGTGTGCAGCAGATGCAATCCGCGCTCGTCGCCGCCGTGGCATAAAGGATGTTTGAGCAGCGTCAAAAGCGCCTCACCATCCAGCCGCCAGGCAAACAGGCCCGCGACATGGCGCAGGAACCGGCCGGGCGGGGACAGTTGCAAAGGCAGACCCGCACTGTCATCGGGTGTGATGTTCCAACGATCCAGAGCAGCACTGACCTGTCGGGTCAACATCCGGTCGGGCGTGATCAGCGCCGCAGTTTGGCCCGTTTCTGCCGCCTGTCTCAGCCGAAGAGCGATGGCCAAGGCTTCGCTCCGCGGAGATTGCGCCTCAACCAGGGTCAGGTCTGCGGTGGCCTCGGTCAAATCCGTCAGTTGCGGACCCTCGGTCATCCACGCATCCGTTATTGGCGCTGGGCGCAATGCCAGTGACACCAGCCGATTGCGCGGGGCTGAGGGTGGGGCATCCCGCGTCCAGCGTTCAATCTGATCGGGCCGCAGATCCAACATCGTCATCAGTTTGCGGAACCGGTATTGCGGGTGATCTTCCGAGGTCAGCGCCTCATCCAGCCGGGTCCAGACGGCGTCGGGTTGGTCAAAATCGTATCCGGGCAGAATCAACGCGCCTTGTGGCAGGCGGGCGATTGCCTCCATCAGCATCAGTGTCGTCCCACGTGACCCGGTTGACCCCGCCAGAATGACCGGATGTTGCGGCGGTTCCACCTGCCAGCGCGAGATCAGGTTTTCGACAACGCGACGTTGGCGCGCCTGTGCGTCCAGCGCATTATCGCCAGTGTCCACGAACCTGTCGGCAATCCCGATAAACGCCTGCGCGCGGGCCCAATGGCCAGACATGTCGCTGACATCCAACTGCCGGATCGCCTCGGGGGAAACGCCTTCGCCCTGCATCTCGTCAATCAAGGCGGCCAGGCTGTCGGACAGATCAAAAAGCGAGGACCGCGCCGCCAGATCGGGCTGTTGTTCCAGCAGCTTTGTGACCAGCTGAGTCAGTTCCAACCGTCGTCTCAGTGCTGGAATCGCGGGTGGAATCTGCGCAAGATCAACGCTTTCGCCCAGATCCGTGACCAGCGAAAGTCGCGGGAGCAAACACGCAGGCCCCTGATCGAACAGATCGCGGACCCGACGCGCCATCCGCCGCGTGTTGACGACAAGTTGTACGCGAGCCAGCGCCTCGGGCGGTTGGCCGGTGCTGCGTGCGTGCAATCCCGCCACCAGCGCCTTGGGAAAATCCGAACCCGGTGGAACGGCAAAAACGCGCGGAGCCGTGGAGGGGTCAAACATCGGCAATCAACCCTTCGGCCAGCGCGATACCCTCTGGATGGCCTACATCGCACCATCGGCCAGGATAGGTCAGTGAAAACAGACGGTTGTCGCTGTGCATCCGGTCCCACAGCAGGTTCAGGGAAAAGGATGTCTGAGGGATATCCATCAGACCTTCAGTTTTCAAAATCTGCGCCCCGCCATAGATCAATCCGGGCCCGCGCGAGATGCGCCCATCCGCATCTGCGGTGAAATCTCCAGTGCCGGTGTAGCCCAAGGTTTGTGCCACAGGTACGCACATCAACAGCGCGTCCATTCGATCTGGGTCCCATGCCTTACGCAAAAGTGTTAACGGATTTGGGCCGGACCAGATTGCATCGGGATTCAGAGTGAACACCGGCTCCGGCCCCAGCATCGGCAGAGCGGCGCGCAATCCGCCCCCTGTTTCAAGGATGTCGTCTGTTTCGCAAGTCAGCGTCACACCTTTCGGTGCCAAATGCGCCTCAAGCTGCTCGGGCAGATAGTGCAGGTTGGCGACGATCCGCTGAGGGTTGATCGCATCAACCAGCTCTAGTGCATGGTCGATCAGCGGCCGACCCGAAACTTCGATCAGCGGTTTGGGTCTATCTTTGGTCAGCGCGCCCATACGGGTCCCGAACCCGGCGGCGAATACCATCACAGCGTCGGGTGATTGCGTCATTTCTGTCGTAGCCTGTTCAGGTTTTCTTCGGTGGGCGCGGGCAGGGCGCTGCGCAGCAGATCAGCCACGCCGACCAGCGCGGGATGCTCTAGATCGCGCATTAAATGCGCCCATGTGGCCGGGATCAGGTCCACGTATTGGGGCTTGCCGTACTCCGTGGCCAGCCGGGCAAAACCACCCAGAATACGTAGGTTTCTTTGCGCCCCCAGCACCGTATAAGCGGTGCGGAAGTCATGATCGTTCACTCCGGTCTGCGAGATATAGTGATCAATCATACGCATCTCGGTTCCCAAGGATACGTCGCGACGAATGTCTTGCAACAAGGACACAAGATCATAAGCCGGATGCCCCAGCATCGCGGTTTGGAAATCCAGCAGGCCCACGCGTTTTACCCCGTTTCGATCGGGCAGCCAAATCAGATTCTCGGCGTGGTAATCGCGCTGGACCACGACCTTTGGTCCCGATGTTTCCTGGTGCAGGATGTCGGCAAAGCGATGCTCAAACCGACTACGCGCGTCTTGATCATGCGCGCCAAGAATGGCTTGCGCGTATTTGGTGAAGGACAGCGCCGACAACTCGGCCATCAGCGAGGGACCGTAAGACGGCAGGGACAGTGTTGGTGCCGCGTGCAGTGTGATCAGAACGTCCGTAGCAGCCTGATAGAGCTCCCGTTCCATCTCAGGGCGGGTTTCTAGGACACGCGCGAATAGGTCATCGCCCAAATCTTCCAACAGAAGGAACCCGAACTCGGTGTCCTCAGCGTAGATCTCGGGCGCGCTTAGCCCGGTCGCGCGCAGGTGGTGCGCCATCCGCACAAACGCTTCGACCGGTTCGGCTTGACCGGGGGGGGAATCCATCAGCACGGCCGTTGCCCCTGTTTCGGGATTGGTAAGCCGCTCGTACCTGCGGTTCGAGGCATCCCCGGCCAAGGGCGCGCGCAGGGCATTCGTCCAAGGTGTCTGCGCGATCAGTGCTTCGGCTAGAATGGCGCGGTTTGTCATGTGATCGCCTCCGGCAATTCAGCCCAGCGCGGGTCCGACCAACTGATCGTCAGATGGCGTTTTTCCAGTGTATCAGGGTCTGTTTCAAACTTTAGAGTCAGCGCTGAGGCCGGTTTCAACGGCCCCAGTTTGTTTGGCCATTCGATCAGGCTGATCGCGGTTTCGAATGCGTCGGTCAGACCCAGTTCCTCGACCTCTTCCAGTGCGCTTAGCCGGTAGAGGTCGCAGTGCCAAATCTCGCCCAAGGAGGTGTCATAGACCTGCACAAGCGTGAAGGTGGGCGAGGGGACATCTTCGGGGTGGGTCATCACGGATTGGATCAGACTGCGCGCGAAATGTGTCTTGCCGCTGCCGATCTCGCCGTCCAGCAACAGAACGTCGCCGGGGCGCAGCACGCGGCCCAGTAAAACCGCCAATCGGGTGGTTTCCTCGGGCGAATTCATGGTGATTACATGGGGCGCGCTTGTCATGGCGCCACAATGGCCTTGCGCCCGGTTGGCTGCAACCCGGTTCAGGCGCTGATCTGGTGAATATCCTGACTTATCATCGCGTCCGCATCCGGTGAAAACCGCACGATCGTCGCGCCGTTCTGCATCGGGCACAAGGTGCAGATCAGGCGCGTGCCATTACGCAATCGCAGGTCCGCGGACCACTCGGATCGGTTTTCGCGCATGGCTACGAAATCTCGGATTTCGCCAAGGACCGGCGTTGCCAGGCATTGATCCTGCCAGCCCCGTGTCACATCAAGGATCGAGTCAGGCTCGAACCCGCTGTCGTCGGTTTCACCCCACAATTCCTGATAGGCGTAATTGGTGAAAGCTAGGGTTCCATCCGCACCAAACACAGCGATTGCATCCGCCAGCTTGTCCAGAATGGATTGCATCAGGTCCATCTCGGACCGGAAGCGGCGGGTCAGGGTGATCTCGGCCGTGATGTCCTCGAACAGAAAGGCTACGGCACCGTCAGGGTGTGGGCGGCCGCTGACCGAATAGACCGAGCCCGAGGGCAGGGACCATGTTTCTTGATAATTCCCGTCTTCGGCCGCTTCGAGAAGATCGTTCATCTGGCTGCGCCAACCGCGGTAATTTTTGGGTTCGGGCATCATGTGCTGATCGCGCAGCCGGTCGAAAAAGCTGGACAGGCTAGGTCGACAACTGAGGAAATCGGGCGGCAGGGCGGTCAGGTCGATCAGGGCGGGGTTGAACAGGGCCAACTGACGGTTTCGGTCGAAAATGGCCAGTCCGATGGACAGCTGTGCGAACGTCTTGGTCATCGTCTGCACAAATTTGCGCTGGGCGGTTTCGGCGTCGACGATGGCATTGATATCGACTGCATAGCACAAATGCCCCTCGGGGTGATCGGACAGCGTCAGATCGAACCAAAGCTTGCTGTCGCTACCCTCGGTCGAGATCGAAACGCGCGACTTTCCTGACGGTTTTGCGTCGTCTTCAAGGCCCGGAAAGAGCGGTGCGGTCAGGTCCGTATCCTGCCCGCGCACTTTGCGTACCAATGCAATATAGGCCGCATTGCACCAGCGCACATTGGATTGGCGATCCAACAGCCATACTGGATAGGGCGCCCGTTCCATTGCCAACCGGATCGGATCATTGCTGTCCCGATGCGCGATTGATGTGCACCCACCGCTGTCGCGTAATTGAACCCGTACAATCCCATCGATCCATTCGCACAGGACATCGCGTTCTACCGTGCAATCAATCGCGGGGATCACCATGTTGCCTTCGTGCCGGATACGTTCGGGCGTTTCGGGGAACGAGGGGAAATCCCGCTGCAACAGACGGCGCAGGTCCGGCCAGTCGCGCAGGTCGTCAAACCCCTCAAGCGCGATGTCCGAATGGCTGATCAAACGATCCCCATCAAACAGAAACACCGCATCGAACAGCGACGAGGGCGAGGACAGGCCGAAATTGTCGCCCCTTTGCCTGCGACGTGGCAGCAGCCACTGCACCGCGAGACTGGCAGAAACCAGACCGATAACAGCCAGAATGATCCAGTCCACCATGAGTTCCTCGCAGGGTTGCTCGTGGCGTCGGATAATGGGTTGCAATGGTTAACAGGGTCTTAACTCAGACCTCAATGCGCTGATTGGCACCGGATGGCACAGGGGTGTCGCCGGTCTGGGCATCCAGCAATTTGCGGGGCCATGTGACCCTGACGATTGCCCCCCGGTGATCGGGATTATCGGAATAGGTCTGATAGGGGTCCGAGCCATTGGCAAAGTCCAACTCGGCCCCGGTCCGTTCCAGCAGCGTTTTGGCGATGAACAGACCCAGCCCCATACCTTCATATTCCGGGCGCGCACGCTGGTCCGTTTCGGCGCGACGGCGGCGCATGAACGGATCACCGATGCGGCCGATCATCTGCGAAGGATACCCGCGCCCGTCATCCATGATGTGGACGGTAATCTGATCGGCCGTCCACTCGGCCTCGACCCAGACATTGGCGCGGGCGAAATCCACCGCGTTCTGGATCAGGTTGCGCAGCCCGTGAATGATCTCGGGTTTGCGCAGGATCGAGGGTTGCTGCACATCGCCGTCATCGGCGGGCCCTTCCAGGAAATGAACGCTCTTGCCTCGGTTTATATGAGGCTCTGCGGCTTCATGCACCACGGTGGATAGCGGGGCTTGCCGCAAATGCAGGTCGTCCTTGCCTGCCCGACCCATGTCACGCAGGATATCGCGGCACCGGTTGGCCTGTTCGCGGATCAGGGCGGCGTCTTCCTTCAGGTCGGGGCGGTCGTCCAGTTCCTCATAGAGTTCAGAGCTGGTCAGCTTGATCGTGGCCAGCGGCGTGCCCAACTCATGCGCGGCGGCGGCGACCACGCCGCCCAGATCAGTCAGCTTCTGTTCCCGCGCCAGCGCCATGTGCGTGGCGGACAACGCGTCAGACATGGATTGCACCTCAGAGCTGACCCGATGGGAATAGGCCCCCAAAAAGACGATGGCGATCACTATGGCAGCCCAGTTGCCGAACAGCAGGATGTCGGGGATATCCAGATCCATGCCCACATCCGTGCGTAGCGGCACATGAAACTCGGCCAGCAGGGTGGTCAGCGCGATGGCCACACCGCCAATGATCAGGGTCGAACGCGTGCTCATCACGCTGGCCGAGATCGTGACCGGCCCCACCAACAACAAGGCAAACGGATTGTTCAGCCCGCCCGTCAGATACAAAAGGATGGTCAGTTGCAGCAGGTCGAACAGCACCATCAGGAAGTTTTCGAACTCGGACAGGCGCTTGTTGCGAGGAAAAACAAGGATCGCCGTCAGGTTTCCCATGACCGAAACACCGATCGCCAGATAACACAGCATCACGTCAAGCTGCACACCATAGGTCTGTTGCGCGACGGTGATGGCGGTGATCTGGCCGATGATGGCCACCCAGCGCAACAGGATCAGTGTGCGCAGCCTGATCCAGCTGCTGCGTTCCTGTCCACGCCAGAATGTGATGTTGGAATTGGCCATGGGTCCATTTTGTCCTGTTGCATCGGCTGACCATCTTGATAGGTGTCCGGGCCGAAACGATCAACAACCCCTCTGATCTTTAGGATTGATGCCATGGTCCGCCTTTACGCCATTCTCGCTGCTATTGTTCTAGCCATAGGTCTGGGGGCTATGTGGTTGCTGACGCGCGGAGCCGGTTCGGACGACAAGTTCGCGCAATGCCGGTCCAGCCAGATCGCAGGCGGCACCGCCGCCATTGGTGGACCGTTCGAGCTGATCAACGGCGAAGGTCAAACCGTGACCGATACCGACGTGATCACCGAACCCACGCTGGTCTATTTCGGCTACACCTTCTGCCCCGATGTCTGCCCCTTCGATATGTCCCGCAATGCCGAGGCCGTGGATATTTTGGAAACCCGCGGCCAGTCGGTGACGCCGCTGTTCATCTCGATCGATCCGGACCGCGACACGCCCGAAGTTGTGGCTGACTATGCCTTCAACCTGGGTGGAAAGACCATCGCGCTGACCGGTTCGGCCGAACAGGTCAAGGCTGCGAGCCAAGCTTACAAGACCTATTACAAGGCCCATGACAAAAGCGACGAATACTATCTGGTCGATCATTCCACCTTTACTTATCTGGTCACACCTCAGGACGGGTTTATCGAGTTTTTCAACCGGAATGACACAGCCCAGCAGATGGCGGATAAGGTCGGGTGCTTCCTGGACAAGATCTAGGACTTAATGGCCTGTTTGACCTTTGCCTTGGCGCTGCTATTACTCAGTACCAAGCCAACGGCGTGAAATAGCGGAAAGAATAGAATATGGCGGACAGCTCTGACCTGGATATCGGCCCGGATAAATCCCTGCTTCTGGTGGATGATGACGAGCCCTTTCTGAGACGTCTGGCCAAGGCCATGGAAAAGCGCGGTTTCGAGGTTGAGACCGCAGGCTCGGTCGCCGCAGGACGGGCCATTTCCACCGCCCGCCCACCTGCCTACGCGGTTGTGGATTTGCGGCTTGAGGATGGCAACGGGCTGGACGTGGTCGAAGTGCTGCGTGAAAAGCGCCCCGACAGCCGGGTCGTGGTTCTGACCGGCTATGGCGCTATTGCTACTGCCGTGGCCGCCGTAAAGATTGGCGCGACCGACTACCTGTCGAAACCCGCCGATGCCACCGACATCACCAATGCGCTGCTGACCAAAGATGACGAGCTGCCGCCGCCCCCGGAAAACCCTATGAGCGCCGACCGCGTACGTTGGGAGCATATCCAGAGGGTCTATGAACTGTGTGACCGGAACGTCTCGGAAACCGCGAGGCGGCTGAACATGCACCGCCGGACGTTGCAGCGAATTTTGGCGAAGCGCAGCCCGCGGTGAAGCGGATTTTTTTTGAATGTCATTCAGCTTCAAGTGTAAAACTTGCGGCGAGAGACATGAAGTTCTTCCGAGTTTCGGGCCCGAGGCTCCACTAAGCTACGCGGTTTTGGATGAAGAAGACCAAAAATCACGCGCCGAGCTTGGCACTGATGATTGCATCATTGATGATCAATACTATTTTGTTCGGGGTAGGTTGCAGCTCCCTATCATAGGACAAACTGAGCCCTTTGTATGGTTGGTCTGGTGTTCATTAAGCCTAGACAGTTATGCGCAATGGCGAGAAATGTTTGGTGAAAAAAAGCGAGCGCATGTTGGCCCATTTTTTGGTTGGTTGAATGTTCAGCTCCCCTTTTATGAGGACACTTTGAATCTTGCTACTTCTGTTCAATTGGTTGACGCTGGATCCCGACCGCTCGTCATAGTTCACGAAGCAGACAACCAGCTATACTTCGATCAGCGTGACGGGCTGTCCCAGGCAAAGGTGGAAATGATGGTCCACGACCTTTTGCATCCGGAACTGTAATTTTCAGAAACCTCATGTCACAGCTTCGTGACTTGCACCTCTGCGCCCTGAGACCAAGTGTTCGCTTCTGGAAAACACTTAACAAGACAGGAACTTCATAGATGATCGGCTATGTGACCATCGGCGTCTCGGATATGGAACGCGCGAAGAAATTCTATACGGAACTGCTTTCGGATCGCGGCGCAATGGTGGTCAACGATGTAGGGCGCATCGCGTTTATCGGAACCAAACCCGGAGAGGCGATGTTGGCCGTCTGCGAGCCCTATGACGGAAATGAATGCTCTGTTGGCAATGGCGTCATGATCTCGTTTGCCGCCGAATCCGAGGATGAGATCAAAACGCTCTATAGTAAAGCCCTCAGCCTTGGTGCAACCGATGAAGGCGCGCCGGGTGTCCGTGTGCCGGGTCGGTTCACTGGCGCTTATGTGCGAGACCACGACGGCAACAAAATCTGCTTTTATATGTTTGCTTAAAGCTGTGCTAAGAGGGCGGCGTGTCTGTCCGTGTAAGCACGCCGTACCTCGATCGGGGGGCGCAGAACGATGTTCAGCCCCTCCATCGCAGTCTTGTCGGGGTGTCCAAAAAACTTCGTCGCCTCGGCCTCGGAAAAGCCTGCGATCTGCGTGGCCTCCATCCAGGCGCTGATCTTGTCGGCCTTTTTTATCTGACGCTTCACCGTTTTCGGCATGGCGGCGGGCAGGCCGAACCGAATGTGGATCGCCGCGGCCAACCGGTCATCCAGCGCGCCATAGTCGGGACCGACGGCGGATTTGACTGGAGAAATCATATCTCCAATCACGTATTCGGGGGCGTCATGTAACAAAGCAGCCAACCGCCATTTGACCGGAGCCTTCGGGGCGATGCGGCCATAGAGTTCTTCGACCAGCAGCGAATGTTCGGCCACGGAATAAGCAAAATCCCCCGCCGTCTGACCGTTCCAGCGCGCCACAAAGGCCAGTCCATGGGCGATATCTTCGATCTCGATATCCACCGGGGTCGGATCCAGCAGATCCAGCCTGCGGCCAGACAGCATCCTCTGCCATGCGCGGGGTTGTGTTGCCATTATACCATGCCTTGTCCGAACAGCCGCGATTGCGCCGCAATTTTGTGGTATGGTTTACCTGTCAAGATCACCAGCTGCCAACTTTTTCTTGAGCATTCGTGCTTTGAACAAGTGCGCGGTGATACCGACATGAAGTACCGAGGGGGGCGCATGCTTCTCCCGGTGTGCCCCTCTCGATTGAAACCAGAATCGAAAGGAGCTTGTTATGTTCAAGCGTTTGTTTGGAATTGCACTGGCCTTTGGCATGGCCGCCACTGCCCCTCCGGCGTTTGCCCAGCAGCAAAGTTGTGCGCAGCGTGACCACGTGATCGCCAAGCTACAAGACAGCTATTCGGAACAGCTGGCGTTTGGCGGATTGCAGAAATCACGCGGCGGGCAATCGGTGATGGAGGTTTGGACCTCACGGGAAACGGGAAGCTATACCGTTTTGGTGACCCATGCGAACGGCCTGAGTTGTATCGTCGCCGTTGGCACCGATTTTTTCGAAGCGATCCCCAAGATCAAGGTAGAAGGCACGCCTAGCTAAGTTTGGCGCATAAAATCCCGTTTCCGGCCATCTGCGTTGCCACGTCCCCAAAGGGATGCTAGGGGCAACCCGGACCAAGATTTACCGGAATGGAGTACCTGATGGCCGGGGACTATATCGTCAAAGACATTTCATTGGCCGGGTTCGGCCGCAAAGAGCTGGATATTGCCGAAACCGAGATGCCGGGGCTGATGTCCCTGCGTGCGGAATATGGCGAAAGCAAGCCGCTAAGCGGTGCGCGGATCGTTGGCTCTCTGCACATGACTATCCAAACCGCTGTTCTGATCGAAACGCTGGTGGCGCTGGGCGCGGATGTGCGCTGGGCGTCGTGCAACATCTTCTCGACCCAAGACCATGCTGCCGCTGCGATTGCCGAGGCCGGTATCCCCGTCTTCGCCATCAAAGGCCAGACGCTGGAAGAACATTGGGATTATCTGGACAAGTCCTTCCTGTTCGACGAGGGCCCGAACATGATCCTGGACGATGGCGGCGACGCGACGCTGTACATCCTGCTGGGCGCGCGTGCCGAAGCGGGCGAAGACATCATCCCCGTTCCGGGTTCGGAAGAGGAAGAGGTGATCAAGAAGCAGATCGCCAAGCGCATGGCCGCAAGTCCGGGCTGGTTCACCAAGATGCGCGATCAGATCCAGGGTGTGTCTGAGGAAACCACCACCGGCGTGAACCGGCTGTATCAACTGGTCAAAGACGGCCACCTGCCGTTCCCGGCAATCAACGTCAATGACTCGGTCACCAAATCGAAGTTTGACAACAAATATGGCTGTAAGGAATCGCTGGTTGACGGTATCCGCCGCGCTACCGACACCATGATGGCCGGCAAGGTTGCCGTCGTCTGCGGCTATGGCGACGTAGGCAAAGGGTCGGCCGCCTCACTGCGCGGTGCCGGTGCCCGGGTGAAAGTCACTGAGGTTGATCCGATCTGCGCCCTGCAGGCTGCGATGGACGGGTTCGAGGTGACACTCCTGGAAGACGAAGTTTCCAGCGCGGATATCTTCATCACCACCACCGGCAACAAGGACGTGATCCGCATCGAGCATATGCGCGAGATGAAGGACATGGCCATCGTTGGCAACATTGGTCACTTCGACAATGAAATTCAGGTGGCCAGCCTGAAGAACCACAAATGGACCAACATCAAGGAACAGGTGGACATGATCGAGATGCCCTCGGGCAATCGTCTGATCCTGCTGTCCGAAGGCCGGTTGCTGAACCTCGGCAACGCCACGGGCCACCCCTCGTTCGTGATGTCGGCGTCCTTCACCAACCAGGTTCTGGCGCAGATCGAGCTGTTTACCAAGGGTGATGAGTACGAAAACAAGGTCTATATCCTGCCAAAGCATCTGGATGAAAAAGTCGCGCGTCTGCATCTGGACCGGATCGGCGTGAAGCTGACCCAGATGGATAGCGAACAGGCGGCCTATATCGGCGTGAAACCCGAAGGCCCCTATAAGCCCGAGCACTACCGCTATTGATCGCGGATCGGGTATGACGAAACGCACAGGACGCCGCCGGTTCACGCAACTGGCGGCGTCTTTCTTTTCCATCATCGTATTTCTATTTCTTGTTGGCTCTGCCGGATTCCTTCTGGTGACACACCCGAAGTCACCCTTGCCTGACCATTGGAACCCCCTGCGCGATCTGTCGATTACGGCCCCGGTTACTCTGGTTACGCGGTTTCAGTTGAACCGTGCTTTGGCGGATGGGGCGCAATGCAAGGCGGTACTGTCTGCGGACGAAGTGGCGTTTGCTGAGATGGAGGATTTGGTCGTCGATCAGAATTGCGGGATCAGCGGACGGGGCCTTCTGTCGCGCGTTGTTACCGCAGATGTCCGAGGGGTCGAAACGCGCTGTACCACAGCTCTGCGTCTTGCCATGTGGGAACATCACGTGGTTCAGCCTGCTGCGTGGGACATTTTGGGTACTGAGGCGCGTGCTCTGCGGCACCTGGGCAGCTATAACTGCCGCCGGATGCGGACCGCGCAGGGGCAGGACAGCCGATGGAGCAGTCATGCAACTGCAGATTCCATTGATATCGTGGGGGTCGATCTGGCCGATGGACGCACACTAAACCTGTTGCGCGACTGGCCAACTGAAGGGCCCGAATCCGAATTCCTACGCCAGATCGGGCAGGGCGCTTGTGATTGGTTCCGGGTGGTGCTGAGCCCCAATTTCAACAAGCTGCACGCGGACCACTTCCATTTGCAGGGGCCGGGCTGGGGCTATTGCAGATAATCCGGCCCCGAGAACCGGGGCCGGAGATTGGCTTAGCGTCCGCTGACCGCATCAGCCAGCGATTTGAACCGAACGATCTTGTAGATACCCTTCGAGGCATCCTCGCCATTGTTCAGTACGGGCGAGCGGTGCAGCTCGTTAATCGTGGCATAGACATACCCGTCAGCACCGATCGAAAATCCGTCAGGCCACGGCAATTCATCGTCCGACTGGAACAGCACTTCATAGCTGCCATCCGGCTTGGTGACGCCCAGCGCATTGTCGGTCATCGCAGTGATATAGACATTGCCGCCGGTATCCACGGTCGACCCATCCGAAATCGGCTTGTCGCCATAGCGTTCAACCTTGGCCTCTAGATCGGCATCTGACAGGCTTTCATCCAGCAGCGCGGCGGTGGGGATGCGGTACATCGCACTTGCCGTCATTGGGGCGAAATAGACCCATGTGTTGGTCGGATCGACTGTGATCGGGTTGATGCCAATCTTGGCCGGATTGCCGCCCAGCGTGATCTCGCGCCCGTCAATCACCATCGGCGTATCCTCGGGGATCGTGTATTGCGACCCCTCCAGAACGCGCCGCGCGCGTCCGGTCTCCAGATCAACAACGATAATGGCCGAGTTCTGACCGTCACCGGTATCCGAGATATAGATAGCCCCGTGATCGCGGTCTACAGCCAGATCATTCAGGAATGAGGTCGGCCGCGCCACAGGCGCACCGATATAATGGATCGCGTGCAAGGTTTCGGTTTTGGTGTCCCAGCCGACGACGCGCCCGGTCTGGTTTTCTCCCTGACCATCCAGCATCCAAAGGATACCATCTCGATCCGCACGCAGGCCCAAAACGCCGTTCAACCCATCCGCATCGTCGTTGGGTGCGCGGGCCCAGTCTTCGGTCGGGTAAGGCTTGGTGGAGCCATCAGGCATCACCTCAACCACGCGCAATTCAGGGCCGTAGAATTCATGCACCGACATGAACATGCGCCCATCTGGGCCAATGGCCAAATTGCCCGGAGGCATGGCCTTTTCAAACTCAAGATAAGTTTCCAACTCGGCTGCTGCGGCGGGCAGGGCCAGCGCAAGCGCGCATGTGGCTGCGTAAAGTGATTTCATCAGGTCCTCCTCTGGTCGTGATCCAGCAGATACCATTTGAAATTTTCCGCGATAACTGGCTTAATCTTGAAACCAGCGTTAGGAAATTTCGAATGTATCATGTGAATGACCTACTGACCTTTGTCTCGGTCGCAAAAACCGGCGGCGTCGGGTCCGCGGCCAAGGCGCAGGGGATCTCGGCGGCGACGGTCAGCCATCGCATCACGAAACTTGAGGAGGTTCTGAACCTCAAACTCTTTCACCGCAACAGCCGCAAAGTACAACTGACTGATGAGGGGTTGATCTTTCTGGATCGGGTCGAACCGCTTTTGGCCGATCTGCGCGAGGCCGAACTGGATGCCGGCAGCGGCAGCGGGGCATTGCGTGGGCATCTGCGCGTCACGCTTTCCCCGTGGATTCTGTCGCGCTTTATTATGCCGGTGATGAGCTCGTTTCAGGCCGAAAACCCGGACCTGACGGTCGAGTTTCTGGCCGTTGACCGCTATGTCTCGCTGGTGGATGAGGGGATAGACTGCGCGATCCGGGTGGGGCGGCTGGCTGACAGCACGCTAAAGGCGCGCAAGCTCAGCGACAATGACCGGATCATCTGTGCTGCGCCCTCGTTTTGCGACACGCATGGCATGCCGCGTTCAGTCGAGGACCTGCGCGTGATGCGCTGGGCATGCCTGCCGTGGCAGACGCGGCTGGATATAACGGACGGACATAGCGCCACATTATTCACGATCCCGCGCGGCATTGCCGTGTCAAACTCGGACATGCTGACCGAGGCGGCAGTACAGGGGTTGGGACTGGCCGTTAAGTCTCGGTTGGCCGTGCAACGTGAACTGGAAAACGGCGCTTTGATCGAGGTTCTGCCCGGGTGCCTGCGATCCCCCGATGCGCCGATTTCCTTCGTGCATGCGGGCAGCGCCACCGCCGGGCGCAAGGTGCGGGCGTTCTCGGAATTGGCAAGCCGCGCCTTCCATTAAAGCGCTGCGGGGGGAAACCCGCTAAATTTCCCCTTTGTGGCCTGCATCCGACATATTAACCTACCTGCACGTGTTTCAAGGTTTCGCACAACAGCGGCCCTGCCGCCTTACCGGAGAGTTATTCATGGGAAAACGCGACGAGTTGATCGCCAAATATGCCGAAGATCTGAAATCCAAATGCGGTATGGATGCCGATATGGATCTGTTGACCAAGGTCACGATTGGCTGCGGCCCGGCGATTTACGATGCAGATGCCTCGACCGTGGCGGCAACGCAGGACGGTGAGATCGAGACGGTCAAGAACAATTTCCTGATCAAGAAACTGGGCCTGTCGGACGGCCCTGCGCTGGACGAGGCAATTCAGTCGGTGCTGGAGACCTATGGCCAGTCCGAGCGTAACAAATACCGCGCGGTCGTCTACTACATGCTGACCAAGCATTTCGGCAAAGAGTCGGTCTACGGCTGATGACAAACGCGCCCGTCCCTGTGACGGGCGTTTTCAATTTTAGGTACTTGGTGTTTGTATGCGCGGCTGCAAACGGCTAATGTCTGGATGTGACCAGGACGGTCAGAACCAACAGATTTCTATACGCGTGTGGTGAGTCGGGAGCACGCGGGGTAGGGAAGGTTCTGCATCGTCGGAACCTTCCCTTTATTATTCTGCCTGCGACTATTCGGCCGGGGTCTGCCCCAGATCGCAGATCACCTGCCATTCGGCATCTGTGACCGGTTGAACCGACAGGCGCGAGTTCTTGACCAGCACCATCGCGCCCAATCGTTCGTCGGCCTTGATCTGGTCCAGCGTGACCGGCGTTGCAAAGGGCCGAACCGCTTTGATATCCACACATTCCCAGCGTTCGTCATCGGTGGTGCTGTCGGGATGGGCGGCGGCGCAGACCTCGACAATGCCGACGATCGCCTTGTCCTTTTGCGAGTGGTAAAAGAACCCCCGGTCGCCCACTTCCATCTGACGCATGAAATTGCGCGCCTGATAGTTGCGCACGCCGTCCCATTCCTCGCCTGCGTCCCCTTTGGCGACCTGTTGGTCCCAGCTCCAGGTCGAGGGTTCGGACTTGAACAGCCAATATGCCATCAGCCGACGACCTTCTTCCAGGCAATCAGATCGACGGACTGGAACAACCCCGCCTTGGCATAGGGATCATTGTCAGCCCAGCTTTGGGCGGCAGCCATGTCTTCCACCTCAAGGATGATCAGCGAGCCTATCATTGCGTCGCCATCCAACAGGGGTCCAGCCTGTGCAACGACACCGGTTTCTTCGATGTAAGCCAGGTGGTCGGCGCGATTGTCCAGCCGGGTTTGCAATGCGCCGTCCTTGTCACGGGCGATCAGAGCGATGAGCATATTATTCCTCCTTCAGGGGTCTGTTGAGCAGGGTTTCGATGGCTTGCATGACACTGTAGGTGCCCTGGCTAAGATCCGCCACCGTGGCGCTGATGGGCATGTCCAGACCTTCGGCTTTCGCGATATCCGACATCGCGCGGGCGGTGGCGACACCTTCGACCGTGGTGGTACTGTCAAATGGCTGTTTTCGACCCAAACAAAGGCCAAATCGGTAATTTCTGGACAGTTCAGATGAGCAGGTCAATACCAGATCGCCCAGTCCAGACAGGCCCATCAAGGTCTCGGACCGCGCGCCACGCATCAGGGCAAAACGCTGCATTTCAGCAAATCCCCGCGTCATCAGCGCAGCGCGGGCGCTGTCGCCCAAACCGGCTCCGATCGCTGCTCCGCAAGCGATGGCCATGACGTTTTTCAACGCGCCGCCCAGTTCCGCCCCGATCAGATCTGTGGTGCGGTACAGGCGCAGGTTCGCCGTGGTCAGGTCATGCTGTAGCTCATGCGCATCCTCAGCGCAGGCCAGCGTCAGCGCGGTGGGCAATCCGCGTGCGATATCATCGGCAAAGCTCGGGCCGGTCAGCAGGGCAGGGCGCGCGTCGGGAATGGTCTGGCGGATGACCGAGATCGGACCCAGCCCTGTGGACAGTTCAATCCCCTTGCAGCAAGCCACCAGCGTTTTCCCGGTCAGAACCTCGGCGTGATCCTCTAACGCGCCACGCAGTTTCTGCATCGGAACCGAGACCAGCAATATCTGGCTTTCCGCAGCCTGCGTGATGTCAGAGGTTACAGTGATCGCATCTGGCAAAGCCACACCCGGCAGTCGTGCCGCGTTTTCACGCGTAGTGAGCATCGCCCGCGCCTGTTCCGAGTCCCGCGCCCACAGCGTCACCGGCCCGTTCCCCGCCAATGAGATCGCCAGCGCTGTGCCAAACGCGCCCGAACCCAGAACGGACACGCTCATGCCTTGGCCCCTTTCTTGCCGCTGCCCAGCATGGTGGGGCTGGTCTGGTCCAGGGGCCAGCGGGGTCGCGCGGTCAGGTCCAACCCGTCGCGCGCGCCGGTGCGAAACCGCTCGATCCCTGCATAGGCGATCATGGCGGCGTTGTCGGTGCACAGGGCCAGTGGCGGTGCGGTGAAACGCGCGCCTTTCTCAACACAAACAGCCTCTAACGCGAAGCGAATGGCTGAATTTGCTGCGACGCCTCCGGCCACGGCAATCACCGGCTCCGCGGGGTTTTCGTCCAAATACAGATCCATCGCGCGGCGGGTTTTCTCGGCCAGTGTATCCACGATGGCTTGCTGAAATACGGCGCAAAGGTCGGCGCGGTCCTGACGGGTCAGCCCACCTTTCTCGGCCACGACCTGATCGCGCATCCGCATCAGTGCAGTCTTCAGGCCCGAAAAAGACAGATCACATCCGGGGCGGTCCAACAAAGGCCGCGGAAAGCGGAACCGTTTGGGATCACCTGCGCGGGCCTCGGTTTCTACCGAAGGGCCACCCGGTTGCGGCAGTCCCAACAGGCGGGCGGTTTTGTCGAACGCCTCACCCGGCGCGTCGTCGATCGTGCCGCCCAAACGGGTAAAGCGGTCCGGCCCGTGGGCGATCAGGTATTGGCAATGCCCGCCCGAAACCAGCAGCATTAGGTAAGGAAATGCGATCCCGTCGGTCAGGCGCGGCGTCAGCGCGTGGCCTGCCAGATGGTTCACCCCGATCAAAGGCAACCCGGTTGCCGCACTGATCCCCTTTGCGCACATGACGCCGGACATGACGCCTCCGATCAGGCCCGGCCCAGCGGTGACTGCGACGGCATCCATGTCGGACAGGCCCAGCCCGGCATCCGCCAGTGCCTGCACGACGCAGGTATCCAGCTTCTCGGCATGGGCACGGGCGGCAATCTCGGGCACGACGCCGCCAAAGGCGCTATGCAGCTCGGTTTGGCCATGCACGACAGACGACAAAACCTCGGCCCCGTTTTCGCCATGGCGCACAACGGCGGCGGCTGTGTCGTCACAGCTGCTTTCCAACCCGAGGACAGTAAGTGTTTGCACCATTAGCCTGATCCGTTACACCTTGGTTGCCAAGCGGGGTATCACCCTGCGCGGATGCAAACAATCCCAAGGCCCAAGGCGCCGAACGTTGTATTTGTTGATGACCCGCCCGCGCGCGGCCTCTGAAAGGTTCGTCGCGCAGCTTCCGACCCGCGTCAGGTCTCGGGTGCAGGTCATCTATTCCCCGATTCTGGAAATCAAACCCCTGCCGGTGAGCACGGATATGCGCGGCGTGCAGGGTCTGATCTTTACCTCGGCCAATGCGGTGAACGCGGCGGCCTCAATGGGGGTTGATCGGTCGCTGCCGGCTTTTTGCGTCGGACCGGCGACAACCGGGACGGCCAAGGGCGTCGGATGGGACGCGCAATTGTTGGGCCAGACCGCCGAGGAGTTAATCGCAGCCCTTTTGCAAACCCGCCCGCTCAGTCCGCTACTGCACCTGCGCGGCGAGCACAGCCGGGGCAATATTGCCGAGCGGCTGACCGAATCCGGCCTGACCGTGCGCGAACAGCCCGTTTACCAGCAAAACCTGCTACCGCTGACACCGGAGGCGACTGCCGCAGCAAACGGCAAATCCGCTGTTTTGGCTCCGATATTTTCGCCCAGAACGGCGCGACATTTTGCCGACATCTGGCGCGGTTCTGCCCCGCTTTGGGTGGCTGCCATCAGCCAGGCCACCGCCGAACCCCTTTATTCTTTGCCCTATGCGCGGTTGAAGGTCGCGAAAGAGCCGACACCAAAGAAAATGCGTAAGGCCGTTAAAAAACTTGTGAAACATGCGTTGCGGGTTGAGGGCGACGTGGCCACCGACTAACTTAACTGGGTCTGTTGTTCCAAGCATTTCGGATTCGATAAGGGGAATATTGCGGTGGCTGGTAAGAAGAAGTCCGATCAAAAACCGGTGGATGACCCCAAGGTGGAGGAGGCGGTCGATGCTGTTTCCGTATCTGACGAAGCATCGGTTGACGAGGTCGCAGCGCTAGACGAGGCCCCTTCCGAAGCCGAAGCCGAAGCCGAAGCCGAAGCCGAAGCCGAAGCCGAAGCCGAAGCCGAAGCCGAAGCCGAAGCCGAAGCCGAAGCCGAAGCCACCCTTGAACGCTTCAAGGAAAAGATGGCTGATCGTAAGGCGGAAAAACAGAGCGGCTTTATGCCCGCTGTGATCGGTGGGGCCGTCGCCGCAGCGATTGGTTTTGCGGCGGCAAGCGCGGGTATGTTCGGTAGCGGTGACACAGATGCTGTAGCCACGCTCGAGGCCAAGCTGGCCGATCAGGCCAACCAGATCGAAGCTTTGACCAAATCTCTGGCAGATGCGCCGGATGTATCGGCAAAGATCGACGCGTTGACTGGGCAGATTGCGCCGATCACGGCGGATCTTGATGGGGTGAAATCCAGCCTTGATGGCCTGGCCGGGCAGATCGACCCGTTGACCAAACGGCTGACCGATTTGGAAAGCGGGGCCCTGACCCAAGGCGCTACGCCCGAGGCGACAGCTGCTTTTGAGGCCGAGTTGAAAAAGCTGCAAGACTCGCTGGCTGCGCAACGGGCTGAGGTTGAAAAGATGGTTTCGGACGCGCAGGCGCTTGAAATGAAAGCCTCGGCGGAGGCACTGGCAGCGGCCAATGCCGCGATTTTGTCAAAACTGCACGGTCAGTTGAATGCGGGCCAACCCTATGACGATTTGTTGTCCGAACTGTCGGCCGGAGGGGTTGATATTCCCGATGCTTTGTCGGCGTCGGCAGATAAAGGCGTGGCGGCAGTTGCAACCCTGAATGAAACCTTTGCACCTGCGGCGCGCGCTGCTTTGGCTGATGCGCGTGACGCGGATAAGGGAACGGGGATTGTCGCTTTCCTCCAACGTCAGACTGGAGCGCGTTCTGTGACGCCGCAGGATGGTGACGATCCCGATGCGATCCTGTCGCGCGCGCAGGCGGCGCTGTCAGGTGGTGACGTCGCGGGGGCGTTGAGCGAAATTCAATCCCTGCCTGATGCGGCCCGTGCCGCGTTGGCCGAATGGGAACAGGCGGCGCAGGCACGGGTTTCTGCCGTGGATGCCGCAGATGCGCTTTCCTCTGGCGCGAACTCGAACTGAAGGACCTGCCATGCTGTGGTCACTGTTAAAAATCCTAGTTTTTGTTGCCATTGTCGGCCTGCTGGCCGTTGGGGCCGGGTTCCTGATGGAAAGCAGCGGTGGTATTCAGATCACCGCTGGCGGCACGGAATACACGTTAGGGCCGTTGCAATCGGTCATTGCTCTGGGTGTGCTGGTCCTTGCGATCTGGCTTTTCTTCAAATTGCTGACCCTGCTGGTCGCTACGCTGAAATTTCTCAACGGTGATGAAACGGCCCTGTCGCGTTATTTCGACCGCAGCCGCGAGCAGCGTGGCTATCAGGCGTTGGCCGATGGGCTTATGGCGCTGGCCTCGGGCGAGGGGCGGATTGCCATGTCCAAAGCCGCCAAGGCGGAAAAACTGCTGAACAAGCCTGAACTAACCAATCTGCTGGTGGCACAGGCGGCCGAGATGAATGGTGACACCAAGAAAGCCTCGGATACCTATAAGAAACTGGTGACGAACAACGCCACCCGGTTTGTGGGCGTGCGTGGTATCTTGAAGCAGAAACTGGCCGAGGGTGATGACGATACCGCCCGGAAGCTGGCCGAAAAGGCGCTGGCAATCAAACCGCGCCACGCCGAAACACAAGACATCCTGTTGGGGCTGCAAACCAAGTCGCAGGATTGGGCAGGCGCGCGTTCGACTCTAACGGCCAAGCTCAAGGCTGGTCATCTGCCGCGCGACGTGTTCAAACGCCGTGATGCAGTGCTGGCTCTGTCCGAAGCCAAGGGCATTCTGGAAGAAGGTGCCACGGTCGAACAGCAAGAACACGCGATCGAGGCCAACCGCTTGTCGCCTGATCTGGTTCCTGCCGCTGCGATGGCCGCGCGGGCCTATATCGAAAAGGGCAAGCCGCGCGCCGCGACCAAGATCCTGAAAAAAGCGTGGGAGGTGCAGCCGCATCCCGATCTGGCTCATGCCTTTGCGGAAATCGCGCCGGATGAAACGCCGGATGCGCGGATCAAGCGGTTCACCGCCCTGACCCGTATCCACCCGGAAAACCCTGAAACGCGCCTGATCCTGGCCGAGTTGAATATCGTGGCCGAGGATTTCCCCGAAGCTCGCCGTGCGCTGGGCGATGTGGTCGAAAAACAAACCGATGCCCGTGCCTATACGCTGATGGCGGCGATTGAACGGGGCGAGGGCGCCTCGGACGCGGTGGTGCAGGGATGGCTGGCCAAAGCGTTGAACGCCCCGCGCGGGCCGCAATGGGTCTGCGACAACTGCCATGATATCCAGCCCGAATGGGCGCCGGTCTGTCAGAACTGCCACAGCTTTGACACGCTGAGCTGGCAAACCCCGCAAACGCCCGAGATCGCCTCGGCGACCGGTGTTCACATGCTGCCCCTGATCGTTGGCGCGCTTGAAGACAAGGTCGAGCCGGAGGTTGAAGAGCCAGAAGAAGAAGTTGCGCCCGACGTGATCGAAATGGAGGCCGAACCCGTGCGCCCCGATGTCGAGCCTGCGATCGAAGAGAAGGTCTGAGGACTCGGATCAACGGACACTTTAGAACCTTGATGCCACTTACGTGTCGCTGGGCAAGTACGTCCAGCGATACTTTGGCGGGGTCGGTCCCTTGTTTCGGCCACCCTGCTGAGACTGTTCCCACGCATGTGCAAGAATGCCGACAGAACGGGACAGGCAAAACAGGCCACGCGCCAATGGCGCGTCAAAACCAAGCTCGGCATAGATCACCGCTGTGGCTCCGTCGATATTCATCGGAACGGGTTTGCCTTTGCGCTGCGCCAATTCGCCTTCGATGTCGATCGCGACAGATTTGAAGCGCCCGTCACAGGCACCTGCCTCAATCGCTTCATCCACTAGGCTCATTAAACGCGGTGCGCGTGGATCCGTTGGGCTGTGAAAGCGGTGGCCGAACCCGGGCAGAATTTTCCCTTGCGCCGCAATCCAGTCATCCAGCGCCGGGCCAACGGCGGATGGGTGAGCGTTGACGAACTGATACAGGGTCACCGCTTGCTCGCCAGCACCGCCGTGGATGTCGCCCAGCATGTTCACCGCGCTTGCTATGGCATTGTTGAGAGGCAGTCCGCACGTCACTGCCATGCGTGCCGTAGCGATCGAAGGGGCTTGTGGCCCGTGATCCACGGCAGCAACTAAGGCGGCCTCGAACAATTTCAACTGTGCGGCGGATGGCCTGTCTCCGCGCACCATGAACCAGATCATTTCCGCGAAACCAAGGTTGCCGATAAGGTCCTGAATAGGTGTGCCCCGCAGGTCTATTCGTCCGGGTTCCATGTCGATGATGGATGTTGACCACCAGTCAGCGACATCGCTCATATGATCCCCTCCTTCGTCAACGCATTTATTTCATCGTGGCTCAGACCAAGCTCAGACCAGATCACAGCATTATCTGCCCCCAAGTCCGGCGGGGCGGTCCGGGGCATTCTGCGTTGACCATCCATCACAACAGGGCTGCCGGTCAGTTTCAGCTCCTCGCTGTGGGACGGCAAAGATCCAATCAATCCGCGGCCTGTAAGCTGTTCGTCGGCCAGCGCTTCGGGCACGGTCATCACCTGCCCGGTCGGAACGCCAATCGCGTTCAACTCGCGAACCCATTCCCGGGAGGGTCGGGTGCGTAGCGTGGCTTCAAGATCGTCCCTAAGGTTATGGCGGTTCCTCTTGCGATCTTCACGCGAGGCATAGTCAGGGTTGCCCAGCAAATCTTCCCGTCCAAGGTGTCGAGCAAGCGCCTGCCATTGTTCGTCACGATTGGCCGCGATATTGATCGGGTTGTCCGCAGTGGCAAAGGTTCCTGACGGGGCGGACGTGGTGTTTTCGTTGCCATGCGCTGCCGGTGTGACATCCCCGATCAGGTAGTTCGACACCACCCAGCCCATGGTGGAGATCACCGCCTCGGACATTGCGATATCCAGAAACGTGCCGCGTGGTCTGGCGTTCAGGGCCGCACTGATCGCAAAAGCGGCTGTTAGCCCTCCGACGGTATCGGCCAGCGGGTAGCCGACGCGACAGGGCGCTGTATCGGCTGCTCCGGTGATCGACATGACACCGCTGATACCCTGAACGATTTGGTCGTAGGCCGGGTCTTTTTTGCGAGGACCGTCCTGCCCAAAACCGCTGATTGCACAATAGATCAGGTTCGCATTTTCAGCGCGCAGAACGTCATATCCAAGGCCAAGCCGGTCCATTACACCGGGCCGGAAATTTTCGACCAGCACGTCGGCGGTTTGAACCAGCTTCTTCAGCAAGTCTTTGCCCTTTGCGGGCTTCATATCCAGCGTGACGGATTTCTTATCCGCGTTCTGGGCGAGAAAACTGATGCCCATCCCGGCCTTGTTGCGGTCTGGGTCTGCCCCCAACACCCGAGCAAGGTCGCCGCCCTCAGGCCGTTCGACCTTGATCACCTCGGCCCCCATCAAGGCAAGCTGATAGCAGCAATACGGGCCCGCCAGAACGTTCGTCAGGTCAAGAACCCGTATTCCTGCCAGAGGCTCAGTCGCCATCGGCGATACCGGCAGCCCGTGCCCGTGCGCGGCGCGCGCGATAGCTGGGCAGCAGCACCAGCAGCGCGGCGATGACCAGCAGGCCCAGCGTCATGGGGCGTTCCCAGATAAACCCGATTCCGTCATAGAGCTGCATGGACCTTGCAAAGTTGTCTTCCATCATTCCGCCAAGGATGAACCCGATCAGAAGCGGGGCCAGCGGATAATCGGCAAATTTCAAAGCCGTGGCACAGACGCCGAACCCAACAAGGATCAACAGCTCCGTTGCATTGTTCTGTCCGATGTAAGCGCCCATCAACGTAAAGAACAGAATGAACGGTATCAAGTAGTTGCGCGGAACGGATAGTACCTTTGCGATGTAGGGGATCAGCGGCAGGTTCAGGATCAACAGGACAAGGTTTCCGATAAACATGGACATGATCACAGCCCAGAAGATCTGAGGCTCATCCAGCATCAGACGCGGACCGGGTGTCACGTTCAAAGCGATTAGCGCGCCCAGCAGGATCGCCGTTGTGCCGGAACCTGGAATGCCCAAAGTCAGCAGTGGAACAAATGATCCGGTGCAGGCCGCGTTGTTTGCTGTTTCCGGGGCTGCCAGACCCTTGATCGAGCCTTTGCCAAATTCTTCTTGTTCCTCTTTCGGAGCGATGTTGCGTTCAACGGCGTAGCCGAGGAAACTGGCGATCGTCGCACCGGCGCCAGGAAGAACGCCGATGAAGAAACCTTGTACGGACTGCCGTCCCACAACTGGTGCAATTGCCTTGGCTTCTTCCTTGGTGATGCGCAGGTCTTTGATCTCGCCATCATCACCTTTAAGATCTTTTGGCTTCAGGACCAGAAACAGCGCCTCGGGCAAGGCAAACATGGCCATGGCCAGTGTGATGAAGCCGAAGCCCGATTGCAGGTCCATGATTCCCATGGTGAACCGAGGCAGGTTGAACAACGCGCCCTCACCGACAGTTGCCATGATCAGTCCAAGGACTGTCATGATGACGGCCTTGGCGACTTGACCGCTTCCGGCGAAGGCAGCGATGGCTGAAAGACCAACGACCATAAGGGCGAAATACTCGGCCGAGTGGAACAGCAGCGCAACAGAAGACAAAGCCGGTGCAAACACCATAAGCAGGACGGCACCCAGCGTACCGCCTGCGAAACTGGCGATTGCGGCGATTGTCAGTGCTTTCCCAGCCTTGCCTTGGCGGGCCATCGGATAGCCATCAAAACTTGAGGCCACCGTACCGGCGACGCCCGGCGCGTTCAGCAAGATGGATGACGTGGAACCGCCAAAGATCGCTCCGTAGTACACCCCAGCCAAAAGGATCAGTGCGGCGGATGGGTCGCCCATCGAGATTGCAACCGGGATCATGATGGCGATGATCGACATCGGTCCAAGACCAGGCAACATCCCGATGAATGTGCCGATCAGACACCCAGCGATGACCATCAGAAGGTTTTGGATTGAGAATGCCGTTTGCAGGCCGATCAGAAGTCCTTCAAGCATATCAGCCTCCGAAAATGCCCGGCAGCGGGCGCATGTAAATGCCAAGAACTTCCTGAACCAGATACCAGACGGCCCCAGTAGCGATGAAGGCAACAGGCAGCATGATGTGCCACTTGCGCTCACCCAGAATGAAAGAGCCAAGGATCAGGAATGCCGACGTCGAAATCAGGAAACCAACAGGACGCAGGCACAAAGCGTAGATCACCATCAAAGCCAGCAGCATCAGCGCCTGATCCAGATGGTAATCACCCAGCCGGCGATAATCGATGTCGGCTTCCTTGATCTCAGACTTTTCAAAGCCCAGCAGGATAATTGTCGTCGTGATGATACCCAGAATGGACAGCACTTTGGGGAAGGTGCTTGGCCAGATGGGATTTCTTTGCATGAAGGGGGGGAGGCTACCGTCCATCGTGAACCAGGCGGCGTAGCCATATGTTAAACAAACACCCAGCAGAACGAGCGCGATCCAGCGATCCAACGCCATGATGCCCCCTCCTTTTTTGTTGTATTTGGGGAAGGCAGAGCGGCGGTCCGCTCTGCCGATTTTTAGTTAGAGGAAGCCCAGCTTCTTCATCAGATCACCGATCTGCTGTTCCTGCTGCTCAAGGAACGTCTGGAAGTCAGCTCCCGAGTTGTGGATGTTGACCCAACCGTTACGCGCCCGAACTTCTTCCCATTCAGGAGTGTCGTACATCTTGGCGATTGCGTCTTGATATGCCGCCAGCTTGTCTTCCGGCAGGCCGGGTGCTGCGAAGAAACCGCGCCAGTTGACGAAGGTGGTATCAATACCCTGTTCCTTCATGGTCATCGCATCAGGAGCAGCGTCGACGCGTTCTTCCGATGTGACGCCGATGATTTTGACTTCGCCCGCGTTCGACAGGTCAACTGCTTCTGAGAAACCGGTCGACAGAGCCGCGATTTCACCGGACAGAAGCGCCGCCATGGCTTTACCGCCTGCGTCATACGGAATGTACTTCACGCCCAGAGCGTCTTTTCCAGCGGCTTCCATGACCATGGCTGCAACCAAGTGATCCATGCCGCCCGGTACCGAGCCACCACCAATTGCTGTGGCCGAGGGATCAGCGTCAAAAGCTGCCAACAGATCGTCCATCGAGTTGATCGGGCTGTCTTTGCCTACGACGATCGCCGCATAGTCACCAATGGTGCCTGAAACCAGAGTCAGGTCGCGGAAGTTATGCGGGAAAACACCGGTCAGCGAACGGATCACGATGGGAGTTGAGTTCACCATCAATGTACCGTGATTGCTGTCAGCGTTTTCAATCAGAAAGCCGATGGCCTTACCGCCGCCACCACCTGACATGTTCTCATAGGATGCAGTGCCAACAAGACCCGCATTCGTAAGGGCTTCACCCGTGCCGCGGGCAGTTCCGTCCCAACCGCCACCGGCACCACCGGGGATCAGAAAGTGGATGCTGTCCACGACTTGATCTTCGGCCAACGTCGGGCCGGTCAGGCCGATTGCGGCCACAGCTGCGATTAGGGCGCGACGGCCCAGTTTAATCGTTGTCATGATTTCCTCCCGTTTGACAACCGGCCGCATGGCGGCTCAGATTGGATGGTACAAAAACACACCAACCTGACATCAACCTGTCACGCGGCAAAATACTGAAAAAGCCTGATGAAATTTCTACTTGTCGAAGACAACCTGGACCTCGCGAACGCGGTCAGTTCGCGCATGCGACTGGACGGTCATGTCATTGATCACGCAGCGAATTTGGAGGACGCAACCGCCTTTGTCGAAACCGAAGAATATGACCTGATCCTGCTGGATATCATGCTTCCTGATGGGGACGGGCGAGACTTTCTGAAACGGCACCGGGCAAGTCGACTGGATACACCCGTGATCGTTTTAACCGCGCGCAGTCAGGTTTCGGATCGAATCGGTTCACTTGATCTGGGGGCGGATGACTACGTGACCAAACCGTTTGATCATGCCGAGCTTGAGGCCCGTTGTCGCGCGGTTCTGCGGCGTAAATCCGGCAGCGCGAAGTCCACGATCGAGATCGGCGGTGTCGTGTTTGATCCGGTGGCCGGACATTTGACCGTGGCCGGAGAAACGCTTTCGCTGCGAAATCGGGAACTGCGCATGATGGAGTTATTCATCAGCGCGCCTGGTCATGTATTCTCGAAACAGAAGCTGGCCGACCGGTTGTTCTCTTACGACGACAGCGTTTCGGACAACGCGATCGAGGTCTATGTGGGGCGGCTCCGCAAACATCTTGAAAAGTCGGACTTAAAGATAACGACCTTGCGCGGTCTGGGATACAGGCTGGATCATGACCGCTAATCCAACCGTTTCCGGGTCACTGCGCAACAGGCTAGTGCTGGCCTTGATTGGTGGCGCGGCGGTTCTGGCAGTCTTGTTGTTCCTTGCAGTCAGGAACTATGCGGCTCAGGTAGCGCAGCAGGGACAGGACAACATCCTCGAAGCATCCGTTACATCAATTCTTGATGCCGCCGCGCTGAGGGACGGGGTGCTTGAAGTGGATATTCCCTACGCGGCCTTTTCGATGTTGACCACCCCGTCAGATGACCGGGTGTTTTATGCCATTTATCAGGACGGTGCGTTTTTATCGGGATACGAAGATCTTCTTTTGGCAGGGGCGTCCGGACAAAGTGATTGGTTATTCACGTCGGGCGAACTGCGTGGGGAACGCATTCGCCAGGTCAGCGCAAGTCGAACGCTTGTCGGGTTGGGGAGGCAGACGGAAATTGCAATCGTGCTGGGTCAGACGCAGGATGCGCTTTCGCAGACTTTGGACCAGATTTCGCGCAATGCCGCATTTCTGGGTCTTGGCTTCTTTCTTTTGACTGCCGCGCTTTCTTTCTGGATCACATCGACCACTATCGGCCAACTAAACCGACTGACAACCTCGGTCACAAGACGGGGGCCGCAGGATTTGAGTCCCTTCAAGAAGCCGGTGCCCCGGGAAATGGCGCCGCTGGTCTTGTCCCTGAACTCATTGATGGGGCGCTTGGATCAATCGCTCAGCCAGTCAGAGGATTTTATTGCCGAAGCGGCCCACCGTGTCCGCACGCCGTTGGCGACTGTACGGTCCTATGCCGAGGCAACTCTGCATAGAGTTGAAAAGAAAGAAAACCGAGAGGCGCTCCGTGCGATGGTTCGGGCGATAGATGAAAGTTCGCGCGCTGCGGGACAGTTATTGGATCATGCCATGATCACCTTCCGCGCCGATCATCTTGAGAGGGAAGATGTCGATTTAGTTGAACTGATCCGGGAACTTGTACAGCGTTTGACGCCGATTGCGGAAATGAAGGAACTTTCGCTTTCTCTGAGAGGCGATACTGAGGTTCTCTATTCCGGCGACCCCATTCTGATTCAGAATGCAGTCCGCAACATGATCGACAATGCACTAAAATACGCGCCTGCTGACAGCGTGGTCGAGATCGAAGTTACCGCCACACCTGAAGTTGCAGTCAAAGTGAGCGACTCGGGCCCGGGCTTTCCAGCAGAAGAGATTGAACAGCTGACGCGCAGGTTCGAACGAGGCAAGAATGCAGCTGGGACGATTGGATCAGGTTTGGGTTTGACCATCGCCCAGGATGTGGCGACGGCCCATGGCGGAACCTTGGTTTTGAATAATAAGCCTACGGGGGGAGCATGCGTAGTCTTGTCACTTTAGTTTTTCTTGCGTTCCCCTGTTTTCTTTGGGCGCAGGATTGGGAAGACCAGTTGGTTTTCAATGATGGCGCAGAAGGCGCGCACCTACGTATCATCTCGAGCACGGACACAGTTCTCTTCGCGCCATTGATAGAAGGCTTTGTTGCGCGCAATCCCTCAATAAGTGTCGAATACTTCGTTTCGGGCACGGCGGATATCGACCGACGCGTTCGCGCGTCGCCGGACGCTTTCGACATTGTGGTATCCAGCGCAATGGATCTGCAACTGAAGTTGGCGAATGATGGCTATGCGCTGGCGCTTAAGGATATCGAGGCTCCGCACTGGACGCAGTGGCACCACAGCTTGTTTGCATTCACGACCGAACCTGCTGCTATCGTCATCAATCGCGAAGCGTTTGAAGGTCAGGACATTCCTCACACCCGGCAGAGTTTGATCGAGGCGCTGCGCGAGCGACCGGAGGAATTTCGCGGCAAGGTTGGCACATACGATGTACGTGAATCCGGGTTGGGTTATCTTTTCGCTACGCAAGATGCGCGCGCCTCGGAAACCTATTGGCGGCTAATGGAGGTCATGGGTGGTCTGGATGTGCGACTGTATTGCTGTTCGGGAGAAATGATAAACGATCTGGCAGATGGAAAAATTCTGGTAGCCTATAATGTCCTTGGAAGTTACGCAGCTATCCGCGCCGAGCGCAAGGATGCGCTTGAAGTGATTTTTCCGACAGATTTTCAAACAACGATGATGCGGACAGCGTTAGTGTCTGAAGAAACGCAGGAGCTGGACGCAGCCGAAGCGTTTATCAACTACTTGATTACTGAAAAGCCAGTAGCACAGGACAGCCCGTCTTCGCTTCCTCCACTGGTGTTGCAGAACGGCGCAACAGACCGAGAAACAATAGGATTAAACCCGTCACTGTTGACATTTTTGGATGACCTAAAGCGAAAAAAGTTCCTGTCAGCGTGGGAAAACGCGGTCATTCAATAGCAAAAGGACCACTAGCTTTACGTCGGTAGCGATTGGTTCAGTGTCGGGGCGGTCAGCGAAACCCAACCTATATGGAGATGGCCACAATAGTGGGCCAGTAAACTGATATTCGCCGTCTACAGCCAATTGTCCCAATCAAATCCGTTTGCTAACGTCGCCCTCGCGTCGGGGAGGGCGTGCAGACCAAGATGCTGGACTATTCGCATAACGCCTGGCTTGTGGCGGCCTCACTGGCCGTGGCGCTGATGGCAGGCTTTACCGGCCTTTACCTGACCCATGGCGCGTCCAAGCTGGACGACCAGAAGCGCAAGATCATAGTGGCGCTGGCAGCGGTGGTTCTGGGCGGCGGCATCTGGTCGATGCATTTCGTGGCCATGCTGGGGCTGCAACTGCCAATCCTGTTCTACTATGACGCGCTGATCACGCTGATCTCGGCCCTTGTGGCGATCCTGATGGTCGGGCTGGCGCTACTGTTGTTGCATTTCCGGCCACGTTCGGTGCAGACGATCATTGGCGCAGGCGTGATCGTCGGGCTGGGCATCGTGGTGATGCACTATATCGGAATGGCTGGGATGGAACTGTGTCGCCCGGTCTACAACGCGTGGGACGTGCTGTTGTCGACGCTGGCCTCGGTCGTGCTGTCGGTCGTGGCGATCTGGGTGGCCTATGACAACCGCACGCAGCGTAACATCTTGCTGGGAACGGCCTGTTTCGGTCTGGCCGTATTTACCATGCATTTTGTGGCCACCGGCCTGACGGATTTCACGGCCAGCGACAGCGCGGGGGGGGCCGGTCCGGCGCTTAACAATCAGGTGCTGGCGATGGGTGTGACGGTGGCCGTGTTCTTGATCTGCGGTGCATTCCTATTGACCGGCGTTAGCTTTCTTGAACCTGCCGCAGTTGTGGAGCCTGCTCCACTCAGCCCCGAACCCGCGACTCTGCGGGCGGGCATCCCGTTTGAGCGCGAGGGCCAGACCTTTTTCGCCGCCCCGACCGAGATCGCCGCAATCCGGGCCGAGGGGCATTACACCGTTCTTTATATCGGGGCCGAGAAATTGTTTTGCCCCTGGTCCATAACCGAGGCCGAAACCCGCCTGATCCCCGATGGCTTTTTGCGTGCCCATCGCAGCTATCTGGTGAACCCCAAACATGTCTCGGGGTTCGAACGTCACAAGGACAATGGCACGTGTTATTTCGACGGTGTGGATGCGTTGACTAAGGTGCCGGTCAGCCGGTCGCGCCTGTCCGACATTCGCGACGCGCTGGGTCTCTGATCGCAACTCGTGCAGCCTATTCGCGTTTCGTGAAACAAGCTACGCGCCCCGTTCCCCTTGGCTGGAACCCCTGATGTGACCGTTCTTTTCTGAGTGCAGGTACCCCAAGGCATATTGCTTCGGACCCAGGGAGGAAAATTATGATACCAGCCGGTTTTGAGTATCACCGGCCAGGCGACATCGCCTCGGCCATCGGCATTCTACAAGAACACGGAGACGAGGCGCGCGTGATCGCGGGCGGGCACAGCCTGATCCCGATGATGAAGCTGCGCATGGCCGAGATGGGCCATCTGGTCGATCTTCAGGCCATTGAAGAACTCAAGGGCATTGAGGTCGGGTCCGACACCGTCACCTTGGGTGCGATGGTCACGCAGCACGAGTTGATCACTCATGACGGCCTTGCCGCTGCCATTCCGCTGATCCGCGAGGCCGCATTGCAGATCGCTGATCCGCAGGTGCGCTATGTGGGCACTGTGGGTGGAAATGTGGCCAATGGGGATCCGGGCAATGACATGCCGGGGTTGATGCAATGTCTGAATGCCACGTTTGATCTGTCCGGTCCCGATGGCAATCGCAGCGTCGCCGCGCGTGAGTTTTACGAGGCCGCGTATTTCACCGCCCGCGAGGATGAGGAAATCCTGACCCGTATCTCGATCCCGGTGCCCAGCGCGGGAGTCGGTCAGGCGTATGAAAAGCAAAAGCGCAAGATTGGCGACTATGCCACGGCTGCGGCTGCTGTGATGGTGGGTAACGGAACGGCCTCGGTCGCGATGACCAATCTGGCTGACACGCCTGTGTGGTCCGAAAGCGCAAGTGCTGCACTGGCAGATGGCGATGTGAATGGCTGCGTTGCCGCGATGCTGGATGCGATCGAGCCCGTGGCCGACAATCGCGGCCCCGTCGAATTCAAGAAACATGTGGCAGGCGTCATGCTGCGCCGCGCCATCGACCGCGCCCAAAACCGCGCGGGTTGAGGGGAGGAGAACCCATGTCAAAAATGCACGTCAAACTCACCGTGAACGGCAAAGAGGTCGAAGGTCTGGCCGAGCCACGCACGCTGTTGATCCACTTCCTGCGGGAAGATCTGAAAATCACCGGCCCTCACATCGGGTGCGAAACCAGCCACTGCGGCGCTTGCACCGTTGATATCGATGGCAAGTCCGTCAAGTCCTGCACCACCTTCGTGGCGCAGGTGAACGGCGCCGATATCACAACAGTCGAAGGACTTACCAACGACGATGGCAGCCTTGGCGTATTGCAGGAGATGTTCCGCGAACACCACGGCCTGCAATGCGGTTTCTGCACGCCGGGCATGATCACCCGCGCGCATCGCCTATTGCAGGAAAACCCGAATCCGTCCGAGGAAGAAATTCGTTTCGGTATGGCTGGGAACCTCTGCCGTTGCACTGGCTATCAGAACATCGTCAAGGCCATCTCGGCCTCGGCTGACATGCTCAATGCACAGAAGGAAGCGGCGGAATGAACGATCAGACACTAACCCCCGCAGAACGCGCCGCCAACCTCAAAGGTATGGGCAGCTCGCGCAAACGCGTCGAGGATGTGCGCTTTACCCAAGGCAAGGGCAACTATGTCGACGACATCAAGCTGGACGGCATGCTGTTCGGCGACTTTGTGCGCTCCCCCTACGCACATGCCCGCGTTGTCAGCGTGAACAAAGAGGCCGCGCTGGCGCTGCCCGGCGTGATCGCTGTTCTGACTGCCGAAGACTTGTCGCCGCTGGGCCTGCATTGGATGCCGACACTGGCAGGCGATAAACAGATGGTGCTGGCCGATGGCAAAGTGCTGTTCCAAGGTCAGGAGGTCGCTTTCGTTGTGGCCGAGGATCGCTATATCGCGGCGGATGCTGCGGAACTGGTCGAGGTTGAATACGAGGAACTTCCTGTTCTGACCGACCCGTTCGAGGCGCTGAAATCCGATGTGGTCCTGCGTGAAGACCTTGAGGGTCAGACCGAAGGTGCGCACGGGCCGCGCAAGCATCACAACCACATCTTCACCTGGGAACAGGGCGACAAAGACGCGACCGAGGCTATTCTGGCCGAGGCCGATGTGGTGGCTGAAGAGATGGTCTATTACCACCGGACCCATCCGTGTCCGCTTGAGACCTGCGGGTCCGTGGCCAGCATGGACAAGGTGACCGGCAAGCTGACTCTCTACGGTACGTTCCAAGCCCCGCACGCGATCCGTACGGTGGTGTCGCTGATCTCGGGCATTGCCGAGCACAATATTCGCGTGATCAGCCCCGATATCGGTGGCGGCTTTGGTAACAAAGTTGGGGCCTATGCGGGCTATGTCTGTTCGGTCGTGGCGTCCATCGTGACCGGCAAGCCGGTGAAGTGGGTCGAGGACCGGATGGAGAATCTGATGTCCACCGCCTTTGCCCGCGACTACTGGATGCAGGGCAAAATCGCGGCAACGAAGGACGGTAAGATCACTGGTCTGTGGTGTCACACGACGGCGGATCACGGCGGGTTTGACGCCTGTGCCGATCCAACCAAGTTCCCGGCGGGGTTCATGAACATCTGTACCGGGTCCTATGACATACCGACCGCTTATCTGGCCGTGGATGGGGTTTATACCAACAAGGCTCCGGGCGGGGTAGCCTATCGCTGTTCCTTCCGTGTGACCGAGGCGGCCTATTTCATCGAACGGATGATCGAGGTTCTGGCCATCAAGCTGAACATGGACGCGGCCGAGCTGCGCCGGATCAACTTCATCAAGGCCGATCAGTTCCCCTATCAGTCCGCACTGGGCTGGGAATATGACTCGGGCGACTATCACACCGCTTGGGACAAGGCGCTGAAAGCGGTGGATTACGAAGGTCTGCGGGCCGAACAGGCGCGGCGGGTTGAGGAGTTCAAAGCCGGTAAGACTCGCAAACTGCTGGGCATTGGTCTGACGCATTTCACGGAAATCGTTGGGGCCGGACCGGTGAAGAACTGCGATATCCTCGGGCTTGGCATGTTCGACAGTTGCGAAATCCGCATCCACCCGACCGGGTCCGCTATTGCTCGGCTGGGGACAATCTCTCAGGGTCAGGGTCACGCGACGACCTTTGCGCAGATCATTGCCAGTGAGATCGGGTTGCCTGCCGATGACATCACGCTGGAGGAAGGCGATACCGACACCGCTCCGTATGGTCTGGGAACTTACGGGTCTCGGTCGACGCCTGTTGCAGGTGCGGCAACGGCAATGGCCGCGCGCAAAATCCGTGCCAAGGCGCAGATGATTGCGGCCTATTTGCTGGAGGTCCACGACGACGATGTTGAATGGGATGTGGACCGGTTTGCGGTCAAAGGTGCGCCCGAGCGGTTCAAGACCATGAAGGAAATCGCCTTTGCTGCCTATAATCAGGCGATCCCTGGCTTGGAGCCAGGTCTTGAGGCTGTGAGCTACTATGACCCGCCGAATATGACCTACCCGTTCGGGGCCTATATCTGCGTCATGGAGATCGACGTCGACACCGGCGAGTGGGACGTTCGCAAGTTCTATGCGCTGGACGATTGCGGCACGCGGATCAACCCGATGATCATCGACGGGCAGGTTCATGGCGGCGTGACCGAGGCGTTGGCCATCGCGATGGGGCAGGAGATTGCCTACGACGAGATGGGCAATGTGAAGACCGGCACGCTGATGGACTTCTTCCTGCCGACCGCGTGGGAGACGCCGAACTATATCACCGACTATACGGTGACGCCGTCCCCGCACCATCCGATTGGCGCGAAGGGTGTTGGGGAAAGCCCCAATGTGGGTGGTGTGCCCTGTTTTTCGAACGCGGTGCATGATGCGTTCCGGCCCTTTGGGTTGGTGCAGAGCCATATGCCGCATGATCATTGGCGGATCTGGAAGATCGCAAATGGGTTGGGGATGCACGGGTGAATGGGTTCGGACCGGCCTGAGCCGGTCCGACTAAGCAAGGGGGCTCTGCCCCCTTGGACCCCCGGGATATTTTTGGCCAGATGAAGAATGGATCCTGGTTTTGACTTTGAGTGATGTGCAGAACGGATTGGCCGCGCAAGGTTATGTTGCTGATGATCGGTTGGCGATGGCGTTGCATTTGGCGCAGGCGCTGGGGCGACCTTTGCTGCTGGAAGGGCCGGCAGGAGTTGGTAAAACCGAGGTGGCCAAGGCGATGGCGGCTTGGCGGGATGCCAGATTGATCCGGTTGCAGTGCTATGAAGGGCTGGATGCCAGCCACGCGATTTATGAGTGGAACTATCAGCGGCAACTGTTGGCGATCCGAGCGTCGGACGCGCAGGGAGGGGTTGGCGAGGCGCAGTTGTTTTCCGATGCGTATTTGCTGAGACGGCCTTTGTTAGAGGCTATTTCTCAGGATGTTCCTCCGGTTTTGTTGATTGATGAGATTGATCGGGCGGATGAGGAATTCGAAGCATATTTGCTGGAAATACTGTCCGACTTTCAGATCACCATCCCTGAGCTTGGGACGGTCGAGGCAAAGACTCGGCCCATTGTGATCCTGACCGCCAATGGGACACGGGATTTGTCAGATGCTTTGCGGCGGCGGTGTCTTTACAGTTTCCTTGATTACCCCTCGAAAGAGGTTGAAATGGCGATCCTTCGGGCGCGGATGCCCGAGGTCGAAGGCGTGCTGGCGCGGCAGATCATTGAGGTCGTACAGGCGTTGCGCAAGGAAGATTTGGAAAAGACGCCGGGCATTGCAGAGATGTTGGATTGGGCTGCGGCGCTGTCAGGTTTGGGCGTCAACGACATGGCGCAATCGCGCGACGCTGTGCAGGCAACGCTTGTGTGCTTGTTGAAAACCGCCGCCGACTATGACGCCGCCCCGCCCGAGGTGATGGACCGGTTGATCGGGAAGGTAGCGTGATGCAGGTCACGCGGTTTCCTTCTCGGGCCGATGGGTTGGCAGATCGGATGTCTGGCTTCATTACGCATTTGCGATCGAACGGATTGCGGGTTGGTCCGGCTGAGACAGGCGATGCATTGGCCGCCTTGACCGCGGTACGCGCGACGGATGCGCGGCAGGCAAGGCAGGCTCTGTGCGTTTTGTTGACGGGGGATGCTGAGGATTGGCGTCGGTTCGACGATCTGTTTGATGCCTATTGGTTCAACACCGGCAAACAGCGGGGCGGTGTGGCGGAAACCAGCCATGTGCGGGTGCAGTCGGCAAAACCGATGATCTGGCAGCAGGAAACGCAAACGGAAACCGAGGCCGGAAATGGCTCGGATCAGGATGGGTTGCCGGATTCGGGTGACGGTGAAGCAGAAGGCAAAGACGGCCAGCTAATCGCAACGCGCACCACCAATCTATCGCGCAGGGATTTGCGGGAGCTGATGGATGAACAGGCTCTGATGGAGGCCGAAAAGGCTGCAATGACTTTGGCACGCGCCATTCGGGATCGACGCTCGCGTCGGCGGAAACGGGCATTGCGCGGGCCAGCACTGGACATGAGACGGATCCAGCGCGCCAGCCTGGCGCGTGGGGGTGAGCCGATGGACCTGTACCGACGGGCGAAACCGCCGCGTCCTATGCGGATCGTGGCGCTGTGTGATGTCAGCGGGTCGATGACTGTGTATTCGCGGGTGTTTCTGGCTTTTCTCAAAGGCCTGATCGGCAGTGGGACCGAAGCGGATGCCTATCTGTTTCACACGCGTCTGATGCGGGTGACGGACGCCTTGCGCGATCACGACTCGATCCGTGCGGCTGGGCGGTTGTCCTTGATGGCCGAGGGGTTTGGCGGCGGCACCGATATTTCAGGGAGCCTAGAGAGCTTTCTGAACGGCTATGGCGCGCGTGCTTTGAACGGGCGGACCATCGTGCTGATCCTGTCAGACGGCTATTGCAGTTCCGACCCGCAAGCGCTGGGCGCAGTCCTGGCGCGCATCCGGCGCAAGGTCCGGCGGATCGTTTGGCTGAATCCGCTGAAGGGATGGAAAGACTACCAACCCATCGCAGCGGCGATGCAGGCAGCGGAACCCCATTTGGACGCGCATTTGCCTGCCAACACGCTCGAGGCGCTGGCAGCGCTTGAGCCGCAGTTTCGCAAGTTGTGAAAGGAGTCTGATATGGCAAATTTCGACATATTCGACACGATCGAAACCCTGCGCCAAACCGGTGAGCCGTTCTGTGTCGCTACGGTGTTGCGGACAGCGGATGCGACCTCGGCCAAGGCGGGGGGCAAGGCGGCCATTACCCGCGACGGGCGAATTTTGGGCCATCTGGGTGGTGCCTGTGTGCAGCGCGCGGTGCGCAGTTCAGCGACACAAGCGCTGACCAGCGGTGCGCCGCAGATGATCCGCGTGAAACCCTCGGACAAGGTGGTCGATATGACGGACCCGGATGGCGTGCAAACCTTCAAAAGCGGTTGCCCCTCGGGCGGGACGGTGGATTTGCTGGTTGAACCGTATCAGCACGCGCCAAGATTAGTGATCTTTGGCACCTCGTTGATTGCCAAGGCGCTGGGCGAACACGGGACGCTGGCTGGGTTTCGGGTGACGAGCAGCACGCCCGAGACGGTCGAAGACTTGGGTATCGAGGCGCGCGACTTTGTTGTCGTGGCCTCGCAAGGTCAAGGAGACGGCGCAGCCCTTGGGGCCGCGCTGAACACGCAAGCCGCGCGGGTGTCGATGGTGGCCAGCCGCCGCAAAGCTGAAACACTCACGGAAAAGCTGATTGGACAGGGTTTGGACCCAGCCCGCGCGGCGCGTCTGAAATCCCCAGCCGGGCTGGACATTCATGCCATTGATCCACACGAAATTGCCCTGTCGATCCTGGCCGAGATCGTGATGTGGCGGAACACGGATAATTCGACGGAGGTCACTGAAGATGAAAAACTGGCTTAAAAGTCTGTGGCCTGCGCGCCCGAAACAAACACCGGAACAGGCGACGGAAACCGCCCTTCTGGTTTTTCCGAAATGCTGTTGAACAAAGGAAACATGAATGGAACTGAGTGACGAAATCCGCATCGCCGCCCCGCGCGACGTGGTCTACAAGGCGCTGAATACGCCCGATATTTTGCAGGAGTGCATTCCGGGTTGTGAAGAGCTGATCCAGAACTCGCCCGAGGATCTTGAGGCCAAGGTGGTTCTGAAAATCGGTCCGGTCAAAGCCAAGTTTGCCGGCCAAGTAACGCTGGATAATTCCAACGCCCCCGGCGGGTTTTCCCTGACCGGTGAAGGCAAAGGCGGTGCCGCCGGGTTCGCCAAGGGCGGTGCCGAGGTCACGTTGACCGAGGACGGGGCTGAGACAATTCTGTCCTACACCGCGAAGGTCGATGTCGGCGGCAAGATCGCCCAACTTGGCAGCCGTCTGATTGCAGGAACGGCCAAAAAGCTGTCGGGCAAGTTCTTCACCCGATTTGGCGAAATCGTAGCGGAACAGGCTGTGTCCTGATCATTTTTTCGGGTCGGTTTCCGGACTGGCCCGAATTTTACTGTGCGAATTGATCCCGCGCAAAAAGCTTTGTTCTTTGCGCACATGGTGCAAGTCGCTAAGTTAGCTTTGTGTTTTATGTGCAAAGTTAAGCAATTTGGCGGCGAAAATGATTGATGAAAATGACCCTTCGGGGGGATTCCTATGTCTGGATTTCTACGACTTGGAACAACAAGTCCGGCGTAACTCCGATGACGCGGAGGGAATATGAGCGGCATTGGCTGTCTGCCCAACCTAATGAGGTCAAAGAAAAGTATCGCGCACGGCTCGACGGGACTTTTGAAAAGGTTCGAAAAGGAGGGAAGCTGACTGAGGCCGAGGTTGGCGATGTCTGGTACTATGGCTCGCAGGACGGCAATCCGGCACCGAGTTTCATGAACGGAGGCGGCCTGCCGGTGCTGTCAAACTCGGCCAAAACGGTTCTGGAACAGTTCGAACTGGGTGAAACCTATTTCCACTTGATCAGATTGCAGGCTCCGGCCGGCCATGCGACCACGGACGAGCCATACTACATCCTTAATGTGTGCAACAAATGGTCGATGGGGAACTACGAGGCGTTGGGGCCGTTAGGAGACAGAACAGCTCCTCTAAGTAACCGTTCCGGAGTAGTTTTTCGTCCTCGAATTGGACGGGAACATGAGCTTGTAGTTGCTCCAGAAGCTTTGGGTGGTCCCGACATCTGGATCGATCCGAAAGTTCCCGAACTCCTGTTCCTCTCGGAACGTCTCGTCTCAGCTTTGAAGGCAGCCGGAGTCGATGACGGTTGGGGTTTAGTCCGCTGCCCTGTTGGGGTTCTGTGACGCAAACGGTGCGTCGGAACAAAAAACCCCGCTGCATCGACAGCGGGGTTTCTCTGTGACAGCAGACTGACCTTAGCCCTTTTTCAGAACCTCACGGCCCAGCAACTCAGCGATCTGCACCGCATTCAGGGCTGCGCCTTTGCGCAGGTTATCGGACACGCACCACAGGTTGATGCCGTTCTCGATTGTCGAATCCTGACGGATGCGGCTGATGAAGGTGGCGAAGTCACCCGCGCATTCGATGGGCGAGACGTAGCCGCCGGGTTCGCGCTTGTCGATAACCATGATGCCGGGGGCCTCGCGCAGGATGTCGCGGGCTTCGTCCTCGTCCAGGAATTCCTCGAACTCGATATTCACGGCCTCGGAATGGCCGACGAACACGGGAACGCGGACGCAGGTGGCTGTGACCTTGATCGACGGATCGACGATCTTTTTGGTCTCGACCACCATTTTCCACTCTTCCTTGGTCGAGCCGTCTTCCATGAAGACGTCGATCTGCGGAATGACGTTGAAGGCGATCTGCTTCTGGAACTTCTTGGGCTCCACTTCGGTCGTGGGGTTATAGACCGCTTTGGTCTGATCCCACAGCTCATCCATGCCCTCTTTGCCCGCGCCCGAGACCGACTGATAGGTCGAGACGACAACGCGCTTGATCTTGGCGCGGTCATGCAGCGGCTTCAGCGCGACAACCATTTGCGCGGTCGAGCAGTTGGGGTTGGCGATGATGTTCTTGTTCTTGTAGTCGTGGATCGCCTGCGGGTTACATTCCGGCACGATCAGCGGAATGTCGGGGTCGTAGCGATAGAGCGACGAGTTATCGATCACCACACAGCCTGCAGCCGCCGCCTTGGGCGCGTAGACTTTGGTCGCGTCCGAGCCGATGGCGAACAGCGCCATGTCCCAGCCGGTGAAGTCGAAGGTATCGATGTCCTGGGTGGTTAGTGTCTTGTCGCCAAAGCTTACTTCGGTGCCCAGCGAACGACGGCTTGCCAGCACGGCAAGTTCATCGACGGGGAACTGGCGTTCCGCCAGAATGTTCAGCATTTCGCGGCCCACGTTACCCGTGGCGCCGGCGACAACGACGCGATAGCCCATTTCATGTCTCCAAAGTTAAGGACGCGCGTTCATAGCTGCGTTGCGGCAAAGAAAAAAGGGTTTTTGGGTCGGATTCCGCCCGATGACACCGATTTGACGCGGCGCATCGCCTCAGGTGTCGGTCAAAAGCCGCTCGTAGAGGGCGACAAGGGTCTTTGCTTCGCGATGGATGTCGAAATTCTGCTCGACATGGGTACGGGCGGCGCGGCCGGATTGCGCAAGGGAATCGCGGTTTTCCAGCATCCGGGCGGCGGCATCGGCCAAGGTCGGGATATTGCCGGGCTCCACCACATGGCCCAATGACGGATCGGTCACGATCTCAGAGAACGCACCGACATCGGTGGCCACGACGGGCACGCCGCAGGCCATCGCCTCCAACGGGGTCAGGCCGAAGCCTTCCCACCGCTGGGGCGCGATGAAAAGGTCCAGAACCTGATACCATTCGGCGATCTGGTCGACTGTAACCTCGGGCATGAAGAGGATGCGGTCGGACAGGCCCGCCACCGCGACCTTGTCTTTCAATTCGGACAGAAAGGTGGTGTGTTGTTCCGTAGCGCGGCCCATGACAATGCCATGCACATCGTCAAAGCGGCCACACAGATCGATCATTGCATCTACAAAGGCGTCAGTACCCTTCTGGTGGCGGATACGGCCATAGCAGCCCAGCAGCAACCCATCAGGCAGGCCCAACCGGGCACGAACGGCTGCTTTATCCTCGGGCGGGGTAAAATCCTGCAGGTTGATGCCATGCATGATCACCTGTGCATCCCGATCCAGATACCCTGCGGTTTTGCGCGAGGTGGCGACCACGGCATCCATCTTGTCGATCAGCCATTTGGTATAGCCCGTATGCGCCCGCTGCGACGCGCTGGTGAACAGCAGTTTCAGTCGCAGCCGCAGGATGTTGCGCAGGAACAGACCCAACAGCATCTCGGTATTACGGCGGGCGTGCCAGACGCGCAGGGTTTTGCGCGACAGAAAGGGCAGGCGGCCAAGCGGGATATGCGGGATGTCATCCGGTAGGCCCGGACCGGTGGCTGCAATGTCGATCCATTGCACTTGCAACGGCACCAACCGCGCAATCGTCGCCGTCACGCCCGAAAGCCTGCGTTTGAGATTAGGGGCAATGACGCGCGGGTCGGACATGAGGTCTCCTGTCGAGGTCAGCTTCAGTCGACGCTGTCCCGGCTGAATAGATAGATCACGCAGCCAATGGCAAGCGAGATGGCAAAAAAGCCGAATATCGCTGTGTAAGGCGCAGAGGGGCTGATGTCCACCGTGGCCGCATGGACGCGGCCGGTGACAAATTGGGCAAGGCCGACGCCTCCGATCCCGAACAGGTTCAGCAGGGTCACGCCTCGGCCCACTAGGTGTGGAGGGACAAAGGCGCGGCCATGGGCCATGATGACCGGAAAGCTGGCCCCGGTGAACCCGATGACCGAGATGAGTACCACCGATAGCCAGACCGCATTGTCGATCCACAGACACAACAGGGTCAGGGCGACCACGCCCAGCGCATTGCCGCCAAAGATCACCCATTTCCGCGTCCCCAATATCCGGTCAAGCGGCCCATAAGCGAAGGTGCCCGCAATCATCGACGCGCCCATGATCAGAGTGGCGGTTCCGATCTGTGTGGTGCTGAGGGCGAAGATATCACTCAGATATGGTCCGGCCCAAAGGCCGCGGGTCGCAGCCGACGGTGCATAGGCCACCAACATCAGGGGCAAGATGGCCCAGAGTGCGGGCTGCTTCAGCAGATCCAGAACCGATCCCTTGTGGTCGGTTTCAACGCGTTTGGGATCATGAACTGTGAACAGAATGCCGATGGCGATCACGCCCGAAAACAGGGCCAAAGTGACCATCGTAGCGCGCCAACCCATCAGCTCAACGGCCAGCGCAGTGGGGTAGGAGGCGACCAAATTGCCAACCGACCCAACACCCAGCATCAGGGCGGCCAGCGTGGCAAAACGGGCCGGAGGGTATTCACGGGCGAAGATAAAGTACGAGGCCATCAGGATCGGCGAGCATCCCACTCCGATCAGCCCCATGGCCACGGCGACATGAAAAGGCGTGCTGGCCACGGCAAAGATCAGTGCGCCGCCTGCGCCACCGACCAGCAACAAAACGGTCGAGGTCAGCCGCGGCCCGACCCGATCCAGCGCCCAGCCAACCGGGAGTTGCATGGCGGCAAAGACCAGAAACCAAAGGCCCGAGGCAAAAGCGAGGTCCTCTGGCGTGGCGCCGATATCACGACCCAGATCGACGCTGAGTACGGCCAAAAAGGCACGAAAAAACTGGCTGAGCACATAGCCCAGACACAACACGACCAAACCTGCCTTCATGAAATGCCCCTTTTGCCATCATCTGACCGGACATGCTTGGCACGGGACACCGCTGCGCACAAGCACGTGTGTCTTGACGATTTCGCGGGACTTGGGCCGCATTCGGGCTATGTTAAATCATGATTTGAGACCGAGGTATTCATGAAAGACGCCCAGGCCGCCTTCTATGACAGCCTACCCCTTTTGCGCGATTTTTCACGGCTGACCGATCCCGCGCAGTTCTCGGCGCTGCCTGATGATTGGGTTGTGGGGGTTGCGGACATTGTCGACTCGACGGCTGAGATCGCCAAAGGCCGCTATAAGACGGTGAATATGGTTGGCGCGGCTGTGATTTCGGCCATGATCAACGCCATGAAAGGCGCTGAGTTCCCTTATGTGTTTGGCGGCGACGGGGCCGGATTCGCCGTGCCCGCAAGTGCGATGGATGATGCGCGGCAAGCACTGGCAGACTTGCGCCGCTGGGCCGAGGATGAGTTTGGGATCAAGTTGCGCGCTGCGCTGACGACGGTCGCCGAAATCCGGCAGGCGGGGAAAGAGTTGCGCGTCGCCCGCTATGCCCCGTCCAGCGGGGTGGATTACGCCATGTTCTCGGGCGGCGGGCTGGCCTGGGCCGAGACGCAGATGAAATCCGGGTCCTCTTCCGTCGACCCGTCCGGGCCGGGCGCGCTGCCCGATTTGAACGGCTTGTCCTGTCGATGGTCGAATGTACGGTCGCAGAACGGGCAGATCGTGTCTTTGGTGGTCGAACCCACGGCGCAGGCTACCGAGAGCGATTTTGCCGATCTGGCGCAATCGGTGCTGCGTGCCTCGGAAGAGTTGGAACGGGCGGGCCATCCCGTCCCGGTCGGGGGACCGCCAATGCGCTGGCCACCTCCGGGTTTGGATCTGGACGCGCATGTTTCACGGGCTGGGCGGAATGTAGCTGTGCAAAAGCTGCTTCTGTTGGTCCAAAACCTGCTGATCGCGCTTTTGTTCCGGCGCGGCAAGCCGCTGGGAAATTTCGAGCCGGTCCACTATCGCAACATGGTCAGCAGCAACGCGGATTTTCGCAAGTTTGATGACGGGCTGAAAATGACGCTGGATTGCGACCCGGCCACGCTGGCGCAAATTCGCACGATGCTGGAGCAGGCGCGTGGCCAGGGAAAGATCAAATACGGCCTGCATGCGCAGGATGAGGCGATGATGACCTGTTTTGTGCCGTCGGCCACCCGCGACGACCACGTGCACTTCGTGGATGGTGCTTCGGGCGGCTATGCACAGGCGACGGCTGCGATGCAGGGCTGAAGGGTTACTTCGCTTTCCACTTGGCTGAAAGCGCCCGCGCGGCTTGCGTCAGTAGCATCACGTCTATGCCAACCGCCTGAAACTGCGCGCCCATGTCCTGAAATGCCTGAGACGACTCGTCCGTAACTCCCAGAATCCCCGGGGCTTTGCCTGCTGCAAGCGTTCGCGCAATCGCATCCGCAATCGCCGCCCGCACCTCGGGCGCGGCACTGTTGCCCTGATAGCCCATGTCGGTGGACAGATCGGCTGGGCCAATAAAGACCCCATCAATACCGTCGACCTTCAGAATATCGTCCAAGGCGGCCAGACCCGCGCGGTTTTCAACCTGAACCAGCAGGCAGATCTGGGCATCTGCGGTGGGAATGTAGTCCGGGATCGTCCCATACATCGTCGCGCGCGAGGCCATGGCGCCGACGCCGCGCACGCCTTCGGGCGGATAGCGGCAGGCACGCACCAGGTCCCTTGCCTGTTCGGCGCTTTCGACCATCGGCACCAGAATTGTTTGCGACCCCGCATCCAGCACCATCTTGATCAATGCGGCATCCCCAACCGGAACACGAACCACAGGATGGGTCGGGCTGGCGGACAGGGCCATCAACTGATCCCGGATAGACCGGATATCGTTGGGCGCGTGCTCGCCATCGATGACCAGCCAGTCGAACCCGGCGCTTCCCATGATCTCGGCGGTGACGGCCTCGGCAAAACTGGTCCAGCAGCCGATCAACCTTTCGCCGTTAATGAGAGCCTGTTTGAACGAATTTAACGGTGCGGGCATGATCAATCCTTTAGGTCAGAGAGCGGGCGATTTCGGTGATGACATCGTAAGCCACGCGTACATCATCTTCGGTCGTTTCAAACTGTCCGGCTTGGAACCGGATGGTCAGGTTGCCGTCCACTCGGGTTTGGGTCAGGTAAATACGACCGTCGTCATTGATGGCGTTTACAAGCCGCAGGTTCAGATCGTCCAGATCAACCGCACCGTCCGGGGCATAACGAAAGGTCCATAGCGACCACATCGGTTTCGTGGTGATTTCGAAATCCGGCTCGGCGGCCAGACGGTCATGCAAGTCCACAGACCAGTTTACATGATTGCGCAGTCGGGTGCGCAACCCCTCAAGCCCATAGGCGCGGATCACGAACCAAAGCTTCAGCGCCCGGAATCGCCGCCCCAAAGGCACCGACCATTCCGAATAGTTGATGATCCCGTCCTTGCCGTGGGTTTTCAGAAATTCTGGGCTGATCGCCAAGGTCTGCACCAGATCTTCAGGGTTTTTCAGAAAATGCGCGCAGCAGTCGAATTGGACGCCCAGCCATTTATGCGGGTTGAACACGATGCTATCGGCGCGCTCGACCCCCTGCCAATAGTGGCGGTATTCCGGGCAGATCATCGCCGACCCCGCCCACGCCGCATCTACATGGGTGTAGAGCCCGTATTTGGCGGCGACCTTCAGGCATTCTTCGACCGGGTCGGTACCGCCGACACTGGTGCCGCCAACCGACAGAATGACCCCCGCCGGATGCAAACCGGAGTCTAAATCAGATTGAATCGCCTGTTCCAACGCCACAGGATCCATGCCGCGCCAGTCACCTTTGGTCAGGACGCGCACCAAATTCTGCTGCCCGATCCCTGCGACCCAGATCGCCCGGTCAATCGAGGTATGCACCTCGGCCGAGCAATAAACGCGCAAGGGTTTCTGTGCAAACAGTCCCTGTTGATTGCCCTGCCACGACAGGGCCTTTTCGCGCATGGTCAGCACCGCAGCCAGCGTCGCGGATGAGGCGGAGTCCTGGATCACGCCGGCGAACCCTGTGGGCAGGTCCAGCGCGTGACGCAGCCATTCCATCATCCGCGTTTCCATCTCGGTCGCCGCGGGTGAAGTCTGCCACAGCATGCATTGCGCTGCGATCGCGCTGGTCAGAAACTCGGCCAGCACCGAGGGCGGAGAAGTGTTTGCGTTGAAATATGCGAAAAACCGGGGATGTTGCCAATGTGTGATGCCCGGCATGACGATCTGTTCGAAGTCCTGAAAGATGTCCTCGATAGGCTGCGCTTGCTCGGGCGGAAGTTCTGGCAAGGCATTCAGGATGTCGCCTGGCTCGGTCTGCGCGCGTACTGGCTTATCTTTGACGGTTTGGTGATAGTCCTGCGCCCATCTGGCGGCTTTCTCGCCCCACTCTGCAAAGGAATCCCAATCCATGTCCTGCCCCATGTGATGTATCATCTTCGGGTTTTCGTCGGAAAACCCGCGATGCCAGTGGTGGCTATCGGGCGAAAAAGGTCAATCCAAATCGCCGAAAAAAGGGTTGCGAACTTTTCGTCGAGAGTGGAGTTTGCAAATAAATTCAATCATCTTAATTATTGAGTTTGGTTGCAGTTTTTGGGAATTTCGTTCAAGATTTCATATGTCCAGAGATTTGCCACTGACTTCCCGCTCTTTGCCGATTGCGCTGCTTCGGGCGCGTGAAAGGGTCATGGGGCCGATCCGTCGCATGTTGGCGGATGTCGGCGTGACCGAGCAACAATGGCGTGTGTTGCGTGTTCTCAAGGAAGATGGCCCGCAAGAACCAACCCATATCGCCGAGCGAGCCTGTCTTCTTCTGCCCAGCCTGACCCGCATCCTGCAGAAGCTTGAGGCCAAAGGGCTGATCCGTCGACACGTGCACCCTGTCGACAAACGCCGCCAGATTGTAGAGATCACGGCTGCTGGGGATAAGATCATCCAGGACAATATCAACCTCATCCTGCAAGAGGCAGAAGGCATTCGCATCCAACTTGGCCCCGAGCGCCATGAGGCTTTGCTGGACTTGTTGAACGACCTGCACGATCTGAAATCCTGACCTCAAAAAACGCAGTCCCGCCAGAGGTATGGGGGGCGCCCTCTGGCGGGGTTGGCCAGACCAAGACTGGACTGCGTGTCTGGCCCACAAGCAGATGCCCCGGAACGATCCGGGCGATCGGCTTGTGTTTCGGATAACCTGTCAACCTAGAATAAGGTGTACGTACGGTCCTGAGACCCTTGGGTGAGTAGCCTCTGACCGAGGCGATCCGAAACTAGTCTACCGCAAATGTGTTAGTGCGGTGATATTGTGTTGCGCGAGACCCGCCCATCCCATAGCGCGGCGCTCAGGCGCATCGTATTGATGTCATGCGTTTATACGCATAATCTAGCCTATCTCGGCGGATTTCCAAGATGTGAAACCGGATTGTGAACCGGGTTGAGTTGACGGCAGTCATCTGCTTGCCCTGCGCGTGGGGTCGCCTAATATGCCCGAAACCAAGCAGACCCGAGACTCATATGGCCGATACTTTGTTTTCCCTGCCCAAGCCGGTTGTTTTACCGGTTCAGGGGCTTTCCACCCCCTATCCTGTTGGCCGGATATTCTGCGTTGGGCGCAATTATGCCGCCCATGCCGCAGAGATGGGCCATGAAGTGGATCGTGAGGCACCGTTCTATTTCACCAAATCCGCGGCAAACGCGATCCTGACCGGCGCAACCGTGCCATATCCACCGGGAACTGAGAATTTCCATCATGAGATGGAATTGGCGGTCGCCATTGGCGCGCCCGTGTTTCAAGCGTCGAAATCCCAAGCGACCGAGGCGGTCTATGCCTATGGATGCGCGCTGGATATGACGCGGCGTGACCTGCAAATCCGGGAGCGGAACAAGCAGCGCCCTTGGGATTTGGGCAAGGACCTAGAAAACGGCTCGGTGTTTGCCCCTCTGACCCGCGCCACGGACTGGTCGCCCAGCGATGACAAGCGGATCCATCTGAACGTCAACGGCGAAACCCGTCAGGGTGCCACACTGCATGAGCTGATCTGGAAGATCGACGAGATCATCAGCCATCTTTCCGGTTACTACCATCTGCGCCCAGGTGATTTGATCATGACCGGAACACCGGCAGGGGTAGGACCAGTTCAGGCAGGCGACGTGCTGGAGGGCGGCATTGACGGGCTGCATCCAATTCGCCTAACGCTAACTGAGGCAGAATAGACCCTAAACAGGGTCTTTCAGCCATTCACCGACAAACTCGATCCGCGTCAGACCGGTAAATCTGCGCACTCTGTCCAACTCGGCCTCAAGGCGTCGGGTGCGCGCATCCGTCCAACGCACGCCACGTTCCGGCCACAGCGCGGTGACGCGCAGGACATCCTGATCCCGATGAGCTTTCATATCGATCCGACCCACCATCCTGTCCCCTTCAAGCAGGGGAAAGACGTAATAGCCATATTTGCGTTTGGGGGCAGGCACGAAAACCTCGATCCGATAGTGAAAATCAAACAGTCGCTCAGCCCGGTTGCGATCCCGTAACATTGGATCAAACGGGCTGAGAACCCGCATCCGACCAGGGGCCGGGGGCAGGTTTGTTGGATCGGGCCATTCTGGCCGTGTTATCACTTTGCGCGCGCGCCCGTCGGCGCAAGTGACTTCGATTTCCTCGGCATGGCCTTTGATTAGAGCCTGTTTGACCCATTCCCGAGCCTCAGACGCGCTGACCGTATCCCAGAATGCAGCCAGTTCCCCGGATGTCGCAAAGCCCAATCGGTCCAGCGCGGCGTTGCACAACCAGTCGATGGTCTGCTCTGCGTCACAAGGCAGGTTGCCAGGACAAAGATGGGTTTCGATCACCCGCTCAGTCAGATCATAGCGCTTCTGAAACCCCTGACGGCCCACAACGGCCAGTGCGCCGGACCGCCACAGGAATTCCAGCGCCGTTTTCGAGGGGTGCCAGTCCCACCATCCGCCCGAGCCTTTTTTCTCGTCCTTGCCGACATCCGAGGACGAAACTGGCCCGTGGTTGCGGATATGGGTCAGCACCGATTCAAACTGTTGCTCGAAACCATCCCGCCGCCAGTTCCTCCAGCGCGATTTCAACAGGGCTGCGTCACGTTGAAACCGCAGGTGCCAATGGGGGTAGAACGCCATCGGAATTACGGCGGCGTCATGGGTCCAGTGCTCAAACAGGGCACGATCTTGTTCATACAGCCGACTGAGGTTGCGCGCCCGATAGCTGGGCCTGCGCGAGAACAGGATCATGTCATGGGCGCGTGCGACGGTGTTGATGCTGTCCAGTTGCACAAAGCCCAGACGCTGGATCAACTCCAGCAGGCCCGCACCCTTGGCATTGCCCGAGGGCCGTTCCAGCAATGCGTGCCGATCCATGAACAGCGCCCGCGCTGCGCGGTTGTCCAGCCGTCGCAACGCCACGGCGTCAGCGCCGCTTCAGAGTGTCGCCAAAGCTGATCTTGGGGGTCAGGGTCACACGGGTTTCAACGTCAGCCTCTGGATCAGCCAGTTGCGAGGCGATGATTTCGGCAGCTTTGCGCCCGATCTCAAGCCGGCAGGCATCCATCGTGGCCAGCTTGCGTGGCAGGCCCTGCAACAGTTCGACATTGTTGAACCCGGCCAGCCCGATCTGCCCTGGCACGTCGATGCCCTGATCCAGCAGGTATAGCAACCCGCCCGCGCCGATCATGTCGTTGGAATAGTACAGAAAATCCAGCTCGGGTGAGCGTTCCAGCATCGTTTGCGTCATCTCGCGGCCCTTGGCCAGAGCCGAACCACCTGAATAGAACTCGCGGTCTTCAATCTCGATTCCGTTCTTGCCCAGCACTTCAGTGAAGCCTTCGAACCGTTTGCGGGCGCGGTGGTCCAGCGGCATCTTGGTACCCATAAATCCGATATGTTCATACCCCGCCTTCAGGATCGCCTGCGCCATCTCGCGCCCTGCACGCCGATGGGAAATACCCACCATCGCATCTACGGGCTTACCGTCGGTATCCATGACTTCAACAACCGGAATCCCCGCAGAATCCAACATCGCGCGGGCTGCCTCTGTATGTTCCAGCCCTGCAATGATCACGCCCGAAGGTCGCCACGAGAGCATCTCGTACAGTACTTTTTCTTCTTTCTCGGGCAGATAATCCGTGACGCCGACAACAGGCTGCAACTCGGTATCTTCCAGCACCTGGTTGATCCCAGTCAGCACCTCGGGGAAGACCATGTTCGACAGCGAGGGGATGATCACTGCCACCAGATTCACCCGGCTAGAGGCCAGCGCGCCCGCGATTTTGTTGGGCACGTACCCCAACTCTTTCGCCGCAGCCAGAACGCGGGTGCGGGTGGCATCGGACACATCGCCCCGGTTGCGCAGAACCCGGCTGACCGTCATCTCGGACACCCCCGACGCCTCTGAGACATCACGAAGGGTAAGCGGGCGTTTTGTTTCTGTTGTCACGAGGGCACCTGCGTCGTTGTTTTGAGGAATGGTAGCGTGAACAGGGCGCAATTTACAACTGCCCATCAAAGCCCATGACAACCCCGAAAAACCAAGCTAGAGAGAGGCTTGCGCGGCCCCGTGGCTCAACTGGATAGAGCAGCCCCCTCCTAAGGGGCAGGTTGCAGGTTCGAATCCTGCCGGGGTCGCCAGCCAGTCTTATGAACGAACATACCTCTCGCTTTGGATGATTTCGCGTGATGAGCGAGCATTGAAAAACCTTCGGAGACTGCAGTGTAACCGGACTTAGCGGCCGCGATTGCCAGGCATGATTTGGAGGCCAGCTGCTTTTTTGGCGAGCCAGTTCATGCGTCTTTCGATCAAGATGGCTCCACACCAGAATCTGTCGCCCAACTAGGCTAAAGGCCGGTCTTTTTGCCAACAATTGAACCGAACTGCCAAATTGGACCTGATCAGAAATCGACAGCACTGAATGGTTACAAAGCGTTTAGACAAAATCGCGATAACTTGTCCGCAAAAGGCACATTTACGCCCCAGGCCACACGTCAAGACGACGATGTCCCTCCTTAGCACTGTTCCCAACTACCAACGGGAATGGAGTGCGGCTAATGCAATTTCTGAGTTTGAGGCTCTGCAAATGGAAGAGACGGTTTGCAGGTTATGTGATGGGGCTTTCTGTCCTGTCATGCGTGCTTGCAGTGCCTGGCGCCGGATACTCGGAACAACCTTTGGTGGTTGGCAGTGATCGAGGCGGTTTCTTGCATGATCGTTTGGTCGAATTGGAGAACCTTCAAAGAAATGGCATACGTGTCGAGCTGCGCGGGCGGATCTGTTATTCGACCTGTACGATGTTTCTTGGCCTGCCAGGGACATGTGTAACACCGGACACAATATTTGGATTTCATGGTCCGTCGCGTCATGGCCAGCCGCTCAGTGCCTCAGATTTTCAGTATTTCAGCGAAGTGATGGCGGAGTTCTACCCCGAGCCCATCAAGACTTGGTTCATGGAAACAGGACGAAACCGAATTCGCGGCGTACACAAAATCAAGGGTGCAGAGCTTATTCGATTGGGTGTTCTTGCTTGCCGCACGGCGTAGCGTCGCGCTTGTCTTCAAACCTCTAGATAGGTATGAGTGTATTGTGTGAGCACAATCATAGCGTGTGCTTTGACGGGTAGCCTTGCATAGGAAATTAGTCTGGTTGATTTCGGGACTCCTTCATCGAATTCATGGGGGCAAAGCGTGCAGAGCTCCTGCGCCGACAAAGCCGATTTGCGTCATAGGGGATGTCCATGGCTGCTTCGGGCTTTTGGAAAAGCTCTTGTCCCAAGTACCGCATGACGCCCAGATCATTCTGGTTGGAGATTACATTGACCGAGGCGAACACAGCTCGGAGGTTTTGCGGATGATGCAAGCCTGCCCCGAATTTATGTGTTTGATGGGAAATCATGAGCAAATGCTACTGCGTTTCCTGGCCGATCCGAAGAAACACGGTCGTCAGTGGCTACGAAATGGGGGCTTGCAGACACTGGCGTCGTTTCGCATCCCAGCCGCTCGGCCAGAAATGACCTCCGACGAACTGACCAAGTGTCGGGATAGTTTGCGGCGCGCTATGGGTGATGAACTTGTTGGCTGGATCGCAGATTTGAAGACCAGTTTCCATAGTGGGAATATCTTTATCTCGCATGCTGGGGCAGACCCCACATGTCGGCTTGACCAGCAATCTGAGCACGACCTGCTTTGGGGCAACAAACATTTTCAGACCAAAGACAGGAAAGACGGTCAGTGGGTTGTCCATGGCCATACAATCGTGAGTCGCGCTGCGGTTCGGGGCGGCCGAATTGCTGTCGACACGGGCGCGTTCGCGACCGGCGTGCTCAGCGCAGTCTATCTGGACGGTTCTGAGCCAGAGTTTCTGACGGCGCTTGGTTAGTATTGGTTGTTTTTGCAACACTGAATAAAACAATCTAAGGCAGAATTAATCGAAATATTGTTTCGCAAAAAGAGAGCGAATTAAACCTGAGATAACTAGGTATTTCGAGCGATTCATGTGCACCCTTCGGATCCCATTTTACGGCGTTCTGCAAACTGGACGTCGGCTGCACCCTTCAGGAGATGACTTGGGCCTCATGGCATTGCGGGGTGGTGGCAACACGGGCTTACAAATCAGGCCCGCAGTGACAGCGGAGTGTTGGGCAGATTGAAAGTTGCCATCGTACATTATTGGCTAGTGGGAATGCGCGGCGGTGAAAAAGTCTTGGAGGCGCTGCTGGATCTATTTCCGGGCGCAGTGATTGTGACTCATGTCTATGACCGCGAAAAGGTCAGCGCCAAGGTCAGAAAACACGAGGTGCGAGAGACCTTTATCGGGCGCTTGCCCGGTGCGCGAAAGCACTATCAGAAATACCTGCCCCTTATGCCTCTGGCGCTTGAACAGATGGACATGCAGGAATTTGATCTGATTCTGTCCAGCGAATCCGGTCCGGCAAAGGGGATCGTGCCGCGCCCCGATGCGTTGCATGTCTGCTATTGTCATTCACCGATGCGCTATATTTGGGATCACTATCACAGCTATCGGCAACAGGCGGGGGGTGTTGCTCGGATGGCGATGCCCTTCCTAGCGCATAGGCTGCGCGTTTGGGATGTCACGACTGCTGCTCGCGTGGATCGTTTCGTGGCCAATTCGTCCTTCATTCGTGACCGAATCCAAACCTATTATCGGCGCGAAGCAGAGGTTATTTTTCCTCCGGTCGAGACGCAGGCGTTTCAGATATCGAACCATGTTGAAAACCGCTACCTGCTTGCAGGTGAGATGGTTTCTTACAAACGGGCCGATCTGGCGATTGATGCGTTCAACGCCTCTGGCCGTAAACTGGTGGTTGTTGGTGATGGTGAGATGCGCGGCGTGTTGGAAAAGAAATCCTGCCCCAATATCACTTTTCTTGGCCGGGTTGATAATGCCGAGCTAAAGCGTCAATTCGCCACCTGTCGCGCGCTGATTTTCCCCGGTGAGGAGGACTTTGGCATAGTTCCGGTCGAAGTGATGGCCAGCGGACGACCGGTGATCGCATATGGGCGCGGTGGGGCATTGGACACCGTCATCGAGGGTGTCAGCGGTGTTTTGTTTCATGAACAGACCGCCGAAGCCCTAAACCTGGCCATCGACCGGTTCGAGAAGAACCCGGATTTGGTGAAGGATCCAGCGACGATCAGGGCGTTGGCGGATACATTCGATGTTGAGGTCTTCAAGCAAAAGATATGGGCACTAATCGCTGACGCGCGGGCAAACGCCTGACGCGGACGCAACGCACGCAGGACTTGTAGGTCATTAAGCGGTTTTTCCTAACGTGCCGCTGATTGACACACAGACAGCGAGTCCTGACCCATGACCACCAATCCTTTCGTAAACCGAGTATCCAGCCTGTCCGGTCCTGCCCGAGATATTGCACCCGTGACGCCTTCGGATACTGCGGACCTGCCCGATGTGGCGATCGGGCTATACGTTGAATCGGGCGGGACGATTGTGTTGACGACTGTTCGCAGGGAAATCCGCACGGTGCAGGTTCTGGACTTTTCGATCCTGCCAGTGGGCGTCAGCCGTGTGCATGCCACGGGCACAACGGCCAGTGGAATCCATGCAATGGTGCTGGCATGAAGCTGACCCGCGACCTTTCTGTTACGTCGCACCCTGCGCGCCGGGTATCTGGCCCAGCCCTGTCACTTGATTTCGAGCGGCAGGAGTACCGGCGGTTCGGGCGCCCCATCGCGTTGAGCGAGGCGATGACCTTCGCGCGTGCCTCTTCGGCCCGGCAGGCCGGGGCCTCGGGCATGATCGAGACGGTGGGCAATGGCGTATTGCGGCGAGATCATGTGGTCGGAACCGGAGCGTTCCGGGGGGCCTTGTTCGAAGGTCAGGCCACCAATCTGCTGCACTATTCAGATGACTTTACCCAATCCTACTGGAACGGATATGCGCGTAAGCCCAGTTTCGTCGGCGGGCAGCTTGCGCCGGACGGGACGGCTTCGGCCCTGACATGGAATTGCGCGGATACCACGGGCGGCCCGGACCTGAACCGAGGCGGGGTACTTATCCCCTATCTTGGGGCGTCGGGCATGGCGACGGTCAGTATCTGGTTGCGTGCCAGCGTACCTTTGACCATGCGGTTCGGGCAGTCGGACAAGACATCAAAAACGATTAACGTCACGACCCAATGGCAACGGTTCAGTCACACGGATCTGTTGCCCAACAATCAGAACCGGATCTTTATCCTGTACGAGGCCATCAACAGCGATATTGACCTCTTTATCTGGGGCGCGCAGGCAGAAACCGGCAACACACTGACAAGCAATATCGCCACAAACGGGGCCGAGGTCACGCGCGCAGCCGATCAAGCTGGGTTGACCGGTTTGACCGGAGCGTTTGAGGTCACTGTCACATACGAGGATGACAGTCAGGACGTGATGACCAATCAGACCGTCACCGACGGCTGGTGGCCCGTGCTGTCGCGGCCCAGAGTCAAGTCCATCGTGCTGAGCTGATGGGGCCTGCATCCACCTGAAATGCCGTGGATCTGTGTTTGGTCTACGGCATTTCGGCATTCAAAAAACAACTTAAGATTGTTTCTCGCCAAGCGAGCGGATAGGCTTGCAGAAGGTCTTTCGGGTTCGGCAATAAGGCGGTCCTCCTGCGATGTTCTTTCTGGCTTGGATGCTGATATGCGCTGTACTGGGGCTGTTCTTTTGGGTGGCCCTGTCGTTGCGGTCAGCTCCGATTGTGCTGAGCCTGATGTTCTTCGCCCTGATCTATTGCATCCGTCCCGCAATGATCATGCTTGGGGCAAATCTGGTGAATCCTGCGCTGTTCAATGACACAGCAAAGCTGGGTGCATTCGCGTTGATCTACGCGGTCTTGTATCTGTCTGCGGCGCTGGTCACGGTTGTGATCTTGAGTGCCGTGCGCCCCGGATTAGGTGCCGGTCTGTTCCCCGAAATGTCGTCACGCGTCGATACCGTTTCGGCGCTTGTGGCCATTCTTCTGACCATCGTTGCAATGGGAATCGGCGTACAGCTTTTTCTGAAATTCGGGTCGCTTCAGGCAATCCTTTTTGCCGCGAAGATCACCAAGGATCTGGCGGGCACTTTTGGGCTCAGGTCCCTTGTAGGGCTGGGTGCATTCTTTTCTTCGGTCGCCTTGTTGATCAGTTTGCGCGACAGACGTATCGGCAAAACGGCCATATTTAGCCTCTGTTTTGGTATCAATCTGTTTGTCTTTTCCCTGTGGGGCACTCGGCTGGAAGCGTTCGTACTGCTGTCCGGTACACTGCTGGTCTTGACCTCGCGCGCGGGGCAGATCGACCTGTGGGGTATCATGAAATTCTCGGTCTGGGGGTTTTGCCTGCTGTTTGGTGCGACAGTGTTGTACATCTACCGCCTTGCGCAATTGTCCGGCAGTTGGGAGGTCGCCTTTTCCCGCGATTTGACCACGACGACCGCGGTGTCCATGCATATGACGCGGTTCGATTCCCTGATGCTGGTGGTGCAGGATTTTACTTCGGGGCTTCACACGCGGGTCGGAGAAGACTTTTACAACGGTCTGATCATGGTCATCCCGCGCGCTCTGTGGCCAGACAAGCCTTCGCAACTGTTGATCGGCCAGTGGTTCCGGCAATGGTATGAGCCGAACGCGGTCAACGGTTGGACGGTCGGGGGACCGGGCGAGTATCTGGTGAACTTCGGGTTGGCGGGTGTCATTCTAGGCGGGATCGTGTTTGGCGTGATGCTGACAGTGATCCATTCGGGCTATCGCAAGATGGGCGCGGATCAGCCCTTGTCGGTCATGCTGTCGGTTGTGTTGGTGCTGATCGTGATGCCCGAAGGCTCGCCCATTCAACTACTGCCAAGGGTTGTGCTGTGGTGTATACCGATTTGGCTGGTTGTTTGGGCGGCAAGAATGCGGCTCAGAGCTCCGGTTGCAAGCGTTCCAAAAGTGCCGTTTCCCGGTCGCTGATGGCTTGGGCCAGAGCTGCGCGCAGTTCAACCTCGCGGGCGCTTTGGCCGGGCTTGTGCGGGGTTGTATTGAGCCTTCGGTACACTCGGCGCGCTGTCTCATACAGAGCGCCTTTGGGCAGTTTGCCCCGGATCGCCGTGTTCAAAGATTGTAGCAACCGGTTACGGACAAAATAGGTTTCGTTCGACCCGTCAAAGAACAGCGGCACATTCGTTTCAAGCCCCAACCGCCCAAGCAACGCAGCTACAGTATTTGCAGGGTCGGACAACATATGGCGCATCTCAAGATGGATGACGCGTTCCGGCCCCAGATCCCGCCGCCACAAGGCCAACCAATAGCCGAACGCGGCCCAGTCCAGAGCGTTGCGCAGGTGATCCTGAGGAAAATGGCTGGATGCACGCCCGTCCAGAACCATCTCGAAAAACATCTCGATCGAAATTGACGCGTCGATATAGCTCTTGTTGTTCGAGAAGTAGTGATAGGTCGAGGTGATCTGATCCACCGGGTCACGTGTGATGAAGATGACCGGCGGCCGGTGCGCCATCGCGGCGATGGTTTTACGGGCGGTTTCGTGATGCGCATAGGCAGGTGTTGAATCCAGCCACAACGCATTGTCGGGCGCATCGGGAAACAGCGCAGCATATCCCGCAAGACCCTGGGTAAAAACGCTGTGTTCGGGTCGAAAAAAGTGGCTGTCGCGGTCATAGAGGAACCCCAGCTCTTTGCGCACACCGCCCGAGATTTGCGGATGCTGAACCAACCAGTCATGCAGCGAACTGGTGGCGCATTTGGTGAAGCCGCAGATGAACAGATCGGGCAGGCGGTGGGGGCGCTCAGTCATCGCGGGTCTCCTTCGGCAGACCGGTGGCGCGATACAGCAGGTCCTCGTAGGCGTCGATCATCCGCGTCGTGCGAAACGGGGCAAGATTGGGTTCAGGGTCTTGCATGCGTGTCGCGCGCACCCGGTCGGGATTTTGGGCAAGGTCGTTGAAAACCGCTGAGAGCGTCGGGGCGTCGATTTGTTCGGGGGTCAGGCCGCGATGGAGTGGGATCAGTTCCGGTATGCCGCCATTTGGGCTGCCGACCACGAACAAGCCGCGCGCCATGGCCTCGATCACGGTGCGCCCAAAAGGTTCGGCCCAAAGCGCAGGCAGAAAAAGCACGTCGAGCCTGTCGAGAAATGCGATGGCCTCCTGTCGACCGGTCAGACAGATCCCGGCGGCAGCGGGGTCATCCGGCAGGGCGATGCCCTGATTGTCCCCGGCCAGAAGCAATCGGTGCCCGTTCTGCGCGAGGTCAGTGTTTTGCCATGCGGTGATCAGCTCGGCCACGCCTTTGCTGGGGTGAAGGCGGCCCAGATAACCAAAGGTCAGGGGCGTGCCCGCATCCGGCGCAGGTGCGCGCGGTGCTTGCAGAAATCTGTCCGGCACCGCGTTGTAGATGACGGTTGGCGCATATCCCAGCATGGTTTCGTAAATCCGCGCCACGTGATTGGAAATCGCCACGACGTGTTTTTGTCGTCGCAGGATCAACCGGCGCAGGCCAGTGGCGTAGAAACACGGGCTGAGAGCGGAATTGCAGCCTGCGCCGCCATGCTCCATCGTGCCAAAGGCGCAAAACCAGCCGTAGTCGCGGATGACCGGGACACAGGCGGTGCGGGTCAGCAGACAAGCCAGCATGAAAGCCGACCCATGTCCGGCAGGGTTATTCATCAGCACCACATCTGGACAGTTGCGCCGCAGCCATTGCAGAGAGCGCAGGAACAGGACGGGGTCTATTTCGCTGCGCAAGATCCAGGCCATGCGGGTGGCAAAGTGGCGCACGCCATGCAGGGGGCTTTTGCCGATCGGCAGGCCCTGAACGACTTCAATGGGGATGTTATCGACATGATCCGGATATGGGCGCGACCCGTCCGAGACCACAACCCGCACGTCATGCCCGCGTGCCTTTAAGCTGCGCGCGATGTCCCGTGCTGATCGCTCGGACCCGCCCAGCACGTTGGGGGCATAGTTAAAACACTGAATGGCGATCTTCATGAGAGCTGCCCTTGACGCATGAGACCCAGAACCGAAGGGTCAATGCCCATCTCGCGCCGGGTGTATCTTACGGCCTCAAGGTTCCAGCCAGCGACGGACAGAGCCAGACACAGCGCGGCCCCTACCGGGCCGAAGGCCCAGATCATTGGGATCATCGCCGCCATTGCTATCAAGTTCATCCGCGCCAGCAGCCGAAAGGCCGCTCGGTCATGGCCCGTAAGCTCAAGCAGGACCGAGGTTGGTCCGGTCAGCGCATTCACCGCATAGGAACCTGCCACGATTAACAGAACATTGTAGCCGGTTTCGAACCCGGTTCCGAACAAAGACAACAGCCAGACACCAAACAGGATCAGCCCGAGGAATATCAGCAAGGCTGATCCCCCAGCGATGGCGGCGACGGTGGCGCATGTGCGTTGCAACGCACGGGTTTTGCCGTTGTGATGCAGGCGCGAGATTGTGGGTGAGACGACCATGTTGGCGGCCAGCAAGACGAGGTTCATCAACAGCGCAATGCGCAGCGCGGCAAAGGTCGGTCCGGTGTCCGCCGGGCTCAGCATCAGTCCCAGCAGAACCACGACAAGGTTCGGAGCGGCGATTTGCAGGACGGATACACCCCAAAGACCCCACATGCGTGGCCGCCATGTGGCCCGGTCATAGGCAGCTGGAGCCAGAAACAAGGCCTTGGGCCGGGTCGCCGGATGCAGATGGAGCTGAACCAATACCGTGGCCACAAGCAGCGCGGTCAGCAACCAGGTGATCTGCGCAGCACTGCTCTGCCCTGGCCAGAGCAGGATCAGGGGGATCGCCGACAGGATCACCATCCCGCGCCAGATCACATCCCGAGGCGCCAGGGCCAGACTCATCCGGTCATAGGCACGCAGGACAAAGGCAAAATATTCCGCCCAGGCCATTGTCAGCGCGAATACCCCCGTGGCCGCAATGAAAGGCCATCCAAGCTTGGGTTGCATCCACACAAAGCCTGGGGCCGTCAGAACCGCCAATGCCACAGTACCGAGCGTGATGATCCAGAATCCATCGCGAATCCGACCCGTTGCAAGCCTGTTCTGACCTTGCGCTGCGTAGATCGAGACATAGCGCAGGCTCAGCATCCGTTGTCCGAAACTGCCCGCCACCGCCAGCAATACCGCCAGCGAAAATCCAAAACCGAAGGTGCCATAAGTCGAGGCATTGAACGCCTGTGCTAAGACCAGAAACATGGCAAATTGCAGGCCTGCGGCCCCAACCTTGATGACAAGGGCGGCAAGCCCGCCTTTCATCAGGCGCTGTCTTATGGGGTTGGACTTGTCTGGCATCGGCGGATTTACACGGGTCCCCTAGCTTCCCACCGCCACAATCGGCGCGGTGATCAGAGACGGAGTGATCTGGTCGATCGTGCGGCCCCAACGCGTAACCGGGTTTTCGGCGATGAAGATGATATCGTTGCGGCGCAGTTCAAACCGGGCCGCCAGCGTCAGGTGCGCGGCATTGCGGATGTCCAGATGCCAGGCCGTCACCGCGCCGAATTCGCGGATATCTTCGGACGCGCGCAGCACATAAACCTCGGACGCGTCGCCGGTTTTCTTGGCGATCCCGCCGCCCGTGTCAAACAGCGCGTCCGCCAGTGTGGCCGTGCGCTCGAAGGGCAGGGCATAGCGGCCCTGATTGCGGACCTCGCCGCTGAGATAGACATAGTCCCGGTCCACCGCGTCCAACTCGATGGTTTGCAGGAATGTCTCGCGCCGCTCGTTCAATTCGTCCCGGCGTAGGGTAACAGCGGTCGACAGTTCCTGCAGGGCGGTCTGGCGACCCTCCAGCACCGTTTCGCGCAGCTGGATTTGCTGCGCAAAATACCGCTCGGCCCGGTCCAGATCGTAATCTGTATCCACAAAGACCGAGTCATCAGCGATCAGGGTCAGGTTCTGCAAATCCGGGCGCGCATAAAGGTCCTCAAGCGGGATCTGGTACATCTGCCCGTTGCGGTAAACGCGGACCGAGCTGTTGTCGATATCGCTGACCTTGACCGACCCGGCGGCAGAGAGCGCCTCGCCCAGCGTCAGTTGCGTCAGGGTGATGGGCTGCACGCCGGGCTGTCCGACCGCCCCTCCGACCGAGACGCGGCGGGCGTTGAACTCGGCAATTTCCAGGCTGAACGTGGGGTCGATCTGGTTTTCGACAAGGCGCTGGAACAGCACGGCTTCGGCCTCGTCCACGGTCAGACCTTCTAGGCGCACGCGGCCAACATCGGGGATGTTGATCGCTCCGTCATCCTGCACCGTATAGCCGTTGCGGCTGTTTTGGGCGGCCAGCAGGCCAGATAGTTCTCCGGCTGTGCCCTGGGTCGAGGGGGTCGACAGCACCAGCACATCCCCGGTGCCGATCGTATAGGGCCCCGGCGTGACATCGGGCGGTGGGTCCAGCCGCAACCCGCTGCGCGACCCATCTTGAGTTGAGGGGGCATCGGGCAGCGGACCCAGTCCCCGCTGGCTGGTGCCCGCGCCGGACCCGGCTGAGGTTCGAAACACCGATGGCAGGGTTTTGGGCGCATAAGGTGCGCGATTGGCGACCATCACGGTTTCCGGTGTCACCGGCACCACCCGCACCTTTCCGCTGTCTGACACACCCGCCGTAACCGATGGGCTGCGGTAGATCGTCGAACAGCCTGAGATCAGGCCGCCCATGGCCAGCGCAAAGACGAAAAGTGGAATTCGGCGCATGGTTAGCCTCCTGCCCTGTATGATTCTAACTCGCATCCGGCACCGCCTTTATGAACAGGTTGCCGAGGAAATCGCCGGTCCATTGCGAGGACTGGACGATGGTTTGGCTGCCATTTCGCACCCAATATGTATTGGTGAAACTCTGCGCGGTGCCAAAGCACTGTTCTTGCCACTTGCGGGTGGCCACAGGATTACCTTGCTGCACGATGGTATCCGGCCCAAGCGCTGTGATCCGGCAGTCATAGGCATGCAGCTCGATCTCATCATTACCGTTGAGAAAGCTGTGAAACCGCTCGGCGCGCCCTTCCTGACGGCTCAGGATCAACCCGGCGCTGTGCCGGATGTCCGACCCAGTCATGCCAGAGCCGAACCCTTTGGTCGAGGTCAGAAAACCCTGTTCCAGCGTGATGGTCGCCCCATCTGCCGTCAACCAGGTTTGCACGTCGTCCCGTGTCACCTCTAACAGCATCACACCGCTCAGGTCGCGCGACGGAAAGGCGACCTCAAGCCGGGGTGGGATCAGGCGTTGTGCGGCCAGCGCATCGGCGCGGGGGTGAAAGCGGGGCGCATCGGGACGCAGCGCGCCGCGCAAAAGGTCGAACTCATCCCGCGCCTCGCCACAGGCGGCCAGCGAGAGGGCAAGGCAGAGGAGCGCGAAAACTCTCATCGCCAGAACCTACCCCAGCCGCGCGACAATTCCTGCGCTCGCGCCTCGCGGGTGACGCCATATAGCCGGTTGCGCACATTCAGCCGCGCGCCACCGTCGCGCAGGACGGGGCGGATGGTTTGTCTGATCTTGTTGCGCGATGGGCGACCCGTCAGCCATGAGATCGGGATCTCAAGCCGAATGCCCTTGTCGAATGAGCCTTCGCCGAACTCTTCGAACCCTACCGTGGTCAGGGTAAAGAAAGCACCTACCGTGAACCCGTTGGTAAATTCCCGATCCAACGAGAACGTCGCGCCATAGTCCCCTGCCAGATAGCGGCCCGCGTCGATCTGGGCATGATAGTCCCCTGGCAGGTCGTAATAGGCCGAGACATGGCCTGTGGCGACGGAATAATCCTGAAAGCCGAACAGCACGTCAAAATCACGCTGCGCCACGTAATTCGCCTCGACCCCCAAGGCGAGGCGACTGTTGGTCGGGTACCACAGAAGCTCGGCCGACACCCCGCCAAACATGGTCTCCAGATATCCCAGCGTGGTGCGGGCGTAGAAATCGGTGCGTGGTCTCCACAGGTATTCGGCGGTCATATGCTCGACCCGCAGGTTGGATTCACGGGTATAGATCGCCCAGTCCGACCGAACACGTTGCAGGGTGGAATCCGAGACGCGCGTGCTGTCGTCCAGCGTGCTCAGAACTGGTTGGCGCAGCCCGGTGGACAGGGTCAGGCCCGGCCTCAGCGTATAGTCCAACCCCAACGCGGCGCCGATTTCATACCGCAATGGGTCGTCGGGATCGAAGAAGGAAAAGTTCAGGTAAGGCCCGAACCGATAGGAAAAATGCGGATAGGCGTCGCGCAGTACGCCGCCTTGTAAGATCGGGATCGTGTCCGAAATCTCGACCCGCGCGAGGCTGCGCCATGCGTTGTCCGGGTCATGCTCCAATTCGTACAGATCGTTGCGGTCCACCTGCACAGCACCCAGTGGAACACCGTTGGACATCAACGCAATGTTGAAGGTCTTCGTCCGCGGCGGCTTGGTATTGGCCAGAACACGAGCGGTGCGGCCCAAGGCCTGCGCCGCTTGTCCATAGGTTTCGTTCTCGACCCCGACCGTGACAGCATCGCGGTCCTGCGACAGGTAGACCAGCCGCAGCCCTTCACGGTCCAACGCGGTTCGAATGTCCCCTTGGCTGTCACCGGGCGCACGCAAGGGCGGGGGCGAAGCCCCCTGACCCCCCGGCGCAGGCGTCTGCCGCGGGTCGATGAAATAGCTATAGGTCAGCCCCAGCGTGGTTCCGTACAGCACCGAGGTGGTCAGTTGCGATCCATTCCGAAACCGGTACTGCGCGCCGATGTTGAACGGAGCGCGGATGTCGAACCCGATCCGGTCGCGCTCCTCATCATAAAGATCGGGGGAGTATTCTGCCAAAAAGGTTAGCCGGTCGTTATATTGCCAACTGCCCCCGGCGAACAGGGCGGCGTCGCCCTGAAACCAGTTGCCGAAGTCCAGACGTCCGGTCTCCGAAATATCACCGGCGCGCGGATCGCTGCGCTCGTCAAAGCGGCTGCTGATCAGACCCAGCGGGTTGGCAAAGCTGCCACGTCCGGCCAGGCGCCCCCAGCCGATGCCTCCGGTCAGCTTGAACCGGTCGCGGATCGTTTTGGTCGCAACGATATATTCCGAGGCATAAAGCCCGGTCCCGCCGAAATCCCGCAATCCCAGCACGATGGCGGGCGCCCGACGGCTTTCTTCGCGCAGGCGGAAATGGATGTCGAAGCTGCGGTCATAGCGATCACCGCGCTCTCCATCAAAGCCTTTCAGGACGGCGTAGCGGAAGCTGCCATGAACCCAGGGCAGCATCTGAAAGGTCATGGTTGCGCGCGCGGTGTCCCGAAAGGCGGATGCGGTAAAGACCAGCGCGCCATCATCGAACATCTCGGCGGTGGGCAACTCGATCAGGCCCGGCGTTCCGTATGTGGACACGGTCTGCGCCTGTACTATGCCTGCCAGAGTTGCGCCGATCACAGCCATCGCAATTGTCCAGCCTCGTATTCCCGTTTGGTTCGTCACGTCACCTTGTCACTTCAAACTTTCCGAGCGATCCCGACACAGGAATGTGGATTGTAGTCAGCACCAAGTAATAATCACCCTATAGGAGAAAAACAGTTTTGAATTCCCGGTAGCTGAATTTCCTTTGGGATAAAAGGTCGGTAATTGGGCCGAAAATTCTGGGGCGTATTTAATTTACCGCTGAAAGTCATTCAATTTATTGAAATACAAGTTGATTTTTTTAATACATCGTTCACCATTGACGCTATAAAGACAGTGGAATTTCTCAGGTGTGGTATCGGCGGCACAGGTTTCGCTTCAGGAGCTTTCGGATGTTCAGAACTTCAGCATTGGTTCTTTTTCTATCAACCACAGGTGTAGTTGCTCAACAGGCGGAAAACACCGACGCCACGGAAGACGTCGAGGATACAGTCACAGCCGCCGAAGCCGCTGAAGAGGCAGGTGTAACGGGCTTTGTCCCTCTGGTCGCCCCTGCGCTGGGTGCTGCTGCCGCCGCTGTGGGTTTGGCGGCTGCCGGGGGTGGGTCGTCGACCACAACGACCAGCACGGTCAGCACCAACTGATCCTTGACCCCGCCAAAAATGGCGCGCCTAGTTGCTATAGTAGGATGCGCCGTAGCGGCCATAGGCATAGCCATATTGCTTGGCGCTGCGCATATTGATCTGCCCCATGACGATCCCCGTTAGGCGTTGATTGTCCATGTGGAACAGCCGAATGGCCTCGGTCACATCCTGTTCGGCTGTGGCATTCCACTTAATAGTCAGCAAAACGGCGTCGGCATTGCGCGCGATCAGTCGGGCATCTGACACCAGTAGCGTGGGCGGTGTGTCGATCAGGATGACATCATAGAACTTGCGCGTATCCTCCAGAAACTGTCGGAAGCGATCCGAGGCGAACAGATCCGCCGCATTGGTCGCTGTTTTCTGACCTGCCAGGATATCGCACCCGATCAGCGGGTCTTGAAAGATTGCATCCGTGGCAGCAACATCTCCGGCCAGAACCGAAACGATCCCGGTATTCGGCACATCGCGCAATTGGTCGGTCATGGTCAGCCGGCGGATATCTCCCTCGACCAACAGGACTTTTTTACCAATCCCGACAAAGTTCTGCGCCAATGCCATGGTGTTGGTGGTTTTGCCTTCGCCAGGCAGCGATGACGTCATGACAATAACCCGCGGTGGGCGATCCACGTTGGACAACATCAGAGAGGTTCGCAGATTGCGCACCGCCTCAGCCGTTGCGGAGGCGGGCTTGGCGGCGAGATAGTCCAAAACCTTGCGCCGGTCGCGGGCTGGAAAGGTCGGGATTTGACCCAGAACGCTGTAGCCGGTCTTGCGCTCAACCTCGGGCGCTGAACGATACCCTTTTCTCCGCGCCTCCAGTACAAAGACAATGGCCGTACCCACGATCAGACCAAGGATTGCGGCCAAAACCAGCATCAGCGGTTTTCTCGGGCGCGACGGGTCCGTCGGAATAACGGCGCGCGAGATTTGGCGACTGTCAGCCTTCTGTATCCCCTCCTGCGCCGAGGTCTCCTTAAGACGGGTCAGGAAATACTCGTACAGCAGACGAACAGCCTCGGCCTCTCGGGTGAGTTGCTGTAATGCGATGAGGTCCGCATTCTGCTGAGTGATCTGTTCGGACAGGTCTTGCGCAGATTGGGTCAAAGCCTGCGCCTGTTGCGCGGCGCGCCGTGCCTCAAGCGCGGTGCGGGCCAAAAGACGTTCGAAGGCTGTGTCGAACTCAGTCGTTTGGCCACCCGCCAATTGCGCAAACAACCGGTCCAGTTGCGGATCACCCGCCTCCTGCGCCTGTTCCGCGCGGGTGGTCGCGGCGGTCAGGCGATCAAACCTTGCTTGCGCTGCGATTTGCGCAGCCGCAGCGGTTTCGCCCCGGTCACGCAAATCCTTGAGCTGGACTTCCTGAAGCTGCAACGCCTCGGCAGATACCAAAGCGGTTGACGTGTCAAAGGCACTCAACTTGGCCTCTGACGATTCCAATTCCTGCTGCAACTCAGCCACTCGGTCGGTCAGCCAGGCGGTAGCCTGCTCGGTCGCTGCGAATTTTACTTCGATCTGGTCGCGCACATAAAGGTCAACGATCGTATCCGCAATCAGGGCTGATTTGCGGGCCGATTCAGTCTCGACCGTCACGCGGAACACAAGGCTTTGGGGCAGGTTTCGGATCGAAGTTTTCTGCAACAGCGCGGTGATCACGCTATCGCGGGTGATTTGGGCGCTGATTTCATCCGGCAAAGGCGCGGGCTGCGGTGACAGGCCTAAACCATCCTTGATTTTGTCCCTCAGCGTTTTAGGCAGCAGCGCAGCGTTGAATTCCGGATCGGAGGTCAGGTCCAGCCTGTCGACGACCTTGCCAATCAGTCCACGGGATCTGAGAACCTCAAGCTCGGAATTCACCTCGGTCGACTCGCCGGACAAACCGCCGACAACAGACTGGAGGTCGACAATGCTCTGCTGTTGCGTCTCAAGCATCACAACGGCGCTGGACCGGTACATCGGCACCGCCGCGAAGATCAGGTAGGCGAGCGTTGCCATCACAGTCAGCGCTGTGGCGGCGGCGATCACCCATTTCCCGCACCAAAGGGTTGCGAAAAGGGCGCTCAGGTCAACGACCTCGCCATCAAATGGGTCAGCGCCCGTGGGCCGCGGAGCGGTCAGGGGCGGGTTTGGAACAGTGAATTGCTTCATCAGAGTTTGGTCGTCTGCTCGAAATGCATTCTATGCGCGTTTTAGAAACCATATAGACACGTAAGGGTAGAATAAACCCTGACAGTGCGTTTATCGTCCCGTTCGCATGACCACGGCTGAGACTGTTCGGAAAAGGATGCTGATATCTTTTCGAAAACTGCGCTGAGCCAGATAGGCCACGTCCATCGCGATCCGTGCGTCATAGCTGACATCATTGCGCCCCGAAACTTGCCACAGCCCTGTAATGCCCGGTTTCTGCGCCACATAGGCCGAAGCGGCGGCGCCGTATTTCACCAACTCGACGGTGACGACTGGGCGTGGGCCGACAAAGCTCATCTCGCCTTTCAGGACGTTCCAGATTTGCGGCAACTCATCCAGACTGGTCCGGCGTAGAAGATGACCCAGCCGGTTGATGCGTGGATCATGGGTGAGTTTGCGGTCTCTTTCCCATTCAATCGCAGCCTGCGGGTTGGCCTGAAGATAAGCACGTAGTTGTGCCTCGGCATCGACGCACATGGTTCGGATCTTCCAGCATTTGAACAACGTTCCGTTCTTGCCAACGCGTTTTTGCCCAAAGAAACCTGGACCGCCCTCGCAGCGCATCAAGGCCCAAAGGACCAGAACGACCGGCGTTACAACTGGCAGCAGTAGCAGCGCAAGGCAGATATCAAAAGCGCGTTTGCCCAACCCGGAATAGATCCCCGATGGTGTATCAGGCGGGACGGATGAGGGGGCCGCGGCATCCTCGGCAACTGTTGTTGCGCCAAAATCCAGCATTCAAAAAAATCCCGGTTCCCAAATGTTGAGATACAACTTTTAGGTGTAGAAAGCGAAAATTAGTTAATGAAAGGTTGATAAGAGCTGAGTGCAGCAAATTTTTGTTGACCAACTTGCAGAAAACTCGATGGCGCAGGCGTATACGCAAAGCAGCCTGATCAAACGTGGGTTTTTAGCATGGAGGAAGGCACGAGACCGAGATGTCAGGCCTTGGGCAGTGGCAGACAGCCCGGCAGGCCCGCAGGGAGCACCAGGCGAGCGCCCATATTATATAGGGATTTTACAAATCCCTCGCTTTCTGACGCGACGGTCAGGCTGAAGGGCGAGGCCGCAAGGACCGAGACGTCGCCGGGCAGCGCCTCAAGCATCTGCGTTTTGGGCAGGACAACCACATAGGCCGGGGCGTCGTCTGTCAGCAAAGCCACAACAACAAGCGTGGACAGCCACCCCAGAAACATCAGCGGCAGGGCAATCAGAACCGCCCTAATAGTCATGGATATGTTCCAGTGCCAGGCCTGACCCCGGAAGTTGGCGCAGACGTTCGGCCAGATCGGACACTTTGACGACGATCAGATGTCGGTGGTCGCCGAACCCTTGGCGAGGCGCGCTGTAGATCGCGTCTGCCCGCGTGGGCTGATCCGAAATTGCGGTAAACAGGATGTCGTCATTGCCTGCGATCTCGACCACGTTCACACCGTCACCGGCCATCTGCACCAGCAGATTGGTCAGGGCGCGGTAGCGTGGCGTCTCGATCTCAATCCCTTCAGGGCGCTGGGCGATGACTTGCATGTCGGGATAGGCGGGCAACTCGCCCTCTGACGTGACGATCATGCGAAGGGTCAGCTCATCCTGACCGACCTGCTCAACGGCCTGTTCAATCACCCCGGCATAGCCACCCTTGGTGGTGTATTCCAGACCCAGAGCTATTGCGCGTTCAGTGTCGCGGATCGAGCCGCTGGACTGGTCAATCAAGCTTTGGGCATCGTCGTCAAAGCGCCACTTGTACCATGGCACCTGTTGCAGGAATTCAGCGTAATCTGATGCCTGCTGCGCCGACAGTTCATCCAGCGGAGCCCGTTCCGGGCCGCGCAGGGCGGTAAACAGGCGGCCGACTGTCTCTTCATACAGTGCCTTCAACGCCAGTTCCGCCGTGAAACTGGCCCCGATCACATAGATCGTCTGCTTGGTCTCACCGTCAATCTCGCCATGGGCAGCGGCTGTTTCGGTCAGCGCGCAGAGCGAGCTCCAGAACCCCGTGATCCCTTGCCAGAAGCCGTAGTCATGTGGATCGCCTTGGCTCAGAACCTCGGCATAATCCTCATAGGCGTGGACGATGTGCCATTCAGGATAGGTCATCAGGCTGCGGGTTTCGGGGCGGTGATGCTCGGCCGGTAGCAGGGCGTCATAGGGTTGCGCCTGCGCAGTGCCCTTGCAACTTGTTTCGACATAGATGATCGGGGCGGCCAAGCCGATCCCGACCAGCACCAACAGCAGAACCAGCCTGCGCAGCCATCTCAGCAGAAATCTCATGCCGTCCTCCGTGCGTCACGCAGACCGGCCCAGGCGGCCACCCCTCCCAGCGCCAGATGCGGCAGGTTTGCCAGCACGCGTCCGAGGGACAGGTTCATCCCGGCTGAGTTGTTCGTGAAGATCCCCAGATCCAGATAGCCGTAGCCAGTGAAGAACCCGAAAACTCCGTCGCCCAGATAGGCCAGCCCGAACAGGATCAGAAAGGTGCGCGCAGCGCGATGGGACCAAAGCCCGGCAATCAGCGCCCAGAAGGCCGACGCCACATGCAGCGCGTCGTCATAGATATCCAGGGCAAAGATGCCAAAAGCCAGACCGTTTTCATCCGTCAGACCGGGTATGTAATTCAGCGACGCGGCAATCATCAGTGCCACAAAATACCCCATACAGAGTTTTTGAAGATTGGTCATAGCTGCCCCAAATAGCTGTCCCAAAGGTTGTTTCTTAACACCAGTTGCGGATCTAACGCGCGTTTGGCCTGCGCAAACTCTCGCGCGCGCGAATAGGCGGCGGTCAGTTGATCCAGCCGCGCGTGCGGGCGGTAGGGCAGGTAATAAGCCCCGCCGATCGCGGTGATCCGGTTGATCAGCTCTTGCGTCATACGGGCCATGTCGGCCTCGGCGCGGTCGGTCATCTCCTGACTGAAGGACATAACCGCAGCGATGCGTGGTTCCGAGGCGAAGGACAGAACCGCCTGATCGTCTTGCGCCACATAGCGCAGGGTCACGTTCAGAAACTCCTGATACGAGGCCGGGATCACCTCGCGGCAGGCGGTCAGGAAATCGTCAAAGGCGTCGAAGCCCACGAAATATTCGTGCAGGATATCGGTGCGGTCCGGGTTGCGGTCGTCCAGCGTGACAACCGGTTCGTTGATCAGGGAATTCCGCGTTGCCTCACCCCCGCCCAAGGCTGGGCCTAGCGTGGTTTCGTTCCACCAGCGAAAGGACTTGAACGCCTCGTTGCCTAGCTGCGCGCGGTAGAGACGACTGGCGGCATGCGACATCCATCCCGAGCCGGATGCCGGCGGCAGGTCCGATTGATCCTCGGTCTCGCGGTAGGTGATCAGCAAGGCTTTTTCAAAGAAGGACGCCCTTTCGACATTGAGCCTGCCATAGGCCATCGTCACAGCCGGGTCAGCCACGGCCTGGCGGAAAGCGTTGGCAAAGGCGCTGGCTTCCATCAATTTGAAAGTAGGTGATAGCCGTGTATTAGAGACCATTTCGACTTCTAGATCGACGATGATGCCGATCAGCCCATAGCCTCCCATGCCCAGATTGAACAGGTCGGCGTTTTCCGTGGGCGAGCATGTCACAAGCTCTCCGTCCGGTAGGATCATGCGCAGGGATCGCACGGTTGCGCCCATTGGTCCGAACGGAACCGGCCAGCCATGGGCGTTGACGGAATAGGTCGCAGCAACGCCGAAGTCGTGGTTCGATTGCATCACCTTGGGCGACCATCCTGCAGGGTCCAACGCCGCAATGACCTGAGACCAGCGTGCCCCGGCATGGGCGCGGTATGTCTGCGCTGCGCTGTCAATCTCGACCGAGCCGTTGTCAAAGGTGATCGCTGTGCCATCGCGCGGGATGGCTTGCGCCCCCATCGAATGGCGCGCGGCGCCGACATTCACCGGGCGGCCCTCGGCCTGTGCCTGCGCCAGTTCCTGACGGATGGCCGTGATCAGGGCTTCATCAGCATTCTCGGTCATCACCAGATGCTTGTATACCGGCGTCGGTGACAATCCGCTGGCGTCATTCAGGATCGTGGCATCCGACACGGCAGGCGTGTAGCGGGTGCCGTCATAAACGGGCAGGTCTGGTCCCAACCAACGAGACAATCCCCAGCCCGCCACTCCACCGGCGGCGAAAAGTGCGGCGCGTCTGGTGAAAATCGTCATACGTCTTCCTTTGATAGCGTCGGCCCGGGCATGGCCTTCAGCACGTCAATTAATGCGGTTTGAAACTGCTCTGGGTCCTCGATTTGCGGGATGTGACCTACATCGGGCAAGACGATCAGCGGTGCTTCGGATAGCAGCGCGTGCAAGGCGTGGGCTTGCGCGACCGGGGTCACGGTATCTTCCGCGCCCCAGATCAATGCGACCGGCAGGTCGAGCGTACGCCAGCTTTCTGCCCGTGTGCTGCGCGCGTTCTGCGGCGGCACAAGCAGGTGCGGCAACCAGTCCGCAACGGCCTTGGTATATCCTTCGCGGGCCATTGGATTGCGCAATATCGAGACGATTTCAGGCGTTGCAGCCAGTTTCACATGCAAAAACGCGCGAAGGAAATGGCGCGTTAGCAGTGGATTAGAGACTGTTGTGGTGGCTATACCCTGTCGCAGCAGCCCATTTCGCAGGTAAATGGGCTCAGAAGTTGGAGATTCATGCGCCTCAAGCGCAATCGCCCCACAAACTATGACCAACCCGGACACCAAATCGGGGCGCAGCATAACAGCCTCGGCCACGGGCCCTGCGCCGATAGAATGCGCGACGGCGATCGGAGGGCTGTCCAGCTCTTCGAGAAGGGCGATAATGCGTTCGGCCTGACGCGTCCGACTGTAGTCCTCATCCTGTGCTGGTTCCGACCAGCCGAAAGGCGGCATGTCAAAGGCGATCGCGCGAAACCCGGCGTCGGACATGTGGGAAAGCGTGGGTCGCCACAAACCCGACCACGCCGCTGTTCCATGTGCAAACAGAACCGGCGGCGCCGAAGGGTCGCCGACGTCCAAAGCAAAGATCGCACCCTCAGAGGTTTCGATCATCCGGCCTGTGTCATCAGGCAAGTGGCCCACCGGAACAGTCTCACGGTTGCTGGCTGCCACCCAAAACCCGGTCAGCACAACAGTGACAAGCAACAGAGCTGAAAAAATGAACCTGAAAAATACCTTCATTGCCCGGATAGTTGTGCGCGCTAGACGGAAATGCAACCGCCGGAAATCCTTACCGGGCAAGGGTGCTGCAATTCGGACGCACAGCAGAATCCGGGTGATGACACTGCATTCAGCGCTCTAAACTTGACCAAGCGGTCAACTAATTTCTATACAAAACAGTCTCTAATCAATGGGAAAACCAAGAGTCGAGATAAACATTTCAGTTGGCTCACAATCTAGTGTTGCAACTGTGAAAATGATCTGGATGATCAGGACCACCAAGGCCGCGACAACGGCCTGCCGTCTGGGATGGCGGCGCTAACAATAAACGGGGAGATTATAATGATCCTAAGAAATCTGATGATTGCCGCCAGTGCGACCGCAATGATGGCGGCAGGTGCATCGGCTGAAACTCTGCGCTGGGCGCGCGCGGGTGACGCGCTGACGTTGGACCCGCATTCGCAAAACGAAGGTCCGTCGCACACCATTCGCCACCAGATGTATGAGCCGCTGATCATCCGCGACGTGACCGGCGCGTTTGAACCCGCGCTAGCGACCGAGTGGGGACCAAAGGCCGATGATCCGAACGTCTGGGTCTTCAAGCTGCGCGAAGGTGTGAAGTTCCACGATGGCGCGGATTTCAACGCAGAAGACGTGGTGTTCAGCTTTGAGCGCGCCAAGCAGCCGAACTCGGACATGAAAGAGCTGATTGGCTCGATCACCGAAGTGCGCGCGGTTGACGATTACACCGTCGAGATCGTCACCGATGGTCCGAACCCGATCCTGCCGTCGAACCTGACCAACCTGTTCATTCTGGACAAAGGCTGGGCCGAGGCGAACAACACCGTCAACGTTCAGGATTTTGAGGGCGGCGAGATCACCTATGCCACCACCAACGCCAACGGCACGGGGCCATATAAGCTGCAAAGCCGCGAGCCTGACGTGAAAACGGTGATGGTGCGCAACGACGACTATTGGGGCATCGACCAGTTCCCGATGGAAGTGACCGAGATCGTCTACACGCCGATCCAGAACGCTGCGACCCGCGTGGCCGCGATGCTGTCGGGTGAAGTGAACTTCCTTCAGGATATGCCAGTGCAGGATATTGAGCGCGTCAACGGTGCCGATGGCCTGATGGTCAAGCAGGCGCCGCAGAACCGTGTGATCTTCTTTGGGATGAACCAGGGCGCAGATGACATCGAAGCGGATAACGTGGACGGCAAGAACCCCCTCGCCGATGTGCGTGTGCGTCAGGCCATGTCAATGGCGATCAACCGCGATGCGATCAAGCAGGTCGTGATGCGCGGCCAGTCGCAGCCTGCGGGCATGATCGCACCGCCCTTTGTCAACGGTTGGACTGCTGATATGGACGGCGAATCCTCGACCGACCTGGAAAAAGCCAAGGCCCTGATGGCCGAGGCAGGCTATGGCGACGGTTTCTCGCTGCGGCTGGACTGCCCGAATGACCGCTACATCAACGATGAGGCGATCTGTCAGGCGGCTGTCGGTATGCTGGGTCAGATCGGCGTGACTGTGAATCTGGACGCCAAGCCCAAGGCACAGCATTTCCCGCTGATCACCGACAGCAAGACCGACTTCTACATGCTGGGTTGGGGTGTGCCGACATATGACTCGGAATACATCTTCAACTTCCTGGTCCATGGTCGCGAGGACGATATCGGAACGTGGAACGGCACCGGCTATCAGGACGATGCGCTGGATGCGAAGATCAAGTCGCTGGCCTCGAACACCGATCTTGATGCGCGGAACGCCGACATCGCCGACATCTGGCGTGTGGTGCAGGACGAAGCGCTGTACATCCCGATCCACCACCAGGTTCTGAACTGGGGTATGGCTGATGGCGTGGGCATCGAAGTGGATGCGGAAGACCAGCCGAAAGTCAAATACTTCACCATGAACTAAATCGGTTCGGTTGCGAACAAGGCAGGGCGCGGATTTCGCGCCCTGTTTTTTGTTTCGCCCTGAGATTTCCTTGCGTGCAAGCGAAAAACCAAGAAAACTCAGGCGCAGAGAACAGGGAGAGATAAAAATGATCCTTAGAAACAGTGCCATTGGCCTGGCCCTGCTGGCTGCGACCAGTGTTCAGGCGGCCGAGTTCAAATGGGCCTCGACCACCGATCCGCAGACCATGGACCCGCACGCCGTCAACTCGGCCCCGGTTCTGGGTTTTCTCAACAATGTCTACGAAGGGCTGGTGCGCCGCGGCAAAGACATGACGGTCGAACCCGCGCTGGCCGTAAGCTGGGAGCCGATCGGAGAGGGTGAAGGCTGGCGATTCAAGCTGCGTGAGGACGTGACCTTTCACGACGGCAGCACCTTCGATGCGCAAGACGTGCTGTTCAGCTATCAGCGGGCCTCAAGCGAGGCGGCGGATACGCGCAGCTGGTTTGCGCCGGTCAGTGAGGTGATCATAGTCGATGACTATACGGTCGATATCATGACCTCGGCGCCGAACCCGCTGTTCCCGTCCTCGATCGCCAACTGGATGATCATGGATCAAGGCTGGACCGAGGCGAATGACGCCTTGGTGCCTGACAAGGAAACCGGCAACTACGCCACGATCAATGCCAATGGCACCGGTGCATTCAAGGTGACGGCCCGCGAACCGGGGCTTAAGACCGTGTTAGAGCCACATGGCGTTTGGTGGGGTGAGGTTGAACACAACATTACTCGCGCCGAATTCAACCCGATCCAGAACCCAGCGACTGCCGTTGCGGCGCTGCTGTCGGGTGATGTGGACATGATCAATCCTGTCCCGATCCAAGACGTTGCACGCCTGAAGGAAAACGCCGATGTGGACGTCATTCAGGGGATCGAGGCGCGCGTGATCATGCTGGGTTTCGATCATGAAGCCGAGACGCTGAAATACACCGATGACGCGGGCAAACCGAACCCTTTCCGTGATGCGCGGGTCCGTCAGGCGGTGGCGCAGGCGATCAATGTGGATGCAATTCTGGCCACGATCATGCGCGGCAATGCCGAAGCCGCCTCGCAACTGGTAAGCCCGGCTATGAGCGGCTATTCCGCCGCCAATGCAGATCGCCCCGCCTTTGATGTCGAAGGTGCCAAGGCGCTTCTGGCCGAGGCGGGCTACGGGGATGGGTTCTCGTTCGGGTTGAAGTGCCCCAATGACCGTTATCTGAATGACGAACCGGTCTGTCAGGCTGTCGTCACCATGCTCGCGCAGATTGGGATCACGGCGGAACTGGATGCCATGCCCGTCCGCAACTACTGGCCAGAGCTGCGCGAGGATAACTACGACATGTATATGCTGGGCTGGAGCCCCGGCACATTCGACGCCGAACATCCCGTTCGCTTTCTGGTAGCCACGCCGAACGAGGAAAAGAAGCTGGGCAGCTGGAATTTCGGCGGCTACTCGAACGAACGGGTGGATGAACTGTTGCCGATGATCCAATCCGAGCTAGACGCGACGAAGCGTCAGGCCATGCTGGATGAGGTGACGGCCATCTATCAGGATGATCATGTCTATGTGCCGATGTATGTGCAGCCTCTGGTTTGGGGGACCGGCAGCAATATCGACCTGACGCAACGCCCGGATAACTTCTTCATCTTGCGTTGGGTCACGGTGAACTAACCGCATGGGCGTCATGATTGCCGGGGTCTACCACGTGGACGACCCCGCCCCCGACACATCGCTTGACGGCGCATACCGTCGTCAGGCGTCGACCATCCGCAACGCTCTGCCAAACGGTCCTTATGAGCCGGGGCGGTTCCACCTGTATGCCGCGTGGAATTGCCCTTGGGCGCATCGGGTCCTGCTGACGCGCGCCGTTAAGGGATTGGAGGAGTTGATCACCGTCGCCTATGCCCGCCCGCGCCGCACGCCGGACGGTTGGGTGTTCGACGCCGAAGGAGAATATGCCGATCCTTTGTTCGGTGTCACCGCGTTGCATCAAGCCTATGCAAAGGTTGATCCTGCTTATACCGGGCGCATCACCGTGCCTTTGCTGTGGGATCGCGCTGAAAACCGCGCGATATCGAATGAATCCGCCGATCTCGTGCGTATGCTGGGCACGTTAGAAGGCTATGGCCCCAATCTGGCCCCGCCAGACAAGTTGGATCAGATCGATGCCTGGAACGACAAAATCTATCCGCGCCTGAACAATGGTGTCTATCGCGCCGGGTTCGCCCGCACGCAAGAGGCGTATGAGGCCGGGTTTCACGATGTCTTCACCATGCTGGACGAGATCGAGGCGCATCTGGCCACCAACCGATACCTGTGCGGCGATGATCTGACCGAGGCCGACCTGCGCCTGTTCCCGACCCTGGCGCGGTTCGATGTGGCCTATCACTATGCCTTCCGCTGTAATTTGCGGCGTTTGGTCGACTATCCGCATCTGTGGGGTTATGCGCGGGACTTGTATTCTCGACCGGAGATTGCCCGGACAGTGAAGCCCGAGATATACAAGGCCGGGTATTTCTCACCCTCCGAGCTGCGAAACCCGCTGGGGATCGTGCCGTTGGGGCCAAAGATAAACTGGGCTGAGCCACAGGACCGGGCGGCGTTGTCCTCTGCGACATCTTGACCATTCGGGCGGGGCATGCGTAGAGAGGCAGATCAACGGGGAAACTAAATGTTCGCATATATCGTTCGAAGGATGTTCCAATCCGTGATCGTACTTTTGGTCGTGGGTCTGGTCGCTTTTTCCATGTTCCGATTTGTCGGCGATCCGATCGACAACATGCTGGGGCAAGAGCGCACCCAGGCCGATATCGACCGGCTTAGGGGCGAGCTTGGGTTGGATAAGCCCTTCCCGGTCCAGTATTTCAAGTTCCTGCAAGGGGCCGTTCAGGGCAATTTTGGCGTCTCTTACCGCCAGGGTCGTCCGGTTTCGACCATCATCGCAGAACGTGCACCCGCGACGCTGGAACTGGCCTTTGTGTCAGGTTTTCTGGCCATCACAATGGGTATTGCTCTGGGCGTCTTCACAGCGATCCGACGACAAGGGATCGCGGCGAATGTGATTATGACCGTCAGTTTGATTGGGGTTTCGTTGCCGACCTTCCTGATCGGGATACTGCTGATCTATATCTTCTCGGTCGAGCTTGATCTTCTTCCTAGCTTCGGGAGGGGCGAAACCGTTATGATTGGGAACTGGTCTACGGGCTTTTTGACGTCGTCGGGCCTCAAGGCGTTGATCCTTCCCGCGATTACGCTGGGCCTGTATCAGATGACACTGATCATGCGGCTGGTCCGATCCGAGATGCTGGAAGTTTTGCGCGCCGACTACGTTCGTTTTGCCCGTGCCCGCGGATTGTCGGACCGGGTGATCAACTTCCGTCATGCGCTGAAGAACACACTGGTGCCGGTGATCACCATTACCGGCTTGCAACTAGGCTCGATCATTGCGTTCGCCATCATCACCGAGACGGTGTTCCAATGGCCGGGCGTCGGTCTGCTGTTCATCAACGCGATCCAGTTCGTCGATATCCCCGTCATGGCCGCCTATCTGATGCTGATTTCGGTCATGTTCGTGACGATCAACCTTATTGTCGATCTTCTTTACTATGCTATTGACCCGCGCCTGCGTGTCGACGCGAGGGCCACATGACCGATATTCTCGATACCCCCAAAGCGCCGGAAAAGTCGCGGTTCGCCAAGTTCTGGGACGGCGACTTCGCATGGTCCTTTCGGCATTCACCTGTTGCTATTGTCGCGACTCTGGTTGTCGCCATACTTGTGCTTTCGGCGATCTTTGCGCCGCTGATCGCGCCCTATAATCCGTTCGACCCGTCCTCACTGAACCTGATGAACGGGTTTACGCCGCCCGGAACACCCAACGCCTTTACGCAGGAAACCTTTCTGCTGGGCACCGACGATCAGGGGCGCGACGTATTCTCGACCATCCTGTACGGGATGCGCGTTTCCCTGTTCGTGGGCGCATCTGCCGTGCTGTTGGCCTTGATCATCGGTATCGTTCTTGGGCTGGTCGCTGCTTATTTCGGCGGCTGGATTGAAACCCTGATCATGCGGGTCGCCGATGTGCAGCTGACTTTCCCGGCCATTCTGGTCGCTATGTTGATCTTTGGTATTGCCAAAGGCGTCACCCCGCCGGAATACCGCGATGAGATGGCGATCTACGTCCTGATCGTCGCCATTGCGCTGTCTGACTGGGTCCAGTTCGCCCGCGTGGTGCGCGGCGCGGCTCTGGTCGAGAAAAACAAGGAATATGTTCAAGCGGCCCGCCTGATCGGTCGTGGGTCCTTCCCGATCATGTTCCGCCACATCCTGCCCAATGTTCTCAGTCCGGTTTTGGTGATTGCCACCATCTCGCTGGCTCTGGCTATCATCGCCGAGGCGACGCTGAGTTTCCTTGGCGTCGGCGCCCCACCGACCCAGCCTTCTCTGGGGACATTGATCCGCATCGGACAGGGCTTCTTGTTCTCGGGTGAGTGGTGGATTCTGTTCTTCCCGGCCTGCACCCTTCTGGCGCTGGCTTTGTCTGTGAACCTGCTGGGCGACTGGCTGCGCGATGCGTTGAACCCCAAGCTGCGGTGATTTCATGAGCCTTCTGACAATCAATGACCTGACGGTCGAATTCCCGACCCGCCGCAAACTGTTCACTGCCGTGGACCATGTGGACCTGTCGGTTGAGCCCGGCGAAATCCACGGGCTTGTGGGTGAATCCGGGGCCGGTAAATCCACAATCGGAGCCGCCATTATGGGTCTGCTCGACCGACCCGGCCGTATCGCCAGCGGTACGATCAAGCTGAGCGGTGACCAGATCAGCGGTATCGACGCCGAGGCGATGCGTGGGCTGCGCGGCAAAAAGATCTCGATGATCTTTCAGGACCCGCTGACCTCGCTGAACCCGCTGTTCACCGTGCGCGAGCAACTGGTCGAGACCATTCAGGCGCATCTGGGTGGTTCAGATAGTGAGGCCAACAAACGCGCCCGCGATCTGATTGACCGTGTAGGTATCCCTGACCCCGATACACGGCTGGACCAGTACCCGCACCAGTTCTCGGGCGGGATGCGGCAGCGTGTGGTGATTGCTTTGGCGTTGTGTACCGAGCCCGACGTGATCATCGCGGATGAACCGACGACAGCCTTGGATGTGTCCGTTCAAGCGCAGATTCTGGACCTGATCAAAGAGCTGGCGACCGAGCGGCAGGTAGGGGTTATCCTAATTACCCACGACATGGGCGTGATTGCCGACACCACCGACAAGGTGACGGTGATGTATGCGGGTAAGGTGGTCGAAAGCGGCCCTACGTCTCAGGTCATGGGCCAGCCGACCCACGAATACACCAAGTCCCTGATCGCCGCCGTACCGCGCCCAACACTCAAACTGCATCGCTTTCCGCAAATCAGCTATGGCGGGCGCGAGACCCGCTTTGCGATCGAAGACATGGCCCGCCACTGGCCCAAAGTGGACAATGACACCAGCAAACCGGTGTTTGAGATCCGCAACCTGACCAAGAAGTTCCTGCAAAAGCGAGGGCTTCTGCCGTGGGACCGCACCTATTTCACCGCTGTGGACGATGTCAGCTTTGACATCCGCGCGGGCGAGGTGTTTGGCGTCGTGGGGGAGTCCGGCTCGGGCAAGTCCACCGTCGCGCGGATGATTGCGGGGCTCTATCCGGTTGATGGCGGCACGATCTCATTCGAAGGGCAGACAGTCAGCGATCTGACCAACAAAGCCGCGCTGGATGCGTATCGCAAGAACATCCAGATGATCTTTCAAGACCCCTATTCCTCTCTCAACCCCCGGATGCGCGTGGATGAAATCGTGGCAGAGCCGATCCGCCATCACAAGCTGATGGACGGGGCTGATATCAAGCGCCGCGTGGATGAGCTGTTGGATCAGGTTGGGCTGGGTCATGAGGCCGGGCTGAAATACCCGCATGAATTCTCGGGCGGTCAGCGTCAGCGGATTTCCATTGCCCGCGCACTTGCCACGCAGCCCCGCTTTTTGATCTGTGACGAACCGACCAGCGCGCTGGACGTGTCAATTCAGGCCCAAATCCTGAACATCCTGAAGGATTTGCAGGAGCATCTGGGTCTGACCTTGCTGTTCATCAGTCACGATTTGCCAGTTGTGCGCCAGATGTGCGACCGGGTGGCCGTGATGAAACAGGGCAAGGTGGTCGAGCTGCAAGAGACCAACGACCTGTTCGCCAATCCACAGACCGAATATGCGAGCGAGCTGTTGCGGTTGATGCCCAAACTGGACGATCTGTCCACGGAAGGGTTGAACGCCGAAACCTAACTCTCGCAATCCGTGCAAATATGCGAAAATAAACATTAAATTCGTTAACCATTGCAGACTCGGGCGTGTCTGCCGTGCTAGTCTCACCTTTGGAGTTGGGGGCTTCAGAGGGGCGACATGTCTCAGGACCTTAGGGACTGGCTGAGCGCGCTTGGATTGTCTGACTATGCGCAAGCCTTTTTGGATAACAAAATTGATTTCGCCATTTTGCCCGATCTGACGGGCGAAGACTTGATCGAAATCGGAGTGACCGCAGTCGGTGATCGCCGACGGCTTCTGCGTGCGATTTCGGAACTGGACGTGGCCGAAATGGTCTCGGCCTACACGCCGCAGGCCCCGCTCGAGCCTGCCAAGCGGCAAGTCACCGTCATGTTCGCGGACCTGACCGGATTCACGCGCCTGTCCAGCGAGTTGGATGCAGAAGACATGCACGCGCTGCTGAACGAGTTCTTTCACAAGGTCGATCACGTGGTCGAGAAATACGGCGGGCGGATCGACAAACACATCGGCGATGCGGTCATGGCCGTATTTGGCGCGCCGATCTCGCACACCAATGACACCGAACGGGCGGCGCGGGCGGCGTTGGAAATTCACGCGGTCCTTCCCAGCCTGACGCGGCCTTTGACCTGCCATATCGGCATCGCCTCGGGGCAGGTGATCGCCAGCACGACCGGCAGCGAAGCGCATACCGAATACACGGTGACGGGCGATGGGGTGAACCTGGCCTCGCGCGTGACCGATATGGCGGGGGTTGGCGAGACGCTGGTGTCCCACGACATTCAGCGCGCGCTGGGGCCCTTGTTCGTGGGCGAGTCGATGGGCGAGAAGGCGATCAAGGGTCTGAATGACCCGGTCGAGCTGTGGCGGCTGGAGCGTCTGGCACAAAACATCCGGTCGCGCCGTCACCGCTTTGTCGGGCGCGAGCGCGAGATGTCCATCTTCGAGGCCACATTTGACCGGTGCAAGCGCCACGGCAAGGGCGAGGTGCATATCATTCTGGGCGAACCCGGTATCGGCAAAACACATTTGTCGGAACAGGTGGCCGAGCTGGCCAGTGGGCTGTCTTATTCCACGCATACAGGCGTCGTGATGGATTTCGGCGCGCGCGAGGGGCATTCCGCCATTCAATCCGTCGCGCGGAGCATTCTGGGATTAGAGCCTAGCGCCGATGCCGCCACCAGCGCCGACGCTGCCAAGCGGGCAGTTGCGAAAGGGTGGGTGTCGCCCTCCAATGCCGCGCATCTGAATGCCTTGCTTGAGCTGGAACAGGACCCCGGTCTGGCGGAAGTTTATGCCGTGATGGACAACGCCACGCGCCTGCGCGGGCGGCGTAGTGTGATCGATGAGTTGATCGCCGGGCGCAGCCGAGACAACCCGCTATTGATCCAGATCGAGGATATCCACTGGGCCGCGCCAGATATCCTGACCGCTTGCGCGCATATGGCGGCGGCGACGCGTGACTTGCCCTGTGTACTATTGATGACAAGCCGCGTTGAAGGCGACCCGATCGACCGGGAATGGCAGATGGGCACGGAGGGTGCCTTGATCTCCAAGCTGGAACTGGCGCCGATGGGAGATGATCAGGCGCGGCAATTGGTCGAGGAATTCACCGGAATAGACCCTGAATTGCTGGAGGCCTGCGTAGAACGGGCCGGTGGCAACCCGCTGTTTCTTGAGCAGCTTCTGCGCAATATCGACGTGCTGAAACGCGAATCCGTGCCCGGCAGCATACAGGGCATCGTTCAGTCGCGGTTGGATTCACTGGACCGCAAGAACCGGGCGGCAATTCAGGCGGCCTCGGTCCTGGGGCAGCGGTTCTCGCCCGAGGTGCTGAATTTCGTGCTGGGTGAGGGGCATCTGGATGTGTCCACCCTGATCCGCTCGGCCCTGATCCGCGAGGCGGGGCAGGATCTGATGTTTGCCCATGCTCTGATCCGCGACGGGTCTTACGCCACGCTGGTCAAATCCGAACGTGCGCGGCTGCATCGGCAGGCAGCAAAATGGTTCGAGGATCGCGACGCCACCCTACGCGCGCAACATCTGGACCGCGCCGGGGCAAATAACGCTGCGCAAGCCTATCTTGAGGCTGCGGACAAGCTGATCCAGGCCTTCCAGTTCGACGATGCCAGCCCGCTGATTGAACGGGCACTGGAACTGCCTGCACCGGCCGGAGTGCGGTTTGATCTGCTTTGCGCGCGGGGGGAGACACACCGCCTACAGGGCTTGTCTGATGAGGCCCTGCGCGAGTTCCACGAGGCCGCATCGCTGGCCGATACCGACGAACAGACCTGCCGCGCCCATATCGGGTTGGCGCAGGCCGCGCGTCAGGCCAGCCGGTATACCGAGGCTTTGGAAAGTCTGGCGACAGCTGAGGCCGCCGCCGAGCGCTGTGGCTCGGATCGGGACATCGCCCAGATCAACTATGTGCGCGGCAATGTCTATTTCCCGCTGGGGCAGGTCGACAAGGCGCTGGCCAGCAATGAAACGGCTCTAACACTGGCGCGCAAGCTGGATTCGGTGCGACTTGAGGTTGGTGCGCTCAGCGGTTTTGGCGATGCCAATTTCATGAGCGCCACGATGCAGACGGCGGTCGGGTTCTATACGCAGGCAGTAGAGCGGGCGCGTGAGAAGGGCCTTGTTCGGGATCTTGCGGCGAACCTGCACAACCTCAGCGTTGCGCGCAGCTATTCCGGCGATGTGGCGCAGGGCAAGATGGACGCGCAAGAAGCCATCGAGGTGTCGCAAAAGTATTTTGCCTTTGTGCCGGAATGCGTGGCTCAAACCTGTCTTGGCGTGGCGCATACCTTTCTGGGTGAGCTGGATCAGGCGTCCGAGGCCTTTTCGGTTTCCGCCGAGATTGCCAACCGGGTCGGGGCCAAACGGCTTGAGGCGCAGGCGCTAGAGCATCTGGCCCGCACACAGGTTTATGCCGGGCAACTGGATCAGGCCCGGAAGACGGGCCAGCATGCGGTCGAGATCGCGCTGGAACACGGTCGAAATTTTGTGGGCCCCAAGGCGCTTTCGGCGCTGGCCATGGCCGAGCCGGACCCCGAGGTGCAGGATCGTCATCTGAAACTGGGGGCCGAGATCATCGCCGAGGGCTGCGTCGGCCACAGCCACCTGCATTTCTACACCGATGCCAGCGCGGTGATGTTGAACCGGCAGGAATGGGACCGGGCCACGGCCTATGCCGATGCCCTGGCCGCCTTTACTGCGAAAGAGCCGCTGCCCATGGTGGACCTGTCCATTCAGCAAACCAAAACGCTGGCGGAATGCGGTGCGTGGGGCATTCCGCTATCCGCACATGAAGGGCTGGAGGCCCTGCGCGCCGGGTTCCGCGACATGGGCATCACGCAGACGCTGGTCGGGCGGCTGGACGATTAGGTAAGGGGTTGAATGAGTATCGAACGCAAAGTCTGGCGCATCTCAGGTGTATTGACGGTTCTGTTGTCCGTTTTGCTGATCGTACTTTGGAACGCGCTGAACCATTTCGAAGGCGATCCGACGCAATTGCCCGATCAGGCTTCGGTCGAGGATTATCTGAAAGACCTTGAGACCGTGCCCGAATATCGCGTTAAAACCGGGATATTCATCAAGTCCTTTGTCTTTACCGGTGCCAGCGACGTTCATGTGACCGGCTATGTTTGGCAGCACTACAAGGATGGCGTGCATGATGCGATCAAACCGGCCAAGGACGATGTCGGGTTCGTTTTGCCCGATGCCTCGGACGCGGCCAGCGGGACGATTGAAGAGGCGTATCGCATTGATCAGGGCGACGAAGAGCTGATCGGCTGGTATTTTGAACAGACCCTAAGACAGCGTTTCGACTACACCAGCTATCCGTTCGACCACAAAACCGTCTGGGTGCGGTTCTGGCCTGCCAGTTTCGACACTGCCGTGGCGCTAATCCCCGATTTCGACGCCTATCCCGCCACAGGGCCCAAGGATATTTTCGGCATCGACAAGCGCATCGTCATGGGCACGTGGGAGCGTGAGAATACCTATTTCGATTATCGCCTGTCCGATCTGGGCACCACGATGGGCCTGAAGGATATCGACTTTCAGACCAACCTGCCCGAGCTGCATTATAACTTTGTCATCAAGCGCAATTTCGGCAACGCGTTCATCGTGCATATGATACCGCTGATCGTTGTGACGATGCTGCTGTTTGGCGCGGTGATGACCGTGACCCGTCGCCCCGAATTGGTCGAGAGGCATGATTTCAGTACCTCCAGCGTGATCGGTACCTGCTCGGTTCTGTTCTTCGTGATCCTGCTGGCCCATGTGCAACTACGCGAAGGCTTTGCCGGTTCGCCGGTGATCTACATGGAGTCGTTCTTTTTCCTGATGTATTTCCTGCTGCTGGCCGTGTCGGTGAACACCTATCTGTTTGCGTCCGAGGCAGTGCCATCCCTGCGGTTCATTCACTACAAGGACAACCTGATCCCCAAGGCCGCGTTCTGGCCCTTTGTTCTGCTGTGCATGGTGGCGATCACGGCCTACAACCTCAGCCTCAAGGCGGACCCCGAGGATGAGGCCGTGATCGAGATGCTTAACTAGGGGGCGTAAAACCCGGCTTTGGCGTGCCGGTCGCCATATCCAGCGTGTATTCCGCCACCACCCCGGCAGACCCATCGGCCCATTGGTCCAGATATTTGGTCGGATGCGCGATCACATAGACATAGGCGGGTTTCTTCACCCCATCCAGCAGCACATTGATCCGCTTGCGGACATAGACATTCTCGGGCGAGCCGGGGCCGTGATAGCCTTCGAGCTTGTCCAGATCCTTCAACCCCGAGGATGACACGCGATAAACCTCGCCCTGGATCGGTTCGCCTCGGCCTTTCTGATCGACCAGCGTGGCCATCCGGTGCAGATAGCCGCAATTGGGATTGTCGCAATGGGGTTCGTGCGGAACGATCAGTGGCATCCGTTGCCGCGTCACCGCCTGCCCGACGAAATCATCCAGCACTTCGGCATGGGCGTCGTGGTTGGGGAAGCCTTTCTTCAGCGACCCGTAGGTGAAATACAGATAAGTCCGCTCGCGGTCGTCGATCAGATCGTCTTCGTCCACCTCTTCGGGGGCGATGACCGTGTGCGCATTGGCCCAATCGTCCAGCATCGCCGCAATCTCGGGCTTTACCTTCCGCACGTCCCTTGCGTTCTTGGGATCGCGCAGGAAATTGATGCAGGAACTGGCGTCGATCCCCGGCGCGCCCAGTAGAACCTTCACCATCTTGGCCGAGTTGTTCATTACCGCCACATGTAGGCTGGTAAAGCCGTGATCGTTGGTGGCGTTGACGTCGATCCCGCGATCTATCAGCTCTTGCGCTGCTTCAAGGTCGGGCTTGCCAAGGTCTTGCCCGTTCTCGTGCAACTCGCCCTCACCACCGGCCGCATAGTGCAGCAGCGTGTCGCCATTGCTGTCATCGACGATGTCTATCCCAGCCATGCCTCGGTCGATGGCATCAAAGACGCGCCCCCATTGGGCGAACTCGTCCGAGGCTGCGGCCTCCTGCGCCCATTTGCAGATATTGTGCTCCTGATCGGCTAGTTCTTCGAAGGCTTCGTCCAGGACCTCCATGATCTGATCCGGGGTGGCCATCATGCCGATCCCCATCATGCCGTTCGAAAGCCGTCCCCGGCGCGGTCCGACGATATCGACCCCCAGATCCCGCAGCTTTTCGACATTGTTCTGGGTTGTGACATTGTTCCACATATTCGTGTTGCAAGCAGGGCAGAGGATCACCGGCTTGTTCCGGTACTGCCACGCCACAAAGACCGAGGTCAGCAGATTGTCAGCAATACCATTAGCGATCTTGCCCATCGTGTTGCACGTCACCGGCGCCACGATCACGCAATCTGCCCAGTCGCACAGAGCCAGATGCGAGGCCCTAAGGGGCATTCCGAACTCGGTATAGCGGAAATTCCACTCATCATCGTCGCGGTAGTAATCATGATGCGAGATGTAATCCTCGATCGTTTTGGGGCGCATGGTTCTGGGGCCGTCTGTTTCGTCCTCGACCTCGATATCGCGAAAGAATTTCTCGGCCGAGACGGATGGGATCAGCTTGACGTTATGGCCAGCATCCTTGATCCGTTTGACCAGATCCGGCACCTTATCCGCCGCCGAGGACCCGCAGGCACACAGCAGTACATTGCGCTTTTCGCTGGGCGCATCGGTCAGCCCGCCTTTGGGATAGCCGAAGATATTCTTGTCGAGGCTGGGGGATTCATGGCGCAGCAACACCGGCAGCCCGGCATCTTTGACGCTTTGCTGAAAACTGCCATCCAGAACAACATCGACGATATCCTTGCGCCGCCCCAGACATTCGCCCTGAAAGAACAGGTAGGGCGCGGTTTCCTTGCCGGTCATCATCGTCAATTGCCGCCGCATCTTCATCACGTTGGCCCCGTGGCCTTCGATGTCGATTAGACGGGCGGTGGTGATGCCAATATTGGCCAGCATACTGCGCAGCATATAGGACCACGGGTCCTCATCCGCGTAGAACAGGACGATCGGATTCTCGCGTACGATCCGTTCCACATCAGTGGGGTCCTCGGGCGGCTCGTGTTCCTCGATCACCAGCATCGCAGGGTTTGACAGGTCGCGTAGGCCGCGGAACAGATGCCCGCGCGGCGCTTGCCAGACTTGCGAGGTCGCGGGGCTCATATCCACCACGGTCACCAGATCGGTTGCCTCATCATAGGCGATGCACAGGCACCAGAATTCTTCCAGCAGCGCGGTCTCGCGATACACATTCGCAGGCGGGCGAATCACTTCGAACCCCAGCACGCGGTTGAAGTCGATATTGATCATCAAATGCCGGTCTTTTTCGATGTTCAGACTATGCAATTGAGCGCGAAACCACTCTTCCGGCGTTGGGTTCCCCTTTCCGGGGTGTTCGGCAAAGCTGCGGAAAGTGCTGCCCAAATGCACATCGGGGGATTGTCCCAGATAGCGCTGCGCCAGCAAGTGCATTTCCTTGGCCGTGGACACCCGGTTGAGTTTGTCGGTTAGATTGGTCTGCGTGGCGATCAACAGCTTGTCTTCATCCACCTGTTCATCCCCGAGGATGTTGAGGCTTTCCGCCAGAACCCCCAGCGAGTTCATGTTCGGGCTGGCCCGCCGGAATAGGTTGCGGCGTTTCTTGGGGTCTTTCGCCAGATATTCGGTGCTGTCCACATAGTTGCAATCCTGTTGCAGCGTTTGCAGCGTTGTCTTCACAGCCTCGAGCGCCGAGAACCGCAAAATCCCCCGCGACCGCATCGAGGTTCCGTCGCGGTCGGACATGCCCGCCCATAGTCGGTCAATCGTCGTGACCCAAAGCTTGCCGTATTTCTCGGGGTGGACATCCATCATATGCACCAGACCGGTGCTGGGGTTGCATTTGGCGATGATCGCAAAATGCCCGCCCGGCATGTTCTGCTTGCCATGGGCCACGCCGACCTGAAAATTGGCCACCAGAATGTCGTTGTCGCCGCCCACCCGGTTGGATTCATCAATCGCCTGCAACAGCAACTCAACCGAGGTTGTGGCCTCATCCATGAAATAGGCCTGAACCTGTATCTTCTCACGCAGGTCCTGCGTGTTGATGAATGTGCAAGCGACGTCGTAGAGCTCGCCCAGCGAAATCCCGTCATTGACCACAAAGGATGTGGGCAAGGCGCATTCGCGGAAGATGTCGTTGACCTCGTAGCTGAACCCCAACGCCGACATGCTCAGCGCTGCCGCTGTCACGCTGCAACAGTTGATGGGTTGCTGAAAGTTGTGCAGATGCACGCTGACCAGATCCCCAAACAGGGTGTCGTAACAGTGTTTACGGATCGCAATAGGGATTTCCAGCCATTGGCTGCTGGACAAATAGGCCAGCCTGGTCCCCGCCGTGGCCAGCGCCTGAAGGCTGACGGGGATATCGAAAATCTCAAGATGTTCTTCATAGAAATAGTCACCGGCGTCAGCGGTGGCCAAAACCACCTCATCCTGCTGCAACTGGACCAGACCGGACAGAACAACATACATGCCTTCGGGTGGCAGGATGGTGTCGGCTTCAACCTCGAAGCACTCGAAATGCGGTTTGATGGGTTTGTCTTCCGATGCGGACAGGATCGCATAGATCACTGACCAGTCAGACTCGGATGGATTGAATGTACGGAAATTCTCAATCGGATCTTTAGGCACGCCTGTTCCCCCCTGAACGTTGGCTTCAATGCATTTCAGGACCGATGTCGGGATCAACCAGAACAGGCGCATTGGTCCGGTAATTGGGCGCAATGCGTTTCCCGACAGGGTCAGGGCCACGCGTGACGCGGAATTGGCGCGGACAAAATGGCCCAATAGCCTGCACCTTACCTTAGGTTAGGCGGAAAATCACGGAAGTATTTGGATAGTTGCATATCTACTCGGTATTCGTGTGGTCCGTCTAAAAGACGAAAAAACCGACATTATGACGGATCAATTGGCTATTTCGTCAAGATTGCCTCTGCGGATCGAACAACCGCGCCTTCATACTTTTCCAAAACACTTGAGGAGGCGCACTATGAGCTGGAATATCTGTGTCATCGGAGCAGGCAAGATCGGTCATATGATCGCCGCCCTGCTGAAATCGTCATCCAACTATTCGGTCACCGTGGCCGACCGCGACTTGTCGGCCCTTTCGGTGCTGAACCGGCAAGGTATCTCGACCCGGCAGATCGACGTCGGCGATGAAACGCAATTGGCGCAGGGCTTGGCGGGGTTTGATACCGTGATCTCGGCCGCGCCGTTTTTTTTGACCCCGCAGATCGCCAAGGCGGCCAAAGCGGCAGGGGCGCATTACTTTGACTTGACCGAGGATGTGGCGGCCACCAATGCCGTGCGCGAACTGGCCGACGGCAGCGAAACCGCCTTCATGCCGCAATGTGGTCTGGCACCCGGTTTTGTCGGCATCGCTGGGGCTGCACTGGCGGTCGAATTCGACACGCTGGACAGTTTGCATATGCGGGTGGGGGCGTTGCCTCTGTTCCCGACCAATGCGTTGAAATATAACCTCACATGGTCCACCGACGGGTTGATCAACGAGTATTGCAACCCTTGCGACGCCATCGTGAATGGTGAACGGATCAAGACCGCGCCGCTGGAAGATTACGAACTGCTGGGCCACGACGGGGTGGAATATGAGTGTTTCAACACCTCGGGCGGCTTGGGCACTTTGCCCGAAACGCTGGAGGGCAAGGCGCGCGCGGTGTCCTATCGCTCGATCCGGTATCCCGGCCATTGCGATATCCTGAAGCTGCTGCTCAAGGATCTGGGGCTGGAACGCCGGCGCGATCTGCTCAAGGATATTTTCGAGACCGCCCTTCCGCGCACGGATCAAGACGTAGTGCTGGTCTATTGCACAGCCAAAGGCATGATCGAAGGAAGCTTGCGCGAGAAATCCCTGATCAACAAAAGCTATGCCCGCAAGATCAACGGACAGGTCTGGAGCGCCATTCAAGTCACCACTGCCGCAGGCGTATTGGGCGTGGTCGATCTGATGCGCACCGGTGCGCTGCCTGCCAAGGGCTTTGTCCGGCAGGAACAAGTGGCCCTGCCCGATTTCCTGAACACCGAATTTGGCCAGCTTTATCGCGCTGGCGATGCAACCCAACAAAACAAGGCGGCCTGAGATATGAAAGACATCGTGATGAATGCGCAAACCACCCTTGCCAATCTGGACCTGACAGCGGCTGAGCTGACCGGCGGCTCGCTGGCCGTGCATTCGCCCATTGACGGCAGCCTGCTGGCCGAGGTGCATGAAACCCCGGCGGGCGACATGGAGACGGTGTTTGCCAATGCCAAAACTGCATTCAAAGCCTGGCGCACCGTGCCCGCCCCGCGCCGGGGAGAACTGATCCGCCTGCTGGGCGAGGAACTACGCGCCGCCAAGGACGATCTGGGCGCGCTGGTCAGTTGGGAGGCGGGCAAGATCACCTCGGAAGGTTTGGGCGAAGTGCAGGAGATGATCGACATCTGCGACTTTGCCGTGGGCCTGTCACGGCAACTATACGGTCTGACCATTGCGTCCGAGCGCCCCGGCCACCGGATGATGGAGACGTGGCACCCGGCGGGACCAGTCGGCGTGATTTCGGCCTTCAACTTCCCGGTTGCGGTTTGGTCGTGGAACGCGGCGATCGCGCTGGTTTGCGGCGATACGGTGATCTGGAAACCGTCCGAAAAGACACCTCTGACCGCGATGGCTTGCCAGAAGATTTTCGAACGGGCACTGGCCCGGTTCGGTGATGCGCCGGATCACCTGCTGCAAACCCTGGTCGGCGGTGCCGCGCTGGGCGAGGCGTTGGTGGCCAGCGAGGATGTGCCGGTGATCTCGGCGACCGGTTCCACCCGCATGGGTCGCGCAGTGGCTCCTGTGGTGGCATCCCGCTTTGGCAAGTGTATTCTGGAACTGGGCGGCAACAACGCGATGATCGTTGGCCCCTCGGCCGATCTGGAAATGGCGGTGCGCGCAATTGTCTTCTCAGCCGTGGGAACAGCCGGTCAACGCTGCACCACGCTGCGCCGCCTGATCGTGCATAACTCGATCCGTGAGGAACTGGTGGGTCGCTTGAAAAAGGCCTATGCCGGTCTGCCCATCGGCAACCCGCTGACCGAGGGCACGCTGATTGGCCCGCTGGTCGATGAGGCCTCGGGCGCAGCTATGACTGCCGCGCTGAAGGCAGCCGAGGCCGAGGGCGGCGCGGTCTTTGGCGGTCAGCGCGTCACCGAGGGCGTGCCGGATGGCGTCTATATGCAGCCCGCCATTGTTGAGATGCCCGACCAGACGGCCACCGTAAAGACCGAGACCTTTGCGCCGATCCTCTATGTGATGGGCTACGACGATTTTGATAACGCCATCGAGATCCAGAACGATGTGCCGCAAGGCCTGTCGTCTTGCGTGTTCACCCTGAACATGCGCGAAGCGGAACAGTTCCTGACCGCAGCCGGATCAGATTGCGGTATTGCCAACGTCAATATCGGTCCGTCTGGGGCCGAGATTGGCGGAGCCTTTGGTGGTGAAAAAGAAACCGGCGGCGGGCGTGAAAGCGGATCGGACGCGTGGAAGGCCTATATGCGGCGCCAGACCAATACGGTGAATTACTCGGCCGAACTGCCGCTGGCGCAGGGTGTGAAATTCGACATCTGATCGTTGTCCCGGCGGCCTTTTCGGAGTGTCGCCGGGATTAATCTGCAAACAGGTAGTCCAGACGCAGAATGCGTTCCGCAATGTCCGTCGTGGCGTTCAAAAACCCGGCAACAGCCGCCGCATTCTCGTCTTTTGTATTGGTTTCACGAATGCGGAAATAATCGTCCGAGGCAGCCGCGCGGATCATTTCGGATTCGTAGGCCAGCGAATGGCGCAGAGTGGGGATCAGGGGCGCGACCGTCTGTTCGGGGCTTTGCGCGCCTGCCAAACCGACCCGACGGGCGTGCCCGATCAAGTAATCGTCGGAATACTCGCACTCGACCTCAAGCACATGGGTACGCGCTTGATCGGCGCAGAAGTCCTGAACGATGTCCAGATTGGCTGGGTCAACGCACAGAACCAGCTTGTCGGTGTTGAAACTGTCGAACAGCATACCCACAATCGCCCGCCTGTGGCGTGAGCGTTTCAGCAAAGTGGTCTCGATCCCGCCCAGATCAGGTAACGCAGTGTCTTGTTCGTTGAACAGATATTCGACGCAGGCCATGTCAGTTTCCGAGACGATCTGATCAATCAACCGCTTGGCCACGTGCCACTTTTTGCACACCACCAGGTACAGGTCACGATCCGGGCCTAGCGTATTGGCGGCCTCCCAGAACCTTTGGCCGTGGCGACGTCCGACTCGGCCACGGCCGGTTAGGAAGCCGTAGAGATTGCGCCCCTCATCCGAGATCTGAAACTCCACCCCCTCAGCCGCGTAGAGCGCGCCAAGCCGGTCCTTCAGCTCATGCGCCTCGGGGCTGATTTTGCGGGCAAACAGGTAATCCTGCCCCAGCAACATGTCATAGTGGTCGTTGTAGAACGTGACCGGCATCCCGTAGTCCGAAAACATCAGGAAAGTGGGCGTTCTGTTCTCGATTTCGTCGCGGGGAACCAGGTGGCGGACGAGGGTCTGAAAGAAGGTCTCATCCGGAATCCATGTGGTCGAGAAGAACCGTTTCACGTCCGGCCGTTGGCGCAGGAATTCCAGGATCATCTCAATCGTGCGGCGGCGCAGGCACCACCATTGACTGCCGATCATCACTTGGATGTCTGCCGGAACATCGCGGGTCAGGCCAAAGCGTTTCTGCAATTCGTATGAGGTGTAGAACGACCAGCTTTGCGTGCGTTCGTTGAAGAAATGACGATAGATCAGCCGGTCTTCCTTCATCCCGGTCTTGATCCAGTTGCTGTCAAAGAAATCGTGGCTTTCGACAAAGTCGTGGTCGCGTTCGTCCAGAAAGTTGTGCGTGTACTCGGCCGTCTTGATCGCCATGCAATCGCCCGAGACCATGTAGAAATGCGTGGCGCGTGGAAAGGCTGTAACGGCGGCTTCGATCGCATTGAGGGTGGCCTGAACCAACGACCATTCCCCCCAGCCGCATTTGATGCGCTTTTTGGCAAAGGTGACGTTCGGGTTGCCCTTTAACGCGTCTTGAATGCGCTGAAAGGCGTCCTTTCTGGCGCGTGCGTCGAAATGGATCGCCATGCAATCGCCTGCGGCCGTCAGTTGTTCAGCCTGCGCGATGATCGCATCAGGGTCTTTGTGGCACAGCAAAATATAGGCAATCTTTGCCATTTGTTTCACAATTTCCGTTTCTGCCCGTTTGCAACCGTGATACTGAGGATGAGCGATTGAATAAACAGAATATTTTTGGTTCTCTGATTTGAAAATGCGGACAAGATTTCAAGGTTCTGATCCGCGCAGGAGGCATAGCAGATGGGTTTTCCCGGTACATGGATGACCGAGAGTGAAAGCATGGTGTACCGGGTGGTGCCGAAATGTGCCTGCTCGACCATTGGCCAGATCATGTACTACTCGGATCATGGCCGCTTCTTCGACGGTGATATCCATGACGCCAAGGATGGGATGCACAAATGGGCCTTTGACGGCAGTCAGGGGCCGATCTCGGACAATGTCAGGTCTCATGCGTCTTACGCGTTCACATGCGTGCGCAATCCTTACACGCGGATTCTCAGTTCGTTTTTTGACAAGATCTGCGGGATTCAGCGCAACGGCAAGCGCTATCGCGGCAATCTGGTGCCGACGCTGATCTATAATTATGGGATTGAGGTTGGCGGCGATGACGGCAAGGGTGAGTTCGACCAGATCGCCAGCTTCCGTCGGTTTTTGCTGTTCGCGCGTGATACGATCCGCTGGCGTAGGCCGATGGACCCCGATATTCACTGGTCGGCCATGTCAGGCCATGTCTCGACCTTTATCGTCAACGGCGGGCGATATGACCGGATTTTCTGGACCGAAGCGTTCAACGACGGGATGCAGGATGTTCTGAACCATCTGGACACGCCGCACGATGTGAACCTGTCCCAGATCCCGCGCTTCAACGAATCCGAGGGCCACGGCCCCAAGCGCGCCCATCCGGTCGAGGATTACTTCGATGATCTGTCGATGCATCTGGTCTACGAAATCTACAAACAGGATTTCGAGCTGTTCAAATACGATTTCGAGAACCCGGTCAACAAGATGCCAATCGGCGAGATTGATCTGGACGAGGTCCACGCCAAACTTGGCGATTGAAGAGCAATACGATGCATCTGTTTAGAACATGATTTGCAGGTGAGTGCCTGCATTGAGCCCAGAGCAGAAGCTGCGAAAGATGTGTTTTTCGACCAGTTGATTGGCTCTGGCGACAAACAAACTGATTGACCCAAGTCAAAGAGACACTTTGCGCGGCTCAATAACTTAATCAGAAAAATGTCTGGGTAAGTCTTTCCCTAAAGTCTTAGATTTCAACACTATCTAGGAGCAGATGTATGCGTTTTCTGAGAAGTGGTGCCATCGCGGTCTTTGTCCTGGCATTCGTATGCGCGACGGCCTCTTATACACAAGCAGACACAGTGGTTAGTCACATCAAAACTATGCGGGATTATGACCTGGTGGAAATCGATGGAAAGCCGCCAATACGCCCCCTCAGGTTCTACATTGGCGAGAACTCCGCATTCGCAATTTGTGGTCATTGTCTTTGTGCTACAGGCGTTATGAAAGGTCGCTATCCCAAGTTAAGGATCAAACCAACTTCTGCTTCGCCAGCATGCGCCTGGGGTTCTCCTGGAATTGATGCGGATTCACCCATGGTGCAAAAGTTTCTCAGTATGAAACAGGTTAGTTCGGAAGAAAGCAGCTTGGTATTCGTTGACGGTAAAGGTGGCGAAATGCGCTTTGAACTGGGAGGAGCGAACCTGAGCCCGCCATAACATGCTGAATGGCCGATTTGCCCGCACAACAGAACAAAAACGGCCTACCGGATAAGTAGGCCATTTATGTTGAGCGGCGTCTAACTCAGACCTGACGCACAGCCCCTTTGGCCGCGCTTGTGGTCAGCTTGGCATAGGCTTTCAGCGCCGTGGACACTTTGCGTTTGCGCGGTGCAGCGGGCTCCCAGCCCTTTTCGTCCTGCTCGGCGCGGCGGGTGGCCAGTTCTTCGTCCGAGACCGCCAGATGGATCGAGCGTTTGGGGATGTCGATCTCGATCTTGTCACCCTGACGCACCAGACCGATGACACCGCCTTCGGCCGCCTCAGGCGAGACGTGGCCGATCGACAGGCCCGAGGTGCCGCCCGAGAACCGCCCATCGGTCAGCAAGGCGCAGGCTTTGCCCAGACCTTTGGATTTCAGGTATGAGGTCGGGTAGAGCATTTCCTGCATCCCCGGCCCACCGCGCGGGCCCTCATAGCGGATGACGACCACGTCGCCCTCTTTCACCTTGCCGGTCAGGATGTCGTTCACCGCCTGATCTTGGCTTTCGCAGACATAGGCCGAGCCGGTGAAGGTCAGGCTGGCCGGGTCCACACCGGCGGTTTTCACAATACAGCCGTCGCGCGCGATATTGCCGAACAGAACGGCCAGACCGCCATCTTGGCTAAACGCGTGTTCCTTGGACCGGATCACGCCGCCCTCGCGGTCGGTGTCCAGCTCTTTGTACCGGTTCGACTGGCTGAAGGCCTGCGTGGTGCGCACGCCGCCCGGCGCGGCTTTGAACAGGTCTTGCGCCTTGGGGTTGTTGGCGACCTTGATGTCCCAGTTGGCAATCGCCTCGCCCATGGTGCCGGAATGTACGGTGCTGCACCCCTCGTGCAGGAGACCGGCGCGGCTGAGTTCGCCGAGGATTGAGAAAATGCCACCGGCGCGGTGGACGTCCTCCATATGCACGTTCTCAGTATTGGGCGCGACCTTGCACAGACACGGCACTTTCCGGCTGAGCCGATCCATGTCGGACATGTCGAAATCCACGCCGCCCTCATGCGCGATGGCCAGCAGGTGCAGCACGGTGTTGGTCGAGCCACCCATGGCGATGTCCAGCGACATGGCGTTCTCGAACGCGTCAAACGTGGCGATTTCGCGGGGCAGGAAGCCCTTTTCGTCCAGATCATAGTGGCGCTTGGTGATCTCGACGATGCGGCGGCCTGCTTCAAGGAACAGCTCTTTGCGATCCGAATGGGTGGCTAGCGTCGAGCCATTGCCCGGCAGGGCCAGACCCAGCGCTTCGGCCAGACAGTTCATCGAGTTTGCAGTGAACATGCCGGAACACGACCCGCAGGTGGGGCAGGCATTTTCTTCGATGTGCTGAACCTGTTCGTCGGTGAACCGGTCATCCGCGGCAGCAACCATGGCGTCTACAAGGTCGATTTTCTTGGCGTCCAGATCGGCGATGTCGATCTTGCCGGCCTCCATCGGCCCGCCCGAAACAAAGATTGCAGGGATGTTCAGGCGCATGGCGGCCATCAGCATACCCGGCGTGATCTTGTCACAGTTCGAGATACAGACCATCGCATCGGCGCAGTGTGCGTTGACCATATATTCCACCGAATCCGCGATCACCTCGCGCGAGGGCAGCGAATACAGCATCCCGTCATGGCCCATTGCGATGCCGTCATCCACGGCGATCGTGTTGAATTCCTTGGCGACGCCACCGGCTTTTTCGACCTCGCGCGCGACCATCTGGCCAAGGTCTTTCAGGTGAACGTGACCGGGCACAAATTGCGTGAACGAGTTGACGATGGCGATGATCGGTTTGCCGAAATCGTCATCCCCCATACCTGTTGCGCGCCACAGGCCGCGGGCTCCGGCCATGTTACGGCCATGGGTAGAGGTTCTGGATCGGTAGAGTGGCATGACGCTGTTTCCCTATTGCCTCGGGTTGCATGTCTTGGGGTTCGTACGTTATAGCGCACGTATCACATGTGCGCTATAACGCACAAGAGGATTCGAAAGACGAACGACATGGCACCGGATGAAATAACGCTGAAACTGCGGGACGTGCGCGCGGCCTCGGGGCTGAGCCTGTCGAAGGTGGCCGAGATGACAGGCGTCAGCAAAGCCATGCTGGGCCAGATCGAGCGTGGTGAGTCCAGCCCGACCATCGCGACCCTATGGAAGATCGCCAAAGGGTTTCAGCTGCCGCTCAGCGCGTTGATCGGATCGTCCGTTCTGCGTGACCCGGCGGATGCCAGCCTGTTCCGAACCGTGACTTTCCCCGGCAGCATCGAGGTCAAGATTGTCTTTCCTTATGACCCCGCCCTGGGAGCCGAGACCTTTCACGTTGATCTTGCCCCAAACCAAAGCCACGAATCCGCCGCCCATGCCGCAGGGGTGACCGAAGAGGTATTCGTTCTGAATGGATCGCTTGAAATTCTGCGCGATGGCGAATGGGTGCCTTTGCAGGCCGGACAGGGGCTGCGTTTTGCCGCCGACTTGCCGCATGGCTATCGCGCCGGGCCCGAGGGGGCCGCGTTTTTGAATATGCATCACTACGCGCGGGTCGCATCCGTCTGAAGGTCTTAGAAAAGGGGCTCTAGTGGCAGATTTCATCACCTCACTCACGCTGGCGGATGCCATCGGGTCTTTCGGGGCGCTTGTCGTTGTGGCCGCGTATTTTGCCACTCAGATGCGGATGATGAATTCAGACGATCTGGCCTTCCCGATCCTGAACCTCGCCGGGTCCATCCTGATCGTGTATTCCCTGCTCGAGAATTTCAACCTCGCCTCTATGCTGATCGAGACATTCTGGATCTTGATCAGCCTGATCGGTATTGTGCAGTTTTTCCGCCTGCGCCGCACAAGGTAGCTGTTCTGCCGCCCATCCAGCCTTGAACCCGCATTCGCGCGCGTATAGGGAAAACGCAAGCGCGCACAGCGGAGGCCCAGATGCAGGACGATCCGAAAACCCTCGTTTCCACCGAATGGCTTGCAGCCCATATGAAAGACCCCGATCTGCGGGTTTTGGACGGGTCGTGGTACCTGCCGCAACAGCAGCGCGACGCCAAGGCTGAATATGATGCGGCCCATATCCCCGGTGCGCGGTTCTTTGATATCGACGAGATTTCGGATGCGCGGTCCGACCTGCCGCACATGGCTCCTCCGGTCGAGAAATTCATGTCGCGGATGCGGGCGATGGGTGTCGGCGACGGGCATCAGGTCGTGGTCTATGACGGCGCAGGCCTGATGTCGGCGGCACGGGTCTGGTGGCTGTTCCGCCTGATGGGGCAAGAGAACGTGGCCGTTCTGGACGGCGGCTTTCCCAAATGGCAGGCCGAGGGTCGCGAGATCGAGGATTTGCCTCCTGTGATCCGGGACCGTCACATGACAGTGCGCGTGCAGAACCATCTGGTGCGGGATGTGACGCAGGTCTCGGCCGCAGCCAAGCTGAACGATCACGAAATCATCGACGCCCGCGCGGCCGCCCGCTTTGCAGGCACCGCGCCCGAGCCGCGCGAAGGGCTGCGTTCGGGCCATATTCCGGGGTCGCGCAACGTGCCTTTTGGCGAATTGCTGAACAAAAATGGCACGATGAAATCGCCCGAGGAGTGCCGCGCCGTGTTCGAGGGCGCTGGCGTTGATCTGTCGAAACCCGCCATCACCTCATGCGGGTCGGGCGTGACCGCCGCGATCCTCAGCCTTGCGTTGGAACGCATGGGCAAGAAAGACCATTCGCTTTATGACGGCTCCTGGGCTGAATGGGGTGCCTTCCCGACCCTGCCCGTCGCAACCGGAGAGAACTGATGTTCGAGAACCTCAAACCGCAGCCTGCCGACAAGATCTTGGCGCTGATGCAGATGTACCGCGACGACCCGCGCGATCAAAAGATCGACTTGGGTGTGGGCGTCTACAAGAATGCCGAAGGCGTGACCCCGGTGATGCGCGCCGTCAAGGCCGCCGAAAAGCGCATTCTGGAAGAGCAGGAGAGCAAAGCCTATACCGGTCTGGCTGGTGATCCGGCCTATGCGGATGCGATGATCGGCCTGATCCTTGGCGATGCCGTGCCGCGCGGCAATATCGCTGCCGTGGCGACCCCCGGGGGCACCGGTGCCTGTCGTCAGGCGTTTGAGATGATCCGCATGGCCAACCCTGAGGCCCGCGTGTTCGTGTCGAACCCAACATGGCCCAACCACCTGTCGATCCTGAACTATCTGGGCATCGAAACCGTCCCGTACCGCTACTTCGACGGCGAGACGCGCGGCGTCGATTTCGACGGCATGATCGCCGATCTGAAAACGGCCAAGGCGGGCGACGTGGTGCTGCTGCATGGCTGCTGCCACAACCCCACCGGTGCAAACCTGAACATGGTGCACTGGCAAGAGGTCGTGGACTTGATCAATGCGCAAGGCCTCGTGGCGATGATCGACATCGCATATCAAGGCTTTGGCGATGGTCTGGAAGAGGACGCGCAGGCGACTCGTCTAGTGGCCTCGTCGGTCAAGCGTTGCCTGATCGCGGCCTCCTGTTCCAAGAACTTCGGCGTCTACCGCGAACGGACTGGCCTGCTGATGGCGATCAGCGATGACGCGGCGCAGACATCGCTGAACCAATCGACGCTGGCCTTCCTGAACCGTCAGAACTATTCCTTCCCGCCTGACCATGGCGCGCGCGTTGTGACCACGATCCTGAATGACGACGCCCTGCGCGCCGACTGGGCGGCAGAACTGGAAGAGGTGCGCCTGTCGATGCTGGGTCTGCGCCAGCAACTGGCGGACGAGCTGCAACGCCTGACCGGTTCTGACCGCTTTGGTTTTGTTGCTCAGCACCGAGGCATGTTTTCGCGCCTGGGTGCCGCGCCGGAACTGGTCGAGCAACTGCGGGTCGATCACGGCATCTATATGGTGGGCGACAGCCGGTTGAACATCGCCGGTCTGAACGCAACGACGGTGCCGATTTTGGCTAAGGCGATTGTTGACGTCGGCGTCTGAGGCCCTTTCAAAATCAAGCAAAGCCGCGCTTTCCTGCGCGGCTTTCTTTTTTGGAAAACAAAAAAACCGGGCGCGAACGCCCGGTTTTGATTTGAATACTCTCGAGTCTTAGCCCTTCGAGAACTCGGGGTAGGCTTCCATACCCAGCTCTGCCATGTCGAGGCCGTTGATCTCATCCTCTTCGCTGACGCGGATGCCAACGGTGGCTTTCAGGATACCCCAGAGAACCAGTGCACCGACAAAGGTGAACACACCGTAGGCCGCGATACCCAGCAGCTGTGTGCCCAGCGAGGCCTCACCGTAGAAGATCACGGCGATGGTGCCCCAGATGCCTGCGAACAGGTGAACCGGGATGGCACCGACAACGTCGTCGATCTTGAACTTGTCCAGCATCGGAACCGCGAATACTACGATGATGCCGCCAACCGCACCGATCCACAGCGCGCCGAACAGGGTCGGGGCCAGGGGTTCAGCGGTGATCGAGACCAGACCGGCCAGCGCGCCGTTCAGCACCATGGTCAGGTCAGGTTTCTTGTACAGAACTTGCGTCAGGATCAGGGCTGCTACAGCACCCGAGGCTGCGGCCATGTTGGTGTTGGCAAAGATGCGCGACACGTCCGATACGTCACCCACGGTGCCCATCGCCAGTTGCGAGCCGCCGTTGAAGCCGAACCAACCCAGCCACAGGATGAACGTCCCCAAAGTGGCCAGCGCCAGGTTCGAACCGGGCATCGGGTGCACTTTGCCGTCCTTGTACTTGCCGATACGCGGGCCAAGGATGATTGCACCGGCCAGTGCCGCCCAGCCACCGACCGAGTGTACTACGGTCGAGCCTGCGAAATCCGAGAAGCCAGCCTCAGACAACCAGCCGCCGCCCCACTGCCACGAGCCCGAGATCGGGTACAGGATACCAGTCAGAACAACGACGAAGATCAGGAAGGGCCACAGCTTGATCCGCTCGGCGACGGCACCTGACACGATCGAGGCGGTTGCCGCAACGAATACAAGCTGGAAGAAGAAATCCGAGCCGATCGAGGCATAGTCAAGCGCCGCTGCATCGGAACCAATACCCACTGGATCAAGCACGGTCGGACCACCAATGGCAAAGAAACCATTGAAGTCGCCGGGATACATCGTGTTGAAGCCGACCAACCAATACATGATCGCCGCTATGGAAAAGAGCGCGATGTTTTTGATCATCTGCATCGCCACGTTCTTGGAACGCACAAGGCCGCCTTCCAACATGGCAAACCCGGCCGCCATGAAGAAGACCAGGAAACCGGCCATCAGGAACAGCAGAGTGGTGAAGATATAGCCCACGTCCTCCATCGAAGAAGGCGGGTCATTCGCGAATGCAGCCGCCGGAAAGGCGACCAGCACAGCGGCTGTGGCGAGAATTCGGTTTAGTTTCATTTGATATCTGTCCTTTTACGGATGGGCGCGGATTACAGCGCTTCCTCGTTGGTTTCCCCGGTCCGCACGCGCAGGGCCTGCTCGACGTCGAGGACGAAAATCTTGCCGTCGCCGATCTTGCCGGTCTTGGCGGTTTTGGTGATGGTTTCGACGATCTGATCGGCCATCGTGGCGGGCACCACGATCTCCAGCTTGATCTTGGGTACGAAGTTCACGGCATATTCTGCGCCGCGATAAATTTCTGTGTGACCCGATTGCGAGCCGAAGCCCTTGATTTCGGTCACCATCATGCCGCGCACGCCTGCTTCGGTCAGTGCCTCGCGCACCTCCTCGAGCTTGAACGGCTTGATTGTCGCAATGATCAGTTTCACGTTGATCCCCTCTGCTTCCCCGGTCTGTCCGGCTTGTTTGCACTCGCAGCAAAAAAGCGTGCTCGGGTGCTATAGGAAACGTCCCGGGTCTGCGAAGAGGGGGAAAATTGTGGCAAGGTGCACAATTTTTGCACAAATAATGCAAAACGATTAAAAATTATGCATTCAAGAGAGGGAATTTACCAGTAATTCTGACCTCAACTTCATCGGTACGGCAGGGTATGGTGCGTCAAAACGATAATCGGGCAGAGTTCGGAAATGACTGAGTCCAGGCGCCGCAAGACCCCTCTGGTCGCGGATAAAAGATACCCGTCCAAGGGCCGCAAGCCCAAGACGACCAAGCGCGCGGCCAAGCCAGCGGGCAAGAAATCTGTTGCGCGCAAAACCACCTCGCGCAAGGCCACGCGTAAGAAAACACGAAAGAAATCCGGTGGCGAGGGTGGCGGAATCTTCCGCCGGATGTTCCGCTGGCTGTGGCGTCTGGTCTGGGGCGTGACCTGGCGCGTTGGGGCTGTGTGTGCGCTGCTATTGGCGCTGGCGATCGGCGTTGTCTACTCAACGCTGCCCAATGTCGATTCGCTTTTGGACGGTCGTGCGCGCGGTTCGGTCACGATGCTGGACCGCGATGGTAAGGTTTATGCGTGGCGCGGGGATCAGTTTGGTGGGGTCATCACCGCCGATACCGTGTCGCCGCATCTAAAACATGCGGTCATCGCGACCGAGGACAAACGCTTCTATCGCCATTTCGGCGTCAGTCCCCGTGGCGTTGCCAGTGCTGTGCGCATCAACCTCAGCGAAGGGCGAGGGCCGTTGTCGGGCCATGGCGGGTCGACCATTACCCAGCAGACGGCCAAGCTGTTGTGTCTTGGCGTGCCCTACGATCCCGCCGAGTGGGAGTCCGAGGCCGCGTATGAGGCGGATTGCCGTCAGGGTTCGCTCTGGCGCAAGGCAAAAGAGGCCGTCTATGCGATGGCGATGGAGGTCAAGTATTCCAAAGACGAGATTCTGACCATTTACCTGAACCGCGCTTTCCTTGGGGCCGGTGCCCGTGGGTTCGAGGCTGCCAGCCAGCGTTATTTCGGGATTTCGGCGGCCGAGGTTTCGCCGTCCGAGGCGGCAATGTTGGCAGGGTTGCTGGTCGCGCCCACACGCTATGCGCCGACGAACAACCTGCAACGCTCGCAGGATCGGGCGCGGCTGGTGGTCGGGCTGATGGAGGACCAAGGATACCTGTCCACCGCGCAGGCCAGCGAAGCCCGCGCCCGCCCGGCGGTTTTGTCGGATGCTGCCGCTGCCCGCGCCGGGGGGTATTTCGCCGATTGGGTCATGGCCAGCGGGCCTGAATTCTTTACCCGCAATACGACCGAGGATGTGGTGATCCGCACCACGTTGGATCAGCGTATCCAGACATCAGCGGAAGAGGCGCTGCAATACATCTTTCAGGAAAAGGTGCGCGAAGGGTCCAAGGCGCAGGCCGCCATTGTGGTGATGTCGGCCGATGGGGCGGTGCGCGCCATGGTTGGCGGGCGCAAGACCCGCGTGTCGGGGGCGTTCAACCGCGCCACGCAGGCGCTGCGACAGACCGGGTCATCGTTCAAGCCGTTCGTCTATGCCACGGCGCTGGAACTGGGCTATTCGCCGTTGGATACGGTGATGGACGAGCCTTACTGCATCGATATCCCCGGCTCGGGCCAGTGGTGTCCCAAGAATTACACCAACAAGTTCTATGGTCGGGTGACACTGGCGGATGCCCTGAAGAACTCGCTGAACATCCCGGCGGTGAAAGTGGCCGAGATTTCAGGGCTAGAGAATGTGCGCACCGTTGCCAGCGAATTCGGTATCGCCAGCGATCTGGCCGAAGGCCCGGCACTGGCATTGGGCGCGTCTGAGAGCACGCTGATCGAGATGACGGGCGCCTATGCGGGTATTTTGAACGGAGGCTCTGCGGTTGAACCTTATGGCCTGACCGAGCTGAAGCTGTTGGGTGACGATACCCCTGTCATGGTGACGACAACCGGTATTGGTGAGCGTGTCATAAATGACAAGGCGTCCAAGCAACTGACCTGGATGATGGAGCGTGTCGTGTCCGAGGGCACTGGTGGGCGCGCCAAACTGCCGGGGTGGCAGGTGGCAGGCAAGACCGGCACCACGCAGGCGGCGCGGGATGCTTGGTTCATTGGCTTCACGGCGGATTATGTGACCGGTGTCTGGATGGGGTATGACGACAACACGCCGCTGTCTGGCGTCACAGGCGGCGGCCTGCCCGCCGAGATCTGGAAAGAGACGATGGTGCGCGTGACCGAAGGGATGACACCCACCCCACTGCCCATGCTGGCCCCGGACCCGCCGGTGCGAACCGAACAGCCTCGGCAGCAGCGCCGCAGGCAGAACAACGGGTTTGAGAAGGCCATCAACAACCTGCTGAACAATATATTCGGCAACTAAGTCACAAAAAAAGGCGGTGCGCTGGGCACCGCCTTTTCTACACGTGGTGAGGCGAAATCAGACGCTTTCGTTCAGTGCGGCCAGAATGGCGTCGCCCATTTCTGTGGTCGAGACCGGCTCAACGCCCTCTTCGGCCAGCAAGTCGGCGGTGCGGACACCATCGGCCAGAACCTTCTCGATCGCGGCTTCCAGGCGATCGGCCTCATCCCCTTGGTCAAAGCTGTAGCGCAGCGCCATGGCAAAGCTCAGGATACAAGCAATCGGGTTGGCCTTGCCCTGACCCGCGATATCGGGGGCCGAGCCGTGGACGGGTTCGTACATCGCCTTGGGGCGGCCGTTGGCCATGGGCGCACCCAGCGAAGCGGATGGCAGCATACCCAGCGAACCGGTCAGCATCGCCGCGCAATCCGACAGGATATCGCCGAACAGGTTGTCGGTGACGATCACGTCAAACTGCTTGGGTGCGCGCACCAGCTGCATCGCGCCGTTATCGGCATACATATGGGAAAGCTCGACCTCGGGGTAGTCCGCTGCGACACGGTCCACGACCTCGCGCCACAGGATGCCCGATTCCATCACGTTGGCTTTCTCCATCGAGCACAGCTTCTTGTTCCGGCGCATCGCCAGTTCAAAGGCCGAGCGCGCGGCGCGTTCGATCTCGGACTCGGTATAGCGCTGGGTGTTGATGCCCACGCGTTCATTGCCTTCGTTGAAGATGCCGCGCGGCTCGCCGAAATAGACGCCCGAAGTCAGCTCGCGCACGATCATGATGTCCAGACCGGCCACGATGTCTTTCTTCAGCGACGAGAAATCCGCCAGTGCGTCAAAGCACTGGGCCGGGCGCAGGTTGGAAAACAGGTCCATTTCCTTGCGCAGGCGCAGCAGGCCGCGCTCGGGCTTTACGCTGAAATCCAGATCGTCGTATTTCGGGCCACCCACGGCGCCCAGCAGAACCGCGTCCACCTCTTGCGCCTTGGCCATGGTTTCGTCCGTCAAAGGCGTGCCATGCGCGTCATAGGCGGCACCGCCGACCAGATCCTCGCTCACGTCAAAGTGAAGGCCGCGTTTTTCGCCGAACCAGCCGATGATTCTGCGCACTTCGGCCATAACTTCCGGGCCAATTCCGTCTCCGGGCAGGATGAGGAGCGAGGGGTTGGACATGAAAGGTCTCCTTGCGTTTCGTCGCACAGGCCCTAGCGTCTGCATCGCATCGGGTCAATGAGACGATCCCGCCAAACCACGAGGAAAACACATGCTGACACCCGGAAACCCGGTTCCCGCACTGAAAATTGAAACCGTCGCCGGTGGGGATTTCGATCTTGAGCGCGACAAGGGCGAAAACGGCACGTTGGTGATTCAGTATCGCGGGTTGCATTGCCCGATCTGCATTCGTCAGATGGGCGAGGTCGAAGCGGCGCTGGATGACTTTGCCGAACTGGGGATCGAGGTGGTGATGATCACCACGGACACCGCCGAGCGCGCTGCTGAAACGGTTGAAAAAGCGGGCGTGTCGCGCCTGCGTGTGGGTCACAGTCTGCCTATGGCCGAGGCGCGGGAAGACTGGGGGCTGAACATCTCGGAAGGACGTGAAGGGACTGCAGAGGCCGCGTTCTTCGCCGAGCCGGGACATTTCTACATCTCGCCCGACCGCAACCTGTATTTCGCGTGGCAGCAGACCATTCCCTTTGCCCGCCCCGCCATTGCCGATATTGCCGGAGGCATCAAATTTGCGCTGAACAACGGCTATCCCCCGCGCGGCACCTATACCGGTGCCCTGTAGGTGGTGGTAGATGGGCCTTCTGGATCAGCCAGAGGGCCCAAATGCGTCCGAAAAGGCGGCGCGCAGCCATTCGACCGTGACCTGAACCCGTTTGTATCCGACTGTGTCGGGGTTGAGATAGAGGTTCAGGCTTCGGTTAAATTCGGGCCGGCCTGTGCCCACACGCACCAGATCGTCGCGCCCTTTGGCCAGACACATCGGCAACAGACCCTTGCCGACCCCTGCGGCGACGGCTGAAACCAGAACGCTGGCATCGGTGGCGGTGACTCGCATGGTTTCGGTACTTTTGCTCAGCCGCTCGACAGCCCGGCTGATGATCGGGCGACTTGCTTCTTCGTCAAAAAAGGCGACCCAATTGGCAGGGGGTGTGTCCAGATGCGCCGCACGGTATACGGCATATGGCACCTGACCAAGCGTGACGGTGTATTCCGCAGCTTCGGGTGGAACCTCGAACCACATCTGGATCGATGCTTCACCCGAGACACGCGCAGACGGTGCGCGGGTCATCAGTCGCAGATCCAGCCCCGGATTGGTGGCCAGAAAGCGATCCATGCCGGTCATTGCCAGCCGTTGCATTGTCCATGAATTTCCAACCAGCCGCATCACGCCTACGGCGCTGGCCTGCGATTGCGAAATCTGGTCGGTCATCTGGTGATAATGTGCCTCGATCTGTTCGGCCTGCCGGATCGCGATGACGCCCGCCTCGGTCGGGACAAAGCCGGATTTAGAGCGCACGAACAGGATAACTCCCAGCTCTTTTTCAAGCGCAGTCAGACGCCGCCCCATCGTCGTCGCGTCGACGTCAAGCGCGTGCGCCGCGCCGGTCAGTGAACCGGCCCGACCAATGGCCAGAAGCACTTTCAGATTGTCCCAATTCATGTCAGTTACCTGCAAAATTGCATGATCTTGATGCAGTTTAGTGCCTTTTTGTCAGCAGAAATCAAATCTAAATTCAGGCAATCCAGAAGAGGCACTGCACTTTCCAAAGTTCACAGTGGGTTACGAGTTTTCTTTTTGGGGTGTTGGGGTCTGTTCTAGATCCCGTGATAAAGGACAAGTGAATGCAAGTTTTTTCGAAAGTTTGGACTACGGCGGTCTGCCTGACATTTGTGGCGGCGTGCAGTCAAACCGAGGCTCCGCAGCCCATTCAGGCTGAGCCGATTTTCAACAAGTATGGTGACGTTATCGGATGCTCGGACGGTTCATCACCCGCAGGTACGGCAACCGAGCCCTGTGTGCCGCCGCCGCCTCCACCGGAAGGCTGTGATGATTCCTCGGTTGCTGGAACGGCGTCTGTTCCTTGCACCCCTCCGGGGGAAGAGCGTGACCCAAGCGACAGTTCGACATCCGGCGGTGGGCGTGACCCTGACGGAGGGCGCGATCCAAGCGACAGCACCTCGACCGGAGATGGGCGTGACCCAACGGGGGGGTCGTCCGCACCCGGCACGCCGCGCACGTAAGTTTTTCGATTTTTAAGTCTGTATAGTAACGAGTCTGTCCGGGTAATTGACAATCCTCGACCTGAAATTGGGCCACCGCTTGGTGGCCCTTTTTTCTTCAGTCCATGTCTATGTCGACCCAGACCAGCCGGTGGCGGCTGGCTTTTTTGGCCGCGTCCCGCTCTGGCGTGCCCGGTTTGGGCCAGTACACGCCCGCGCGCTGCACGGTCCAGTGGGCCGAGGGCAGAACATAGTCGACCCTCAGATCCCCGACCGCTTTCCATGTGACCGTAGTCAATGCACCGGTAGGGTCCTGCGGACGCGGGTCGGTCAGGCGCGGGTCGGTCAGCAGGCTGTGGATCGCCAGTTTGAGGCCTTCACCCTGCGTCGGATCCTGGTTTGCATCCCCGGCGATGATGAAAGGGCCATTGGGGGCCTGTCCCAGATCGCCATCCAGAACTGCGCGCCACAGCATGATCTCATCATGATTGCGCAGACCATTGCGGTCCTCTGGCCCATCAAACACCGGAGGGGCAGCATGGAAGGTCATCAAAGTTAGCGGCCCTTGTGGGGTTTCTATTGGGACCGCCCAATGGGCCACGGACGAAAGTCGCTGGATGTCCTGCGCGTTGGTGGAGGGGAAGGGTCGCCCATCGACCAGCGGCAACTTGGCATTCGGCAGGTCGCGCCAGCGCAGCGCGGTAAATTCCTGCACCTGACCCGTGGTGATGGGATAGCGCGACAACACTGCCATCCCCGCTTGACCGGTGAACCGGCCCCAGCCCTGGGCATCACCGGGCCCTGATGTGCGGCCATCGCCATCCATATCCAGCCCGGTTTCCAGGCCAGAGTTCGGCTGGGCGGCATAGATATGTGGATAGCTCAGCCCCTGTGATGACACTTGCGTGGTCAGCGCCCGGATCGTCTTACCGTTCAGGTCCCAGTCGATCCCCTGCAACGCGACGATATCGGCCTGAACCGCCAACAGGACCTCTACCACCGCTTGAACCTGTGCATCGCCGCGCTGGATATCGCGCAGCAACAGTCCGGGCCCGTCGCGGCTGAGTTCGGTGTTGAAGGTGGCCACGCGTAAAGGTTCTGCCTGCGCCATGATCGGCAGCAGCAGAAAGATCAGGGCACGGATCATGCGGCCTGAGTGGACTCGGTTGTGGAATAGGCGCGGCGTTTTTCGACGATCAGGTTGGCAATCCGCAAAGTCGCCATCCCGCGCATGATCATGCTAGCGGGCAGGAAGGCCCATGCGCTCATCGTCCAGATCAGGGTTTGCGGGTTATTAAGCGAGATGGGATCGGCGTATTCCGTCAGTATCTTGATCAACGCCGGGATCAGGAAGGGCAACAGCACCCCGATCGAGATGTTCAGCCGTCCGTCCCGTTGCAGCCGGGTGACGACGTCGCCGCCCTTGGTCGGGTCGAATAGCGGTAGATTTGTCCAGACATTGAATGCACCGTTGCCGGTTGGCCAACCACGCAGCTTCACCGCATAAGCAAAAGCCGCGATAGTCACCAAGGCGGCGACATAGGCGACGCTGGCGGAAATACGCACTAGCTCGGTCAGTGGCGCACTTGCCCCTGACGGCAGGATCAGGACGATCAGGCGGACCGGAGAATAGGGGAAGTCCACGATATTCGCGATACCTAGGCCGACCGAATAGAAAACCTCGGTCAGGCTGGTGGGCATATAGGCGTTCTTGCAGATCAGCGTCAGGAAGGTGACCATTGTAACTAACCCGACAAAGCGCAACCGGTTCACCGGCGGCGCATCGCGGAATTCGATAAAGCTGGGAAAGGCCGAGTTATATTCGGCAAAGGTCAGAAAAAATGCGAGAATGGCGAGAAAGACGACGATCTCGGTCCCATTCGTTGACGATACGGGCAGATACAACGCGGGGGTCAGCACCACAAGTGCAACAAGAATGCCCCGAATTGCCGCCCCTGTTGTGCGCGCAATCACTTTCCGAACCCTTTCAAACTGGACGGGCCGATCTTTGCCGACTTCATTCCAACTTGTGCCCGTCATTGATTATTTTGACGGATGCCTCATTAGCGCCAACATTGACCCCCCAAGGCAATTCGCTCAAGCCAAGGTGCAGAAAACACGCCATTTGAGGCAAAAAGATGGCAAAACTGGTGCTGGTTTGCATCATTCCTGACGCAAAACCGTCGTCTAGTTTAAGGTCACCGCAACATGTTGTGGTTGCTGAATTTCAGACCCCAAGAATGCGAAAGGGACCGCCGAAGCGACCCCTTTAAGTTGCATTGCATACGATGTCTAAAAGAATCACACCCACGGACGCGCCTGAGAGGCGTGCTCTTCAAATTTGTCGATATGATGTTCTTTTTCCATCGACAGGCCGATATCGTCCAAACCGTTCAGCAGGCAGTGCTTGCGGTGAGGGTCGATGTCAAATTCGATCTCGACGCCGTCCGAGGTCGTGATCTTCTGATCTTCCAGATGCACAGTCATGCGGGCGTTCTCGCCCTTGTGCGCGTCGTCCATCAGGATCGCATGATGCTCTTCTTCGACGACGATGGGCAGGATGCCGTTCTTGAAGCAGTTGTTGAAGAAGATGTCCGCGAAGCTGGTCGAGATCACGACCTTGATGCCGAAATCCTTGATCGCCCAGGGCGCGTGTTCCCGCGACGAGCCGCAGCCGAAATTGTCGCCTGCTACCAGAATCTCGGTGTTGCGATAGGCAGGTTTGTTCAGAACGAATTCTTCATTCTCGCCGCCATGGTCGTGATAGCGCATCTCGTCGAACAGCACGACGCCAAGGCCAGACCGTTTGATGGTTTTCAGGTGCACTTTGGGAATGATCATATCGGTGTCGATATTGATCAGTGGCATTGGGGCGGCCACCCCGTGGACTTTGTCAAACTTTTCCATGTTCACACTCCTGCGGGAGAGGGCCGCGCCCGTGCCCCGCGTTTAAGCTTCTTTCGCTTCTGTTGTTTCGTCTTTGGGTGCGTCTTTGACGTAGAACGCCATAAAGACCAGGCCGAGCCCGTTAAAGATCATCTCGATGCCCAGTAGAATGCCCAGCAATTGCAGCATGATCGCAGGCTCGACTGTGGCAAAGCGCCAGATAAGCATCGCCAGGACAATCGACATGATGCCAGAGATCAGCGTGGCCCAGAAATATTGAGTGCCGCGCATCTGGAACGACAGGATAACTCGGGCGATACCGCCTGCCAGAAACAGGATCAGACAAACGGTGGCCAGCGTCAGCGTGCCCTGCAACGGGTGACCCAGAAAGGACCAGCCCAGAAACAGCATCACCACACCCATGATGAGTGACAGGATTTTGTTACCCGTGCCTTCGACGGTAAAGCCGCCGACAACCTGCAACGCGCCCGAGATCAGCAGCAACACACCCGTCACCACCGTTACGGCAATCGACGCCACCGCCGGCGCGCCCAGCACAAAGATGCCAAACACGATGGACAGAAGTCCAAGCAGCAGCCATTTGATCCAGTCACTCATTTGTTCAATCCCTCAAATATCTAGATATGAGGGTACCTTACATCAAGTCTCGGACGTCTGTCAGCCGTCCTGTTAAGGCCGCTGCGGCAGCCATTGCCGGGCTCAGCAGGTGGGTGCGTCCTCCGCGGCCCTGACGACCCTCAAAGTTACGGTTCGAGGTCGCGGCACAGCGCTCGCCCGGTTGCAACTGGTCGGGGTTCATCGCCAGACACATCGAACATCCTGCCAGACGCCATTCGAAACCGGCCTCTTTGAAGATGTCGGCCAGACCTTCTTCCTCGGCCTGCAATCGGACCAGACCCGAACCGGGCACGACCATTGCGCGCATCCCGTCCTTGATCTTTTTGCCTTTGAGGATTTCAGCAGCGGCGCGCAGATCTTCGATCCGGCCATTGGTGCAAGACCCGATAAAGACGGTGTCGATTTCCACGTCGCTCAGCTTCTGACCGGCTTCCAGTCCCATGTATTCGATCGAGCGGCGGGCCGCGTCAACTTTGCCGCCTTCGAAATCTTCGGGGTTCGGCACGGTTGCGGTGATCGGCAACACGTCTTCGGGGCTGGTGCCCCATGTCACCACGGGCGCGATATCTTCGCCGCGCAGGGTCACGACCTTGTCGAAATGCGCGCCTTCATCGGTGTAAAGCGTTTTCCACCACTCCATTGCGGCTTCCCACTGGGCGCCTTTCGGGGCGTGGGGGCGGCCTTTGACGTATTCGAACGTGGTCTCATCGGGGGCGATCAGACCCGCGCGGGCACCGCCTTCGATCGCCATGTTACAGACGGTCATGCGGCCTTCCATCGACAGATCGCGGATCGCTTCGCCGCAATATTCGATGACATAGCCGGTGCCGCCTGCTGTGCCGGTCTCACCGATCACGGCCAGAGTGATATCCTTGGCGGTCACGCCCGGCTGCAATTTGCCGGTGATTTCCACCTTCATGTTCTTGGATTTCTTCTGGATCAGAGTCTGCGTGGCCAGAACATGCTCAACCTCAGAAGTACCAATGCCGTGGGCCAGAGCACCAAACGCGCCATGGGTGGCGGTGTGGCTGTCGCCGCAGACAACGGTCATGCCGGGCAGGGTCCAACCTTGTTCGGGGCCGACGATGTGGACGATGCCCTGACGGACGTCATGCACCGGGTAGTAGTGAATGCCGAAATCCTTGGCATTCTTGTCCAGCGCCTCGACCTGAATGCGTGATTCCGGGTTTTCGATCCCGTTCACGCGGTCCGGCGTGGTGGGCACGTTGTGATCCGGCACGGCGATGGTTTTTTCCGGCGCACGCACCTTGCGGCCCGCCATGCGCAGGCCTTCGAAGGCCTGAGGGCTGGTCACTTCGTGTACCAGATGGCGGTCGATATACAGCAGGCAGGTGCCATCGTCGGCTTCATGCGCGACATGGGCATCCCAGATCTTGTCATAGAGTGTTTTGGGGGACATCGGTCCTCTCCCGTATGTAATGAGAATTGGCTGGCGAGGTGGCTTAGGCCGCCGATAGGCGGGCCAGAACCGTGCGGGCAGCCCCATAGAACCGTTCGCGCAGACGGGCGCGATCTTCAAGGTTCTGAATCTGGGCTACGGTGAGTCTCATGGCGTCCAGATATATTGCCCATTGCCGTCAATCAAGGTTCAAAACCGCGTCAGGCTTGCATCATGGGGCTGTGCTGTCCAAGCTGCAGGTATGAATCAAGACCTGATCCCCAGCTCGCTGTCGGACCTTTATGACAACATGGTCGCGGGCTTTTCTGTGCAATTCGAAAACCTTCTTGAACTGGTGGTCACGCCGGGCTGGCGTCAGCACCAGCTGGTGATCATTCTATTGCTATGGGCTTTGGCATTTGGCCTTAAGCTTTTCACGCAAGGCCGGTGGGATTCTTGGGCGCGGGCGCGCACTGGGTGGCCCAAATGGCGTTTGCGCGTTTTAGTACAGCTGATGCAGCGCTTGACGCTGGTCTATTTCGTGTTGCTGTCCTGGGCGCTGTATCTGGTCATGCAGCAGATCACATGGCCGTCCCGCAGTTATATCATTGGCGTTATCGCGACTTTGGCGACGGCGTGGTTGGCCATAGCGCTGGCGGCGCGACTGGTGCGCAACCGGACGCTGCGGCGGATCTTCAAATGGGCCATGTGGGTCTATGCAACGCTTGTCGCCCTGAATCTGACTGATGACGTGGCCGAGTTTTTGGACGGAGTCGCGATTTCTATTGGAGATCTGCATATCTCGGTGCTGGGGATCATCAAGGCGGCGCTGTTGATCGGTGTTCTGCTGACGTTGGCGCGTGTGGGTACGCGCGCAGCCGAACGTGGTTTGAAAAGCAATGATGACATCACGCCTTCCATGCAGGTGCTATTGGCCAAAGGCATTCAGGTGGTTCTGTATGGGGCCGTCTTCATGGCTGCGATCCGGACGCTAGGGTTTGACCTGACCGGAATCGCGCTGCTGTCTGGTGCGATCGGTGTGGGCATCGGGTTTGGGCTGCAAAAGGTGGTGTCTAACCTGATCTCGGGAATCATCATCTTGATGGATCGCTCGATCAAGCCGGGCGACGTGATCTCGCTGGGGGATACGTTTGGGTGGATCAACGCGCTGGGCGCGCGTTATGTCTCGGTCGTGACACGGGACGGGCGGGAATACCTGATCCCGAACGAAGATCTGATTACCAGTCAGGTCGTGAACTGGTCGCATTCCGACAAGTTCGTGCGGCTGGATCTGGAGTTTGGTACCAGCTATGGCGACGATCCCCACAAGGTGCGCGCCACCGCTATCCGTTCAGTGAAGTCCGTGGCCCGCGTGCTGAGTGGCGGTCTACATGAACCGGTCTGCCATATCACTGGATTCGGGGACAGCAGCGTCGACTACGTGCTGCGGTTCTGGATCAGCGACCCAACCAAGGGGCTGACCAATATCCGCGGCAATGTCTACCTAGCGCTCTGGGATGCGTTTCAGGCCGAGGGTATCTCGCTGCCCTTCCCGCAGCGCGAGGTGCGCCTGCTGCCCGACGCAGACCCGCAACAGATCGTAGAGGATTGACGCTGCGTTGATGGCGCGTTCATTGAAATGTTGCATTCCCCTTGTTACCTTATTAGTACCCCGGCGCCGGGATTTGATGGCGCGCAGCAAAGGAGGACTATGTCCTGTCTCTACATACCCAGGCGGGGTTGCCCGCCGATGACGGGGCCAGCGTGATGGCCCACTCTCAGTCAATCAGCGACAAGCTGCTTGAGCGTATCCTTTCCTCACTTTCCGATGACAAGGCCGAAGACGTCGTGCAGATTAACCTGCAAGGTAAGTCTTCTGTTGCGGATCACATGGTGATTGCCTCGGGTCGGTCGACCCGTCAGGTCTCGGCCATGGCGGAAAAGCTGACGGATCGCATCAAGCAGGAATTCGGTTTCACCTCGAAGGTCGAAGGCAAGGATGCCGGCGACTGGGTGCTGATCGATACGGGCGACGTTATCGTCCATATCTTCCGCCCCGAAGTGCGTGAATTCTATCAGCTGGAAAAGATGTGGCTGCCTCAGGGCGGCAGCGCCTCGGCGAACTGAGGCGCTATCCCGGCCTGTATTGAAAGGCCGGAGGCGAGAGAGATATGCGGATTAGCATAGTTGCGGTCGGGCGATTGCGCGCCGGACCCGAGAAGACCCTGCTTGACGATTACCTGACACGCTTTGACCGGACCGGACGCGCTTTGGGCCTTGGTCCTGCGCGGGTGATCGAGGTTGAAGACAAGAAAAACGCTGGAATGGGCGCCGAGGCGACGCTGCTTCGCAAGGCGCTGCCCAAAGGCGCGGTCATCTGTACTCTGGACGAACGGGGCCGTGTGATGTCCTCGCCGGAATTTGCCAAAAAGCTGGGCGGCTGGCGCGATGCCGGGCGGCAAGATTTGGCGCTGATCATCGGCGGGGCAGACGGAATAGACCCTAATCTGCGTGCCGAGGCGGATTTTTCGATCTCATTTGGTTCGATGGTATGGCCCCATATGCTGGTCCGTGTGATGCTGGCCGAGCAACTCTATCGGGCCGCAACCATTTTGTCGGGCGGCCCCTATCACCGGGTCTGATATGGCGCAGCTTTTGATCATTTACCATTCGCGCACCGGCGGGGCCCGGCAAATGGCCGAAGCTGCAGCCAAGGCTGCAGGGGATGAGGCGGATGTGGTTCTGAAACCCGCCGATCAGGCCGGACCCGAAGATTTGTTGCAAGCCGACGGCTATATCTTCTGCGCGCCCGAGAATCTGGCCGCGATTTCGGGTCTGATGAAAGAGTTTTTCGACCGCAGCTATTATCCGGTGCTGGGTCGGATCGCAGGCCGCCCCTATGCGCAGATGATCTGCGCCGGGTCTGATGGCGAAAACGCCGCGCGACAAACCGCCCGCATCGCAACCGGTTGGCGGTTGAAAGAGGTGCAGCCGCCGCTGATCATCTGCACCCATGCGCAAACACCCGAGGCGATTCTGGCCGAGAAAACCATCCCCGACGACCAGCTTGAAAATTGCCGCGAGCTGGGTCTTGCCATGGCCGCCGGTTTGCAGATGGGCGTGTTCTGACTTCAGTTCAGGTCGACCACAAAGGTATTTTTGGCCCAGCCATCGGTATTGGTGCGGGCCTGTACCTGCACTTGCGACGTGCCCGCCGGGATCGCCACACCGCTTAGTGAGCGCGTAAAGGGCTGTTCATTCTCATGCGGGTGATGCAGCACGCGTAGTCCCAGCTCTTTCCCCTCCATATCCAGCACACGCCAGCCATCTGCATAGTCATCCCATCCGGTTTCAGGATGTGAGACGGTCACATCGAATCGCCATGTGCCACCGTTTGATTTCGCGGTGACGGCTTCGATCACGGGGTCATCTGCAAGGGCCGGAGTTGCCAGAAGGGCGCTCAGAACAAGATATCTCATGATATGAACTTAACCTTTTGTGGTGAGCTGAGGGATCACGATCCGGTGTTTAGGAGAATTGTGCGGGAATGCGACGCGAATTCACGCCGATAGAGCATAGCCAGCGTGATCACCGTGCCCGCAATCAGCGCATAGGGGCCCAAGATCCATGCAACAGAAGCCAGCGCAAAATAGGTCGCCCGCAGACCACGATTGAAACTACGCGCGGCGGTGACGCAAATCTCGGCCGCTTGGGCGGCGCGCGGATAGGCGGCGGGCTCTTCAGGGTCATTTGGCACAGCCGCCATCAATACGGCGCAATAGCCAAACAACCGGTGTGCCCAGACATATTTTAGAAAAGCATTCGCCAAAAACAGCAGGATCACAAGAATTTTGACCTCCCACACCAGCGCGGGCGCGGTTCCCAGAGCCAGATCTTGCGCCAGCCCGGCCAGGCGCTCTGTGTTGCCCAGCAGAGCTAGTCCACCCCCGATGGCAATCATCGTGGTTGAGGCAAAGAACGTGCTGCCCTGCCGCATCGTGCCGACGACCTGCGCGTCAAACATGCGCGGCTGACGGGTCACCATTTCTTTCATCCAGTCTCGGCGGTAGTCGTCCATGATCATTCCAACCGAGGGCTTGTTCGGTGGCGGGTTTTCGATCCGCCAGCCGATCCCCAGCCACGCGCCGATCAGCAGGGCGATACCGACGAAATCCAACGGTGCGAAGGGCATTGATTGATAAATCCAGGACATGCATTGGACCCTACGTTTTACGGGAAAAACTTGCCAGATCGGAAAATTGGTAATATTATTTTACCAAACTGGAGGATCAGCCATGGAAATGCCGACGCCTAACCCTGACGTTCTGCGCCGAAAGGATGCGGTGTTGCGCCGTTTGCTGCAAGTGCTGCCTGAAGACGCCGTTATTCACGACCCGGCCGAGACGCGCGCTTATGAATGCGACGCGCTGACAGCTTATCGTTGCCCTCCGATGCTGGCGGTGCTGCCGTCCACGACCGGCGAAGTTTCGGACGTGCTGCGCATCTGCAGTGAAGAGGGGGTTCCGGTGGTGCCGCGCGGCTCGGGTACCTCGCTGGCGGGTGGGGCGTTGCCCACGGCTGACAGTGTTATTCTGGGCATTGCCCGGATGAACGATGTGTTGGAGACCGACTATGACAACCGCATCATCCGCGTGCAGACCGGCCGCACCAACCTGAGCGTGACCGGCGCGGTGGAGGCGGAAGACTTCTTCTATGCTCCTGATCCTTCATCGCAGCTGGCTTGTGCGATAGCGGGCAATATTGGAATGAATTCGGGCGGGGCGCATTGTTTGAAATATGGCGTGACCACAAATAATCTATTGGGCGTCAAAATGGTGATGATGGACGGCAGCGTGGTCGAGATCGGCGGCGCGCATCTGGACGCGGGCGGGTTGGACCTGCTGGGCGTGATCTGTGGTTCGGAAGGGCAGTTAGGCGTTGTGACCGAGGCAACGTTGCGAATTCTGCGAAAGCCCGAGGGTGCGCGGCCCGTGCTGATGGGGTTCGATGATAACGAAGTCGCCGGGCAATGTGTCTCTGACATTATCAAATCGGGCATTCTGCCGGTGGCGATCGAATTCATGGATACACTGTGCATCAAGGCGTGTGAGAATTTTGCGCAGGCGGGCTATCCCGATTGCCATGCTTTGCTGATTGTCGAGGTCGAAGGATCAGAGGCCGAGATCGACTATCAGCTGTCCAAAATCATAGAGATTGCCAAGCGTCACAATCCGGTCGAGCTGCGCGAAAGTCAGTCGGCTGAGGAAAGCGCGAAAATCTGGTTGGGCCGAAAATCCGCCTTTGGCGCGATGGGGCAGATGAACGATTACATGTGCCTCGATGGGACAATCCCAGTTTCTGCCTTGCCGCAGGTACTGCGCCGTATCGGAGAGCTGAGCGAGGAATATGGCCTTCCGGTGGGCAACGTGTTCCACGCGGGCGACGGCAATATGCACCCGCTGATCCTGTTTGATGCCAACAAGCCCGGTGATCTTGAGAAATGCGAGGCGTTCGGGGCGGATATCCTGAAGCTGTGCGTGGATGTGGGTGGCTGCCTGACCGGCGAGCATGGAGTGGGCATCGAAAAGCGGGATCTGATGTTGCATCAATACGCGCCAGCGGACCTTGAAGCGCAGATGGCCATCAAGGATGTGTTTGATCCGAACTGGTTGCTGAACCCAGCTAAGGTGTTCCCGCTGGATGTGTCTGAGGCGCGCCGGATTGCAGCCGAGTAAGGGGGCGCTGCCCCCATCGCGGCAAGCCGCGATTCCCCCGAGGTATTTTTGAACAGAAGAAGTGTCATGAGACCTGAAACAGAGGCCGAACTGGCCGAAATAGTGGCCGGGCTGCAGGGCCCCGTGCGAATTGCCGGTGGTGGATCCCGCGGGATCGGCGGGCCAGAGATGACCATCGAAACCGGCGGACTGAGCGGTATTTCCCTGTATGAACCCGGCGCGCTGACGATTGTGGCGCAGGCCGGTACTCCGGTGGCCGAGGTCGAGGCGGCGTTAGAGGCCGAAGGGCAGCAATTGGCGTTTGAACCGATGGATCATCGCGGTCTGTTGGGCACGAATGGTGCGCCGACCATTGGCGGTGTCGTGGCCGCTAATATCTCAGGCCCGCGCCGCATTCAGGCCGGGGCTTGCCGTGATTTCCTGTTGGGCGTGCGATATGTCGATGGCAAGGGCCATGTGGTCAAGAATGGCGGGCGGGTGATGAAAAACGTCACCGGCTATGATCTTGTCAAACTGATGGGCGGGTCATGGGGCACGTTGGGTGTTCTGACCGACGTGTCGCTGAAAGTGCTGCCCAAGCCAGAGGCGGTGGCGACATTGGCCTTGCGCGCTGATGATGTCAGCGCGGCTGTTGCGGTGATGTCAGCGGCGTTGAAATCCCCGTTCGAAGTGTCGGGTGCGGCCTATGACCCGCAAGAGATGCGGGTTCTTCTGAGGGTCGAAGGGTTCACGGACTCTGTCGCCTATCGTGTTGAGCAGTTGAAATCGACATTGGCCGGTTTCGGAGAGATTGCTGAGATCGATGGCTCGGTCGAGCGGTGGCAGGCCATTCGGGACGTATCTGCGTTTCATGGTGTGGATGGGGATGTGTGGCGGATTTCGGTCAAACCTTCGGATGCGACCGGGATTGCGCAGCGGATTGGAGCGGATCGAACCCTCTATGACTGGGGCGGCGGGCTGATCTGGGCGCTGGTGCCCAAAGGCACGGACCTGCGCGCACGTCTCGGCGCTTTTGAAGGTCACGCGACCCTGGTCAGGGCCGATGCCGAAACGGTTGAGGCCCTGGGGCGGTTTCAGCCGGAAAACGCCGGAATTCAGGCTCTGACACAGGGCATTCGACAGCGTTTCGACCCGCGCGGGTTATTCAACCCGGGTCTGATGGGGTAAACAGATGCAGACAACATTCACTGAAAAACAACTGCAAGACCCGGCGATTCAGCGCTCGAACGAGATCCTGCGTAACTGCGTCCATTGTGGGTTTTGCACCGCCACATGCCCCACCTATCAGGTGCTGGGCGATGAGCTGGACAGCCCGCGCGGGCGGATTTACCTGATCAAGGACATGCTGGAAAACGAGCGTGTGCCGGATGAGAAAACGGTCAAACATATCGACCGGTGCCTGTCCTGCCTGGCCTGCATGACCACCTGTCCATCCGGAGTGCATTACATGCATCTGGTCGATCACGCGCGTGAATATATCGAACAGAATTACAAACGGCCCTTCACCGATCGCGCCCTGCGCTGGGTGCTGGCGCAGATTCTGCCCTATCCGATGCGGTTCCGCTGGGCTTTAATCGGGGCCAAGCTGGGCCGTCCGTTCAAATTCCTGATGCCAGATGCGCGGTTGCGGGCGATGCTGGATATGGCGCCAAAACATATCCCTCCGGTCAGTCGCAACGACGATCCGCAGAGCTTTGCCCCAAACGGTGCGCGCAAAAAGCGTGTGGCGCTGATGACAGGATGTGCGCAAAAGGCGCTGAACACTGATATCAACGATGCAACCATCCGTTTGCTGACCCGGCTGGGGTGTGAGGTTGTCGTGGCCGAAGGTGCGGGCTGTTGTGGGGCGCTGACGCATCATATGGGCAAGTCCGATGACAGCCACAAAGCAGCCGCTGCCAATATCCGCGCTTGGGTGGCCGAGATGGACGGGGATGGGTTGGATGCCATCGTCATCAACACTTCGGGCTGTGGGACGACCGTGAAGGATTACGGGCACATGTTCCGCAATGACGCGTTGGCCAAAGATGCGGCGCGGGTGTCGGAGATTGCCATGGATATCAGCGAGCTACTGATGCAGCTGGATATGCCCGAAGGTGGCGAAAAGGGTCTGACTGTGGCCTATCACGCAGCCTGTTCGTTGCAGCATGGTCAGAAAATCAAAACCTATCCTAAGGACCTTTTGAAACGTGCGGGGTTTACTGTGGTCGAACCTGCGGACAGCCATCTGTGCTGTGGCAGCGCCGGAACCTACAACCTGATGCAGCCTGAGATTTCCGGGAAACTCAAACAACGCAAGGTCAGGACGCTGGAGGCTGGTAACCCTGATGTGATTGCCGCAGGCAACATCGGATGTATGATGCAGATCGGATCGGCTACCGAGGTTCCGATTCTGCACACGGTCGAGTTGTTGGACTGGACGACCGGAGGGCCCCTGCCAAGGGCCATGCAGCAGGACCACAGGCCGGACCGCGAGGTGCCGATCTTAAGGTAGGTGTCTGAAGACGACTACGGTCGCGTTCAGATCCCGGCTGTCAAGCGAGCGCCCTAATTTCGCCTTACGCACTGCGTAGGAGGATAAGTCGAAGCTACGCCGGAGAACCGCTTGCGAAACTGGATCAAGGTCTTAGCACTGGCGCTGATGCCCATGGCCGCAATGGCTCAGGATTCAAGGTTGAAAAGCCTGGAAACCACCGATGCCGGGCGCGCGTGGATGGCTGTTGGGCGGCTGGATATCGGCGGTGCCGGGTTTTGCACAGGCACCCTGATTTCGCCGACTATTGTACTGACCGCCGCGCATTGTTTGTTTGACAAGGTTACTGGCCAACGCGTGGACTTGTCAGATGTCGAGTTTCTAGCCGCATGGCGCTTGGGTCGAGCGTCGGCCTATCGGGCGGCGCGGCGAGCTGTCATTCATCCCGAATACCAGTTTGGCGGGGACTCCACTGCCCGGATTGGCAGCGATATCGCGCTGGTCGAGCTGTGGCAACCGATCCGCAACACCACCGTCATCCCGTTTGAAACCGGCGCACGCCCGGCGCGAGGGGAAGAGGTTGGCGTGGTCTCATACGCGCAGGACAGGGCTGAAGCGCCATCGTTGCAAGAGGTCTGCTCGGTCATGACCCGACGTTCGGACGTTTTGGTGATGTCCTGTGATGTGGAATTCGGCGCGTCCGGGGCGCCTGTGTTTTCGTTCGAAGGCGACCGCCCGCGCATCGTCTCGGTCGTGGCTGCCAAGGCCGAATTCAATGGCCAACGTGTGGCCGTGGGCACAACGGTCGAGGATTCACTGGATGTTCTGCACCGTGAATTATCCGCCGGGCGCGGGTTCATCGCCGACACGCCGCCAGGGGCGGCCCGCAACAATGTGGGTGCGAGGTTTGTCAAACCGTGACGCGTATTCTTGCGACCCTATTGTGTCTGCTGGTGATGGCGACAACCGCAAGCGCCCAAAGTGCCAAGCGCAAGCTGACCGACCGGGAAGACCTCTATGGTTGGGAAGCGGTCGGGCGTCTGGATATCGGAACCCAAGGCTTTTGCACTGGCACCCTGATCGCGCAGGACATTGTACTGACCGCCGCGCATTGTGCGCTGGATAGGGCAACGGGCCGACCCTATGCGCCGGGGCAAGTGACGTTCCGCGCGGGTCTAGGTCAGGGGCAATCGCTGGCAGACCGAAAGGTTGTACAGATCGCAGTTCATCCCGACTATGCCAAGCATCCATCGCTTTCGAATGCTGGCGTTCGGGCCGACGTTGCCCTGATGAAGCTGGAACAACCGATCCCTCTTTCCATTGCGGACCCTTTTGCCTTGCACAGCGGGCGTGTGACGGGGGGTGAGGTCAGCCTGGCCTCGTACGGGCGGGGTCGATCCGAGGCGATTACCCGCGAACGGTCCTGCGATATTCTGCAAAGAGTGCAGGGGCTAATCCTGTTTAACTGCGATATCACCTTTGGGTCTTCGGGCTCGGCCCTGTTGGCGCGCAAAGGGTCGCGCTGGCAGATTCTGTCGGTGGTTTCGGCGGTTGGCGCAGTTAATGGCCGCAAGGTTGGGTTTGGCATGGAACTGGCCGGAATTGTCTCGGATCTGAAGGCCGATCTGCGCCGCGACGCACCGCAGCCCAAAGCCTCGATCAATCGTCTACAGGTCGGGTCGGGCAAGTCCAATTCCGGTGCGAAATTCATCAGCCCCGGCGGGGGTTGAACTCGGCCAAATCGTTACCCATGTGAACTGTATCGGGTCGCCACGAACGGGGCCTGATACAGCAAACCGCCCGTCCGAACCGGAGGGCATATCGTAGATCGCTCAGACTTGAGGATATGACACATGCGTACTTTTGATTTTGCTCCGCTGCACCGCGCAACCATTGGCTTTGACCAGATCGCCGACATGATGGATCGCGTTCTGACCAATGACGTGGCTCAGCCCAGCTATCCGCCTTATAACATCGAAAAAACCGACGCTGACGCCTACCGGATTTCCGTCGCTGTCGCCGGTTTCGCCGAGGCCGATCTGTCGGTCGAGGTGAAGGAAAACGCCCTGATCGTGGCCGGCAAGAAAGCCGCCGAGGACAAGGACCGTTCCTACCTGCACCGTGGCATCGCCACCCGCGCGTTCGAGCGCCGCTTTGCACTGGCTGACCACGTCCGCGTGACCGGTGCGAGCCATGAGAACGGCATGCTGAACATCGACCTCAAGCGCGAGGTGCCCGAAGCGCTCAAACCGCGCCGGATTCAGATTTCGTCTGGTCAGGCCATCGAAAAGGACGTGGTTGACGCCAAAGCCGTGAACTAAGGCCGTCCGACCACCGCGATAGTCCTGCCTCTCGGGGCTATCGCAGACTGCACGCCCCGCGTTCCTCCAGACGCGGGGCGTTGTTCCCCAAACCAATATCGATCCTGCGCAATAGTGCAGAGGTTGAATGTTCAACGAGCTACTTGAACCCAGCCGTCTTGATCTGGGTCAGTTCCGTGGTGGGTAGGGGTTCGTTGGGTCTTACATGACCAAAAGTAAGGACAATTGAGTGCGAGTGAATGGAAGGAATCTGAAATGAAGAAAGTAACTGTATCTTGCTTGCTTGTGGGCACGCTTGCGTTAGCGGCGTGCGGGGCGCCAACGACACCAACACAGGCCCAGGTCCAGCACGATGCGCGTTGCGCAGCAGGTATTTTGGGTGGCGCGGCTCTTGGTGGCGTTGTCGGCAATCGCTTTGGCGGCGGGTCAGGTCAAACACTGGCGACTGCGGCAGGTGCCGGACTTGGAATGTATGCAGGTCAGTCGGCTTGCAACTGACGAAAAGTTACATGCTGAAAAGTTTAGCGCCGCGCATTACCTGCGCGGCGCCAATAATTTAGGAATATGTGCTTCAGTTCCCAGCCGTCACCTGTCCGATCGACCAGAACATCGTCTCGCCCGAGGCATCGTCGACGCCGTCATTGTCGGTCATCACGAAAGCCTCGCCCGAAGGCAGGATGGCCAGACCTTCGATCTTGTCCAGCACGTAGCCGCCCGTTGAGGTCAGGTCTGGCAGCAGGTCGCGGACCTCTTCCTTGGTGACCACTGGCAGCTCACCACCCAGCGGGGCAGGGGTCATTTCTGACAGCGGGATGCGATAGATCTTTTTGGTCACGGCGCGGTGGTCGTGCTGGTTGTCGCGTTCAATGACATAGACATGATCACCAAAGGCCACGATCTCCGACAGACCGACCCAGCCTATTTCCGGGTCAGCCTTGGGATAGTGCACTGCACCCCATTCCTTGGTGTCCAGATTGTACGCGACCAGTTTCACGTGGTTTTCCGGGTCGTCTTTCCATTCGCGCTGTACGGCCATCCACAGGGTTTCGCCGACTTTGGTTATGCCCTCGAAACCGAAACGCTTCTCGACTGCCATCAGTTCAGGCGGCAGGCCGATCTCGCCTTTGCGGTCCTTGATCTTGCCTTCAGCAGAGACGTGGTAGATCGCGTGCGGGATAACGCGGTCGGTCCGCCCTTCGGACGCGACATAGAAGCCACCCTTGCCATCCAGCGTGATGCCCTCAAGGTCCAGCTTTTGCGCCGGGTTGCCGTCCTGACGGTGAATGCGGATCACGTCCACGATGCGGGCGGGCTGCTGGCTAGGGTCGATCTTAAAGATCGAAGGCTGGAAGCCGTAGAAGCTGTCATTGACCGCATAGATCATGCCGTCCTCATCCGCGACCAGACCGGAGAGGGCGCCCCAACCGATCAGCTCATCCGCGCCTTCCGAGGTCAAATGCGGATAGTTGGCGGGGGCGGCCTGATACTCAAAAATCGAGACATGCGCACGCGGGCCTCCATCTTCGATCAGGTCTTTTTCGTTGGCTGAGATCAGCAGATTGCGCTCGGGGATGGCAACATAACCTTCCGGCCCAACGCCTGAGGGCAGCAGCTGTTTCAGAACCGGGCTCGCAGGGTCGGTGGCGTCATAGACCCCCACGACCGAGGCGCGCTCGGCCCCCACAAAGATCATCGGAGTACCGCCAAAGGTGGCTGCGGTCACGCTTTCCGGCTCAACGCCTTTGCTGTCCGAGCGTTTGTCGGGGTAGTGACCGATCTGGATGATGGCTTTCTCGAACTCGGTGCCGTTTTCGTAAATAACGGTGCCGTTCTTGTGGAAGATCGTCCAACCGCGCGAGCCGCCCTCATAGTCGCCTTCATTGGCAGTGGCGAAGTGGTTGTCGTCGATCCATTTCACAGCGTCGGGTTCACGCAAGCGGCCCGGCTGGCTTTCGGTGAAGATTAGCGCGCCACGTTCATCGGTGGCATCGATGCCTTCCAGATCCACGCTGCCGGCCGAGAAATGGCTGATCACGGTGCCATCTTTGGCAATAACCGCGATGTGGTTATTTTCTTGCAGGGTGACGACGGTTTCACCCAAGCTGTTTATGTCCACGAACTCGGGCTCGGGGTCGGTCGGCGCAACCTCGGCCAAACCGGTCAGCGAGGCCATTTTCATGCCTGCGCAATCCAGCACGCCATCTATTAGCGGCACCAGCGCTAGCTCACCTGCGGGCAGCTGCGGGATGATGCCATCGTTGAGGTCTTCGTCCCGCTCATTTTCTATCGCCACAGCAACAAAGCTGGCATCGGGAGCGATGGCGACGCTGTCTGGCTGACCGCCCAGATCACAGGCGCCGGTCTGCGCCTTTCCCGCGATATCGACCGAAATAAGTTTGCCCGACGGGGCGGTATAGCTGTCCGAAGTGTTCACGCCAACGAAAGCATTTGCGCCAACGATCCCGACTGAGGTCGGCTCGCCACCAACCTCCATCGCACCCAAGGGCGCAGGGTTCGCGGGATCGGTGATGTCGACCATCCCGATCACGCCCAGCGGGCTGTCGGTGTAGACCAGCGTCATGCCATCTGCGGTCGCCGCGATGATCTCAGGCGAGGTTTCGCGGTTCATATCCGCACCCTCAGCCATGTTCTTCACAACTGGAAATGACGCAATTCGGTTGAAATTCATCTCTGCCACGGCCTGACCGGCGGTCAGTGCCAAGGCAGATGTCAGGCAGACACAGCGCAATGACATCGGTTGGTATCCTCTCTTGCTTGGTTGCAAGGGGGGATGGACGCGGTTCATTACGCTGGCGTGACGGTTTTGTTTCAAATTGGTGACAAGATGGGCTGCCTTCTTGCTGCCGCGATGCGTTTGTTCGTTTCAGGTCGCGCCCAGATTGCAGGGTCTATCTTTTGCCATGTATTTTTGCCAGTCTTTGCAGGAATTTTCCGCCCAAGGGGATGTAAATAGGCGTAACATTGCCTATCTTATTGGGGATTTTAACAAAAAAAGGGATAGCAGATGTCGAACCATCAATTTGACGCCTTGATCGAAGAAACGCAGACGAAAGTGCGTGAAAGCCAGTCGCAGATCGAAAGCCTGACCTCGCGGATTGACGCGGCGCGGGCCAAGATTGGCACGGCCGAGGCAGATATCGACATCGAAAACGCCACGCTTGAAGACGTACATGCCCATACCGAGGTGATGAACGCCAATATTGCTGAGCTGATTATGGGGCTGGATGACGTCACCAACGCGTTCTCCAAGGATTTCGACGAGATGCGCTCGAAAACCGGGTGGGAGAGCTTTGTGGGCATTTTCGCCAAAGCCAAGTCCGAGTCGATGCGGCAGGAACGGATGCGCACCGCCAATATCGACGACAAGCTGCAGGACCTGATCGCCAAATCGGACGTGATCGTAAAGCTGTTGGAAGGGCAGCTGTCCGTGCTGGAAGAACAGCGAGTGAAGGTCGAAAACAACCTGACCGGCACTCTGGACGACCGTGAGGCCACCGTGGCCGAGCTGGAATCGCTGCGGGCCGAGATTCAGGGTATGGACCCGACCATTATCACTCTGGAAAACAAGATCAGCGTCGAACAGGACGCCGCTGCGCGGACCCAGTTAGAGACTGAATTGGCCGAGCTGAACAAGCAATACAACGCCAAGGTTCAGGAGGAACAAGTCAAGCTGGCCAAGTCCCAGACGCTGGAGCGTTATATCGAAAAGGGCAAGACCTGGGTCGATTCATTGCAGAACCAGGCGGCGACGCAGATGGTGCTGATCAACAAGCTGCAGACAGACACGCAACAACGTGTGGTGCTGTATGACGCCCTGACCAAATCGCTGAAAACCGCGCAGCAGCAGGACGTGGCCCACCGCATCAACGAGATCGGCGTGCAGACCGACCAAGAGGCTCAGACGGCGATGGCCGCCATCGGCACCGCGACCAACCAGAAGATGGCCGACATGCTTGAAGCGCATGAGGATCACATGGTCTTTGCCCGCGACGTGCTGGAGAAAAAGGCCAAGGCGGATGAACGCTTTGCCCGCCGCTTTGCCTCGATTGTCGAGAAGCATGATAAGAATTTGTATGGGGGCTCTTGAGGAAGGGCGCCGCTATGCTTGACGGCGAAAGACGTCCTCCTCCGGCGTTATCTCGGAAAGACATTGATTTGCCGGATTGGGTCGAGACGGCAATGATCACGCGATGGTTCGCCATTGGGATTGGCGTTGTCCTGTATTGGATCACCGAATCCTATTGGGTCATTGCGTTGAGTATGCTGGTTTTCTTCGCGGTCGGTCATATCGTCTATCGTCTGTATCGCAAAGAAGACCCCGTTTCCGCTGAAATTGCGTTCCACAACGAAAATGATGGCTATCATTCGGGCGGCGAGGATGGTGACGGAGATGGTGGTGACTAATGGAAACTAACCCCACCCAAGACCATGTCGGCCTGACCGACACTTTCGCCTCGCGGCGCTACTTCCGCAAATTCGAGGTGATTACAGTCCACCTCCTGCGCGTGGCCGCGACGATGGAGGCCGAGGGCGCGATCAGCAAGCAAGAGGTGCGGATCGTGTCGCGCTACCTCTCGGGGCTGCTCTACACCTTCCGGGCGCTCAGCATGAAATACCTGCTGGTCGGGCGCGATACGGGGCGGTTCTTCGGCAGCCTTGCGATGGACAAGCGCGACAGCGGATTTCCGGTGGCGGCCGAGTTGTTGACCATGGCCAATGACGCGCAGCAGGCGCAGGTACATCTGGCGAATATGCCCTCGGAAGTTGATCTGAAAACCGACATGGTGCGCACCATCATCGGGGATCGCGAAATCCCGACCAAGCTGCAATTCGCGCTGTCCCAAAGGCTCTATTACGAGGAATTGCTGAAAGGTCAGCTGTTCTGGGCCCGCAATGATCCCGAATGCCACTGGATCGGGAATGAGGGTGAACGGCGCAAGTTCATGATCCACTGGGCGGTCTATGACAGCCAGATCAACCTGCCGGTCATCTACCTGATGCAGTTGGAGGACAGCGGCAAGACGGCCCTGCCCAAGGATCAACGCCGCTGGCCGGAGGTGCAGGCGCATCTGATGGCGCAATCGTTGGGCGGGTTGAAACTGGTAACGATTGCCAAGGGCTTTGATCAGGATTTCGACGACCTGCACCCCAAACACCTGCGTCGCATTCATGTGGGGCCGATGTATTCCTCGGCCTATACCGAGCAATCCGGCCCTCTGCGGCAGGTGCTGGAGGATGCACAAGCGCCAGAGGGTCAGGATTGGGCGCTGGCATGGACCACCGAAGCGCTGGAAAGCGAAGATGTCATCGAGGAACGCGCCGGGTGGTTCTCGACCGTTGAGCGCGAGATTTTTGCTTTGGATCCGTTCGGCACGCAAGGGGCCGAGACTGGGGCCACGCGCACGCAGCGGTCGATTATCCTGCCTCAGCGCCCGTTTCAGGTTCTGGCAGAGCGCGACCCGCCGGGCTTTGGTGACGTGCGCAAATTCGTTGTCAGCAAGACGGGGCAAGTGTTGCGCTATTAGATTTTTTGCCTCCGGCGGAGGTATTTTTGAACAGAAGAAGCAAGGGCAGTTTTTGAGATGAGTTTGACGTCAGATCAGATGGAATTGCGCGAAGACGATATTCGTAAGCATTACCCGGCAGCGACCGCCTTGCTGAACGGGTTCGAGCATGCGCCGCGGATTGCCAAACCGGTTGAGGCGGCGGTCGAGCGGTCCTCGGGCGTGTCGACGGGGCGGCGGTTTCGATCCACCACACCGGGGTTGGTGACTCGGCGTACCGTGCGCGTGGATGGGGTGCATCTGGTCGAGCGGATCGAGGCTGCGGATGATGGCGATGCGTTGGTTTCTCCGCAACAGGCCACGACGCAGCAGGCTGTGCGCCGCGCGATTGCCATCGCCCTGGCCGTGGCCGAGGCTTATGCGGAGCAAACCGCTCTGGCCGATCTGAAGCGCGCCAATCTGGCGGGGGATTTGCCCGCTGCGCGCAAGAGCGAGTTTTCGGAATTGCTGACGGCTGAGGCTTTGATCACGTCCCATACCTTCGGGAATGCGTTGGCCTATCTGATGTCTTCGCATCTGGGCGAGACCTCCGTCGACCTCGGCGAGATCGAAGAGGTCCTGACCGACAATGGTCAGCTTGCGCTGCATGGTGCCCTGTGGGAGCTGGATCAGGTGTTGGCAAAACACGCACCCGATGATGCGCATCTGATCGCGGCCACGAGCGCCTATGCCGAACAACTGATGGACAAGGCCGCCTTGCGCGCGCAGTCCGCGGGCCATATGGCCCCGTTTCAGAACGCCGCCTGGCATATCGAGGCGGATGACTTGACGATCCGGGGGTTCGAACCCGCGTCCAAAGCCAAATCCTCCACCCTGACCATGACGTTCAAGAAACCGAACGAGGTGGTGGGCAACCATATCGCCAAATATCAGGCTATGAAGCTGGCCAAGATGCTGATGGCCTATGATTTCGACCGCCGCCTGAACCCGTTTGCTGAGCTTGGGGGGTTCATCTTTACATTCATGGGCGATGGTAAACCGGGTACCGGCAAGACCACCTTGATCCAGATGATGGCGGGGTTGATCAACGACTATTGCCAGAACGCAGGCTATCCGTTCCGCTATCAAAACCTGAGCACCGACAATATCGACAGCTATCAGGGCAAATCCGGCCAGAACGCAAAGGCGTTTATCAACACGATCATCGACCCCTCGGTCATCGGTTTCGGCACCATCGACGACATCGACCAACTGGCGGGCAAACGCGGCGACCGGCAGTCCTCGGCCGGGCAGTTGGAAATCACCGCGGTGCTGATGGAGAGCTTTGCGGGCGCCAATACCGTCGTGCGCGGCAACTGCACCTTTGGCATGTTCTCGAACTACCCCGAGAATGTGGACGACGCCCTGCGCCAGCGGGCGGGCGCGCGGTTCCTGGTGGACGGGCCGCAAACGCGCGAGGATTACATCGACATCCTGCACCTGCTGATGGGCCGCAACCACGACATCCCGCTGGGCGAGCACGACGCCTATGCCGCGCAGGAGATCAAAAAGGCCGTTGCCGCCAGTTTCGAAAGCCACTCCCGTCCGCATGAGGATGCTCTGCTGCAGGTCTATGACCGGGTGTCCGGCGAGGTCGGCCAGATGGATACCATCGCCAAGCTGGGCACCTACCTCAAGGCGATCCAACAGGCGGACGAACGCTTCACCGGTCGCGCGATCAAGAACATCACCGACGCGATCAAGGTCCGCGCGATGGATTTCGAACTACCCGATGAGTGGATGGAGAACCCCGACCTGTTCCTGTTCCGCGACTACGACACCAAGAAGGCGATGATCGAGGACCTGCGTCAGCCGATTACGGTGGAAATGGTGATCCAAGAGATCAACCGCTACGCCGACAGCGAGTTCCGCTATGCCGACAAGAGCGATGAGGTCGCCATCGAGAACGCGGTGCGTGAGATGGGCCGGATGGAAGAGGCCAAGCGGCGGTATTTGGAGGGGAAGGGGTGAACCGAATAGCAGTCTGGGTGATTTACGCCTATTTTTGGTGGACGCTTCACGACAAGGACGACAAATTCGTTTACAGGTACTCCCGACGCTACTGGGCGACTGTCGATAGTCTTATTAAATTTGGGCTTGCTGCGACGTTGGTATTTATAGTCATTGTTGTCGCTTTCGCAGTGGACGACACATGCGGCTTTTTTGGTTGCGAAACTAGATTTGCTTCAGTCTTGGATGCTCCTGCAAATGAAATGGGTGACACTCTTGCTGGGCTGGCGAGCGGCCTAGCATTCCTCTGGATCATCGTAACTGTAATGCTCCAAAGCAAAGAACTCGCTGCGCAACGACAGGAATTGAGATTGACGCGGCGAGAGTCTGCCAAAATGGCAGCAGCATTGGAGGCGCAGGCAAAAATCTTCGAAGACGAGCAACAGGCCCGCAAAGAAGAGAGGACAAGGAAGGTACTGTACAAATTGGTCGAGCAATCTGCGGATATGATTGAACGACTTCCGTTTCGTGACCTGTATTGGGAGGCTAAACTAACAAATCCTGTTGTAGATGACCAACGCGCAGCTGCGATACTCCGTATTTCCAGAGAGACTTCAGATCCGGTTGAGCTAGTCAAGAGCTTCAACCTTTCCTGCGTGGACGTCTGCAAGGACATTTTTTCAAGTTTCGATCTAGACACAATCGAGACTAGCGCTGAATACGATGAAAAATACAGTGATATTCTAAGTGTTTATAGGCAGATCGAAGAACTTAAACCTGATCTCTCGCAAGCAGAGTGCATACAGTTGGAAATACTGCATTTTGATGCTGCTATGATGGCGTTCTCTGATCTTCTTTCAGAAGACAGCCTTTGGAATAATCGCCCATGATCCGCCTCATCGAAAAAGGCCTGATGTTTGGCAATCTCGTCCACATCTCCAGCCCGGCTCTGGTCGAGCGGTATAACCGCGCGTTGCAGCATCTGGCGGGCAAGGCCACTCAGCTGACGGATTTCCACGTGGATATCTCGGGCTATTCCCCAGAGATCGGGCAGGAATTGGACGACCCGCTCTACCTCAATCCAAACGGGGTGAACCGGCAGTTCATCCTGCTGACGACCGAGCAGAAACGCGCGCCTTTGCTGAACGTCAAATTCTCGACCTCGCGCGACATTCTGCGCGAGTTTATCGAGATGAACGAGGCGCAGTTGTTCGCCCTGACCGCCACCGATGCCGTGGCCGGAGAGCTGGTGAACTCGGTCTTCAAACTCAGCACGCCCAATGATCTGCTGAACCTGCGCAAGATTGAGATCGAGGCCGATACGGTCGGCGGCACCTTGCGCAAGGCTGAACAGCTTGCGGGTTTGGTCGAACGGTTCAAGACCGAACAGGACGCCTGGTTCGATGATGTTCTGATTGCCGAGATGATCGATACCGCCAAAGACACCGGTGACGTCACCCGCAACCCGGTTCGGCTGCGCCACACAGCCTTTGAGCAGCCGAATTTCTGGACCGCGCATTATGGCGGGCTTTACCTTTTTCCGGACCTCGACCATCCGGCGGCGATCTGTATGGGTGATACGCCTGACGATCTGTCGATGAAGTATGTGTTCCACAAATCGCAGCGCAATCAGATCGCCAAGTTTCTGGGCTACAACAATCTTGTCGAAACGGTCATCGAGGCGCGCGGCGTGGATTCCGCCGCCATTCTGCAACAAAAGATGGATTTTCTGACCGTGGCGGCGGCTGCGGGTTCAGGGGTTGATCTGACAGGGTTGGAGCGCCGCGACATGCGTCGTCTGGCCCGAAACCACGCCGACCACCTGCCCGAGGCCTATCTCGGGTTGGCGCAATTGCTGCGCTGGGCGACCGATGGCGGGCCGTGGCCGCGAATCACTTCGGACCATCCGGCCTATTTCTACACCCTGCGCGCAAAGGACACCCCGCATCGGGATCTGGTGAATATGCTGCTGGCCGAATTGGCCCCGTTAGACCCGCGCCAGTTGTTCATCTGCCACAAGGAATTGTTCTACAGCACCTACAAAACCTGGCCTGAGAACAAGAAAACCTATGTTGCCGACTTTCTCGCGCGCGAGTATCAGGTGGACAAGGCCGGGGCTCGCGCCGCCTTGTTTGGGCATGAGCCCGACATGAGCGGCCAGGACCGGGTCAGTGAGGCGGTGATTGCGCGGGTCGGCCCCTGGGGCGCATTGGAGAGAGGGTGAATGTTCGTCGCGATACGATTTCTGATCCCCCTGTTGATTGTCCTGACCGTGATCTATGTTGGGCTGTCGATCTATTCCCGTCTGGTGCGTCGCCGCAAGCTGATTGCCCATTGGGAAAAGAAAGGGTTGCGCGGTGATCGTGACGCATTTCTTGAACGTGGGATGCGGCAGTATGACAACTCGTTTCGCAAGAAACTGTTGTTGGGTGTCTACGTCATCCCGCTTGGGGCGATTGCCCTGTTGATCTATATAACAAATTTCATGTGAGGACCGGATAGATGGTCTATGTCAAATGGGCGTTCATCATTGTGTTCTGGGGGCTGATTGCCTCGGTTTTGGAATACACTCTGCCACAACAGGATGTGGTGCGTATCGTGAAGACCGAGGTGCGGCGCGTCGATTTCGGTGAGAATTCGATCTTTTGGGCGCAGCAGGACACCGGGCAAGAAGGTGCGCAGACCGTCAACCGCGACGTGCGCTTTGTCGAAACCTTCCGCCCCAACGGCAAGCCGCGCGTCTATCGCAACGAAGATACCGGTTGGGGCTGGCCACCCTATTTCAAGTTGGATAGTTCCAACTTGCAGGCCGAGTTGACCAACCTTGTTTCGACAGCAGACAACCCGCAATGGGTGGTTTTGCGCCACTATGGCTGGCGCAATCAGCTGATGTCGATCTTTCCCAACGCTGTTTCCGTACGCCCCGTCGACAGCCCGGATGTGCGCCTGATCCCCTGGTTCAACATCATTTTTCTGACGGTGCTCGCAGCGCTGATCTGGGCCATTTGGGTGCGCTGGCGACGCTTCCGCGCGGCGCGGGTCGATCCGGTGATCGAGAATGTTGAGGATGGGCTCTACGCTGCCGGCGACGCGATCGGCGAACAAAGCAGCCGTTTCAAAAAGTGGCTGAATACCTGGAAATCGAAGTAACGTATTCCAGATACCGGGTCTGCTGCCATTCTTTGCCGAAGCAGACCCTTGTACATCTAGCGAACGACAAATTCCGCGTGGAGCGCCCCAGCGGCTTTGATTGTCTTGAGGATGTCGATCATGTCACGCGGCGACACACCAAGCGCGTTCAGGCCGGCGACAACCTCGGACAAGGTTGTCGCCTCGGGAATTTCGGCCAATCCCGTGCCTTCTTCCTCTTCGATCCCGGCGATCGTGCGGGGCACCACAACAGTTTCTCCCCGGGCAAATGGGTTGGGTTGTATCGCAATTGGGGCTTCCTCGACCGTTAGGGTCAGGTTTCCTTGCGAGACTGCGACGCGCGAAATGCGCACCTCTTGTCCCATTACGATTGTGCCTGACCTTTGATCAACGACCACGCGGGCTTTTGTTTCGGGCTCGACCAGGATGTTCTCGATCCGGCCAATCGCGTGTGCTGTTGATATAGCCTGAGTGGCGGCGATGTTCAGCTCAACGGTGCCCGAATCCCGCATGATGGCAACAGGTCGGTTGAATTCGGTATTGATTGCCACTTCGATCCGGCCTGCGGTGGTGAAATCCGGTTCGCGCAGGGCCAATCGCATCTGTGTCAGGGTCGACAGATCAAAGTCGATTTCCCGTTCCACCCGCGCACCCGAAGGGATCACGCCCGCGGTCGGCACGCCTTGCACCACGGTTGCGGCCTGACCTTCAGCCGAGGCACCGCCCGCAAGTACTGTACCCTGCGCGACCGCATAGATCTGCCCGTCGGCGGCGTTCAGCGGGGTCATGATCAATGTCCCACCCAACAGGCTGCTGGAATCCCCTATGGCAGAGACTGTCACGTCAATCTGCCCACCTACCCGCGCAAATGGCGGCAGGCTGGCTGTCACCAGCACAGCCGCTACGTTTTTGGGACGAAAATCTTCACCGGTGACGTTCACGCCCAGCCGTTCCAGAATGTTCGACATGATCTCTTCGGTGAACGGCGAGTTGCGCAGCCCATCCCCGGTTCCGTTCAGCCCGACCACAAGACCATAACCGACCAGATCGTTGCCGCGCACTCCGTCGAAATCCACCAGGTCTTTCAGGCGGATTGCCCCCGCAGATGCCAGGCTGGGCAGCAACATTAAAAGGAAAACAAGAACTCTCATCTCAGGAAATTTACCAGTGACAGATTTGCATTGCGGACGGTGACGGAATACAGGCTTTCCAACTGGAACTGGACTGTTTGCAGCTGTGCCGCCGTTTCATAGGGGTCTGCGGCGATCAGTTTGTTGCGGCTGTATTCCAGACTGGTCCGGGCGGCATTGTTGCGTGTGGCGGCTTGTTCAATCCGCGCCTCGGCCACACCGACCCTGGCCCGTAGATTGACGGTTTCGTTCTGGGTATTGGCCAGATCAACCCCGAGTTGCTTGAAGAGATCTGTTCGTTGATCCCGTGGAATTCCCAAGGCAGGGTCGGCGACAGCCGCCGCAACAGCGATATCGCGCAAGGCCGCCTTGAGCGCAGGATCGGTTGCCGTCACCGGGACTCTGACGCTTTCTGATTCCGATATTTGCATTGGGGACAGCGTCGTTGCAGAGCCCTGATAGATCACCGCATCAAAACCTGCCGGATCGTTGAACCAATCCTCGGCGCGTTGACGGATATCGGCCACTGTAACCGCCCCGGTTAGCTCGGTCTTGAGCGCGGCCAGCAGGGTTTGCGCCGGCGGCAAAGGAGAGACATCGGTCGCCGTTCCGGAAAACAGGCTGCGCCCGCCCGCCCGCGTGTTCAGCGCAGAAATAACCGTGTCCAACTCATTCTGCGCCTGAACCGAGGCGTTTTCGTGGGTCACGGCCTGGTTGGATGTTCCGAATGACAGCAGAGATGCAGTGATTTCCGAGACGGAATGGTCAACGGTTGTCAGGCTCAGCTGCATGGCATCGGTGAACAACCCGGCCTCGGACGTGGCGACCTGAAAGGCATCAAGTCGGGCAAGGCTGCGATCCAGATCCAAGAGATGCGAATAATCTCCGTCCAAACGGCCCGATACATCCTGCACTTTGCCGGTGGCCATTTCGTAGGACAGTGTTTCGATCTGGTTTTTGATGTCGGTCGCGCGAGTTTTCAACGTCAAACCCCGCGCCAGATCTCCGATAGACGTCAGACTCATTCTTACAACCTCAACAGGGTTTCCATCAGCTCATCCACTACCGAGATCAGCCGCGCATTGGCGGCGTAGGTCTGCTCGATCTGGATGAGGCGCTGTAATTCCTGATCCGTGTCGACGCCCTGCTCGGCTTCGATCCGGGTCATCTCTTCTTGCGTGCTGTTGGCGAAAACCAGACGCTGATTGGCCGTATGCGCGTCGGCCCCGGTTTTGGACATCAGCGCTTCGGTCAAGTCCGAGGCGCGCATATCTCCGGTGCCGAAAACCGGGTTTGCAACCGGCCGGGCCGCACTGAGGATGGCGCTGAACGCACGCAATCGCGCGGCATCCCCCGGATCACCCGGAGCCGCCGCCCCAAGCCCCGCGCGCAGCCGCCAGCTTTGGCCGCCCGCATCAGGATCGACGATTTGGTTCAGACTGATTCGCGACGCAAGTCCAGCCGGAGCAGCCGGGTCAAACCGATTGCCTGCATCCGTAAACACCCCTGCGTAAGTTGGGAGGGCGGTGGGGTCCAGCCCCGGTGTTTCGAACCGGTCGATCAGGTCTTGGGCCACCGTGTCCAGATTGGACTGAACCTCAACTGCAAGCGCGTCGCGGATATGGAACTGCGCGGCCAGTGCGCCGCCTCGGATCTGCGCGTTGTCGCCTAATGTTCGAACCGAGTTACCGTTTAGTGTCAGACCCGAAAGCAGCCCGTTGTCGACGGTCATATGGGGCTTGGTGTCACCGGTCGTGGTGTAAGAGAACTCGGCCGCGCTGCCCTCTAAGAGGATCAAGCCGCCGTCAGAATAGATCGATACCTGATCATTCGCGCGCGGCACGACGTTGACGGGTAAGATCTGGTTCACCTGATCAATCAGTACTTGGCGCTGATCCAGAAGCGCGCCGATGTCGCCCCCCGAATATTTCACGGCGGGGATTTTGGCGTTGATCTCTTCCAGATCTTTGAGTGTCTGATTCAGGCTGTCCACCTGTTTGCCGATTGCGCGATCGGCGTCCGATCGCATCTGACGCAACCCTTCCGAGGTCGCGTTCAATTTGTCTGCAAGATGGCGCCCCGTACGCGCCACCTGATCCAACCGTTCGGACGAATCAGGTAGGCTGGCGGCGGTAATCAGACTGCCGTCGAAATCGGCAAGCCTAGCCGCAAGCGAGGTCGAATCTTCGGGTCCGCCCACCAGACGTTCGAGTTGAGTATGAAACCCCGAAACAGCTGTTTGAAGGGAAAGATCCGCGTCCGCGCTTCGCCTATTGGCCGTCAGGACCGGGTCCTGGTGCCGAACCACGCCGACACTCCGAACGCCGTGGCCGGAAATCGTGTTGGTCGTCAGTTCCAGCGACCTGCGCGCGTATCCCGGTGTCAGCGCATTGGCGATGTTGCCGGAGACAACTGCGGCGCCGCGGCTGGCGGCGGTCAGGCCGCCGATGGCGTTGTTCAAGGCTGTCGACATGTTCATGAGACAGATCCCCCTGGGTTATCGTTTGATATTGGTGGTTTCCTGAAGCATCTCATCCACCGTCTGGATCACCTTGGCACTTGAGGAATAAGCCCTTTGCGTCTGGATCATCGAGGTTAGTTCGGTCGCCACATCTGTCGTGGATTCCTCGCGCGCGAATGAGACCAGATCGCCGGTGGGACCCTCGCCCGCGTTCCACAGGAAAAAGGTCCCGCTTTCGCGTGAGGGCGCGTAGGTCTGGCTGTCTAGTGCCGTCAGCCCGTTCGGGTTGGGCACATCCGCCAGCGGGATCTGGAACATGCGGCGACTGACGCCCGTGTCATAAAACGCGTAGACATATCCGTTCTCGTCAACCTGAACGCTGGTCATCGTTCCAACCGCCGAGCCATCGCGGGTGATCGAGACCGGAGCAAACGTATCCGACAACTGCGTGATGCCATCGGCGTCGCCAATCTGACCGATATTGACCTCCATAGGCCCCCCTGCCACGTTCACCATCAGGCTGCCTGTCGCCGGGTCATACGCCCCACCGGACACCGCCGTGACGCTGGCCAGAGTCCCGCCCGCCGTACGGCTGTCGGTGAAGGTCAGGGAGTATTCCCCGACAATTGCACCGCCCGATGCCGAATCGCGCAGGATCATGGTCCATTCATTACTGCTGCCCGCAGCGGGAACGGTTGGGACCAGCTCAATATCCACGCTTTCCGATTTTCCCAGATTGTCGAAATATTCGACCGACAGGGGCTGAGTGTCCCCCGGCGCCCCGGCATCCGTGGCCGTGGCGGGCAGGTTCATACGCAGGTTCATCTGTGTGGTCGGCGCACCGGACAGTTGGTTGACGCTCAGCTGGATCGGTTCCAGCGCGGCGGGCGTGTCGCGCGGTACAGCCGGGATAGTGCCATCTGGATTGGCGCGCCAGCCCAGCAGCACCAGTCCGGATTCCGTGACCAGATACCCTTCTTCGTTGGTGCGAAACGAGCCCGTAGTGGTCAGCAACATCTCATTCGAGCCACTCGCGATTTGCGAGCTGGGCCGCACCGGCAGCATCCCACGCCCGCGTACGGCCAGATCGGTCGAATTGTTGGTGGTCACAAGCGAGCCGCGCTGGTCGATCAGACGCTGGCTGGTGGTGCGGACACCCCCCGCGGAATAGCTGCCCCCCTGACCGGACGTGACCATGGAATGAAAATCCGTCTCGACCCGTTTGTACCCGAAAGTCGATGAGTTCGCGATGTTGTCGGAAATGGTCGCCAGCCGGTTGGCATTGGCCTTCAATGCGGCCACACCGGCATTCAGCGAAGAAGAAATAGTCATTGGCACGCCCTTCTGTTGCGTCAATTCTTGATGCAACAGCTAACGCGCTGGGCCTTAACAGCGCGCTAACAGGTAAAATGCGTCCTACCTTTTGCGGTCAAGGATTGCGTAGAAAGATGACCTCAACCCTGTTATTGCGCACGGCCATCGGGTTTTTGGCCGTCAGTTCTCGGTCAGCATGTCCCGTGACGCGATCCAGTCGAGACGGCGTAACCCCTTTATCCTGCAGCATTTGCCGCACTTTCTGAGCGCGCGCGGTTGATACGTCCCAGGCCGGGTTCTGTGCCAGAACCACGGGCGAGGCGCGCACATGCCCTTCGACGGCCACCGCATTTGTCACCAGGTCCGAGGACCGCGCCACCAAAAGTGCCAGCGCCCGCATCATCGCCGTTGGTGTGTCACTATCCGATTCGAACAGGGGCTGGTCTTCGGTATCGAACAGCTCGACCACAAGACCTTCGTCAGTGACGCGCGTGACGATGTGCTGCAAGACCTTGTTCGAGACCATGCTTTCGCCTGTCCGCCCCATCAGTTCGGCCTCAAGCGTGGTGAAATCCTGAACCTCGCGCTCGCCGCCATCTGCACTGACCCCGATGGAACCCTGCGCCTGCCTTGCTTCGGTCGGTCTGCGTTGACTGGCGCCAGAGCCGCTCATGGCCAGGGTCTTCTCCGAGAACATATTGTCGCCACCAAAGGCCCCGCTACCTCCACCCGAAACCGGGTTCACCGGGATCGTCGGCGAAAAATAGTCCGCCAGCCCTTTGCGTTGTTTTTCCGTCGTTGCATTCAGCAGCCACATCAACATAAAGAACGCCATCATGGCCGTGACAAAGTCGGCATATGCGACTTTCCACGCGCCACCGTGGTGACCATCGCCACCTGACACACGTTTCTTCTTGATGATGATTGGCGCCGCATTGGATTGCGCACCCATCTCCACCACCTTTTCTATCACCCGACTACAGGGGTAGCCGGGCAGGTCTTAAGGTGGGCTTAACACTTAAAACTGTTCGGATTTCACTGTCGCGCCAGCGTGGACCCGGCCCGTCGCAGGATCAGCTGCAGGTGGTTGAAGCTGTTCTTGATTCCATCTGATTCAGATTTAGCAAAGAAAGCATCCAGTTCCTCATGCACCCGCACGGCCTGATCCAGCAGCGGGTCCGCGCCCTCGGAATACAGCCCCGCCTTGATCATCACCTCGGATTGTTCATAGCTGCCGACCAGCTTGCGGGCCTCGGCGATCATTCGGTTTTCATCTTGGGTCGCCGCACCCGGAAGGCTGCGCGAGACCGAGCGGCTGAGGTCGATGGCCGGGAATCGCCCGCGCTCGGCAATTTCGCGGCTCAGGACAATATGGCCGTCCAGCACGCCGCGCAGAATGTCGGCCACGGGTTCATCCATATCCGATCCGGCCACCAGAACACTGAACACGGCGGTGATATCGCCCTGATCCGCCGTCCCCGGTCCGGCGCGTTCGCACAGACCGGCGATCAGCGGCGTGACCGACGGAGGGAAACCGCGAAGGGACGGGGATTCGCCCATGGCGACGGCGATTTCGCGATGCGCCTCGGCAAAGCGAGTGACCGAATCGGCCAGAAACAGCACGTTCAGCCCCTGATCGCGCAGATATTCAGCCACCGACATCGCCGACCAGGCGCAGCGTCGGCGGGCCAGCGCGGACTGATCCGAGGTCGCGGCCACCACAACCGACCGTTTCATCCCCTCGGCCCCCAGCGCGTGTTCGACGAATTCATTCACCTCGCGCCCGCGTTCACCAACCAATGCGACGACAACGGCATCCGCCTGCATCGACTTGGCCAGCGTGGCCAACAGCGTCGACTTGCCCACGCCCGAACCCGCGAACAACCCCACGCGCTGCCCTTGTACCACCGGCAGCATGGTGTTGAGCATGGCCAGCCCGGTCTCCATCCGCGTGCCCAGCGGTTTGCGGGCGACGGCAGCGGGCGGGGCCTGCATGATGTCGCGATCCTGTGTGCCGGGCAGCAGAGGCTTGCCATCCAGTGGTTTCCCGAACGGATCAACCACCCGTCCAAGCCAATGCATCCCCGGCGCAAACTCAGGCGTCTGCTCTAGAATCACCCGGTCGCCCAGACAAACACCATCGGGCGCGGACGCGGGCATCATATGAATCAAATCCGATTCGACATGCAGCACCTCCCCGCCCAGATCCGGACTGCTGCGTCGCCGAAGGGTCAGGTGGTCGCCGATCCGTGCCTGCCCTTCAAGCCCTTGAATTTCAACAACTCCGCGCGCCACGCTGGACACACGCCCCATATGGCGCACAGCGGAAAGACGGTCGAATTCGCATTTTAGAAAGCTTGGGTCGAGATCGGACATCGTGGGTTCTCCAACGGGTTTCTGAAAACGGTTTCTAAAGGAATCGGGGTTAAGCCTTGATTGAAATTGATCGAGGGAGAAGCCCCGATGTTCTATGACCTGAACGTCTTTAAGACAGCGCACGCAATGGCAACCCATGCCGGGCAACGGCAGGCCGTAATTGCGCGTAACATGGCCAATGCGGATACGCCGGGCTACCAGCCCCGTGATCTTGAGGCCTTTCAAAAAGCATTTGAAATGACCGGGCGCGGGGCTGCGATGACCGCAACGCGCGCCGGGCATTTGAACGGCAACAACGCGTCGCAGCCCTGGGCCGAATACGACGTCGCGCCTTCGGGTGATCCCAATGGCAATGGTGTGTCTGTCGAGGAAGAGATGTTCAAGGCGGTCGAGGTCAAGCGCCAGCATGACCGCGCGCTGACCATCTACAAATCCTCGATGAACATCCTGCGCACCAGCCTCGGTCGGTCATAAGGAGGCAACCAGATGAGTGATTTTTCCCATTCCCTTGCCGCCTCGACCAGCGCCCTGCGCGCGCAATCGGCGCGTCTGCGACATGTGTCTGAGAACATCTCGAACGCCGATACGCCGGGGTATCGCCGCAAGACTGTAGCGTTCGAAACCGTGCAAAAAGACGGGCGTGAGGTGGTACAGGCCGGGCGGGTCAAGCTGGACCGCCGCGACGGGTCACGTGTTTACGACCCCGGTCATCCGATGGCGGATGAGACCGGCCATTATCGCGGATCAAATGTCGATCTGATGATCGAGATCGCAGACGCGCGCGAGGCGCAGCGCAGTTACGAAGCCAATCTCAAGATGTTCGACCAGACACGTCAGATGTCGTCGAGCCTGATGGAACTCCTCAGAAAATAAAGGACGCCAGAATGGATATCCGAGCCCTGAATGCCGCACAGAACTATGCCGGCGCGCGCCCCGCAACGCAGGCCGATCCCGATCACGCCGGAATGGCGCAGGGGTTGCGCAGCACGTTTCAGGATTTTGCCGCAACGCTGAAACAGTCCGAGGCCATCTCGCAGACCGCGATGACCGGCCAGGCTGATCCGCACGCGCTGGTGCAGGCGCTGGCGCAGACCGAACTGGCGGTCGAGACGGCCGTGGTCGTGCGCAACAAAGTGGTCGAGGCCTATCAGGAAATCCTGCGGATGCCGGTCTGACGCGATGCTCAGCGAAGGTCTGTTCTATGACATCGTGCGTCAGGCGCTGTGGGTCGCGGTGATCACCTCGGTCCCGATCCTGGCTGTGGCGCTGGTTTCGGGCCTGATCGTGGGCCTGTTCCAGGCGCTGACCTCGGTGCAGGAGATGACGCTGACCTTCGTGCCCAAGCTGATCGCCATCGTCATCGTGTTCTGGATTTCCATGGGGTTCATGACCCAGACGCTGGTGACGTTTTTCACCACAACCCTCGTCCCGCTGATCGCCGGAGGTCGCTGATGGATACCGCCTATACCACCTTGTCCCGCCAGTCGGGGCTGATGAACGAAATGCGGCTGGTGGCGAACAATATCGCAAATGCCAACACCACCGGATACCGCGCGCAAGGCTTGGTGTTTTCCGAATTCGTGCGCGACATGCCCGGCAATCCGTCCTTGTCAATGGCGCGGGCCGAGGTGCGCAACACGTCATTGCAGCAAGGGGTTCTGACTGAGACTGGAGGCGATTTTGATTTCGCCATCGAAGGCGATGGATTCTTCATGGTCGAAACTCCGGCCGGCAATCGATTGACACGGGCAGGGGCGTTCTCGCCAAGCGCCGAGGGATATTTGGTCACGATGGATGGCCACCGTGTGCTGGATAGCAACGGCGCGCCGGTTTTTGTAGCCCCCGACGCGGCCTCGATCGACGTGGGCAGCGACGGCACACTCAGTATTGAGGGGCAATTGCTGGGGCAGCTTGGTGTCTATCGGGTCGAAGATCCCAAGACCCTGGTGCGCGAAGGTAGCACGCAGTTCCGTAGCGAAGGCGACGTAGTGCCGATCGAAGAGCCGGTGATCGTTCATCGCTTTCTCGAAGGGTCCAACGTCAACGCGATCGAACAGGTGACACGGCTGGTCGAAATCCAGCGCGCCTATGAGCTGGGCCAGAGCTTTCTTGAAACCGAAGACGAACGGGTGCGTGGCGCGCTCAAGGCGCTGATGCGCTGACTTTAGAACGGAGGATTTGACATGCGGGCATTGAAAATCGCAGCGACGGGTATGACCGCGCAGCAGATGCGGGTTGAGACGATCTCGAATAACCTCGCGAATATGAACACCACCGGCTACAACGCGCGGCGGGCTGAATTTGCCGATCTGCACTATCAGCAGATGGCGCGGGCCGGGTCGGTGAATGCCAATGACGGCACGGTTTTGCCGACGGGTATTCAGTTGGGGCTTGGCGTCCGACCCGCTGCCGTAACGGTGCAACTTGCGCAAGGTGCGTTGTCGGCGACGGGCAGCGATCTGGATGTGGCGATCGAAGGGCGTGGCTATCTGGAGGTGACGTTGCCCAACGGTCAGTCCGCCTTTACCCGCGACGGAAGCCTGAAGCGATCTGCCGAGGGTCTGATTGTCACCTCGGACGGGTTCGCCGTTGCGCCCGAGATTACAATCCCCGACGACGCGCGCTCAATCTCAATCAACGCAGCGGGCGAGGTCTATGCCTATTTCGACGATGCCGCCGAAGGGCAGTTGCTGGGTGAATTCGCCCTGGCAAGTTTTTCAAATGCCAAAGGCTTAGAGGCCATCGGCAGCAACCTGTTCAAAGAAACCGAAGCTTCGGGCGCACCAGTTGTCGGATCTCCGGGCGAGGATGGCCTGGGCACGCTGCGACAGGGCTATCTTGAGGACAGTTCCGTCGACGCCGTGCGCGAGGTCACCGAACTGATCGAAGCCCAGCGGGGATACGAGATGAACGCCAAGGTGATCTCGGCCGTCGATCAGATGATGGGCGCAACCACACAGGTGCGTTGATGCGGGTGCTGTTTTTAACACTTGTGATGGCAGGACCTTGCGCGGCGATGGCCGATATTGTGGTCCCGATCCGTACGATCCGCGCGAAAGAGATCATCGCGCCCACTGATCTGGCCACCAAGGAACAGGACATACCCGGCGCGATTTCCAACCCGGACGTGCTGGTTGGGCAGGAGGCACGCGTGGCGCTCTATCCCGGCCGCCCTATTCGCGTGGGTGACTTCGGACCGCCCGCAATCGTCGACCGCAATGATCTGGTGGTTCTGATTTTTGATCGCCAGCCGCTGTCGATCACTGCCGAAGGGCGCGCGTTGGGTCGCGGGGCAGTCGGCGATCGCATTCGGGTGATGAACCTGTCGTCGCGAACCACCGTGACCGGCTTTATCCGAACCGACGGACAAATCGAGGTAAAATGATGCCAGTATATACCAAATCACTCCTACTGGGCGCGTTGGTTCTGACCGCCTGTGGCCGCGTCGATCACCTGGGTAAACCCCCCAGCTTCACACCCAATGAGGATTCGCCCGAACATGTCGCCATGCTATGGCCCGGTCTGCCGCTGCATACGCAGCCCCAACGCGCGGTCGATCAATCGTCGCTGTGGACGGGTGGGCAGCAATCGCTGCTGGGCGATCAGCGGGCGATCAAGAAAGGCGATATCCTGACGGTCGTGATCGAGCTGGATGAAAAAGCCGAGATTTCCAACGACACCAACCGGTCCCGCGCGGGATCCGAAAGCCTTTCGGTGCCCGGTCTGTTCGGGCTGCCGCAAAGAGCGGCAGAGCAACTGCCCGAAGGCGCCTCTTTGGATGAGGCGGTGTCGATTGATTCAGCCTCCAACAGTCGCGGCAAAGGGTCGGTAAAGCGCAAAGAGAAACTGACGCTGCGCGTTGCAGCAACCGTGATTGATGTGCTGCCCAATGGCGTATTGGCGATCTCGGGTTCGCAGGAATTACGGGTGAATTTCGAACTGCGCGAGCTGCTGGTAACCGGCTATGTGCGCCCGCAGGATATCTCGCGCCAGAACGAAATCACGTATGACAAGATTGCCTCTGCGCGGGTGTCCTATGGGGGGCGCGGTCAGATTACCGATGTGCAGCAGCCGCGCTATGGGCAGCAGGTTCTAGACACTCTTCTACCGTTTTGAGGGTTGATTGATGAAAAAACTGATCCCCGTTTTGTTTCTGTTGGCAGGCCTTGGCGTAGGTGTCGGGGCCGGGCTTTTCCTGGCCCCATCCGACGCGCCCGCACAAGAGGGCAAGGAATATGCGTCCGCGGAAAAGGAGCCCAAGGACAAAAAGGCCAAAGATGAGAAACCCAAACCGAAGTTCAAAACGTCGGAGAAAGACGACAAGAGCAGCGATGTGGAATATCTGAAACTGACCAAACAGTTTGTGATACCAGTTGTTGAAGCCGAGCGCATTTCGGCCATGGTAACGATGTCCGTTAGCCTTGAGGCTAAACCGGGCATGACCGACACTTTCTATGCCATAGAGCCGAAATTGCGCGACCGCTTCCTGCAAGTTCTGTTCGATCACGCGAACACAGGTGGGTTTGACGGCAATTTCACCACTTCGGAAAATCTGGACACGCTGCGTAAGTCCTTGTTGGAAGTGGCGCAGAAAGACCTGGGCAAGGAAATCTCGAACGTGATGATCCTGAGCGTGAACCGGCAGGATGCCTGAGCGCATTAAGGTATCTGTTTCTTCTGCAAAGCGCGGCGTCGGTTTTCCGTTTCGATATCAGACAGCCGGGTAACCGCCTGCTGGCGCCCAAACGCGGATCGCAACGCGTCCAGAGCTGCAAGCTTTTGCGATCTCACCCGCGCCAGTTCCATGTTCAACTGACGACGGGTATTGGATTCCCACCCATGCCACAGGATATCTGTTCCGGTGACACGATATCCTTCGGTGTCGTTGGTATCCCGGCGCGTTTGCCGAACTTGACCGTCCAATCGTGCCAGCTGGTTTTGGATACGGATCTCGGCCTGCAAGATGGGTGCCAGGGCTTGATGCTCTTTCTGGAAAAGTGCGTCTGTGGCTATTTGCAAGTTTGAAAGCTTTTGGCGTTTCATCAAATCTGCCCTTTTGCTTTTTTGCGCATTGCCTCGGCAAACCGAATAGCCGCAGCGACGGGTTTATAATGTTCCTCTGCAATCTCCTGCCCGATCTCGACGGTCGCGTGCAGCGCGCGCGCGGTTGGCGGGTCCGAGTGTATTGGAACGCCCGCTGTTCCAGCCGCCGATCGAATGGCGGCTGCCACCTCGTCCACGCCCTTGGCAACACAGACCGGGGCCGAGCCGGCGGCCCGCGACCACTTTAGCGCGACTGCAAAATGGGTTGGGTTGACAACAACCACATCTGCCTTGGGCACGTCCGCCATCATCTGATTTGTCGCGATCTCTTGCGCGCGCTGGCGGCGCTGCTGTTTGACATGCGGATCGCCCTCGGCGTCCTTGGTTTCGTCCTGAATTTCTTTGCGTGACATCCGGTTTTTGCGGATATGCTCGGCATATTGCCAAAGGTAATCCACCGCTCCGATCGCGAGAGCCACGGCGACGACGATAAACAGGAACCGAAACAACAAATTCATCATCAAAAGCAAAGATGCCTTGGCCGGTGCCGCGCTGGCTGACAGGATCTGGTCCAGATTGGCGCGCAGAAACAGGGCCAGGCACGTTCCATAGATCACCAGTTTCACAAAGCTCTTGGCAAATTCGAACAGACCGCCACGCCCGAACTTGTTCTTGGCGTTGGATGGGATCGAAATACGCGAGAGTTTGGGCTTCAGCTTGCTGGGCGCAAAAATCAGGGCCCGCTGGGCAATCAGGCTGAGCAATACGGCCGCGGCGGGCAAGGCGAACAGGATGGACATCGCCACCAGAGCGGTTTGTAGTAGCCCAGCGACCGGATTGACGGCTGGACCCTCGATCAACAATTCTGACAAGTCGCTGGCTTGATCGACCAGAACGACAAACAGTGTCCCCATTTGCTGGACGCCATAACTGCCTGCGGACAGCAGAGCCACCAGTAACCCCGAATAGGCCGCGACAACCGACAGGTCGTTAGACTTGGCAACTTCGCCCTTCTCGCGTGCTTTCTGAAGCTTCTGTGGCGTTGGCTCGAATGACTTGTCACTGTCGTCATCACTGCTCATCTGCTGGCTCCGACCGGGTTGACGATGAAGGAAAACAGCGCGTCGGCCCAGACCGACAAAATCAAAGGCGTGCCGGCAAACAACAGGAACAGACCGGCAAAGGTAATCGCGGGGGCGCCGACAAAAGCCACCATAAGCTGTGGCATGGCTCGGTTGATCACGCCAAGCGCGAGGTTATAGATCAATGATGCGATGACGAAGGGCATGGCGAGGCTGAACGCAAGGCTGAAACTGCGCGCGATCCGCTGCACGCCCCATTCCGACAGGTCCGAGGCTGCCGGGGCCACGCCCATCGGAAACAGCGTGTAGCTTAGGATCAGGAATTGCGCGACGTGAACATGCAGCCCCAGCAATACAGCCAGGGTCAGGCCGGCCAGGGTGAGCATGTAGCCCATAGCCGGAACCGGGTCAGCGGCCGCGCCACCCAGGATCTGGGACAGAGAGGTCGCTTGCGCGGCGATAGAGCCGGCGGTTTGCAGGGCCAGCACGAAAAGTCGCAACCCCAGCCCCAGTGCCACGCCGACCAATATCTCGGTCACGATAAGCCGTACCATCGGCAGTAGGCCGGGGGACGGGATTGGTGCCGGGGTGGCAGGCAGGATGATCAGTGTGAACGCCACCGAGATGCCCAGTTTCACGCGGGTCGGAATGCTGCGCTCGCCAAATGCGGGCAGCAGAGAAACCAGTGCAGAGACACGCAGTAAGACGGCAAAGAGGTGCCACAGCCCATCCCCCAATTGGGGTAGAAGCTCGGGCGGCAGGGCGATCACGCGGGCACCGTTCCGACCAGGGCAGGGCGTGCTTCCAGTCCGATTTCCTCGAACGAGAGGACCGGGTTCGCGACGCCGCGCGCGTGCATGATCGTGCGCAACAATCGCCGTCGCCGGGTCGAAGTCACAACCGCCGGAAACAGCCCATGATCGGCCGATTGTGACACCGTGTTAACGACTCCATCGGCTAGTTTGTTGAACAGGTTCGGCGGCAGCGCGACGTCCAGCCCCGCATTTGGCGCGTCGATCTGGTAGGTCGAAAACGTATCCTCCCATTCCGGGGCCAGTTGGATAAGTGGGATCGAGCCATCCTCGCGCTTCATCTCGGCCACCAGTTGGAAGCCCAAGCGCTGACGGACCAGTTCGCAGATACCTTCAGGCTGTGTCGTGGTCAGGCGCACCTCGGCCACGCTTTCCAAGATCAGGGCCATGTTGCGGATCGAAACACGCTCATCCAGCAGCAGCCGCAACACCGCATGTAGCGTGTCGATCGGCACTTTGTCGGGGATCAACTCGTCCAGCAGCTTGCGGTTGGCCTCGGCCCGGATGGGATCGCTGAGCTTGGTCATCTCGGCCAGCAGCCGGCGCAGAGATTTCAATGTCAGCAGGCGCGAGAAGTTCTGTTTGATGATCTCAAGCAGGTGCGTGGCGAGGATCTCGGGGGGCGAGACGATGGTGGCCCCGCTCATCGCCGCAGCCTCTTGATCTTTGGGCAGAATCCAGCGGGCAGGGGCGCCATAGACGGGTTCGGTCACGTCGGTGCCGTCGGGTAGCAAATCACGGTCGTCCTGCACCAGCGCCAGCACCAGATCAGGGTTCAACTCGCCACGCGCCTGTTCAACCCCGTGGACCTTGACCACATATGTGCCCATGGGCAGATCGGCGCGGTCGGTCAGGCGGATGTCTGGCAGGATCAGACCAAAGGTCGAGGCCACATAGGTCCGCATATTGGCGATCCGGGCATCCAACCCGGTGCCGGGGTTCAGCACCATGCTGACCAGATCCGGCGCAAATTCCAGATGCACGTCGTCCAGATCCAGAATGTCTCCAATCGCCTGAGAAACCGGCGTGTCGTCGGTGGTCGCTGGGCTGATGGCGGCGTCGGCCTCGGCCTTTTGTTTGCGGTGCACGCTGTAGGCCGCATAGCCTAGTACACCTGCCCCAAGGATGAAGGGCAGGAAGGGCAGACCCGGCACCAAAGCAAACAGCACCATCAACATCGCTACCGTCCCCAGCGCCGCCGGATGCTTCCCCAGTTGTGAGAAAATAGCGTTGTCCGTGGCCCCCTGCGTACCGCCACGCGCCAGCAGCAGCGCCGAAGCGATCGAGATGATCACGGCTGGGATTTGCGACACCAACCCGTCGCCCACGGTCAGGATGGCATAGGTTTCAAACGCCGAGGATATCGGCATCCCATGCACAATCACTCCCATGATCAGGCCCATCACGAGGTTCAGCAGTGTGATCAGCAGACCAGCAACCGCATCGCCTTTGACGAATTTCGAAGCACCGTCGAGCGAGCCGAAGAATGTCGTCTCTTGCTGTTCGCGCTCGCGCCGTTCCTTGGCTTGCTGGTGGTCGATGGCTCCGGCGGACATGTCGCTGTCAATGGCCAGCTGTTTGCCCGGCATTCCGTCCAGGGCAAAGCGCGCACCGACCTCGGCCATGCGGGCAGCGCCCTTGGTGATGACCATGAAGTTCACGATCAGCAGTACGCCGAACACCACCAGCCCCAGAAAGATGCTGCCGCCCATGACGAAATTGGCGAATCCCTCGATCACGTCCCCGGCGGCGCTGGGGCCGGTGTGCCCCTGACCGATGATCAGCTTGGTTGACGACACGTTCAGCGACAGCCGCAGCATCAGTGAGGCCAGCAGGATCGTGGGGAAGGATGAGAAATCCAATGGCCGTTCGATGAACAGGGTCAGAGTGAAGATCAGGATCGCCAGCGCGAAAGACGCCGCCAGACCTACATCCAGCACCCAGGCGGGCATCGGCAGGATCATCATCACGATGACCGTCATCAGCGCCAGCGCCAGCAGGACGGTGGGCGAGAACAGGGAACGAGGGTCGATCTTGGGCACGCGACCCTCCTAGTTGAATGGGATGAAGGCGGTGGCGGTTCCGGTCGCAGGAACCAGCGAGCCAAGTGCAGTGCCGCGCGTTTGGTCGGTGTCCTGCGGGATCAGCGGCGCAGCCGCCCCGGTGAACGGGTCTCGCGCCGCCAGAGGCGTGTCGATAACCTGCTCTAACCCGGCCAGAACGCGCCGGAATCGGCCAGAATAGGCCTGTGCCAGATCCGGCGTGCGCGAGTGATAGGCCCCGGCGGCAGCGGTCCATGACCCAAGCTCGGCATGCAGTTTTTTCAGGAACCGGGCGGCGTATTGTGCGTTTTCGAGTGGGTCGAACATCGCGTCGATCGACCGAAAAGCCTTACCGTGCCACCGGTAGTTGATCTGAAAGCAGCCGACATCAAAGCTGCGTTTGCCTGCTTTGAAGATGTTGAAAAGATAGGTTTTCGCCTCGTATTCCGAAGTAAACCAGAACCCCTTGCCCTCAACATTGATGGTCCAAGGCCATGGGGCAAGCTGGCCGTCCACCGCACGGCCTGTTTCGACCCGCGATATGGCGCGCAGCACGTCCAGCGGCACGTCATGCGCCTGTGCCGCGCGTCGGGCGGCATGGTCGCAGATCCCGGCAGTGCGGGCATCTGGCGCGGCGGCTAGCGATTGCGCGACGAAAAGCGCGACAACCAGTCCTGAGATGAAACGATGGGGCATTCTGCCGGTCCGGGATTCTGATCAGTCCCGGCCAAGCTAGTCCTGCTTAGGTTTACAGAGGGTTATCGGCCAATCAGATTCGATCAATCCGCCGCCCGAACACGACGCTGGTATTGGTGCGCAGAACGCCGGGGATTTTGGCCAGCTCATCCACCAGAATGTCCAAATCTTCCAATCTTGGGGCTTCGGCGGATAGCAACAGGTCGAACTCTCCGTTAATGGACAGGCACAGTTTGACCTCGGGGTAGGCCTCGAGCCGCTTGATGATGCGCGTGGTTTCCTTTTGCTGCACCTCCAGCAGGACAACGACCTGTACGCGGGGGCTGTCTTCGGGTGTAGTCAGTACGACGGAGTAACCCGCGATCACGCCGCGCTCTTCCATGCGGTTGATCCGCTCGTGCACGGTGGTGCGGGCTACGCCCAGCTTGGCCGCGATCTTGGTGGTCGACTCGCGGGCATTGTGTTGCAGGGCGGCGATGATGCGGCGGTCCAGTTGATCCATGACGCCAGATGTAGTGCAAGGGCGGGCAGAGGCTCAAGGCTTGTTATGGGGCGCACGGGTCAGGGACCGGGGCCACAGAAAGCCCATAAACCCGATCCCCCAGGCCGCCGCAAAGGTCATCCAGGCAAAGGTTTGGGTTGTGCCCTTGTCTGTCATCAGCCAGCCCGCAAGGGGATAGAGCACCAACCAGCATAGATGCGACAGTGTGAATTGCGCGGCGAAAAGCGCAGGGCGATCCTCAGGCGGGGCCGAGCGGGTCAGTAAGCGGCCTGCCGGGGTCAGCGTTGCCGAATAGCCAAACCCGACGCAGGCCCAGATCAGCGCGAGGCCGGGCAGCGAGATCAGTGACAGCGCCGACATCGCGGCGGCCACGGCCATCGACAACGTGCCAAAGCTCGCGCCGGTCAGCATGACGTCGCGGTCCCGCAGTTTCTCTAACAGGGCGGGCAGGGCAAAAGCGGCCAGCATCGAACCGCCTCCGAACCCGGCCAGAGCCGTTGCCACTGCGCTTTCCGACAGTCCTAGATCGCCGCGCACGATAACCACCGTGTTGACAATAACCGTCGCGCTGAGGGCTGCAGCCGTCCAGTTCAGCGCCAGCAACCCCCTGAGGCGTGGTGTGGCCAAATAAATGCGCAGGCCGCGGGTGGTGCGGTCAAAGATACCGCGGGGTTGTTTGGGTTTGGGCGAGGGCAGGACGACCGAAACCACCAGCAGGGCCGAGGCGACAAAACCAACCCCAGTGCCCCAGAACAGGCTGTCAAAACTGACAATCGTCAGCAAAGCAGCGGCAAGCAGTGGGCTTACGACGCTCTCCAGATCATAGGCCAGCCGGGACAGCGACAGGGCTTTTGTATAGTCGTGCTCATCCGTCAGCACATCCGGTATTGTGGCCTGAAACGCGGGCGTGAACCCGGCCGAGGCCGATTGCAGGACAAAAATCAGCACATAGACCTGCCAGATCTCGGTCACGAAGGGCAAGCAGACAGCCACAGCCGCACGGACCAGATCCAACACCACCAGCATTTTGCGGCGATCGAGCCGCTCGGCCACGGCGGCAGCAATGGGCGCGACCAGCACATAGGCGACCATCTTGATCGTCAGCGCCGTGCCCAGCACCATGCCTGCAGCATTACCTGCAAGATCAAATGCCAGAAGCCCTAGCGCAACCGTCGCCAAACCGGTGCCGGTCAGCGCCACTATCTGGGCGGCCAACAGGTGGCGGTAAACGCGGTTTCGCAAGATGCTCAGCATGGGCCGGGCGGTCCTTTCCAGTGGAAACGGATACTTGGTTGGTTTTCCCAGCCCAGTTTCGGATGGTCAAGAATCGCGTATCTTGATTGCATTCTATGGATGGCGTTGAGTTCACGGGCCAAACCGCCTATCTCGGGGGCGATACCGCACAAAGGAAGACCCCGTGGCGAACCATCTTTATCAAAACGACCTGCCGGACGGGTTGGACCTTGGCCCTGTCGTGGCCATCGACTGCGAAACCATGGGGCTTAACCCGCATCGCGACCGTCTGTGTGTGATCCAGATGTCGGGCGGCGATGGCAACAGCCATATTGTGCAGGTCGCCAAAGGTCAGACCGAGGCCCCAAACCTGTGCGCGATGCTGGAAAACCCCGACGTACTGAAGCTGTTCCATTTCGGTCGCTTCGATATCGCCGCGATGTATCACGCCTTTGGTGCGCTGGCCGCACCTGTCTATTGCACCAAGATCGCCAGCCGTTTGGTGCGCACCTATACCGACCGCCACGGGCTGAAAAACCTGTGCCAGGAACTGATCGGGGTCGATATCTCGAAACAGCAACAGATGAGCGATTGGGGTGCCGAAACCCTGACAGAGGCGCAGCTGGACTATGCGGCTTCGGACGTTTTGTATCTGCACCGTCTGCGCGAGGCGCTGGACGGTCGGCTGGCCCGCGAAGGCCGGACGGAAATGGCCCAGGCCTGTTTTGACTTCTTGCCGATGCGAGCGAAGCTTGACCTCGCCGGTTGGCCCGAAACGGATATTTTTGCGCACTCATGACCGATACAGACGCCTTCCTGAAAACCGCCCGACAGGTGATCACCGACGAAGCCCGCGCGCTGGACGTGCTGGCCGACAGCCTGAACGAAGACTTTGCCGAGGCCGTGCAGCTGATCCTGCAAGCCACAGGCCGCATTATCATCAGCGGCATCGGCAAATCAGGTCATATCGGCCACAAAATCGCGGCAACTTTGGCCAGCACCGGCACGCCCGCCTATTTCGTTCACCCTGCCGAGGCCAGCCATGGCGATCTGGGCATGGTGTCCAAGGGCGACGTTGTTCTGGCTATTTCGAATTCTGGCGAAGCGCCGGAACTGGCAAACTTGCTGGCCTTTACCCGCCGGTTTGGGATTCCGCTGATCGGCCTGTCCAGCAAGCCTGAAAGCACGCTGATGAAACAGGCGGATGTGCACTTGCTGATCCCCTCGATGGGCGAGGCATGTGGGTTTGGCATGGTGCCCTCGATCTCGACCACGCTGACATTGGCGATGGGCGACGCGCTGGCGATCGCGCTGATGAAACATCGCGATTTCAAGCCCGAGGATTTCCGTGCTTTCCACCCCGGAGGCAAGCTGGGTGCGCGGCTCAGCACGGTGCGTGACCTGATGCATACGGGCGAGGCCCTGCCCCTGCTGGCATCCGATGTCGCCATGAGCGATGCGCTGATAGAGATCAGCCAGAAAGGGTTCGGCGTCGCGGGCGTGACAGAAAGCGGTGGCCAGCTTTCGGGGATTATCACCGATGGGGACCTGCGCCGTCACATGGATGGTTTGCTGTCCAAAACAGCCGCGCAGGTGATGACCGAGAACCCGACGACAATCGGACCCGATGCATTGGCTGAAGAAGCCGTGGCGATCATGAATGACCGCAAGATCACCTCGTTGTTTGTGGTCGAACCGGATACGGACGGCCCCGCGCTGGGTCTGCTGCACATTCACGATTGCCTGCGCGTCGGGCTGGGATAAGAGGGCGGGGCCGTGGACAGCCACTCTCGGATGGTGCAGTTCTTGAAGGTGGTCCTGCCGCTGGCGGCCATTGTGCTGTTGTCCACCGTGTTCCTGCTGTCGCGCAGCATCGAAACCGACGTGACGGTCCCCTTCACCCAACGCGATATCGAGGAACGTCTGGCCGATCAGGTGGTCACCAATCCCAGCTACCGTGGCACCACGCGCAAGGGCGAAGAGGTACTGATCGAAGCCACGCAAGCCACGCAAGGAACCGAGAACTCTGTGCCCACGGCATCCGAGTTTCAGGGCAGGCTGGGGCTTTTGAATGGCGGTATCATCACGCTGGATTCCAATTCGGGCACGATCCGCCCTGACAAGAACACGGCAACCTTCGTGGGAGATGTCGTGATTACCACGACCGACGGTATTCGGGTGACAACTGATCACCTGAACACGGCCTTGGACGAAATTCGGGGTGATACGCCGGGTCAGATTGACGGAACCGGCGCGATCGGCGATTTCTCGGCCGGTCGTATGACATTCGGGGCGGAAAAAAAGGACGGTCCGGTCCATATTCTTTTTACAGATGGCGTGAAGCTGATATACCAGCCGCAATAAGCAGAAAGATAAGCTGTGTTCGATTTTCGTACTGTCCTTCTTACCGTCTCTTTGCTGGCCGGTGCCAATCTGGCTGCGGCGCAGGGAACCCAGGTCGCGTTTGGTGCCGTCAAGGCAGACCCCAGCCTGCCGGTCGAGGTGACATCGGAATCGCTGAACGTGAACCAGGAGGACGGCTCGGCCGAGTTCGTGGGCAACGTGATCGTCATCCAGGGAGAAATGCGGCTGACTGCGGGTCGGGTACTAGTGATCTACAATGAGGACCGCTCGGGTATCGAGCGGATGGAGGCCACGGAAGACGTTGTTCTGGTCAGCCCGCCCGATGCGGCGGAAGGGGATTGGGCGGAATATACCATCGACTCGGGCCAGATCGTCATGCGCGGTAACGTTCTGCTGACCCAGGGCCCCAGCACGATCAGCGGCGATCAGATGAATGCAAACCTGACCTCTGGGTCGGCAACGGTGACGGGCAACGTCAAGACGATCCTTCAGCAGGGGGCCAACTGATGGCGCGACCCAGTCTGAGCGTGACCGAGGGCACATCGGGGCTCAGGATCGAAAAGCTGCGCAAATCCTACCGGAAGAAAACGGTTATCCGCGATGTCTCGATGACATTGGGCCGGTCCGAGGTTGTGGCGCTGTTGGGCCCCAACGGGTCGGGCAAGACCACGACCTTTTATTCCGTGGCTGGGCTGGTTTTTCCCGAGGCTGGAACCGTGACCATCGACGGTCAGGTGGTGACGACCCTGCCCATGTACCGCCGTGCACGGCTTGGTATTGGGTATCTGCCGCAGGAAATGTCGATTTTCCGGGGTATGAGCGTTGAAGAAAACATATCTGCCGTGCTGGATATCACCGTAAGACACGCGCATCGCCGCAAGGAACGGCTGGAAGAGCTGTTGTCCGATTTCTCGATCGAACATCTGCGTCGCGCGCCTGCGCTGGCCCTGTCTGGTGGCGAACGGCGCCGGGTCGAGATCGCGCGTTGTCTGGCGGCTGACCCCAAGTATTTGCTGCTGGACGAACCTTTTGCCGGTGTGGACCCGATCAGCGTGGGCGATATCCGTCACCTTGTGGCCGATCTGAAAAAGCGCGGGATCGGTGTTCTGATCACTGATCACAACGTGCGCGAGACGCTCGAGATCGTAGATCGCGCCTATATTCTGCATGATGGTCAGGTACTTATGTCCGGAACGCCGGACGAAGTAGTCGAAAACGAAAACGTGCGCCGCGTCTATCTGGGCGAAAACTTCCGTATTTCATAGGTTTGCGTGGTATTGCGCCGGATGCATGGCGGAAATCTCGTATATACACGCCTGTTTTGATTGACTCTTCCTCCGTCTCTTGCCTCAATTGGGGCATGGCATTTCCTCGGTTCCAGTCTGGATCACGATGCCCCTTCTTCGAAGGGATCAAGTTCCGGCTACCGCGGAACATGTCGATACCCCCCACCCGATAAAAAAAAGCGCGTTGTATTTCACAGCGTCTAAATGGGTGTGAATTGTGAAGGAGATCACATGCGTTACCAAATCAGCGGAAAACAGATCGACATCGGCGAAGCACTTCAGACCCATGTGCAGACCGAACTTGGCGAGGTGGTGGGCAAATACGCCCAGCGACCGACCGACGCCAATGTCGTCTTTTCCCGTTCTGCGCATGAATATGTGTGCGAGACCACCGTACATCTTTCCACCGGCCTGACGGCGCAGGCCAAAGCCCACGCAACCGAGATTTACGCAGCATTCGAGGGGTGCTGTGACAAGATGGAAACACAATTGCGCCGATACAAACGCCGTCTCAAGGACCATCACAAGGATCGGTCCGAGCCGGTTGAACTCTTTGGAGCTTCCTCTTATATCCTCGCCTCTGACGAATCTGAGTCGGCGGATGAGCCTGAAACTCTGCAGCCGATGATCGTGGCTGAGATGGAAACCAAGATCCCATCGCTGAGTGTTGGTGAAGCCGTTATGCAGATGGAACTGGCTGGTGCCCCGGTGCTGGTGTTCCGGAATGAGAACAAGGATGGATTGAATGTCGTGTATCGTCGGGAAGACGGAAACATCGGCTGGATTGATCCGTAACAGGCAAGATTAGAAAGACGTGCCCCTGCGCCAGTGGGGGCATCGTCATGGAGCGTTATCATGGAGCTTTCGAGCATTCTGAAGCCCGAAGCAGTGCGTGTGTTATCCGCCGCATCCAGCAAGAAGCGGTTGTTTCAGGAAATCGGCGATGTTGCGGCTGCGACACTGGGTCTGGACGCGCAGGTCGTTGTGGATGCGCTTCTGGAGCGTGAAAGCCTTGGGCCCACAGGCGTGGGCCATGGCGTTGCTCTGCCTCATGCGCGGCTGACCGAGCTACAGGATGTCTCGGGCGTGTTTGTCATGCTGGAAAAGCCGATTGATTTTGGGTCGGTAGACCGGCAGCCTGTTGATATCGCTTTTGCATTGTTCGCCCCCGAAGAGGCGGGAGTGGATCACCTGAAGGCACTGGCGCTGGTATCTCGGACGCTGCGCGATACCTCGGTTTGCGCCAAGCTGCGGGCCAATCCCGATCCAGTCAAGCTCTATGCGATTTTGACCGAAGCGCAATCCATGCAGGCGGCTTAATCGTCTGATTGAAAAAGAAAAGCCCCCGAATATTGGGGGCTTCTTATTTAAGTGGCTGTGGTCAGCCGCCGGTCCCCATTTCCAGAGTCCACCAGATTTTCCCGCCATTCTCCTGATGCCAGGCAAAGCCCATTTGTGTGGCCTTTGGGTCCAGAATAACCGAGCGTGGCCCCGGTTCCTGCATCCAGGCGGCCAGCGTTTCGGTTTCGGTTTCGAATGTCTCGGAAATCGCCTCGCCCAGAAATGTGCCGAAATATCCCACACGCGCCGCCCGGTCGATTGGCGAAGAGCCGTCGGACCCGAAATGCCATGGCCGGTTCTGACGCGCCATGTCCTTGGAGTGGGTCGCGGCAGCGGCGTTCAGCTGCGCATTCAGTTGAACCGGTTGTAGTCCCGACGCCTGACGCAGCGCGTTGACCGAATCAAGCATGCGGAATTGCAGTTTTTCGGGATTGCCTCGAATCTTGTAGACAGTCGGCAAAGGACGCCCGTCGGCACCGTAAGTCGGCGTGCTGCTGGGGGTACATGCTGCCAGAGCAACGAGGCAAGCAAACAATAAAGAAATAATACGCGTCATGGTGGGCCTGATGTTTCTGTTGTCCTAGGGCATAGCGCGCTCGAGGTGGTTGGGCAAACCTGCAATAGCCGATTCTCGCGTGATTTTGCCGGTTTGGTTTGCGAAAGACGCATTCTGGCAATAAAATACGTCAGTTTTTCAGATTTGGTATAGAGAGGGACCGCTCGATATGGTCAAGAAACCTATTCCGGCGACAAGTCGCCGCGTATTTCTGACGACCGCCACGGCGGCGCTGGCGTCACCTGCGATTGCGCAATACATCCCCGGTGATCCGCTAAGGCCGGCCCCAGAGCCCGAACCTCAGGTGCGCCGCAATATTTCTGGCTTCCGCGCTTTGGATTGGAAACCCTATTTCGACAACACTCGAAACGGCGCAATTTTGGTCGATACCATCTCACGGGCGCTACATTATTGGTCAGAAGATCAAAGTGTGTACAAACTGTATCCGTCTTCAGTGCCCTTGACCGAGGAATTGACCCGCCGGGGACGCACCAGCGTGATCCGAAAAGTCGAAGGTCCAAGCTGGGCGCCGACGCCGTCGATGAAGAAACGCAACCCGGAATGGCCGGACTATATTCCACCGGGTCCGGATAACCCGTTGGGAACGCACGCTTTATATCTAAGCTGGAAATACTATCGCATTCATGGAACCCACGATACGCGCAAAATCGGGCGTAGATCATCCAATGGCTGCATCGGTCTTTTCAACGAAGATATTGCCGAGTTGTTTTCGATGGCCAATGTTGGCACGCAAGTGTTGCTAATTTGACGACAAAATCGCGCGTGAACCCGCTTGCGACGCAAGTTCCATTTGCATTCCAGTCGGATAGCTGGTTAGAAAAATATACGAGGTAAGTCTTGGGTGTGCGGTTTCGCTAGTTGGAGCCGTACTTATTCTGGAGGTTAATATGAAGAAACTCGTTCTCGCCGCTGCACTGACCGCTGCTGCATCGACCGCTTTTGCTGGCAACCTGGAAGAGCCGGTTGTTGAAGCACCTGTTGTTGTCGAAGAAACTCAGGGTTCGTCGCAGGGCATCATCCTGCCGCTGGTCCTGCTGGTTGTGGTTGCCGCAGCTGTTGCAGCAAGCTAATTCGACGAGCGAAATACACAGAAAAGGCGGTGGAGCTTTCCACCGCCTTTTTTTATGCGCTCATGCAGGCGCGGGATCAGGTCGGGTTTAGTCCAGCCAGCCCTTCAGATTGTCTTCGATGACCTTGCCAAGAGCTGCGATATGCGCGTCGTCGTCATTGAGGCAGGGGATGTAGGTAAAGCTCTCGCCGCCGGCTTCTTCAAAGCTTTCCTTGATCTCTTCGTTGATCTCTTCCAGCGTTTCGATGCAATCGGCGGAAAAGGCCGGAGCGATCACGGCGATGTTTTTCTTCCCCTGACGTGCCAGGTCCGCCACGTGATCGACCGTATAGGGTTTCAACCATTCCTCGGGCCCGAATCGCGACTGGAAGGTTGATACAAGCTGATCATCCGCCCAGCCCAACCGTTCTTTCAGCAGGCGAGAGGTTTTTGCACATTGGCAGTGATAGGGATCGCCCTGCTGCAAATAGCGGTCCGGCATCCCGTGATATGAGCAGACCAGAATATCAGGCTTGGTCTCCATCGCGGCGTAAGCCTGTTCCACAGATCCGGCCAGCGCGTCGATATAAGCGGGTTCGTCGAAATAGGCAGGCACGGTGCGTGACGCAGGTTGCCAGGCTTCTTCCATCAACGCGCGGAAGAACTGGTCATTGGCGGTGGCGGTCGTGGCGCCCGCATATTGCGGATAGAGCGGGAAGAACAGGATTCGGTCACAGCCCGCTGCCACCATTTCGCGCACTTTGGATTTGGTCGAGGGATTGCCGTAGCGCATACAGAAATCGACCATCACCCGATCGCCATAGCGCGCTTGCATCGCATCGCGCATCTTGGCGGTTTGATCCTTGGTGATCGTCATCAGCGGGCTTTCGCCTTTTTCGTGATTCCAGATCGATTTGTAGGCCTCGCCCGAACTGAAGGGCCGCTTGCTGAGGATGATCCCCTGCAAGATCGGCTGCCATTTCCATTTCGGATAGTCGATGACGCGCTGGTCCGAAAGAAACTCGTTCAGATATCGGCGCATTGGCCAATAGGTGTAATCGTCCGGAGTGCCCAGATTGGCCAGCAGGATGCCGACGCGGCCCATTTTGACCTTGGGGTGGTCTTCGGGGGCATGAGCGGGTCGAGTGGCGTCAAACATGGGATTGTTTCCTGAATTCGTCGTGTTCCGGGCTGAGATAAACGGAAATGGTCCGCCGTCAATCGGACAGTTTGCCTTCTTTTGTCCCCAATGCATCGGCAAGGCGGGTTTGGGCCGATCCCGGGCGAAGGGGCTTTTGCTGACTGTCATCTGGGGACCAGCCGGTCAGGCAAATCAGTTCATAGGTGGTTTTCAACCGCCCTTGGGGGGTTGCGAAGTGTTCGGCGTATATCTGCTGGGCGCGGTCAAAGACCTGTCGCCGAGTGGGGCGTCTGATGCGGTCGGTTAGGCTGTTGGTCTCGCCCATTACGCGCAGATCCTGCATCAGATGTCGCAGGTCGCGGTATTCGGCCGTCAGTCGCGCCGTGTCGGCCACCGGCAGGGCCAGCCCGGCCCGTTGCAGCAAGCCGCCCATATCACGCAGCTCTCCCATCGGCGCGATGCGTGGGCTGAGCCCGCCCGAGACCTCGATCTCGGCCTGACCCAATGCTGCGCGCAGCTCGTGCAGGGTTTCTCCGCCCAGACAGACCACCAGCAGCAGCCCGTCAGGCTTTAGCGCCCGATGGCATTGGATCAACTGGCCTACGGGGTCGTTGGCCCAGTGCAGCGCCATTGCGTGAATCACCAGATCATGCGCACCGGGGGCCAGGGCCAGCACCTCATCATCGGCCACGATCTGTGCCTCTGGGAACACATCCCGCCAGATATGGGCAAACGGCGTCACCACAGCCGGGGCCGTAAAGGTTTTGTTAACCATGCTGAGTCGATCCTGAACCTCGTCCACGGCGGCGCGGTGCAGGAACAGGGCCTCGTCCCGGGTGCGGGCGCGATGCAGGGTCAGGGCCTCGCGGTCGAACAGAGAGGGTGCGTTGGAAGCAGGCAGTTTCATAAGGCGCAAGTATCGCATCTGGCCGCGGATTCAAACCGCCCTTCAGATGATCTATCCACCGCGTTGCATGGGCTGCGGCGAGTTGACCGAGTCTGACTTTGGCCTTTGCGGCGCGTGCTGGCGTGACACGCCGTTCATCGGCGGGGTCGTCTGCGAAAGCTGCGGGTTGCCTCTGCCGGGCGAGGCGGATGGGTACCGGATCGAATGCGATGACTGCATGAAGACGCCCCGGCCATGGCGGGATGGACGGTCGGCATTGTTGTATGACGGCAAGGCGCGAGGACTGATTTTGGCGTTCAAACACGGGGACCGGCCCGAACTGGCGCGCCCCGCTGCGCGCTGGATGACCGAGGCAGGTCGGGATTTGTTCCGCGAAGACATGCTTGTGGTGCCGGTGCCCTTGCATTGGTCCCGATTGCTGAAGCGACGCTACAATCAATCCGCTCTGTTGGCGCAGCATTTGGGCCAGCAAACCGGGCTGGAGGTCTGCCCCGATCTTCTGACCCGCCGGGTCAAAACGCCGGTTCTGGACGGGAAAACCGCCGCGCAAAGGGCCGAGACGCTGGAAAACGCCATCGCGCCCCATCCCAGGCGCATCAGCCGGATACAGGGTCGGGATGTCCTGCTTGTCGATGACGTGATGACCTCGGGTGCGACGCTGGCGGCCTGTGCGCGTGTCTGCATGGATGCAGGGGCAAATCATATTTTCGTGTTGACCCTAGCGCGCGTTGCCAAGGATGCCTAATTCGCGCAGGATTACGCGAAACCCGAAGGGATGATTTATGAAACCGGTTGAGATCTACACATCGCCTCTGTGCGGCTTCTGCCATGCGGCCAAGCGTCTGCTGAAGCAGAAAGGCGTCGAATTCAAAGAGGTTGACGTCTTCATGCACCCCAAACGCAAGCCCGAGATGATCAAGCGCGCCGGCGGCAAACGCACCGTGCCGCAAATCTTCATCGGCACCCAGCACGTGGGCGGCTGTGATGATCTGTACGAGCTGGACCGTCAGGGCAAGTTGGATCGCCTGCTGGCGGCATGAAGACTGCGCTGCTGCAGATCACCTCGTCGGATGATCCGTCTGACAATCTGAACATGGTGCGCGCACTGATGGCCGAGGCGGCCGCGCAGGGCGCGCTGTTCATTCTGACGCCCGAGGTGACGAACTGCGTCTCGACCTCGACCACGCGGCAACGCGAGGTGTTGCAGCACGAAGAAGATGACCAGACGCTGGCGGGCTTGCGCGAACAGGCTGCTGCGCTGGGCGTGTGGTTGTTGATCGGCTCGCTTGGGATCAAGACGCACGACGCCGATGGGCGCTTTGCCAACCGGTCGTTTATGATCGATCCGCGAGGGCAGATCGTGGCGCGCTATGACAAGATCCATATGTTCGACGTGCAGGTCTCGGAAACTGAAACCTTCCGCGAGTCGAAGAACTATCGCCCCGGCGACCGGGCCGTGATTGCGCAGACCGATTTCGGTAAGGTCGGTATGGCCATTTGCTATGACATCCGTTTTCCGCATCTCTTTGCTGCCTTGGCGCAGGCAGGTGCGCGAATTCTGACCGTTCCGGCGGCGTTTTCTCCGGTCACGGGCAAGGCGCATTGGGAATCGCTGCTGCGCGCTCGGGCGATTGAGACCGGCTGTTGGGTGCTGGCTCCGGCGCAAACGGGTTCGCACCCTAAAACGCGCGGAAAAACACGACATACGCATGGCCATACCATGGCCATTGCCCCGTGGGGAGAGGTAGTCATCGACGCAGGCACTGATCCGGGCATTCACATTTTCGATTTGGATGATAGTTCTGTGTCAGAGGCGCGCCGCCGCGTGCCCTCACTGACGCACCTGCGGCCCTTCGATGGGCCCTGACTCAAGATCGGACCATGGCAAACGACACCAATGCCCTTGCGGTCACGCTGTTCAGCGAGATCCTGACCGCCGACCAGCTATTGCGCAACCGGCTCAGCCGGGTGCTGCCAAAGGGTATGGAGATCTCGCATTTCTCGGTCCTGAACCATCTTGTGTTCGTCGGCGATGAGCGCAGCCCGGCGCAACTGGCCAGCACGTTCCACGTCACTCGCGGGGCGATGACCAACACATTGGCCAAGCTGGAATGGGCCGGATACATCCACATCCGCCCCGACTGGGACGACGCCCGCCGCAAGATGGTTGCCATCAGTCCCGCCGGTCGTCGCGCGCGCGATCAGGCGATTTCGTCGATTGCCCCGCTGATCAACCGCGTAGTCGGAGAGCTGGGGTTGGAGCGCGTCCGCAGCACGCTGCCCGTACTGCGGGATTTGCGGTTGCAGTTGGAGGGGGAGTAGCCTCAGGTAGGCTTCACACTCGCCGTCACATAGTTCACGCTCAAATCCCGGTTCGAGATCGACCAGCTCCACAGGATCGGGTTGAAGACGAAACCCTTGCGGTCCACCGGCTCCAGCCCGGCCTGACGCAGCAGGTCGAACAGCTCATCGGGTGTGATGAACTTGTTCCATTCATGCGTGCCGCGCGGCAGCCAGCGCATGACGACTTCGGCCCCGAAAATGGCCATAGCGTAGGATTTCGGGTTGCGGTTGATGGTCGAGCAGATCAGCAACCCGGCCGGTTTCAGCAACTGTTGCGAGGCTGTAAGGAAACCCAAGGGGTCGGTCACGTGCTCGACCACTTCCATGTTCAGCACCACGTCGAATTGCTCGCCCGCGGCGGCCATGGCCTCGGCGGTGGTGTGGCGGTAGTCGATGTCCAACCCCGATTGTTCGGCATGGATGCGGGCGACGGGCAGGTTGCCCTCGGCGGCGTCTGCACCCACGACCGTCGCGCCCAGACGCGCCATCGGTTCGCTCAGCAGCCCGCCGCCGCAGCCGATATCCAGCAGGCGCAGGCCCTCGAAGGGTTTCGCAGTCGTCAGATCACGGTCAAATTCACCCGCAATCTGCTGTGTGATATAGTCCAGACGGCACGGGTTGAGCATGTGCAGAGGTTTGAATTTCCCATGGGGGTCCCACCATTCGGCGGCCATCGCCTCGAATTTTGCGATCTCGGACGGGTCCACCGTGTTCGGATGCGCTTGCATTCCTGTCTCCGTGTGCTCTTTTACGTTTAAAGACTATATAGGGCCCTAATGGATAAGTACCCGGACCAAAAGCGCGCAGTTCAATATCTGTACCCGCCAATCGACCCGTTCGATCAGCGGATGGTCGATGTGGGCGACGGGCACCGTATTTATATGGAGCAATGCGGCAATCCCGAAGGGCTGCCGGTCGTGATCCTCCATGGCGGCCCCGGTGGCGGGTGCAGCCCAGCGATGCGGCGGTATTTCGATCCGCGTGTGTTCCGGGTGATTCTGTTTGATCAGCGCGGGTGTGGCCGGTCGCGGCCGCATGCCTCGGTGGTGGATAATACGACGTGGGATCTGGTGGATGACATCGAACGCCTGCGGACGCTGCTGGATATCGACGACTGGACGGTGTTTGGCGGCAGCTGGGGCGCGACGCTGGCGCTGATCTATGCGCAGGCGCATCCGGACCGGGTGAACCGGCTGGTGCTGCGCGGTGTGTTTCTGGCCACGCAGGCCGAGCTGGATTGGTTCTATGGCGGCGGCGCGGGCAAGTTCTGGCCCGAGCAATGGGCGAAATTCACCGCTTTGCTGACCGAGGATGAACTGACCGACACCATAGGTGCCTATCACAAACGCCTGTTTTCGGGCGATCGTGCGACGGAAATCCTGTATGCGCGGGCCTGGTCAGCGTGGGAGAACGCGCTGGCCTCGATCCATTCGCACGGGTCTACGGGGGAAAGCCCCGGAGAATACGCGCGCGCCTTTGCGCGGCTTGAGAATCACTATTTCACCCATGGGGCTTTCCTTGAGAAAGACGGGCAGATTCTGGATCAGATGGACCGGATCGCCCTTATCCCCGGCCATATCGTGCAGGGGCGCTATGACATGATCTGCCCGCCGCAGGCCGCGTGGTCTTTGGCCGAACGCTGGCCGAATGCGGAACTGAAGATGGTGCGCCACGCAGGCCATGCCCTGTCCGAACCCGGCATCAGCGCCGAATTGGTGCGCATCATGGACCGTGTGGCGGAGGGCATCGCATGACCCGGATGGACCGTCGTGCCTTATTCGCCTCGGGTGCTGCGGCGGCATTGCTGGCGGCCACAGGGGCCTCGCTGGCGGATACGCCTAAAAAGGGCGGAACGCTGCGGCTGGCCGTGCCGCGTGATAACAGTTTGGAGCAGATTGCGCGTGGGGCTGTCTTTGACACTCTGACCGAGATCGCGCCCGATGGCACCTTGCGCGGCGAATTGGCGACCGGGTGGCACACGAATGCGGATGCGCGGGTCTGGAGCTTTGATCTGCGGGCTAATGTGACTTTCCATGACGGCGCGGCGCTGGATGTTGCGGATGTGGTGTCGGTGCTGCAACGGGTCGGGCGGGCCGAGGCGCTGACGGCAGATTCGCTGCGGTTGGAACTGACCGAGGCCAATCCCGGTCTGCCTTTCCTGCTGGCCGATACCCGGTTCGCCATCACAAGGGACGGGCAGGGCGTGACGCCTTTGTGCACCGCCAATGGAACCGGGTGCTACAAGGTCGAACGGGCCGAGGATGATCGGCATTTTCTGGGCCGCCGGGTGGCGGATCACTACAAGGACGGACAGGCCGGATGGGCCGATGCGCTTGAGGTTATCGTGATCCCTGACGCCCGCGTCCGGGCCGAGGCGTTGCGCGACGGTTACGTGGACGTGGCAGCGCTGCCCGACAGCGATGGCCTGAAGGATCAGCGCGGCCTGCGGTACCACCCCAGCCAAGATGACATGGCGCTGGCCGTGGCTGGACAGGTGGGTATGCCACGCCAGATCGGGGGCCGTGCGCTGGACGATGGGCGCATCGCCGAACGGTGGTGGCTGGCCTGACCTGATCACGTTTCACGCCGGGGGTTGCAGACTCGGGAAAGCCTGCGTATATGCAGTTGCAACAGCGGCGCGTTGGACTTCTGGTTCAAGGCTCCACCGGAAAATACGACGGGCCGCGCGCCCGTTTTTTTGTGCCCGATTGAAGGGTAGAGATCTGAATGACAAACGACCTGATTGCCAAAGCTGCCATTGACCGGCGACTGGCCGAGATCATCACCCCTGTGATCGAGGATCTGGGGTATGAGCTTGTTCGTATCCGCCTGATGAGCGGCAAGACCACCACGTTGCAGATCATGGCTGACAAGCCCGATGGTGGCATCGAAGTGGATGACTGCGCTGAGATTTCTAACGCCGTCAGCGCCACGTTGGATGTCGAGGATCCGATTTTGGACGCCTATACGCTAGAGGTGTCCAGCCCTGGTATCGACCGCCCTCTGACCCGTCTCAAGGATTTTGAGAATTTCGAAGGGTATGAAGCGAAGATTGAAACCGCGGAACTGATCGACGGCCGCCGCCGCTTTAAGGGTGAGCTGGCCGGGATCGAAGGGGATGAAGTTCTGATTAATATCCCCGAGGGAGATGAGACGATCACCATCGGTCTGCAATTCGACTGGCTGAGCGATGCCAAGCTGGTTTTGACCGATGACCTGATCAAGGAAATGCTGCGCCAGCGCAAAGACGCTGGATCCTTAAACGAAAACGCTTTCGACGAGATTGAGACCGAAGGGTCCGAAGAGGAGACGAACTGATGGCAATCACCTCAGCCAACCAGCTGGAGCTGCTGCAGACCGCCGAGGCCGTGGCCCGCGAAAAGATGATCGACCCCGGTCTGGTTGTCGAAGCGATGGAAGAATCGCTCGCCCGTGCCGCCAAGAGCCGCTACGGCGCCGAGATGGACATCCGTGTCAGCATCGACCGCAAGACAGGTAAGGCGACCTTTACCCGCGTCCGCACCGTGGTTGAGGATGAAGAGCTGGAAAACTATCAGGCCGAGTTCACCGTCGAACAAGCCAAGCAGTACATGGAAAACCCCGAGGTCGGTGACGTCTTCGTCGAAGAAGTGCCGCCGGTTGAAATGGGCCGGATCGCGGCGCAATCGGCCAAGCAGGTGATCCTGCAGAAGGTCCGCGAAGCGGAACGTGATCGCCAGTACGAAGAGTTCAAGGATCGCGCAGGCACCATCATCAACGGTGCGGTCAAGCGCGAAGAATTTGGCAATGTCATCGTCGATCTGGGCGGTGCCGAGGCCGTTCTGCGCCGCAATGACAAGATCGGCCGCGAAAGCTATCGCCCGAATGATCGCGTGCGCGCCTACATCAAGGAAGTGCGCCGCGAGGTTCGTGGCCACCAGATCTTCCTGTCGCGCACCGCGCCGGAGTTCATGGCCGAGCTGTTCAAGATGGAAGTGCCGGAGATTTATGACGGCATCATCGAGGTTAAGGCCGTGGCCCGCGACCCCGGTTCGCGCGCCAAGATCGCCGTGATCTCTTATGACGGCTCGATCGACCCTGTCGGTGCCTGCGTTGGTATGCGCGGCAGCCGTGTACAGGCGGTTGTGAACGAGCTGCAGGGTGAAAAGATCGACATCATCCCGTGGAATGAAGATCAGCCGACCTTCCTTGTGAACGCCCTGCAGCCCGCGGAAGTCTCCAAGGTGGTTCTGGATGAAGAAGCTGGCAAGATCGAAGTTGTCGTACCCGAAGAACAGCTGTCGCTGGCAATCGGCCGTCGCGGTCAGAACGTGCGTCTGGCCAGCCAACTGACCAACCTGGACATCGACATCATGACCGAGGCCGAAGAATCGGCACGTCGTCAGAAGGAATTCGAAGCCCGCACCCAGCTGTTCATGGAGACGCTGGATCTGGACGAGTTCTTTGCCCAACTGCTGGTGTCCGAAGGCTTCACCAACCTCGAAGAGGTGGCCTATGTCGAGCTGGACGAGCTTCTGGTCATCGACGGCGTTGACGAAGGCACCGCTCAGGAATTGCAGACCCGGGCCCGTGAATTCCTGGAAGCACAGGCCAAGGCGGCTCTGGACGCAGCCCGTGCGTTGGGCGTCGAGGATAGCCTTATTGAATTCGAAGGCCTCACACCCCAGATGGTAGAGGCGCTGGCCAAGGATGACGTGAAGACTCTGGAAGACTTCGCCACTTGCGCCGACTGGGAACTGGCCGGTGGCTGGACCACGGTCGACGGCGAGCGCATCAAGGATGATGGTGTTCTGGAACCTTTCGGCGTGACGCTGGAAGAGGCACAGGACTTGGTCATGACGGCACGCATCATGCTGGGCTGGGTTGACCCGGCCGAGCTGGAGCAGGCGGACGAAGACGGCGAAGCAGAAGAGGAGGCCGAGGCCTGATCTCAGGGCCTCGGGGTGGCGTTAATGGGTCGCGGTGGCGTCCATAAGGATCGGTCGGACGGACCCGAACGCAAGTGCATCGCCACGGGCGAGGTTCAGCCGAAATATGGGCTGATCCGCTTTGTAATGGGTCCGGACGGTCAGGTCTTTCCCGATGTTGCGGCAAAACTGCCGGGGCGCGGGGTCTATGTGGCGGCGGATCGCGCCGCGCTGGACAAGGCCGTTGGCAAAAAGCTGTTCTCGCGCGGGTTCAAGACGCAGGCGACTGCGCAAACGGACCTGGCGGATGAGGTTGAAAAGCAAGTCGCGCGACGGGTGATCGAGCTGATCAGCTTGGCGCGCAAGTCCGGTGACGCGGTCGCCGGGTATGAAAAGGTCAAGACGTGGCTGGACCGGGAAGAGGCTCAGGTACTGATTCAGGCCAGCGATGGATCGGGGCGCGGCAAGTCGAAACTCAGCACGCCGCACTTCGGAAAATACATCGGATGGCTGACTGCGGATGAATTAGGGGCGGCATTTGGGCGCCAAACCGTGATTCATGCGGCGCTGGCCTCTGGCGGACTCGCCAAACGTGTTGTAGAGGAAGCGCAGCGCCTGCGTGGCTTGCGCGAAACGGATGACGGCGTCAAGGGCCGCACGGAAGGGTAAGAAGCTTTATGAGCGATAGTGACGGCAAAAAGACATTGGGTCTTCGTGGCGGGGCACGCCCCGGAAATGTGAAACAGAGTTTCAGCCACGGACGCACCAAGAATGTCGTGGTGGAAACCAAACGCAAACGCGTGGTGGTCCCCAAGCCGGGTGCCGGAAAGCCGAGCGGCGGTGCAACGCCTTCGGGTGATCCGTCGCGCCGTCCTGCCGGGATTTCCGACGCCGAAATGGCCCGCCGGATGAAGGCGCTGCAGGCCGCCAAAGCGCGCGAGGTCGAAGAGGCCGCCGCCCGTGAGGCTGCTGAAAAGGCGCGTGAAGAAGAACGCGCCCGTCGCCGCGCGGAACAGGAAGCCAAGGAACGCGAACAGCGTGAGGCTGAAGAAAAGGCACGTGCCAAGGCCGAGGAAGAAGTGCGCAAGCGTCAGGAGGCAGAAGAAGCCGCCAAACGCGCCGCCGCTGCCCCCGCGCCCGAAGAGCCCAAAGCCGCGCGCAGCCCAGCCAGCAAGCCCGCACCTGCGGCTGCTCCGCGCAAGCAGGATCGCGAGCGTGAACAGCGCGGTCGTGGCAAGGGCCGTGATGACAACCGCCGCTCGGGTAAACTGACTCTGGGTCAGGCCACCGGTGGCGAAGGCAACCGCCAACGCTCGATGGCTGCGATGAAGCGCAAGCAGGAACGTGCGCGCCAGAAAGCCATGGGTGGTTCGGTTGAACGCGAAAAGGTGATCCGCGACGTTCAGCTGCCCGAGGCGATCATGGTTTCGGAACTGGCCAACCGTATGGCCGAGCGTGTCGCTGATGTTGTCAAATCGCTGATGCAGATGGGCATGATGGTCACGCAAAACCAGACCATCGACGCCGATACCGCGGAACTGATCATCGAAGAGTTTGGCCACAAGGTCACTCGTGTCTCCGATTCGGATGTGGAAGACGTCATCAAAGAGGTCGAGGACAAGGACGAGGACCTGCAGCCGCGTCCGCCGGTCATCACCATCATGGGTCACGTTGACCACGGTAAAACCTCGCTGCTGGATGCGATCCGCGATGCGCGCGTTGTGGCCGGTGAAGCCGGGGGCATCACCCAGCATATCGGCGCCTATCAGGTGAAAACCGATGGCGGCACTACGCTGACCTTCCTGGATACTCCGGGCCACGCGGCCTTTACTTCGATGCGCTCGCGCGGGGCTCAGGTCACGGATATCGTGGTTCTGGTGGTTGCCGCCGACGACGCGGTGATGCCGCAGACCATCGAGGCGATCAACCACGCTAAAGCGGCCGAAGTGCCGATGATCGTGGCGATCAACAAGGTCGACAAGCCGGATGCAAATCCGGACAAGGTGCGCACCGATCTGCTTCAGCATGAAGTGATCGTCGAGAAAATGTCAGGTGAGGTTCAGGACGTCGAAGTCTCCGCCATCACCGGTCAGGGTCTGGACGAATTGCTGGAAGCCATCGCGCTGCAGGCTGAGATTCTGGAACTGAAAGCCAACCCCGACCGCGCCGCCCAAGGTGCTGTGATCGAGGCGCAGCTAGATGTGGGTCGTGGCCCCGTGGCCACCGTTCTGGTTCAGAACGGTACGCTGCGTCAGGGCGATATCTTTGTTGTGGGTGAGCAATACGGTAAGGTCCGTGCGCTGATCAACGACAAGGGCGACCGCGTCAAAGAGGCAGGCCCCTCGGTTCCGGTTGAGGTTCTGGGTCTCAACGGCACGCCCGAAGCCGGTGACGTTCTGAACGTGACCGAGACCGAAGCGCAAGCCCGCGAGATTGCTGCCTATCGTGAGCAAGCCGCCAAGGACAAACGCGCCGCCGCCGGTGCCGCGACCACCCTTGAGCAGCTGATGCAGAAGGCCAAGGAAGACGAAAATGTCACCGAGCTGCCGATTCTGATGAAGGCGGACGTACAAGGTTCGGCCGAAGCCATCGTTCAGGCGATGGAGAAGATCGGCAACGAAGAAGTGCGCGTGCGCGTTCTGCATTCGGGTGTCGGTGCAATCACCGAGACGGATGTCGGTCTGGCCGAAGCCTCCGGCGCACCGATCTTTGGCTTCAACGTCCGTGCGAACGCCTCGGCGCGGAACACGGCGAACCAGAAGGGTGTGGAAATCCGCTATTACTCGGTGATCTATGACCTCGTGGATGACGTGAAAGCAGCTGCTTCGGGCCTGCTGAGTGCCGAGATCCGCGAGAAGTTCATCGGTTACGCCGAGATCCGCGAAGTCTTCAAGGTCACAGGCGTCGGCAAGGTTGCTGGTTGTCTGGTTACAGAAGGTGTCGCACGTCGTTCCGCAGGTGTCCGCTTGCTGCGCGACAACGTGGTGATCCACGAAGGCACGCTGAAAACGCTGAAGCGCTTCAAGGACGAAGTGACCGAGGTTCAGTCGGGTCAGGAATGCGGTATGGCGTTCGAAAATTACGACGACATCCGCGCCGGCGACGTGATCGAGATCTTCGAGCGCGAAGAGGTCACGCGGACGCTGGACTGATCCGATTGCTACAGAAGAAATTGACAAAAGCGGTCCCATTGGGCCGCTTTTTTTGCTTTTGTTAAGCTCCAACGACTGAACTGCGGGACAAAGCGGAAATCGCAATGCGTATCGACTGGCCTTTGCGGCCACTTACTTGGCAAAGCCGCTGCCGCGGCGCGGCCGTAAAAGCAGCCGTTTGCTGAAGATGCCAGAACCTAATTCAACAAAACTCTCGGCCTGCGGGACAGGTGTTACGTCACCGTTCTGTTCAAATGGCGCTGAGCGGCCGGCAGAAATTTGTTCGCACTACATTCTTCGGGAAAACAAACCCTTGGGAGACTGTTTCAAGTAACCTTGTCACTTCATCCGCAGATTGGTGAAAACCTCGTTTGGTATATGGTCGGAAAAAGCTCTAGCTTTCTGATCATTAAACACAGACCAAAGTCATCGCTTTAAGCCGTTAGGCAGCTTCTCGCTCCACTTTCGCAATTCGTCGAGAAACCCAAGTGCCGTGCGGCCAAGGTCAGTGATAGAATACTGCACGGAAACCGGCGCGGTATCCTTCACGTGTCGGCTCACCAGCCCCTGATCCTCTAGCTGGCGCAGCCGCTCGGCAATCATCTTTTTGCTGGCCCCGCCCAGCAACCGAGCAAGATCGTTGAAACGCACCGGACGATCCTTCAGGTGCCATAGGATGGACCCGGTCCATTTGCCCCCGATGATCCGCATGCCCTGCTCAATTGCGCATGGCTCCTGACAGGCCTCTGTCACAATTTTGCGCCCTTTTACATCTTCGTCCACCCGCGCCCGCATCGCTATCCATTTCCTTATGCATAAGGTTACAAAAAGTATACTAGTTGATTTTCTTCACCTCAATACTCAAATGCTCTCAACCCCCTCATTCGTCAAGGGGTTCATACAGTGCACATATAGGATATGGACATGAGCAAAATCCTGATCGTGAACGGCACTCAGCCGTATGAGTTCGCCCCCGGACAATTGAACGCTAGCCTGGTCGAACGCGCAGGCAACACGTTGGCCTCAATGGGCCACGAAGTACGTATGACCACCGTTGCGGATGGCTATGACGCAAATTCAGAGGTTGAGGCGCATGTTTGGGCCGATACGGTCATCATGCAGTTCCCGGTAAACTGGATGGGCGTCCCATGGATCTTCAAGAAATATATGGATGAGGTCTACACAGCCGGGATGGATGGCCGCCTATGCGATGGTGACGGTCGCACCACCAACGCACCAAAGGCCAATTACGGCATGGGTGGGTCACTGCACGGCAAGACATACATGCTTTCGGTGACATTTAATGCGCCGAAGGAAGCATTCGACAACCCCACCGAGCCGTTCTTTGCCGGGGCAAGCGTTGACGATCTGCTGCGCCCCATGCATCTGAACGCCAAGTTCTTTGGTATGCAGGCCCTACCGACATTCGCTGCCTTCGATGTTATGAAGAACCCCGAAATCGAGGCTGATTTCGCTCGATTTGACGCGCATCTGAAAACCACTTTTTCCGAGGTCGAACATGTCCCAGCCTGATATTCACCTTTATACTGCAGGCACGATGAACGGCTACAAACCGGTCATTTTTTTGGAGGAGGCAGGTGTTCCCTACGACCTGACTCATGTCAATTTTTCCAAACAGGAACAAAAGGCGCCGGACTATCTGGCGCTGAACCCAAATGGAAAGATCCCGACAATCGAGGATCGTTCGGAAGGCCGCGCGATCTTCGAATCCGGTGCGATCCTGTGGCATCTGGCTGAGAAACACGGAAAATTCCTGCCGTCGGACCCGGTCAAGCGGTCCGAGGTTATGCAGTGGATGCTGTTTCAGGTCGGCCACGTGGGACCAATGATGGGACAGGCAATGTATTTCCAGCATATCGCCGCCCCCAATGGCCATGAAGAGCCATTCTCGATCCGTCGCTACGTGGACGAAAGCCGCCGGTTGATGGAGGTGATGAATACACGTCTGGAGGGGCGTGAATGGATCGCAGCGGACGAATACACAATTGCCGACATGATGCTGTACCCGTGGGCGCGTGCCTATGTTTGGGCCCGAGTGGATGTGTCGGACCTTCCGCATTTGAACGCCTGGTTCGACCGGATTGATGCCCGACCCGCTGTGCAGCGAGCGCTGACCATCCCCAAGGCCAACCCACAATTCTGGGATGCTGACGCAGATGCCAGCGCCTTTGCCAAGGAAAACGCAGCGCGTTTTTCCGGCGACGTGAAAGGAACCTAAGCCATGCCAGTTGCGCCCTCTATCCGTGTCGATGTCGTGTCAGACGTTGTTTGTCCATAGTGTGTGATTGGCTACCACCAGCTCGCCAAGGCCGCCCGCGACACAGGCGTCGAACTTGATATCCACTGGCACCCATTCGAGCTGAACCCTCAGATGACAGAAGGCGCAGAGAACCTGCGCGACCATCTGGTATCGAAATACGGGACCACGTTGGAAGGCTCGAACCAGGCGAGAGCCCGCCTGACCGAGATGGGCGCGGCACTGGGATTCACGTTCAATTACGCCGATGACATGCGGATGTATAACACCTTCCGCGCGCATCAATTGATTGACTGGGCAGCCGAGCAAGGCAAAGGCCGCGACATGAAGCAGGCCCTCTTTTCGGTGTTCTTTACACGTCGCGAAAACGTCTCTGATGTACAGGTTCTGGCCGAAGTGGCAGCAGGCATCGGGCTGAACCGAGCGGATGCGTTGGACATGTTGCAAAGCCAAGATCGAGCCAATCTCGTGCGCCAGAAAGAGCAATTCTGGATCAGCCAAGGTGTTCGGGGCGTGCCCGCAATGGTGTTCGACCAACGTCACCTTGTGACCAGCGCACAGGGCGAGCAAAAATACGCCCGCATCTTGCTGGATCTACAAGACGACAGGGCCGCGTAAAACCCGTGAATACCGGGCGCTTCCAGCGCAAAAACCCACGATCGGACGGGTGTTGCCCGGCATGCCACCGTTGAGAAACCATAGCGGGGGTTGCATGACGTAAGTCTCCGCGACAACCTTCCTCTTGTAGAAAAAACCTAGTCGGAGTGGCCGCATATCGGCCACTATAGCCTTTCAATCTTGAAGAGTTCCCAATTTATGGCACTGCATGACCACCCCATGTGGCGAAAGCCCCAACATCACCAGGACCTCGACCACGCACATGATCATGTCCACTGGGCCGAGCTGTTCTACGACCTGATTCATGTCGTGACGATCTTTCTGCTGGGCAACTACTTGTCGCATCATCTTGAGCTGCATGGTTTTCTTGTCTTCGCTGGGGTCTTCATCACGCTCTGGTACGCGTGGGGCGAACTCAGCATATTCAACTCGATCTACGTCAGCACTGACTTCTGGCACCGGCTGATTATGGCCGTGATGATCTGCACGGTGATGTTCATGGCAGCAGCGATCCCGGCTATTGAAGGAAAGGGTTGGGTTTTCTTCGCGTTAGGATTTGCAGCGAACCGGGCCATGATCGCGGCGCTGTACTACCGCGCTCGGCGGGCCAATTCATCAGGCGAGTCAATGTCCTCGGCGCAAATCCGCAATTTCTCGGTCTTTGCGGTAATCTTTGCGACTACAGCCTTTTTGCCCACACCTCTTGCTTACTGGGCGTTTGCCGCCGCAATGGTGGCTACACAGGCAATGTACATGATCCCCGGTGTAACAGTCCTGCGTTTCGAGAGGTTTGTCCCGCGCCTTGGTCATATGGCTGAGCGGTTTGCTCTGTTGACGTTGATCGTATTGGGGGAAGGGTTCTTCAAACTGGTCGTTACCCTGTCCGAAAAAGGAATTTACAAAGTATCGCCGGACGTATTGGTCAACTTCGTCATCGGCGGCGTCTCGATGTTCGTGATGTGTTGGGTCTATTTCGACTTTGTCGGCAATGCCAAACCAAAGGACAAAAAGGTATCGACGTTGGTCATCTGGTGGCTTGCGCACCTGATCTTGATGCTTTGCGGCGTCATGGTCGGCGTGGCTCTTGCTGCCGAGGTGAAAGTCGGATTTTGGGAACCATACCCAACAGAATATGCTGCCATTGGCTGTTTCGGACTTGCCGGTTACATCGCCATGCTGTGGGTGCTGCAAAACGTCATAGAACATCGTTTGGCAACGGATTTCGGGCGATGGGATGTGCGTGTATTCGGGATAGTGCTGGCAATCATCTGTTTCTTTGTCGTCCCACATGTCCCCTCCTCGGTTGGCAATCTGATCTGGGGGACAGCTTTGCTATCGCAAATCGCGATCCCCCTCACGCGCGCCTGGACGCAGTTTCGACATGAGTGAGGCAGTCACAAGTTCGGGCTATCTAAGAAGGAAAGTATATTGGTGGCTCGAGCGCCCGGACCGGGCGGCCATCGGTCCCTGGTTGCTTGAGATAGCACTGATTGCCCTAATCACGCTGAATGTGGCCGCCGTTATCCTAGAGACGGTCGATTCCATATACACCCGCTGGGGCCTGGCGCTGAACCTCTTTGAGGGTCTTTCTCTGTTCGTATTCGTGGTCGAATACTCGGCAAGGCTGTGGGTCGCCACCGAAAATCCAAAGTACAAATCGCGCGCTGCTTGGGCCGTTTCCCCGATCGCCATCATCGATTTACTAGCGATTTTACCTGCGCTGCTCTACTTGATCTTCCCGGTTGATCTGCGTCTACTCCGGACCTTCCGCATGCTGCGACTACTCAAACTTACTCGGTACTCGCCTGCACTCGGCATGCTGCTTGCTGTGTTTGAGGAAGAGGCCGGCGCATTCTTTGCAGGTTTCTTCATCCTGATGGTGATGCTGATCTTTGCGGCCAGTGGTGCTTGGCTGGCAGAGCACGAGGCGCAACCGGAGGCATTCGGCTCGATCCCAGCGGCGATGTGGTGGGCGATGGCAACGCTGACGACCGTTGGTTATGGCGACGTGACGCCCGTGACAGTTGCCGGTAAGGTCTTCGGCGCTGCGATCACGGTGATTGGCATTGGTATGGCTGCGTTGCCTGCAGGGATCATTGCCAGCGGCCTAAACGACCAGTTGCACCGCCGACGGGCCAGTCTGGAACGTGAATTTCGAAGGGCCTTGGAAGATGGCGATATCTGCGAAGCCGATGAGAAGGAAATCGACGCAGTTCGCAAGCAATTGGGTCTCTCGCGCCGCGCTGCAGATCATATCCGAAACCGCGTGCATGCCGAAACGATGCCACGGGTTGATCACTGTCCCACCTGCGGTCAGCCAACGAAGCAAAGTGACAAGCCCTGAACGGTCACTTCCGTTCGGCACGCGTCAGCTTGACCGCCCGAACAAGCTGTCAACCGTGTCTGAGATTTGTTTTGAAAACCGAGCCGTCAATTCACTGGCCTGCGTTTTGCCGTACATCCCACCAATCGCATTCATTGAAATGGCAAAATACTGCACTGCTCCGATCAATTGAAATACCCGGGCGCGCAGTTCGGTTTCACTTGCTTCTTGCCCGACCGGGGTATGACTGGCGATCTCAATCAAACTGTCCAGATAGACCTTCATCGGCCAAACTTTGGCATTCGTCTGAACGTCTAGTAACGCTCGAACAGTCAGCCGCGCGTCATCGGGCAGCGATAAGTTGGACGCCAGAAATCGATCAAAATAGGTCTTTAGGTGCATCACTGGATCGGGCTGTTTCGCCGCTTCGATTTCAGCAAATTGCCTGTTGGCGAGACCGGATAGAACCTCGGAATACAGCTTTTGCTTCGTTCCGAAGAAATGCAACAAGGCCTGTTTTGATACACCTGCTTCGCCGGCCAAAGCGGCAAGGCTTGCGCCATGATATCCGTGGGTTGCAAACTGTTTTGAGGCGACCGTCAAATAGCCTGCCCTGGGATCGTTTTGCCTATTCATGGAACGCTCTCCTTTTGTGACGCTAGGTATCAGATGAATTTTGGCTTACCAAGTGGTAAGAAGCTTACCGATTGGTAAGTGAGGACGGATTGATGGACAGACAAACAGAAATCGAACTGATAAAAGAGATCATCGGACTGGCCGATCAGAAATCGGCTTTCCTGGATGATGCGATCGCGCATTCCCCGATTTCACGCTACTCCAGCTCGGAACGATTCGAGCGTGAGCGGGCTATGATCTTCACGCGGCGCCCTGTTATCGTCGCGCAAAGCTCGGAGCTTGAAGTGCCTCGTGCTTTTCTGACCAAACGGTTTTTAGACTTGCCTGTTTTGCTGACACGCGACGAAAATGGGAATGTTCGTGCTTTCCTTAACGTTTGCCGTCACCGCGGCGCGAAATTGGAACGCGAGGCAAAGGGCTGCAAGCGAGTCTTTACTTGCCCCTACCACGCCTGGAGCTGGACCAACGAAGGTGAATTGCGTGCAGTGCCGCAAGAAGCGCAGGGTTTTCCCGACCTTCCACGTGCTGAGCGCGGCCTGCGTCGATTGCCCTGCGCCGAGAAAAATGGGTTCATTTGGATCGTTGCAGACCCAGATATCGCTGAGATGCCGGATATTGATGGCTGGTTTGCGGGGATCGGTGCGGAGCTGGATTGGATCGGGCTGGATCAGCACCGTATCGCCGCGATCGAAGAGATTGACATTAAGGCAAACTGGAAGTTGTTGATGGAAGGTGGAATGGAAGCTTATCACTTCCGGGTCGCCCACAAGAACACGATAGGTCCCTATTTCCCCGACAATCTGCTGACCTACCAGATGTTCGGTCCGCATACGCGCGCAATTCTGCCTCGGATTTCAATGCCAGATATGCGCGATACGCCCGAAGACAAGTGGGAAATACGACGGGATGCCAATATTGTGTATACCTTGATGTCAAACTCTCAGCTTTTAGTGCAACAGGACCATGTTATGTGGTTCCATTTCGAACCCATTGCCCATGACTTGACCCATGTCCGAATGGCAACGCTGGTTCCACGTGCCTTGCCAGATACGGAGGAGATGCAAGCACATTGGGACAAGAACCAAAAAATCACAGTGACAGCATTGATGGAGGATTTCGAATTGGGCGAAGAAATCCAATCCGGCTTTGCCTCGCGCGGCAACCCAAGCCATCTATTCGGACGTTTCGAAGGCGCGCTACACCGATTTAACGCGAGCGTCGAAGAAATGCTTGCAGGCTAAAAACCTTTGACCTTCTTGTTAGCGGCCTGGAAACTTACAGCTACACGGGCTTTGTGCAGTCGTTCGCTGCGGAATGGCGCAGTTTTGTCAATTAAAGGTACGCCAAGGGCTCGAACCGGACGCTACTGGCGTCGCAGAAAATGCCCTTGCCTATTTCGTCGCCGCCCAAAACGTCCCCGCATGCATGATGATATCAAAATGATGCACCTCGTCCTGCAGATCGAAACTCACCGAATGCCCGCCCTTGCGCAGCAGTTCCGCATAATCCCGGCTTTGACGGATGAATTCGGGCGTGTCGCGCTCACCCACAGTCACGCGATAGCGCGGACCGGGTGCGGGGAGGTGCAGGATGGGGGACAGGTCGTGCACTTCGACAGGGGTTAGTTGCAGAGGATCGTTGACGGGTGTCAGGCTGATTGGCTCCAGATCATAAACCCCGCTGATCAGGATCACATCGCGCACGCGCAGTCCCGCGCGGGCCAGCGCGTCGGCTGAGGTCGCCATAACCATCGCTGCCAGATGCGCCCCGGCGCTGTGACCAGACAGGGTGATCCGCGCTGGGTCAAACCCCAGATCACCGGCGTTAGCGGCCAGCCATAACAGGGCGGTGCGGCATTCCTCGATCATGTCGCCGATCCGCGCATCGGGGGCCAGAGTGTAGTTGAGGGTGGCAAAGGATTGCTCGGCCTCGATCATCGCCGGGGCCACCATGGCGGATTCACGCTGGCTGAGCGCCTGCCAATAGCCGCCGTGGATGAACACATGCAACGGTGCGCCTGTGCCTTTTGCGGGGAAGAAATCCAGCACCTGCGTAGGGCTGTCGCCGTAGCTAAGGTTCTCATGACAATCCAATTGCGCCCGGTGCTGCGCGCTGAGCGCCGCCCAGCTTTCGACATAGGGCGTCAGGTCGCCGCCAATCATCGAGCGCGGGGAATATTCCTGATCCAGTTCGGCCTGGGTGAAACCTCGGTACAGCATGGGCTACTCCTGATCCGCATACATCAATTCGGTGCGTACATCGTAGAGATCATGAAAGAACCGCAAATCCAAGGCTTTGCGCAGGAATGACACGCCGCTGGAGCCTCCGGTACCCGGTTGGTTTCCAATTACACGTTCGACCGCGGTGACATGGTCAAAGCGCCAGCGCTGGAACAGGGATTCCACGTCCATCAGTTTTTCGGCCAGCGCGTAGAGGTCCCAGTGCTTGTCCGTGTTGCGGAACACTTGCACCCACAGTTTCACAACGCGCGGATCGCCGGAATAGGGCTGCGCATAGTCTCGGTTCAACAGATCCTCGGGCACCTCAAATCCCTGCCGAGCCAGCATGAACAGAACCTCATCATAGAGGGATGGTTTGGTCAGCGCGGCGGTCAGTATCTGCATCACTTCGGGGTCATGGGCGTGCACTTTCAGGGTCGCGGCGTCCTTGTTGCCCAGAATAAACTCGATCTGACGATAGCCATAGCTTTGGAACCCTGATGAGCTGCCAAGCGCCTGCCGGAAGGTCATGTAATCGGCCGGGGTCATGGTCAGCAGGGTTTCCCACGCGGCGATCAACTGACGCTGGATTGCCTTCACCCGGTCCAGATTCTTCATCGCCGGGCCGAATTCGTCCTGTTGCAGAAAGTGGCGCACCTCGACCAGTTGGTGGTGCATCAATTTCAGCCACAGTTCGCTGACCTGATGGATGATGATGAACAACATCTCATCGGGTTGGGCCGGGTCCTGAAAGGTCTTTTGCAGGTTCAGAAGCGTCTTGAGCTGAAGGAAGTCGCCATAGCTCTTGCGGTGGGTCTGGGTGAAATCGGTTACAAGGGATGGTTCGATCCCACGTTCCAGATATCTGTCGGTCTTGTCGCTCATGACGCCCCCTTGATGCGGTATTTCGCACCTGTCTAAGGCGCCATTTTGCAACTATCCAGTGTGTCAGGTCCAGTCCAGCACCACCTTGCCCGATTGGCCGGACTTCATCGCGGCGAAGCCGTCGGCAAAGTCGTCGACTTTCATCTGGTGCGTGATCACTCGGCTGACATCCAGACCGTTCTGCAGCATGGCGATCATCTTGTACCAGGTTTCAAACATCTCACGGCCATAGACGCCTTTGATGGTGATCGCTTTGAACACGATGCGCGACCAGTCGACGGGCGATTTGCCGGGCGGAATCCCCAGCAGGGCGATCTTGCCGCCCATCACCAGTGCCTCGACCATCTGGTCCAGCGCGGCTTGCGAGCCCGACATTTCCAGCCCCACATCGAACCCCTGCGTCATACCAAGATCAGCGATAACATCTTGCAGGTCTTCATTCGAGACATCGACGCTGCGCACGGTTGGCACCACATGTTCGGCCAGTTTCAGGCGGTCGGGGTTGATATCGGTGATCACCACATGGCGCGCACCGGCATGGCGGGCCACGGCTGCCGCCATTATGCCGATGGGGCCAGCGCCGGTGATCAGAACATCCTCGCCCAGCAGATCAAAGCTGAGCGCGGTGTGAACGGCATTGCCCAGCGGATCGAGGATTGCCCCGATCTCATCCGGGATATCGTCGGGCAGCGGCACCACGTTAAAGGCGGGCAGTTTCAGGTATTGGGCAAAGGCACCCTGTTCGTTCACGCCAATTCCGCGCGTGCCAGGGTCCAGATGGAACTTGCCCGCGCGACTTTGGCGACTGTCATTGGTGATAAGATGCCCCTCGCCCGAGCATCTTTGACCGACTGCCAGACCGGTCACGTTGCGCCCCAATTCCACGATCTCACCGGCGAATTCATGGCCAGTGATCATCGGAACCGGCACCGTGGCCGAGGCCCATTCATCCCAGTTCCAGATATGAATGTCGGTGCCGCAGATGCCAGTCTTGTTGATGCGGATCAGAACTTCATCCGGGCCGATCTCAGGCACCGGGGCCTGTACCATCCACAGACCTTCCTTGGGTTTGGATTTCTCAAGCGCTTTCATGGTGTTGGGTCGCATTGGATTACTCCCACAAATCGGTCGACAGGTATTTCAACCCGCTGTCACACATCACAATCGCAACGCAGCCGCCCTTTTCTAGGCCACGCAGCAGCTGGATCGCGCCGGCAAGGTTGGCACCCGCCGAATAGCCAGCGAAAATGCCTTCGGTTCGGGCCAGCAACCGCGCCCCACCCCGCGCCGCGTCGCCTGACACGGACAGATGCCCGGCCAATGAGATGCCGTTCAGGTGAACCAGATCATCCATTGCGTATCCGCCACCTTGGATTGGGTGATCGGGGTTTGTGATGGCTTCGCCAGCGATGGCCCGCGCGCCTTCGGGTTCCACGGCATAGCAGCGCACGCCATGCGGCGTCAGATAGGCGGCGGCCCCGGCCAGAGTACCGCCAGAGCCCGCAAAATCGCAAAAGGCTGTGACGGTGCCGCCGGATTGCTCCCAGATTTCGGGTCCAGTGCCGGTTGCGTGGGATTTGGGATTGCCGGAATGTCCGAATTGATCGGCCCGGAAGGCGTTACGCTCGGCCGTGATGCGTTGTGCGGTCTCATCCACCAGTGCCAGATCAGCGCCCGATACCTCGCCGGGTTTGCTGCCCTGGGCTTGCGGCACGATCACAACTTCTGCCCCAAGGGCGCGCATCATCCGCGCCCGTTCGACCGAGTTTCCGGCGCTCATCACCGCTACAAAAGGATGCCTCAGAATTCCGCAGACAATCGCCAGCCCGGTGCCCATATTGCCCGAGGTCAGCTCGACCACCGTCTGCCCCGGTGACAGGGTGCCATCCGCGCGGGCCAGTTCGATGATCGACCTTGCGGCGCGATCCTTTTTCGAGAACCCCGGCAACAGGTATTCCAGCTTGGCCAGAATGCGGCCCTCCAGACCTAGGTGCTGACAGACGCGCGACAGGTCAACAAGCGGTGTATTCCCAATCGCGTCGATGACAGAGGGCAGGATCACGAAATCACTCCTAGTTCCTTGCCGACCTTGCCAAACGCGGCCAAGGCGCGGTCCAACTCGTCGCGGGTCAGCGCCGCGTTCATTTGTGTTCTGATCCGCGCCTGTCCGCGCGGGACGACCGGGAAGAAAAAGCCCGAGACATATACGCCCTCGTCAAACAGCCTGTTGGCCATGTCCTGCGCCAGCGTCGCCTCGCCCAGCATCACCGGGATGATCGGGTGTTCGCCAGGCAGCAGGTCAAAGCCCAGTTTTTCCAGACCTTCCCGCCAGTATTTGGCGTTGCCGAACAGTTGGGCGCGCAGCATGTCGCCTTGTTCGACCAGACGGATCGCTTCAAGCCCGGCGGCGACGATTGAAGGCGGCAGCGAGTTCGAGAACAGATAGGGCCGCGCCCGCTGCCGCAGCAGGTCGATCACTGGCTGCGGCCCGGCGATATAACCGCCGATTGCCCCCCCAAGTGCCTTGCCCAAAGTTCCCGTCAGAATGTCCACATCGACGCCGAAATGATCCGGCGTGCCGGCACCGTTCGGCCCCATGAAGCCGGTGGCGTGGCAGTCATCGACCATGACGATTGCGTCATACATATCGGCCAGTTCACGGATTTTTGGCAAGTTGGCCAGATAGCCATCCATGGAAAACACGCCGTCGGTGGCGATCATGATATGCCGCGCCCCATCCGCGCGCGCCTGTTTCAGCCACGCCTCCAGATCGTTCATATCGTTGTTTATGTAGCGATAGCGCTTGGCCTTGCACAGCCGTACCCCGTCGATGATCGAAGCGTGGTTCAGACTATCCGAGATGATGGCGTCCTCAGGACCCAGTAGCGGCTCGAACAGCCCGCCATTCGCATCGAAACAAGCTGCAAACAAGATCGCATCATCCTTGTTCAGGAACTGCGCCAGCTTCTGTTCCAGCTCGCGGTGGATGTCTTGTGTACCGCAGATGAACCGGACCGAGGCCATGCCGAACCCTTTGGGGCCCATCGCACCAACGGCGGCGTCGATCAGCGCAGGGTGATCGGCAAGACCCAGATAGTTATTGGCGCACAAGTTTATGACCTGCTTGTCGCCCACCGTAATCTCACCGCCCTGAGGCGAGGTGATCATGCGTTCGCGTTTATACAGACCCTCGGATTCGATCTGCGAAAGCGTGTCCGTGATGTGTGATAGGAATGCATTTGCCATCTGGGCCTCCATAGCTCCCCGGTGTCTAGCATAGCGGATGCATTTCCGAAATAGAAGAATTACAGTATTACGGAAAATTTTCTTACATTGCGGATTGAAGGAAGCTTTAAGTGATAACTTTTTGCTGAACTCAATGTGATCCACTTTTTTCCACGCCGCGTATTCATTTGCATATCAACTGGGAGGGAAACGATATGACTAAGATCTCAACAGTCGCGGCATTGGCTCTGATGTTCGGTGCAACAGCGGCTTTCGCAGGGCCTGGCAATGGCAACACCGGTGGTGGTAACAGTGGGCTTGCTCAGTCGATGGCCGGGGCTGTTTCAGGTGGCGCGGCCACGCTCGGTCGGGACTTTGGAAGCAAAGGCAAAGGCACTGCTTCGGCGGTGAGCGGCGGCGGAAATGGCGGCTGGGGCAATATTGGAAGCAGTCTCAGCAGCATTACCGGTACAGACGGTCAGGTGTCCAACCGTGGAGGAACCCGCGGCGCAAACGACCTACCCGACGAGTAATAATTTATCAATCCGGACTGGCCGCCTGTTCAGGCGGCCGGTCGATCCTATAGACCGGTTTTCACAATTAGAAAAACGCGTGCCGGTCCATTATGTGCAATGATCGAGTGCGCAACATCCGCTGCATAACGCCCTGTGTCGCCTTGATGCAGAACCTCAGTTGCGGTGCCTGATTCAATCTCGACCGATCCCATCAAAACAGTCAAATGTTCACGAGAGCCTTTTGCATGCGGTTGGCTGATCAGTTTTCCGTCCGGCTCGAACCAGATATCGTACACTTCGTGCCCACCGGCATCTTCTGGCGGGGAGAGGATGCCGATCCGACAGCCATACCCCATATTGTCGATACTGGGCACATCCGACTGTTTCAGTACTTCAATTGTGTCGCCCTGAACCTCTTCATCCAAAAGCCCGGCAAAGTCTACATTCAGCGCACGTGTCAGGTTCCACAATGTCGCAATGGTGGGGCTGCTTTCCCCGCGTTCGATCTGGCTGACCATGGAGCGGGACACGCCACTGAGGTTGGCGACGGCCTCAAGCGACAGGCCTTTGGCGCGGCGCGCTTCTTTCAGGCGGGCAGGCAGGCGTGTCAGGATATCGTCTGTGGTTTCCGTCATTACGGAAACTCATGCGCCTTTGGAGGAGCGATGTCAATTCTGCTTGTGACGGTACGTCGTATAGGACAGCTACGCTGCAGGACGTAATAGTGCCGCCAGACCCAAGAGGAGATGAGATATGAAAGACATCGTTATTCTGGATGGTGCCCGCACCGCGGTTGGTACGTTTGGCGGGGCACTGGCCTCGACCGCGCCGATTGATCTGGCGACCGTTGTGACTGAGGCCGCGATGGAGAAGTCGGGCGTCGAAGGTGGTCAGATCGGCAATGTTGTGTTCGGCCATGTGATCAACACAGAACCGCGTGATATGTATCTGTCTCGGGCCGCTGCCAAACAGGCGGGAATTCCGGTCGAAACGCCTGCGATGAACGTGAACCGACTATGCGGTTCGGGTGCGCAGGCGATTGTGTCGGCAGTGCAGTCGCTGAAGTTGGGTGATGCAGATTTTGCTGTGGCCGGTGGTGCCGAAAGCATGTCGCGCAGCCCCTATATCCTACAGCAGGCGCGCTGGGGTGCAAAAATGGGCGATATCAAGTCGCTGGACATGATGCTGGGTGCGCTGAATTGTCCGTTTGGCACTGGTCATATGGGTGTCACGGCTGAGAACGTCGCGGATGAGCACCAGGTCACGCGCGAGCAGATGGATGAGTTCGCCTTGACCAGCCAGACCCGTGCTGCTGCGGCGATTGAGGCTGGGTACTTCCAGAGCCAGATCACGCCGGTTCAGGTCAAAGTCAAGCGCGACATGGTCGATTTCATGGTCGACGAGCATCCCAAGACGACCTCAATCGAGGCGCTGGCAGGTCTGCGCCCGGCGTTCAAGAAGGATGGTCGGGTGACGGCGGGCAATGCGTCGGGCATCAACGACGGTGCGGCGGCGATGGTTCTGGCCACGGCTGATGCTGCTGAAAAGGCGGGTCTGAAGCCCAAGGCGCGTATTCTAGGCTATGGCCACGCCGGTGTGCGCCCTGAGGTGATGGGTATTGGTCCGGTGCCTGCGGTGCAGAACCTGTTGGCCCGAACGGGTCTGTCGATCGAAGATTTCGATGTGATCGAAAGCAATGAAGCCTTCGCCTCGCAGGCGCTGGCGGTGAACAAGGAACTGGGTCTGGACGCGACCAAGGTGAACCCGAATGGCGGCGCGATTGCGCTGGGCCACCCGGTGGGGGCAACCGGGGCGATCATCACGCTGAAAGCGCTGTATGAGCTGGAACGCATCGGCGGCTCGAAAGGCCTGGTGACCATGTGTATTGGCGGCGGTCAAGGTATCGCCATTGCATTCGAACTGCTCTGATCTGAGACCGTGTCGGGGGGCTGTCTGCCCCCCTTCGCGCCTTTGGGCGCGAATCCCCCCGAGGATATTTTCAGCCAGATGAAGGGCGGATCGGTTTTAGCTGAGCACCGAAAGAATCAGCACGATGGCTGCGCCTGCGGCGGCTCCGATCGTTGCAGGAAGCGCCGCGGACCAGAAGCGAGCAGACTTGGGGTCGTCTTTTTGGGTTTGGGCGATCAGCGCGTTTTCGACCAGCGCAGGCAGACGAGGGCCGAAACGGGCAAGGACCAGTGCAGTTTTGCTGAAATCGCGCAGGGCGGCACGGGGGCCGATGGATTTCTTGATGTAATCCTCGACCACGGGGCGGGCGACTTCCCAGATGTTAACCTGCGGGTCGAGCGAACGGGCCACGCCTTCGACGACGACCATTGTACGTTGCAGCAGGATAAGTTCGGTGCGGGTTTCCATGCCGAAGCGTTCGGTGACTTCGAACAGGTAATTCAGCAGGCGGCCCATCGAGATATGGGTGGCGTCCATGCCGAAGATGGGCTCTCCGACTGCGCGCAGGGCGCGGGCGAACTCGTCGACATCTTGATTGGCGGGGACATAGCCCGCTTCGAAATGCACCTCGGCAACTCGTTTGTAGTCGCGGCGAATAAAGCCAAAGAGGATTTCGGCGTAAACCCGGCGGGTATATTCGTCGATATGCCCCATGATGCCGTAGTCATAGGCGATGATATCGCCATTGGCCGCGACCTTGAGGTTGCCTTGATGCATGTCGGCGTGGAAATAGCCGTCTCGAAGCGCATGCAACAGGAAAAGCCGCAGGACGCGTTCGCCCAGATCGCGACGGTTATGATTGGCGGCGTCCAAGGCGTCATTGTCGCCCAACGGGATACCGTCCGCCCAGCTAAGGGTCATGACCCTGCGGGCAGAGAGCGACCAAACCACCGGAGGCAGCCAGAACCCGGAATCATCTTTGGTGTTGGCCGCGTATTCCGAGGCTGCGGCGCTTTCCAGACGCAGGTCCAGTTCGCCCCGCACGACACCGTCGAAATGTTCGATCACCTCCATCGGGCGCAAGCGGCGTGCACCGGGGGCGAACAGCTGCACGATGCGGGCGGCGAAATAGAAGGCGTCCACATCCTTGCGGAAGGCGCGTTCGATGCCGGGGCGCAGGACTTTGACGGCGACATTCTCACCGTTACTAGACAGCTTGGCCTTGTGAACCTGCGCGATGGAAGCCGCGGCGATGGGTTCGCTGAATTCCGAAAACACCTCATCCACGGGTTGGCCCAGTTCTTTGGCGACTTCGGCCATGGCTTCATCGCGGGAAAATGGGGGCAGTTTGTCTTGCAGCACGCGCAATTGGGCGGCCAGTTCATTGCCAACCACGTCAGGGCGGGTCGAAAGCACCTGACCGAATTTGATATAAGCCGGACCCAGCGCCGTCAGGGCGCGGGTGGCGGGGGGCATGTCGGGGTCGCCCTTGTAGCCCAGCCATTGAAAAGGTTTGCCCAGAGCGTGGGCTACAAAGCGAAGCGCAGGCGGAGCCTCGAACGCGTCCAGCACCACGCTCATGGCGCCCGTGCGCTCCAGCGTGGCGCCTGTGCGGATCAGGCGGATGATGTTGTGAGGGCCGCGCATTTAGATCTTCCAACCGGAATGCAGCGCGGCGATACCCATGCTGAGATTGCGGTATTTGGCGTTTTCGAACCCGGCCGCGCGGACCATGCCCAGAAACGTTTCCTGATCGGGGAATTTGCGGATCGACTCGACCAGATATTGATAGCTGTCGTAGTCATTGGCGATCAGCTTGCCCATGCGCGGGATGACGTTGAAGCTGTAGAGGTCATAGAGCTTTTGCAGCCCGTCATTTGGCAACTGGCTGAACTCCAGTACCATCAGGCGGCCGCCGGGTTTCAGCACACGGTAGGCTTCGTTCAGTGCCTCTTGCGGGCGGGTCACATTTCTGATGCCGAAGGAAATCGTGTAGACGTCGAAGGTGTTGTCCTCGAAGGGCAGGGACATGGCGTCGCCCACCACCCAGTTCAGGCTGTCGGCCATCTGATCTGCTTCGGCGCGTTGGCGGCCTTCGACCAGCATCGGCTCGGTCAGGTCCAGAACGGTGGCGTGGCCGTGCCCCGCGCGCTTGAGGAAACGAAAGGAAATGTCTCCGGTACCGCCCGCGACATCCAGAAGGCGCTGACCGGGGCGCGGAGCCAGCCAGTCCATCATCGCGTCTTTCCAGACCCGATGGATCCCCATCGACATGACATCGTTCATCACGTCATATTTCGAGGCAACCGAGTTGAACACGCCTTGCACACGCCCGGCCTTTTCAGCCTCGCGTACGGTTTCGAACCCGAAATGAGTGGTCTTGTCGCTGTTGTCGGACATAAGCCTTGCCGTTCGTCGAATTTCGCCTCTGTTATAGGGCCATAAGAGGCGGGCACAATGCGGCCCTTTGGAATAGGAGCCATCTAATGCCCGAATTGCCCGAGGTCGAGACAGTAAGACGCGGTTTGACCCCGGCGATGGAGGGGGTGGTGATCGAACGCGCAGATGTGAACCGTCCCGATCTGCGCTGGCCCTTCCCCGACCGTATGGCCGAGCGGCTGACGGGGCAGCGGATAGATCGGTTGCGGCGGCGGTCAAAATACATTCTGGCCGATCTTTCCAGCGGCGAGACCTTGCTGATTCATCTGGGCATGTCGGGGCGGATGACGGTCTCGGGCGATCCGTTGGGTCAGTTCGTGCATGATCATCCTGCGGCGCAAAAACATGACCATGTGGTCTTTCACATGGCTAATGGTGCGCGCGTCACCTTTAACGACCCGCGCCGGTTCGGGGCGATGGACCTGTTGCCCACCGCGAATGCCGAGGCGCATAAGCTGCTCTCGGTTCTGGGGCCGGAACCCTTGGGCAATGACTTTCACGAGCAGCACCTGATTGATGCGTTCATGGGCAAGAACACCCCTGTCAAATCCGCACTGCTGGATCAGGGAATCGTTGCCGGATTAGGGAATATCTATGTCTGCGAGGCGCTTTATCGCGGCAGAGTGTCGCCACGTCGCAAAGCTGGGAAAATTTCGACGCCGCGTGTTGCAGCACTGGTCCCGATTATCCGGCAGGTCCTGCAAGATGCCATTCAGGCTGGCGGGTCGTCCCTGCGTGATTTCCGCCAAGCCGATGGAGAACTTGGATATTTTCAGCACAGCTTTGATGTCTACGGGCGCGAAGGCGAACCCTGCCGCACCGAAGGCTGCGGCGCGCCGATCAAGAGAATCACCCAGTCCGGTCGCTCATCCTTCTATTGCGCGCAATGCCAAAGATAACTTGATCCAGCTTTTGCGCGTGATAATGAATCGTATCTGAACGGAACAACCGGAAGCTTACACCTCATGGCTTTTGAGACGATCATCGTCGAAATCGAAGACCACGTCGCTCTTATCAAGCTGGACAGACCCGATGCCCTGAACGCGCTGAATTCGCAGCTTATCGGCGAATTGTGCGCGGCATTGGAAGATGCCGATAGCAATGACAAGGTGCGCTGCATCGTCATCACCGGCTCGGACAAGGCATTTGCTGCAGGCGCGGACATCAAGGAAATGTCCACGATGAGCTTTGTCGACGTCTACACTACGAATCTGTTTGCGGATCTGAACGACCGCATGACGGCCATCCGCAAGCCGATCATTGCAGCCGTGGCAGGCTATGCGTTGGGCGGTGGGTGTGAACTGGCGATGCTATGCGATTTCATCATCGCCGCGGACAGCGCCAAGTTCGGCCAGCCCGAGATCAATCTGGGCGTGATCGCAGGTTTGGGCGGCAGCCAGCGACTGACCCGCTTCGTGGGCAAGTCCAAGTCGATGGACATGAACCTGACCGGTCGGTTCATGGACGCGGACGAGGCAGAACGAGCCGGTCTTGTCAGCCGCGTGGTGCCGGCCAAGAAACTTCTAGAAGAGGCGATGGCCGCGGCACAGAAGATCGCAGAGAAATCTCAGCTGAGTGCAATGGCCGCGAAAGAGGCGGTCAACCGCAGCTACGAACTGACGCTGAGCGAGGGGATGCTGTTCGAACGCCGCGTCTTCCATTCGATGTTTGCGACTGAAGATCAAAAAGAGGGTATGGCTGCGTTTCTTGAAAAACGCGCCGCGCAATTCCGCGACAAGTAAGCGGGCGGCATATCGGATCAGGCGGGCAGGGCCCGCCTTTTTTTCATGTCTGATATGCGGCTACAAGAATCTGCTTGGCAAACCCCGGCAGTTTGGATAGTAAGCGCCGCTATACATGCGCGTGCGGCCCGCTTGGCCCGACTCACACTCGTGATTTCTGATCCGGTGCGGATAATTCCGTGGCGCGCAACCCTAGATAACCGTACCGAACAAAGGTCAGAGACACATGGCTAACTCGCCCCAGGCAAAGAAACGCGCACGTCAGAACGAAAAGCGTTTTGCAATCAACAAAGCACGCCGTTCGCGCATCCGCACTTACCTGCGCAAAGTCGAAGAAGCGATCGCTTCCGGAGACAAGGACGCAGCAACTGCTGCCCTGCGCGCAGCACAACCCGAACTGATGCGCGGCGTCACCAAAGGCGTTTTCCACAAAAACACCGCATCGCGTAAAATGTCGCGGCTGTCGGCCCGCGTCAAAGCGCTGGGCTGAGTCGCACAGTGACCGCTGGTGACCTTAGGTCACGTAAGCAAGACTGATCTATTTAAAGGGCGTCGCGCAGTGCGGCGCCCTTTCTGCTGTTGCCAGAATACCGCGTCCTCACGAAACCGAGAGATTCTTTCGCCCCCAGACCCGAGTCAATATCAGAGTTTCGTTGCCCCGAGCGTCACCCTCTTGCTACCACTGTTTTAGCGATTCACTCGCTTGGGGGGACAGGCTGTTTCACCGACCGGACTGACGGGCATCAGGATGGTCAGGGAACAATTGTCGGCAACCGGTTGCACCGGATTGCCGGTCTGCTGTGGGACTTGGCGCACCAAGAACCTAGGCCCTGTCGAAAATTGAGATTGCGAGCTACGACCCGGTTTTCGGGGCGATCCGGTTATGGAACGTCTGCGAAATTGGTCTGTGCAGGCTTTCTGGGACGAAGGCGCTGAACTTTGCGGGTTCGGCGGGTGGGTATCCTTTTGCGAGTGAGCGTCAGAACCGGGCAACCGGACACATTAATAAGGCCGACAGGCCAATAAAGAATGGGATGCGTGAGGCGCTGAATGACACAAGAGAAATGGGGACTACTGCAAAACAATTTGCTCAAGGCAATCGGCAAGAACAATTACACGACCTGGATTGAACCTCTGCAATTCCAAGAAGTTCAGGATGGCGTCGCGGTGTTCTCGGTGCCGACGAACTTTATGGGCAATTACGTCAGCCAGAATTTTGCCGACCTGATTCTGTATGAGATGAATACATCCGGGGAATCCGTTCAGCGTCTGGCCTTTAGGGTCGCGGCCAACTCGCCTGCGCGCCCTTCGGTCGAAGCTACACCTGCGGTCGAAGTCCCGCAGGATGAGCTTCTGTCGCAGCAGGCCGCCGTCGGAAACGAGGCGCTTGAGTCCCTGCAAGCTGCTCCACTGGATACCCGTTTTACCTTTGATACGTTTGTTGTCGGCAAACCCAACGAATTGGCCCATGCCGCCGCGCGCCGCGTGTCCGAAGGCGGTCCGGTGACCTTCAACCCGCTGGTTCTGTATGGTGGTGTTGGTCTGGGTAAAACCCACCTGATGCACGCCATTGCGTGGGAGTTGAAGACCAAGCGCCCTGATCTGAACGTGCTGTACCTGTCAGCAGAACAGTTCATGTATCGTTTCGTTCAGGCCCTGCGCGAACGCCGGATGATGGATTTCAAACACCTGTTCCGCTCGGTCGACGTGCTGATGGTTGATGACGTGCAGTTCATCGCAGGCAAGGATTCCACGCAGGAAGAGTTCTTTCACACCTTCAACGCGCTGGTGGATCAGAACAAACAGATCATCATCTCGGCCGACCGTGCGCCGGGTGAGATCAAGGATCTGGAAGACCGTGTCAAATCGCGCCTGCAATGTGGTCTGGTTGTGGATCTGCATCCCACTGACTATGAGCTGCGTCTGGGCATTTTGCAGAACAAGGTACAGCACTATAGCGCCACCTATCCCGACCTGCAGATCGCTGATGGCGTGCTGGAATTTCTGGCCCACCGCATCTCGACCAATGTGCGGGTGCTGGAAGGTGCGCTGACCCGTCTGTTTGCTTTTGCCTCGCTGGTAGGTCGCGAGATCGATATGGAACTGACGCAGGATTGTCTGGCTGACGTGCTGCGTGCCTCAGAGCGCAAGATCACCGTCGAGGAGATTCAGCGCAAAGTGTCCGAATACTACAACATCCGTCTGTCGGATATCATCGGCCCCAAGCGCTTGCGGTCTTATGCTCGCCCGCGTCAGGTGGCGATGTACCTGTGCAAGCAGTTGACCAGCCGCTCGCTGCCCGAGATCGGGCGTCGGTTTGGCGGGCGCGACCACACGACCGTTATGCATGGTGTGAAGCGCATCGAAGAGCTGAAGACCACCGACGGTCAAATCGCCGAAGACGTGGAAATGCTGCGCCGCGCTCTGGAGGCGTAGGACGTATCTTCAGAAAACAGGAAAACGCCCCGGCGCCTCACATCCGGGGCGTTTTCTTGTGCGATAAACTCCACGGTTGATTGGGAACTGTGCTCAAGCGGCCACGTGGCCCTTGACCCTTTGGGCAATCCGACTCAGAAATCCATAAAAAATCCTTGTGCCTCAGGGTGGAACCGCTAACGTGCCAGTCCCGCCCCTATCGGCACGCAAGTCAGAGGAATTGAGGGTATGAAGATCAGCATCGAACGCGGCACCCTTCTCAAGGCCGTTTCGCAGGCCCAATCCGTTGTGGAGCGTCGCAACACCATTCCGATACTGGCCAATGTGCTGATCGAGGCCGAAGGTGATCAGGCCATGTTCCGGGCCACCGATCTGGATATCGAGGTGGTCGACAAGGCCCCTGCGCAGGTAGAACGCGCGGGCGCGACCACAGTGGCCGCCACCACCTTGCATGAAATTGTGCGGAAACTGCCCGATGGCGCGCTGGTTACGCTGACAGCTGAAAGCGCCGCAGGGCGTCTGACGGTCGAGGCCGGGCGGTCGAACTTCTCGCTGGCGACGCTGCCGAAAGAGGATTTCCCGGTGATGGCGTCCTCGGAATATCAATCGAACTTTACAGCCTCTGCGGCGCTGCTGCGGCGGCTGTTCGACAAGTCGAAATTTGCAATCTCGACGGAAGAGACGCGCTATTATCTGAACGGCGTCTATATGCATGTGGCCGACGGGTCAGATGGCGGCAAGGTGCTGCGCTGTGTGGCCACCGATGGGCATCGTCTGGCGCGCATCGATGCGGACTTGCCTGATGGGGCGGCAGACATGCCGGGCGTGATCGTACCACGTAAAACCGTAGGTGAGCTGCGCAAGCTGCTGGACGATGACGAGATGGACATCGCTGTCTCGGTCAGCGAGACGAAAGTGCGTTTTGCTACTCCCGATATCACGCTGACTTCCAAGGTGATCGACGGCACCTTCCCCGACTACACTCGTGTTATTCCGCAAGGCAACACGCGCCAGTTGGAAGTGGATGCCGCCGAGTTCGCTCAGGCTGTGGACCGGGTGGCGACCGTCTCGTCCGAACGCTCGCGCGCGGTGAAGTTGCAGTTGGATACGGATAAACTGGTTTTGTCGGTCAATGCGCCCGATAGCGGTGCGGCTGAGGAAGAACTGGCCGTGGCATATGGCGATGAGCGGCTGGAGATCGGGTTCAACGCGAAATACCTGCTGGAGATTGCGTCTCAAGTGGATCGCGAGAATGCGGTGTTCCTGTTCAATTCGGCCGGTGATCCAACCCTGATGCGCGAGGGCAATGACCAAAGCGCGGTTTATGTTGTCATGCCGATGCGCGTCTAGTCGCGCTGGCGCGCGATGCCTCCGGCGGAGGTATTTTTGAACAGAAGAAGGGAGGGGTCATGGGATTGGCCCTGACCGAGCTTACGGTCTCGCATTTTAGGTCTCATAAGCTGGCGCGTTTGTCTCTGGATGGGCGGCCGGTGGCGATCCATGGGCCGAACGGGGCCGGGAAGACCAATATTCTGGAAGCGGTGTCGTTGTTTTCGCCCGGTCGCGGCATGCGGAGGGCGAGTGCCGCTGAGATGACGCGACGACCCGAAGCGCTGGGGTGGAAGCTGTCAGGCCTGCTGAACGCACAGGGGCAAGGCTATGAGATCGAGACATGGTCCGAAGGGGGCGCTGCGCGGCAGGTTCGGATTGATGACAAGGCGGCCAGTCAGATTGATCTGGGCAAGCTGGCGCGCGTGGTCTGGCTGATCCCGTCGATGGATCGACTGTGGATCGAAGGGGCTGAGGGGCGACGGCGGTTTCTGGATCGTATTGCGCTGAGTTTTGATCCCGCCCATGCCGAGGCTTCACTGACCTATGAAAAGGCAATGCGCGAACGCAACCGCCTGCTGAAAGAGCAGGTGCGAGATGCCCATTGGTATGCCGCGTTAGAAGGGCAGATGGCCGAGACCGGGCACCGCATCCATGTGACGCGTTTGGCGGCCTTAGAGCATTTGCGCGGAGCGCAGGAGCAAGCTGAAACCGCGTTTCCCTCGGCTGATCTGGAATTGGTGCAGTCTGAGGGTGCGATGCCGGGTACGGTTGAGGATCTGCGTGAGGCGCTGAATGAAAGCCGGTTTCGCGATCTGGCGGCGGGGCGGACCTTGGTGGGGCCGCATCGATCGGACCTGTACGGTGTCTTCGCGGCCAAGGGTGTTCCGGCCAAGGATTGCTCGACCGGAGAGCAAAAGGCCCTGCTGGTCTCGCTGATCCTGTCGAATGCGCGGGCGCTGGCGGGGATGGTGGGTGCACCGCCGATTGTGCTGCTGGATGAGGTGGCCGCCCATCTGGATGCCGGACGGCGAGCGGCGCTCTATGACGAGATTTGCGCCTTGGGTGCGCAGGCCTGGATGACGGGCACCGGGCCTGAGCTGTTTGTGGAATTGGGCGACCGGGCCCAGACGTTGGTTGTGACCGAAAGCGACGGGGCCTCGGTCGTCGCTTAGGCAGGTTCGCTGACCTTGCGTTCCCACAGGAAGCCGCGCATCACCTGATCGACCGGGGTTTGCGCCATGTGATTCATGTAGTTCGACATGGTTTTCTGAGCCAGACCCAGCACCACGTCCAGCACCGCGCGGTGCGAGTAACCTGCGTCAAAGAAGGCTTGCAGCTGTTCCTCGCTCGGGTTGCCGCGGCTTTGCATCACTTGCAGGGTGAAGGTGCGCAGTGCCTCAAGCTTGGCGGACGGCAGCGGGGTTTCGTTGCGCAGCGCCTCGGTGATTTCGTCCGAGACCTTCATCATCTTGGCGATGCCGGTATGGGCGGGCACGCAGTAGTGGCATTCGTTTTCCACGTTGATGGTCTGCCATACGACGGTTTTCTCGTCATTGTCGAAATCGGTTTGCAGAAACAGGTGGTGCAGCATCTGGTAAGCTTCCAGGTGCTGGGGGCTTTCGGCCATCACCTTGTGCAGGCCGGGCAGGCGCCCAAATGCGGCCTGCGACTTTTCCAGCAGCGGTTTGGACCCTTCGGGCGCTGTTTCGAGGTCATGAGAGGGGAAGTTTGCCATGTCAAAGCTCCTGTTTCTGGCGAAGTGAATCACATTTAGGCTTTCTTGAGTGATCACTCAAGTATATATTTGAGCAAACGTTCAAGAATTGGTGACGGCGATGCCAAGAAAACCCTCATACGACCGGGATGCGCTGATTGCGCAGGCGCGGGATATATTCTGGCGACAGGGGTGGGCCGGCACGTCGCTGAAAGATCTAGAACGCGCGCTGAACCTGAAACCCGGCAGTTTTTATGCCGCATTCGGGTCGAAGGATGCGCTTTACGCACTGACGTTAGAGCGATACGCGCAGGACGGCGTAGCGCGTCTGATGGCAATGGCCGATGAGATGGGTCCGTTGCGGGCACTAAAAGCGCAACCGCATGTGGTGATCGACGCGGGTGCTGTGCCGACGCATGCCTGTATGCTGGCCAAGACCTATGCGGAATTGCAGGCCAAAGGTCATGAGTTGGCGGACAAGGCGAGTGGCCACATGGTCGAGATGAAAGAGTGTTTCGCCACGCTCTTCCGTCGTGCCCAGCAAGCCGGAGAGATCGGGCCGGATCACGACCCGGATCGGCTGGCTGCACGGTATCAGTCGGACATTCTGGGCCTGCGATTGTCCGCCGAACGCAACGATGTGAATGCCGCAGAAATCGCCGCAGATATCGCGTCGGATTTGGACCGGCTTTGATCGGCCGAAAACGGCGGAGAAAACCACAAAATCTTGGGGGAGCGCGTGACATTCCCCACCAGAAAACGTATAAGTTACCAAAATAATATAGGTACTAACGGCATGTCCGACGACGCACAGGCACCACAGGAATACGGCGCTGATTCCATTAAAGTTCTCAAAGGCTTAGAAGCTGTTCGCAAACGTCCCGGTATGTATATCGGGGATACGGATGATGGCTCGGGTCTGCACCATATGGTGTATGAGGTCGTCGACAACGGAATTGATGAGGCGCTGGCCGGTCACGCCGACCATGTAACCGTAAAAATCCACGCCGATTCCAGTGTTTCAGTCAGCGACAATGGGCGCGGGATTCCGGTGGATATTCACCCCGAAGAGGGTGTGTCCGCCGCTGAGGTCATCATGACCCAACTGCACGCGGGCGGTAAGTTTGACAGCAACTCGTACAAGGTGTCGGGCGGTCTGCACGGCGTGGGTGTCTCGGTGGTGAACGCCCTTTCCGATTGGCTAGAGCTGCGCGTCTGGCGCAACGGCAAGGAACATGTGGCGCGCTTTGAAGGTGGCGAGACAGCAGAGCATCTGAAAGTGGTTCAGGAGTGTGGTGAACGGACCGGGACCGAAGTGCGGTTTCTGGCCTCGACCGATACATTCTCGAACCTCGAATATTCGTTCGATACGCTAGAAAAGCGCTTGCGTGAGCTGGCCTTCCTGAACTCGGGCGTTCGGATCATCCTGATCGACGAGCGCCCCGCCGAACGGCTGGAAACCGAGCTGTTCTATGAGGGCGGTGTTAAAGAATTCGTCAAATACCTCGACCGGTCCAAGACACCAGCGATGCCTGAGCCGATCTATATCAAGGGTGAACGCGACGACATCGGCGTGGAAATCGCCATGTGGTGGAATGACAGCTATCACGAGACGGTCCTGCCTTTCACCAACAACATCCCTCAGCGGGACGGCGGCACGCATGTGGCCGGGTTCCGGGGTGCTTTGACCCGGACGATCAACAATTACGCGCAGTCCAGCGGGATCGCGAAGAAGGAAAAGGTCAGCTTCACCGGCGATGACGCGCGCGAAGGTCTGACCTGCGTGTTGTCGGTTAAAGTACCTGATCCGAAATTCTCATCCCAGACCAAGGACAAGCTGGTGTCGTCCGAGGTGCGCCCAGCGGTCGAAGGCTTGATGAACGAAAAGCTGGCCGAGTGGTTCGAAGAGAACCCGAATGAGGCCAAGGGGATCGTCGGCAAGATCATCGAGGCCGCTTTAGCCCGTGAAGCCGCCCGCAAAGCCCGCGAACTGACCCGCCGCAAGACGGCGATGGATGTGAACTATTTGGCCGGTAAGCTGAAGGACTGTTCCGAGAAAGATCCGTCTAAGACTGAAGTTTTCCTCGTCGAGGGTGACTCGGCCGGTGGTTCCGCCCAGACGGGTCGGGACCGTCTCACTCAGGCCGTACTGCCGTTGCGTGGTAAGATCCTGAACGTCGAGCGCGCGCGGTTTGACCGGATGTTGTCATCTCAGGAAATTGGCAACCTCGTGATGGCGCTGGGCACCGGCATTGGTCGGGACGAGTTCAACATCGAAAAGCTGCGCTACCACAAGATCGTCATCATGACGGATGCCGATGTGGACGGCGCGCATATTCGGACTCTGCTGTTGACCTTCTTCTACCGGCAAATGCCAGAGCTTATCGAAGGTGGATACCTTTATATCGCGCAGCCACCGCTCTATAAGGTTTCGCGTGGTAAATCAGAGGTTTACCTGAAGGATCAGGCAGCTCTGGATGACTACCTGATCAATCAAGGGGTCGAGGGCGCGGTGCTGAAGCTGGGCTCGGGCGAGGAAATCATCGGGCAGGACCTGACTCGCGTGGTCGATGAAGCGCGTCAGTTGAAACGTGTTTTGGACGCCTTCCCAACCCACTACCCGCGTCACATTCTGGAACAGGCTGCGGTGGCAGGTGCCTTTGTGCCCGGTGCGGTCGATGCCGACCTGCAAGGCGTCGCGGACAAGGTGGCCGCTCGTCTGGACCTGATCGCGCTGGAATATGAACGCGGCTGGCAGGGCCGGATCACACAGGATCACGGCATTCGTCTGGCCCGCATCCTGCGCGGCGTCGAGGAGGTCCGTACACTGGACGGCCCCATGCTGCGGTCTGGCGAGGCGCGCAAAACCGGCAGCTTCACGCAAAGCCTGCAAGAGGTCTACAACACCCCCGCCACCCTGATCCGCCGCGACCGGACGCAGGCCATCCACGGCCCGCTGGACCTGTTGCGCGCCATTCTGGAAGAAGGCGAAAAGGGCCTGTCTCTGCAGCGCTACAAGGGTCTGGGCGAAATGAACCCTGATCAGCTGTGGGAAACCACGCTGGACCCGGATGCACGTACACTGTTGCAGGTCCGCGTGGATGACATGGTCGAGGCGGATGACCTGTTCACCAAACTGATGGGCGATGTAGTCGAACCGCGCCGAGAATTCATCCAGCAAAATGCGCTAAGCGTGGAAAATCTGGATTTCTAGGGATGTGTAGGGACGCGCACAAACCTTCACGCACCCCATAAGTTGTCCGCCATCAGCACCCATGGAACAGACTAGGTTGATTGCGTAGCGGAGGATTTCAGGCTCATCGTAACCATCAGAGAGTGGAGATGAGA
>NZ_JBQFLQ010000003.1:0-427005 GCF_056531325.1 Ruegeria sp. N8 | reverse complement strand
TGTGGAAAACTGATGTAGGTGAAACGTATTATGAGTGGATCCTGAACGATCAGGGGGCCGTGGTGGGCGGGAACGCCGTCGACAACGTTGCAGGTATCGAAGCGTTCTACGATGTGGACCTCAACGATGACGACACTATCGGCCATGTGACGACTCCGATCGAATCTGATGGTGCGACCACGTTGGCGGTTTCGACCGCAAGCGGCTATCTGATCAATGGCAGTGTTGGCGTGACCGAAGGGGGCAGCGCTGTTGGACCAGACAGGATTGAAGGCTGGAGCGCGATCCATGTCGAAGAGACCAATGAGGGCGGATATCGTCTGCTGTGGAAAACTGATGTAGGTGAAACGTATTATGAGTGGATCCTGAACGATCAGGGGGCCGTGGTGGGCGGGAACGCCGTCGACAACGTTGCCGATGTCGAAGTCTTCTATGGTGACGATATCGACGGCAGCGGCACGACTGGTCCGGGCGAGCCCAGAATTGCCGCTCAGCCCCAGGAAAGCGTTGCTTTTGTCGACACCCGTGACTGGGATATGTTCGAGTTCACAGACGAAACCGATGCCGATGAGCTGACCCAAGAAGACGAAGCCGAGCTTTTGGTTTTGAACGGGGCTCAGACCGAAGCGCTGGATACAGCTGACCAGCTTTTGGATCTGACCGTCGCTGATCTGCTGGAGCATTTGCTACCGGACGACGATCAGTTCCTTCTGTAAGGCCGGTCTGACAAGTAAAATTAGGGGGCTGCCGATACCGGCGGCCCCTTTTTTGCGCCCTTCCTGAACGAAGCGTGACGTTGCCAATAGGACTGCCAAGGCCAAAAAAAACTGAGGTTTAAGCGGCATGGCGCGTAACCCGCTGTTCTTTCCACACGAAGACCACACCTGAACGTGAAGGCGAAAACGGATTTGTGGTGAATAATCCTCTACCCCTGCGTGTCAGCCATTTTAGGTGATTACGAAACAAGCGATTGATCAGGGGCGTTGAAGATGGCCGTCAGACATCGAGAGATCAAAGCCAACGGGCGAGGAACCGTGACTCAGCAGGCCCGGTTGTGGTCGGGGCTGGTGCTGTTGGCCTATGCAACGGGGCATTTTATCAACCACGGTCTGGGGCTGGTATCGCTGGAGTGGATGGACCGGATGTTGGCCGTTATGTCCGCGATCTGGAGCTTGGTCCCCGGAACGGTTCTGCTCTATGGCGCCCTGGCGGTGCATGTGCTGTTGGGCGCGGTCACGATCCTCAGCATCCGAAGCTTGAAAATGCCGTTCTGGCGCTGGTTTCAGATCATTCTGGGGCTGGCCATTCCCTATTGGCTTGTCAGCCATATAATCGTCACCCGCGGGTCCGAGTTGCTGACCGGCGTGCCCGTCAGCTATTTGCAGGAACTGTCGCTGCTATGGCCGGTTGCGGCGATCAAACAGAATGCGCTGATGTTGCTGGTCTGGGGGCACGGGCTGATTGGCGTGCATTTCTGGCTTCGACCGAAGCATTGGTACAAGGACGGCTTGTTGGTGCTTTTGCCGCTGGCGGTGGCCGTACCGATCGTGGCGATGGCCGGATGGATGACAGCGGCCAAGCGCGAGGTGTTGCGCCTCAGCCTTGATCCGGACGGGGCAGAGGCGACAGAACTGGCCTTGCGCTTGACCGAGGTGCGCGCTGCCGTTTCCGAATATCAGGCGATTGCGCAGGGCTGGGTGGTGATCATTCTGTGCGCGCTGCTGTCCCTGTTCGTTCTGTTTTTGCTGGGCCAGAACCTGCGCCGCAAGGTGCGCGTGACTTATGGCGAAGGGCTGACCGTGGATGCGGCCCCAGGAAAGACTATTCTGGATGTAAGCCGCGACAACGGGATTGATCACCTGTCGGTCTGTGGCGGGCGGGCGCGGTGTTCAACCTGCCGGGTAGTGGTTCTGTCCGAGCAGGATGGCCTCAGCCCGATCGGCCCGGCCGAACGCAAACTTCTCGACAAGATCAACGCGGAACCGAACATGCGCCTTGCCTGTCAGGCGCGCGTGAACGGAGATGTCAGCCTCCGCCCAATCATCCAGCCTCAGCGCGCCGCATCGACGCCGTTGAAATCCGATCCGTTCGGCTGGGGGGTCGAGCGTGAGGTCAGCGTGTTGAACCTCAAGATCAAGGATTTCCGCCCATTCGTGGACAAGTCACTGCCCTATGACGTCATTTTTGTCCTCAACCAGCTTTTGGACATGGTGGTCGAACAGATCGAAGAGCAGAATGGCCATATCGACAAGTTCACCAATGACGGGCTGACGGCTGTTTTCGGACTTGAGACGCACAAAACCCAGGCTGCGCGCTCTGCGCTTTATGCAGCGGCCAAGTGCCAGTTGCTGGTTCAAGAGACGCAAGGCAGCCTTAGTCAGCATCTTGTTGAGCCGCTGAAGATCGGGATTGGGGTGCACTCGGGCCGGGCCATTATCGGACGGGTGGGCAAGACCTCGGACCAAGCAGCACCCAGCCCAGTGACGGCGATTGGCAATGTGTCGATCATTGCCGAGGCTTTCGAGACTGTCACCAATAAAATCGAGGCCGGGATCGTCTATTCAACCTATATGCATGAAATGTGCGGCCTGGGTATTCCTGACATGCTGGGTAAGACCGGCGGCATCACGATCCAGGGCGTGTCCGAACCGGTGCAGGCCGTCATTGTCAAAAACAGTGGCCCGTTGAAGAAAAAACTGGAACTGACCTGAGGGGGCGATCACATCCATCGCTCCACATGCCCGTTAAAAAGTGGGCCGAGATGGTGCGGGAGCGGGTGTTTTTGCCCATGCGGGAACCAATTGATTCGGGAGTGAGTCATCGTTTCCAAAAAGCGAACAATAAGTTTCCCCAAGAATCGTGGACACAATTTTGCCACAATGTCATCCTGCTTGGGTGGGCGGCATGTTTATTTTAGCACATACTGGTTTTTCTGACTGGCTTTGAAGGGGTATTGAGTGCCACATGCCGCCCCACGAACTTTCCCCCATCTACCGACAAACAAGGGCCTAGGCCGTTTGGACTGTGTCTCCGCTCAATAAGATTTCAGACACTTCGGACAGCACTTGCCGTCTGTGTGCCATCCCATCTGATTCCGGCAGACCCAGCTTTTCAAGAATTTGCGCCCAGCGGTGCAGCCAATCGTGTTTGTTCAGGGCTTGGGCCATGTTAACCCGGCGCATCTGATCGAGCTTACCCGGCGTTTCCAACAACCCGACGATCTGGTCAATAGCCTCGTCGGGATCCTCGGACAGGCGGAACACGGATTCTGGCCAATCGAAATACTGCCGATAGTCATCCGAGTCCGGCGCATAGCCGACCTGAGCGGCCCCGCCAGCAATGCCCTCAACATGGCGGGGACCCCAGGCAATATTGCCTTTTTTCTGATCGGCATGGCCGATCTTGGCGATATCCACCATGAACAGTTTGGAATGCTGAACCAGATTTGCCAGCAAATCCCGATGCACCGCATGTTGCGCCGTGGTCGGAGGTTTTGTTGCGGAATCATATAGATAGAAGCCCGCGCGATCCTTGATTACCTTGAGCAAACGGTCATGCAGCTCGGGCCGTCTGCGTCCCATGCAATAGATATCTATGGGGCGCTCAGCGGAAAGAGAGGTTGGCGCAAACCGGATCATATCCGCAGCACCAGGCAGGTGAATCACCGGTTTGCCGGTGATGCTGTGCAGGGTGTCACAAGCCTCGGCAAAGGCACAGGCGATCAGGTCGAACTTAGCCAGAGATCGGATCAGAGGCAGGTGGACGTGCAGGTCCTTGCTCCAGACCTCTTCCAGCACACAGACGGCCAGACCGCAGTGTTCGCGCCAGTTCGGGATCGCATCCAGCGTCAGTAGCTCCTGCGGTTTCTGGACGTCGCAAACAAAGATGTCATAGTCCTTTTGCAGCGTCACTTTCTGCGCACCAGACGGCCAGTGCCGGAACAGATCTGTTCGTTTGGACAGCCAGCGTTTGGGATCATAAGGCAGCGACCGGTCCCGTTTTCGGGCTGGGGCCACGATGTCGACCGCTTCTATTTCGGTCAGAACGTCTTCGAATTCGAACCCCGAACAGCGCGAAACGTTGTCGTTCAATCTGCGTTGAGAGAAGATCAGCACATCGCGCGAGGCGGTGGTGGAAACTGAGGAACTGGTCAACCGCTTGATCCTTTAACACAAAATAAGGCCAAACTATCTCATATGGCGGCCAAGCTTCCAAAGGTTTTTTCCGAACCTGCGCTTGCACACTTGTTCAGCGTCACCGGCAAACACCCCAAGGAAAGTCTGAAAATTGTGGAAAATCAGGCTGTCTGTGTTTAAGTTTTTGGGGGCCGGCCTAGGTTGCAGAATCCCAGGCAAGGTAGATTTTGTTTGATTTCTGACCACGTGTCGTGCGGGTTGTTTTTGTTTGGGTGCCGTTGATGAAGGCGGGTGTTTAATGATTTTCACGGATTGTCCCTTGCGGCCTGCCGGCGTTGTTTCCCACAGGACGATTTGGCTTTGCGTGCGGGGTCCAATACTGACGTTTGCGCAGGCGTTTAGTTCCCCCACCACATTCAAAAGCACGGAGCTTGGCCGAGGGATTCGAATTGACGCCTCTGCACCGGGTGCACAATGTCCATTTTTTGCATTTACTGTTTCTGAAACAGATGCGACCCGGCCGCTCAATCCAGTCTGATTTCCTGAAAGCTCCGCAAGATAGTATCCCCAGCCATGATGAGTTCGAAACAGCAAAAACCAACGGTTCTGGTCACGGGTGCAGCGGGATTTATCGGACGCGCTTGCGTTCGTCAGCTCGCCACTGCCGGGTGCCGAGTCATCGCCACATATCGAAGTGGTCCACCCCCGCAAGTCTCCGGCGACGTGACCTGGATTAACGCAGATACGACTGACGCCGCGGAGATCCAAGCGGTGTTGGACCAGCACCGACCCAGCCATCTATTAGCGTTGGCCTGGTATATGGGGCCGGGAAACCAGCAAGCGTTGGAGAATTTCCGCTGGGTGCAGCACTCGATCGACCTGTTATTCGCCTTTGCACAGGCGGGCGGGCAGCGGGTTACATTTTGCGGGTCGTGCATGGAATATGACTGGTCCAAGCCGATCAAGCTGCATGAGCGCGAGACACCCCTGACACCGGCAACTGAATACGGCGCGGCCAAGGCGGGGTTGGCTACCGCTTTTGAAAAGATGTGTGGCGCGCTGGATCTGTCGGGGGCCTGGGCGCGACCCTTCTTTCTGTACGGGCCGGGTGAGAATCCACGGCGATTGGCGGCGGATGTGGTGATCTCGTTGTTGCAAGGGCGCGAAGCCCTCTGCACTCATGGGCGGCAGAAACGAGATTTCCTGCATGTCGATGATGTTGCCAGCGCGTTGGTGGCCCTGCTGAACAGCGACCTTGAAGGTCCGGTCAATATCGGCAGCGGCACGGCCATCCCTCTGTCTGACCTGATCCTTGAAATCGCCCGTCAGATTGGTGCCGAAGACCTGGTGCGTCTTGGCGCGCGCGAAGCCCGGCCGGGCGACCCGCCTCTGGTCGAGGCCAACAATACCCGATTGCGGACCGAGCTAGGCTGGTCCCCGAAATTCACTTTGGAAACCGGAGTTGCGGACACCATTGCCTGGTGGCGCCGCGAGATTGCGAAAGAAACCTGATATGAGTGACGAGAACATCATTATCCTTGGGTCCGGCATGGCTGGTCTGGGCGCGGCCCATCATCTGCATGGCGCGGGCGTTTCAAGCCGGATGTATGACAAAAACGCTTTTCCCGGCGGTCATACGGCAACCTTTGCCCATGACAGCGGCTTCATCTTCGACGACGGTCCGCATATTTCCTTCTCGAAAGACCCGCGTATTCAAGATTTGTTTGCCAGTAACGTGGACGGCAAATACGAAAAACTGCAGGCTTACGTGAACAACTATTACCACGGGGCCTGGGTCAAGCACCCGGCGCAGGCCAATCTGCACAACTTGCCTGATGAGCTGAAAACCCAGTGCATTCTGGATTTCATCGAGGCGTCTAAACAGGAAGTGGTCGAAAAGCCTGCGAATTATCTGGAATGGCTGATCTCGGTCTTTGGGGAAACCTTCGGTACGCATTTCCCGGCGGTTTACGGCAAGAAATATCACACCGTTGACGCCGATCAGATGAGCACCGTCTGGATGGGCCCGCGCCTGTATCGCCCCTCGATGGAAGAAGTGATCCGAGGCGCGGTTTTCGCCGAAACGCCGGATGTCCACTATATCACCGACTTCCGGTATCCGACCGAGGGGGGCTTTATCTCATACCTCAAGCCCTTCATGGAAAAAACCGATCTGCATCTGGATCACAAGGTGGTGGCGATTGATCCGGTGGCCAAAACGGTTCGGTTCGAAAATGGTGTGACCGAGAGTTATGACAAGCTGATCTCCTCCATCCCGTTGCCGGACCTGATCCCGATGGTCAAAGGCGCCCCGCAATCGGTTCTGGACGCGGCTGCCAAGCTGGCCTGCACCACTTGTGTGACGGTGAATATCGGCCTTGCGCGCGATGATTTTACCCCGGCGACCTGGACTTATATCTACGACGAGGACATCGTCTTTACCCGCCTCAGCTTCCCGCACAAAATGTCCACCAAGACCTGCCCGCCGGGATGTGGTTCCGTTCAGGCAGAATGCTATTATTCCAACAAATACAGACCGCTGGATGTCGCGCCCGAGGATCTGATTCAGCCGGTGATTGACGATCTGGTCAAGATCGGGTTGATCACCGAGGATGAAGAAATCCTGCACAAGGATGCGCGTCTGATTACGCACGCCAACATCATCTTCGATCTGGACCGGGAAGAGGCGCTGCCGATCGTCCACAAATGGCTGGACGAGGTCGGCATCACCTATGTCGGACGGTTCGGCGAGTGGGGTTATCAGTGGACAGATGAGGCGTTCAAATCCGGTGAACGCGGTGCCCGGACCGTTCTTGAGACGCTCCAGGCAGTTTAATTCGAAACGCTTACAGGGACTTGTAGCGGACCCAGTCCCCCGGATTTCCGCCTCGGCCAATGCCGGGGCGATGACCGTCGCCGGTCAGGCGGGTCGAGCCGTTCGTCGGCCCGTTGCCTTGTTCCCACGTGGCCCAGGGGCGATTGCCGTTCTTCCACATATCTTCCAAACGGCGTTTGTCGGCGAGGTGGTCCATGCAGTACCAGAAGCCGGGATGGCGATAGGCCATCAGCTCTCCCAGCTCCATCAGCTTAGGCAGGGGGCCTTCTTCCCACATGATTTCGTCGCCATTTACACTGGCGACGGCGTCGAACACTTCCGGCTCTAGAACAAAGAAGCCGCCATTGATCCAATCTGCGGCGGTTTCGGGCTTTTCCATGAACCCTTCGACCAGACCATCCTCGCGCACCTGAAGATGCCCGAACGTGGTCAGGGGACGCACCATAGTGATCGTAGCCAGCTTGCCGTGCGACCGGTGAAAGGCCAGCAGCGCGTCCAGATCTACGTTTGACACGCCGTCCCCATAGGTCAGCATGAAGGTCTCGTTCCCCAGATAGGGCTGTAGCCGAGCCAGACGCCCGCCTGTCATCGTGTCGACGCCAGTGTCGATCAAATCCACGGTCCAAGGCGGCATTTGAGCGTCCAGCGCGGGGTTCCGGTATTCAGGTTCGCCAAACAACTCGCGCTTGGCAAAGTCGATCCTCAGGTTCCCGTCATGTTGACACAGATCGGACATGTACTGCTTGATTAGATCGCCCATATACCCAAGGGCCAGCACGAATTCATGATGACCATAGGTCGAATAATGCTGCATGATGTGCCAGAGGATCGGCCGGTTGGCGATTTCCACCAATGGCTTGGGACGAATGCGGGTTTCTTCTATCAGGCGAGAGCCCTTACCGCCTGCGAATATTGCTGTCTTCAACTGGGCCTCCCCCAAATACCTTTGAATCGAAATTGATCTCGATACGCGAATGGCCAGAGTCCACACCACCCACCGTGCGCCTGTCAATCTTTCTGCAACTGCATAGGGTCCGAAATTTCCCTTTGCTTAGAAAAAAGTCGCAACATTCACGTGGGTTTTGACACGAATTGGGAAGCGCGGCGCGTTCTGTTCTGGAGCTCATAGTGGGCCCGTGCATCGGCCCGCAGCGCGCGGGCGACCAGATTCATTTTGGTCGTGTAGGCCAGGAAGAAAATCCAACTGGAACTCATCCGACTAAGAAGCGTGCTCTCGGTGATGTTCGAGAACAGGTACATCATACCCAGAACAAACACGAATACGAACGGATCGCGCTGCGGGATGTGGCGCATGCAGTAGAAAACCGAGAAAAAGAACCTCATTAGACCCAAAAATAGAAGGGCCACGCCGATAAAACCGGCATTCAAGAAGGTCTCAAGCAACCCGTTATGCGAATAATGCGGCAGGAACCCCAGCTCTCCCTTGCTGGCGTAGAACCGCAGGTGTGGTGCGTTTTCATTCCAATGGGCTAGATAACCCCAGCCCAACCAGAACCGCTCTTTAACATTGGGCCAGACCAGCTCCCAGATCGGGATGCGTTCGGACAGCGTGGGTTTGCGTCCGATCAGCGCAAACAAAGGCTCGGCAATCGGTGAGGCCAATAGGAAGGCAATCGTACCGACAAAGAGAACTGCAAACAAAATGAAGCCTATGGCCCAAATTGTTTCCAATCGCGGAACGATCTGACTGATCAAAAGCGCCGACATCGTGATCAGCCCGATGACCTGAGAGGTGCGCGATTCTGAGGCGATCAGCAAAAAGACACCCAGCAGGGCGCCGATCATAAAGACGGTTTTCAGCCGCCCTGTGAATTGTCGCGACGCATAGTAGCACGTCAGCATCGCCGTCATTGCTGCCAGTCCCAGCCCGTTTTTGTGGGCATAGATCCCGTTCCAGGTGTCCCCCCAGGGCGGGATACCACGTGCTTGCGGCAGGGTCATGATTGCGCCCATCGACAGGACCATCGAGCTCCCAAAATAGATGGCGAGAAAGATTAAAAGCCCACGCATGGACATCATGCTACCCAAAGCGATGGCAAACCCGGACGTCACGATCAAGGGAACGAGACGCTCGATTGAATAGGCGGGAAAATCGCTCCAGGTGATTGATAAGACAGTCAAACAGATCAACAGCGTGATCTCGGGTGAGGCCGTCATGCCCCGGATCAAGTGGCGATAATACAGCAACGTGATGCCCATGATCGGTATCAGCAGCACGATTTCAATCTTCTTGGCCAGCCCCATTTGCCACAGCACGATCGAGACCACATCGGTGCCAACCAACAGCATGATCACCAGACAGGCGGCCAGAATCCAATGATGGAAGGCTGCGCCGGATTGTTGCTGGTATTGTGTCTGTCGGGTCAGGGGCGTCATCGCTGCGTAAGGTCTATCCAAAGAATTTGCGGTAGGAATTGGCGCGCCTCATCGGGTCGACAGCTTGAATTTTTCCACCGGTTTTAATCACTCGGTAAAGTTTGCCACGGCCGCGGTGGACCCGGCAAATGAATTATGCGCGCGGCGCATGATCCAAAAACCATCTGTACATTCGACGGGCTGGTGTCACAGTAGCCAGACAGGCGAAAGGTCGGCGGACGTGCGGCGTGTCGACCGGGCGATTGGGATTGTTTATGAGTTTTCATCTGTCGTTTCTAAGGTCCGACCTGCGATGACGTGGTTTTTCGTGCCCAGAATGATGTCTGCGGTGATTGCGATTGCGATCCTTGTCGTGATGACCCGCGTTCTGGGGCCTGCGGATTTCGGACGTTATACGCTGACCCTGTTGCTTGGGAATCTGATGTTTTCGTTCACCTTCCATTGGTTGGCGATTGCGATCGGACGATTCCACCACACGCCGGAATTCGAAGGCAAAACCATCGCCATGTCCCTGTCGACGGCTGCGATCCTGGCTGTGGCGCTGTTCGTTCTGGCAGCTTTGGTGTCGGTCATCCTGCCTGGTGGATGGATCGACGGCCTTTTCTTTGCGGCGATCTATTGCATCAGCCACGCGATGCACGAACTGGGAACCGCCTGCCTGCGCCAGTACCACGAGGGGCCGAAATACGCAGCCGTTACCTTGCTGCGCCATGGGCTGGGCGTTTCGCTTGCGGTCGGATTTGTACTGACCGGTGGCGGTTACAAAAGCGCGCTGATTGGCATGTCCCTGGGCGCGGCACTGACCGGGGCCTATGCTCTGGCGGTAACGCTGCGCCGCTCGGGCGTGGCGCGGCCAAAAGGGGCGGTGCTGAAAACCTATCTTCTATTCGGGTTTCCCGTGGCTGTCGTCTCCTCCACCGCCACATTCTTTGCGATGTCAACGCAATCCTTGCTGGCCGTCTTTGCGGGGATGGACTACGCGGGCTATTTCGCGGCGGCGCAAACCTTGGCCTCCCGAACTGTGCGCCTTCCGATGGAGACCCTGTCCCGCGTATGGGGTCCTTCGATATTCGAGGCGCTAGAAAAACGCGGCGCGCAATCGTCAGACGCGGTGCTGGAGCGGTATTTTTCGTTTCTGATGCTGATTGCGGTGCCCATCGTGGCCGCGCTGATCTGTGCGGCAAGCGTTTTTGCCAATCTGCTGTTCGACCCTGAATTTGCTGACCGAACCACAGGGTATCTGCGGGTTCTGGCGATAGCCTCATTTACGTTCGGGTTGCAGGGGGCGTATTTTAGCTTTGCCTTCTCGCGCGCCAAAAAGACTGGGCTGCAATTGACCATTACCTTGTGTTCGCTGGCTGTGCATGTCGCGCTATCTTTCGTCTTCATCTACCTTCTGGGCCCACCGGGTGCCGCCGTTGCCTTTTTGATCAGCGGATTGCTGAGTTTTCTGGCCTACTACCATATTGGCCGCCGCATCGACCCCATTGCGGTGCCCGTGCCAGAGATTTTCAAAGCCGTTGCTGGAGCTGTTGCTTTCGCGCCTCTGGCGGTTCTCGCAGCTGAGTCGGGTGGAATCGTGTTACAATTTGCGCTGCTTTCGCTTTCAGCTGTCGTGATGTTCGTGGTTTTCGCATGCCTGCATCAGACGGCAGCTGCTGCAGCATGGCGGAAGATACGTGGCTGGGCGTCCGCAAGCGGATTTCCCTCTTCGAAGTAACTCAGCGTTAACAACTTCTTAACTGAAGACCGACAAATTCGAGTGGGCCGGGTGGCGCAAATTTGCCCACTGGCACAATGAATTTTGAATCCTGGCTAAAGGGATATCGTGGTCCTGAAAATATGATGATATGATGAACTTGAGATCAATTTGATGTGTTACCCCGCGACTGTTTGACTTTGGGAAACTATATTTTCCAACAGTTGCCCCAAAAAACACACATTCTGGTTTCAGGGTAGGCAGACGCAGAAACGACGCATAAACCAAGAGCAAAACCGATGGTCATATTGTATTTACTGTCAGGTCCGCTGGTTGCCGCAATGTGTTTTGTGGCATTTCTTCTAACGGGCACAGGCCTAATTCAGGCCGTGATCTTCAGCTTGCTGATCGGATGCAGTGCTCCGGCTCTGATCGCCGGACTTCATTTTCTATTCAACGGAAGGTTGCGCGTGAAGATCGCTGAGAAATCCGCCGTTAAAACTGGAAACTGACAAAATCCCTGCTCAGCGCAGGGACAATACGCGAAGGGTGGCAAGGCTTGTTTGGACTGGCCTCAGCGGTTTGTTTTGGGTGAAGTTCAGCCCATTTTTAAGGCAGCGTGTCAATTTACTTAGCATGTTCACGAAATTGTGGTCGTTTTGTTAACAGGTGGTTAACAAAATCGTTGTCACATCAGACCATTAGTGCGAGTATCTAGCGGGGTAAAAATCCTGACCGCACATCATGTGTGAGTCGGGAGAAAACAAAGGGTGGGTTGTCGCGTTCGTGTGCGGCGTTCCCCAAATCTATTGAGCGGATAGTAGTCAATCGTTGGGTCTTTGCCTTGTTTTTTGGGGCAGATTCCCAAGCGGGTGTGTTGCGCGGCTGGAAGACTTGTTGGCGTGATTTTAGTCCGTTGTGTTAGTTTTTGGGGGTTATTATGAACCAAATACGAGGTTCTTTCCAATTAGAAGAATCGGAAATTTATAAACCAAACCAAAGTTCTATTAAGGTCTGTGACGAGTTCTCCAATTTGCGGAGCTTCTACGCCGTCAAAGGCAAGCGTTTGCTGGATATTTTGTTGGTTCTAATCGGTCTGCCGTTTGTGCTGCCGGTCATGTTGGTGATTGCCGTCTTGGTGAAGTTGGATGGCGGACCTGCCATCTATCGCCAAAGCCGTGTTGGAATCGGCGGTCGCGAGTTCGACTTCCTCAAGTTCCGGTCGATGGTTTCTGACGCAGAGTTTCAACTTCAGAAACATTTGGCCGAAAGTCCAACCGCTGCGTCCGAATGGGAAACAAAGCAAAAGCTGGACAACGATCCGAGGGTCACAAAATTCGGTCGTTTCATCCGTATGACCTCGTTGGATGAGTTGCCTCAGCTTTGGAATGTTCTGATCGGCGACATGAGCCTTGTCGGCCCACGTCCGATGATGCCTCAGCAGCAGGAATTGTATCCGGGGCGCGAATACACGCTGATGAAGCCAGGGATCACCGGCTTGTGGCAGGTGTCCGAACGCAACGAGGTTGAGTTCTCGCATAGGGCGATCTTCGACAGCGACTATGCGCGAAATCTGGGCTTCTGGTACGATCTGAAAATCCTGTTCCGCACGATCGGTGCCGTTTGCAATGGAACCGGCTGCTGATCCCGAACTGACCGACGATAGGATGATGGCTTATGAAACGCAGATTTAGAAACCCAGCGTTGCGCCTGTCCACCGCGTACCGCGCGCTCGGATTGTGCACCCTGCTAGCGATGCCAATGTCGGCGGCGGCGGATTTCAACCTTGAGCCAGGTGACAAGGTCCGTGTGACTTTGACGGGTTTGCAAGATCTGTCCTTCGAAGCGGCGATTGATGCCCATGGCGAGGTCAACTTGCAATGGCTGGGCCAGTTCCAAGCGCAAGGTCTGTCGACGGATGCGCTGGAGCAGTTGGTACGTCAGGACGCAGCGGGCAAGATCGTCAAGCAATATGACCAGAATGGCGAGATCTATATCATCCAGTTGGACGGAGATGAGATCGAGATCGCCCGCAATGGATACCGCCCGATTATCATCGGCGGCGATGTTGCACGCACCGGTCAGATCGACTTTCGCCCCGCCATCACTGCGCGCGAGGCGGTTGCCTTGGCCGGGGGGGTTAGAAGCCGGCTACTGGCCGATGATGTCACCATTGACCCGATCCAACTGCTGCGCTGGCAGACCACCTATGGTCAGGCTGCGTTGCAACACGCACAGGGGCTGGTGACTGCATGGCGCGCCTCATCCGAGTTGGCGCAAGATATGGATCTGGCGCCGCCCAGTCAGGCCAGTGTTTCTATATCTCCCAGGGTCTTGAAGGAATTGGTGGCAGAACATGTCCGGATTCGCACCATCAATCAGGAAAACGAAGCAGGTGAGCGCGCCTATTTCGAAGATGCCCAATTTCAGGCGGCCGAGCGGATCCGGATTCTTGAAGAACAGAAAGTAGAGCTTGCCAAGGCTGTCGCGGCCGATGAAGAGGAAGAGGCGCGCGTCGTTGCGCTGGTCCAAAAAGGCCTCGCGCCGGGGTCCCGTATGGCCGATACGCGCCGTACGACCGTTTTGTCTGCAACCCGTTTGTTGGAGGTTGAAGAGGATCTGGCAGCTACAAGCCTGATCCTGACCCGCTTGAAACGCGATCAAGAGCAATATGATCAGGAACGGTCGCTGCGGTTGTTGCAAGAGCGTCGCGCCGCTAGCCTGTCCGTCCGTGATGCGCGGCATCAGATGGATACGATCTCGAAATATCTGGCGGGCGCGTCGGATGAGATCGGAACCGAAAACCTGATTACGGATATTGACTACTCGGTCACGATCTTTCGGGTGGTAGACGGACAACTGCAACAGTTGGGTGCAGACAAACTGACCCAGTTGTTGCCCGGTGACAGCGTAGAAGTCTCGGTGCAGGAGATCACGCAAGAGGTCCCTCTGACCGAATAGCACCAAAATGCAGCTGGCTTACAACGGGCGTGAGGTCTTTGACCCGCGCCCGCTTCGTTTTGCGAGGTCGGAGTGCCGCCCCTTTGCTTTGGACTGGTCTTTTATCCTAGGATCGGGTCGCCGTAGTGTCGGACCTGTTTCATATCGACCCGCGTCGCCACCAGGGCCGAGGGGCGAACGCCCGCATTTTCCAATTCGCGCATTGCCTGCAGGACCGTGTTCCTATGCGTGCTGTTCCAGCGCGCAAACAGGATCACCCGATGCGAGATTTGCGACAGGTAAGCCGACTCGACCGCGCGCAACAACGGCGGTGTATCCAGAAGGATCACTTCATACATGTCGGACAGCGAATAGAGCAGGTTCAGGAAGGCCGGAGAGCACAGGAACTCACCCACTTCTTTGGCCTGAGCCTCGTCTTCCAACGGTCCGATCAACGGCAGGATATCCAGTCCGTCTTGCGGGGTGCTGACAATGTTGTCCTGAAACGACGCTGGGTGCTTTGCCCCGTGTTTCAACCCTTCGACGGACAGTTGCGACAGGTCGCGATAGGTGGAAGTGACCGTGTCGCAGTCAATGATCAACGTCCGATACCCGGCTTGCGCGCAGACCGACCCGATCAGCAGTAGGCCGGACGTTTTCCCCTCATCTGGTACCGCTGACGCGCCAGAGAAGATCATGCACCCATTCTCGGCAAAGCGCTGGCCGTGTTTGCTATCGACATTCTTGGTAAAGAACTCGGCCGCTTGAGAGGTGGTCAGCTCACTCTCGTTGCGTAGGGTGCGCAGACCGATATCGCTGCTGGCCAGAAGCTTACGCCCGAAATGCAGCAACTCTGGGTCCAGCTTTCCGTCATTGGTAAAGAAGGTTTCAAAGGGTGGGTCCTTTCGAACTTCGGGAATGATTGCCGAAAGTTTGACGCCCGTGGTGTTTTCAAGCTCATAGGTGGTTCTGAGGCGCGTTTGGAACAGTTCGCGGATCACGGCAAAACCCAGGCCGCCAAAGATCATTGCAATCATGACCCCGATCGCCATTTGCGCCCGTTTCGGCTCTGATGGATCGACCGAAGCGCGTGCAGTTTCGATAATGTGGGCCCCTGCATCCAGGTAATCACCCTGTTCGGCCCGACGCCCCAGTTGCGAAACAAAGTCACGATAGATTGCTTCTGCCACAAGAATCTCATTCTCGATCCGCTTGGTGACCGAGTCATGCTGAACCTGGCGTACCTGCTGGTCCTTGAACGTGTTGATGCTGATATTCAGCGTGGCTAGCTGTCCGTTCAGAATTTCCGTTTTGCGCTGTGCTGCTTCCAACGCACTGTCCAGAACCGCTTGCGCGTCATCTGAATTATTGGCCGTGCTCTGCGGTACCAGCGCCGATTGAACGGCGAATTCTACCGCTTCGGCGACATTGCCATTGTCCCTGAGCAGTTGGATGGTGTTGGTCTGTTCATCCAGCACAGACAGTTCTTCATTCACCAGCCGGGCGCGTTTCTCGGCCTTGATGCGCTGTGCCTTGATGGTGGCGTATTCCTCCGGTGAATACGGCGTTTCGACCGAATGTGCCTCAAGATCCGAGATGAGCTTGTTCAGGTCTTCGCGTATCTGACCGATCCGCGTTGCCAACCATTCCTGCGACTGGCTTAGATCATCGCGTTTCATGCGCGTCAGGACAAATAGGTACTCATTGGCCAGGCTGTTGGCGATGACGGCTGCTTTTTGCGGCGTTTTCGCAGAGACACGAATTTCGTACACGGCTGAGGTTTCGCCGATCTGTTCGATGCGGCGTGCCTCCAGCAATTTCTCGATGGTCGCTTCGCGCTGCATCTCTTCCAGGGTTTGACCACTGTCGCCACCCTCGTCCGCGTCATCCCCCCCGCTGAGTGCACTGACCAGCCCGTTTTTCAAACGGCGCGCCAAGGCAATAGGAGAAAGGGTAAAGCCAGTTTCAGCACCCGAGAATTCCGGATCCGTATGCAGTTCCAGACGATCCACGACATTTTCGATCAGGTCGGTCGAGCGCAGAAGTTGCAACTCACTCTCAAGCGATGTCAGGGAAAGGGGCAGGCCCGATACCTGCGGCGTAAACTGAGTTTCGGTCTGAACGCGGGTCTCGATCATGACCTTCGCGCTTGAGGTGTATTTCGTGTCCGACAGGTAGGACATCAGATAGGCGGTCACCCCGCCCAGAAATCCGACCAGCAATATCCACAGGATCGAACGTCGGATCGCCCACGCGATATTCGACAACACCCTAAGTTCGGGATCGCCGGCCGGAGCCTGGCCGAAACCCGTCAATTCAACATCCAATCCTCGGCGATACTGATCAGTCATAACTAATTAACAATCTGAAACACGGACTACAGAAAACATAGGCCCACAAACCTGTATTCAACAGAGAAAACCGCATATGTCGTAAACAATGTGCTAAGTTTCGGAGGATTGATGACTAATTCGGTGCGGCTTGCCTGCAATTGGTGCGAAGTAGGGTCAATTTCCAAGATGAACGGAAGATAAACTCTAATTTAATAGTAAGAATCGCTGCGGCTGTTACTTTGAGTCCAGCGTCGAGTGTTACCTGGTGAATTTGGAACGAGTATTGATGAACAAGACGGTCGAAATGCGCTTGCCGCACATATTGGTCGGAGGGGTACCCGTCGCGCAAGCCGGGGATGAAGACCTGACCAAAGCAATGGCGGAAGATGTGCTCAAACGGCGATCTGGCGCGTTGACACGTGCGGTGACTGTGTTCAGCTCGAATGCGCATGCCATATCCACCTATGCCACGGACGAAGGATTTGCCCGTGTGATGGATTCGGCCGATATCATCCATGCGGATGGCCAGATCGTCGTCTGGGCGTCTCGTATGGCGCACGGAGAGGGCGGGGTGCCCGAACGTACCGCAACCACAGATTTCATCCACTCGGCGGCTAAGGTCGCTGCTAAAAACGGTCTCAGCTTTTACCTGCTGGGCGCGACCGAAGAGATCAACCGAGATTGCGCAGCGCGCCTGCAAGAGATGTATCCCGGTCTTGTCATTGCCGGGCGCCGCAACGGGTATTTTGATCCCGCCGATGAAGAGGCGGTGATTGCCGATATCAATGCGAGCGGTGCGGATATCTTGTGGGTGGGGCTCGGCAAGCCGAAAGAACAGTATTTTGCCGCCCGTATCGCGCCGAAGCTGACGCAATGCGCCTGGGTGGTGACCTGTGGAGGGTGCTATCACTACGTGGTTGGGGACTACGCCCGAGCACCGCGATGGATGCAGTCCATGGGATTGGAGTGGTTGCACCGTATCGCGACAGGTCCGGGCTACCTGCTCAAGCGATACTTGCATACACTACCGCATGCGTTGAGTATCGTTGTCAGGAAGGACGTGTTTACAAAGTTTTTACGCCGGTGACGGCATGGGTAAAGTTGTCAAGCCATAGGGCCTGTTTTTCGAAGGTATGAGTGAGTGACGAAGACAAATTTCATCGGGATTGGTGTCCAAAAAGCAGCCACCACGTGGTTGCATCACGTGCTTTCCGAGCACCCTTCGGTGCGGACCAGCGAAACGAAAGAGCTCAATTTTTTCAATGCCCGTTACGATTTGGGGTTTCAATGGTATGAATCCCGCTTCGACCCGGCTGAGCCGGGCGTTATCCGGGGCGAATGCTCGCCCAATTACTTCTACAGCCGTGATGCCGCACAACGGGCGTGGGATTATAACCCCGACTTCAAGTTGATCTGTATTCTGCGGGATCCGGTCGAGCGGGCGTTTTCAAATCATCTGCACGAGATCCGCAAAGGTCACATTCCGCCCGATACGTCGTTTGAAGATGCGCTGCCGCTGAACCCAGCCTACACGCTGCAAAGCCACTACAAAGCAAACCTGCAAAACTGGTTGGACCACTTCAACAAAGGCGCACTGCTTGTCCTGCTGTCCGAAGACGTGGCGAAAGATCCCCAGGGAACCTATCGGCGCATCTGCGCACATTTGGGTGTCGCGCCCGAGGAAAACCCTTCGGCGATCACCGAACGTCATCACGAAACTATCGTATACAAAAACCAGGCCGTTCAGAACACGCTGCGCAAAGGCGGTTCCGTTCTGCGTTCGCTTGGGTTGGCCAGGCTGGTCAAAGGGATGAAGAAGGTCCCAGGTCTGAAACAGGCTCTGGCTATGAACAAACAGCATCTGAAAACAAAAGTGCCGCCACCCACACCCGAAACTCGCGTGATGTTGGCCGAGCAATTCCGTGACGACATGGAGTTTGTCGCGCAGTTTCTCGGGCGCGACAATCTACCTTGGCCCACTTGGCAACTTTTGCCACCGATCAAGACGGGAACGCACGGGTAAGATATGGGCGTCCGGGATACAGCACGGATTTTTGGGGACCTGCGCATCAACCAGATCACGCGTATGACCCGCCGCATTTTGGGGGCCCGGTTTCTGGATGGCCGGGATTTCATGCCGCAAGTCTCTGCCGAACAGGGCGCACATCTTGCCGCCCTTGCGCGCAGGGCGCGCGGTGACATCCGTACTCCGATCCTGATTTTTGGCGTTTTGCCCCGTTCGGGGACGAATTTTGTGCATGATCTGGTGGGAATGCACCCTGACGTCACCGCCGATCCCGGCAGGCTCTATGAGTTTCCGCTGCTTCACGCGGCTGGCGACGCAGCGGCCTTTTCGCGTGATTTCCTGCGGTACTTCCCGCGCAATGAGGAAGTGCTGGGGCATTATGACATGCTGGCCATGCTGGCTGGGGCATGGTTCCGCGAGTTGCAGGCGCAGGCCGAGGGGCAGCATATACTATTAAAATGCCCGCATGTGCAGGACCTGTCGCTGGCACGCTATATCTTTCCCGATGCCAAGATAATCCTGTGTCTCAGGGACGGGCGGGACGTGCTGGACTCCTCGCTCAGAACGTTCTCGCGGTTTTCCCTGCGCAGCAAAAATTTCCGCCAATTGGCCGATGAATGGCGTTTGGGGGCCGAGGCGATTCTGAGTTTCAGCAGCGGCGGCCCTAATGAAAACGCTGATACGATGGTTGTCCGATACGAGGATATCGTCGGCAATACGCCCAGCCACGTGCAGCAGATGCTGGACCATATCGGGCTGGAGGCCCCGCGCTTTCCTTGGGCCGAGATCGACAAGATGCCGGTGCGGGGGTCCTCGCGTTCAACCGCTGCGAACGAACAGCGTTGGCAACCGCAGGCAAAGACCGCGGATTTCAACCCGGTAAAGCGCTGGGCCGAGTGGCCGGACAGCAAGAAAGCCCGGTTCGACAAGTTGGCCGGACAGGCGCTGGAGCAGGCGGGTTATGAGCGCTGATGCCCACCATAGCACGCGACCTCATGTTGCTATTTGTATCGCAACCTACCTGCGGCCTCATGGGCTGAAGGCGCTGATCGACAGTCTGAACGCGCAAAAGCTTGAGGGTCGGGATGTGCGCGTGACGCTCGTGATTGCCGACAACGCGCCCGAAGCCACGGCGCAAGCAGAGTTAGGGGATATTCACGCCCTTACGCGTTGGCCGGTTATCTATGTGATTGAACCCGCACGCGGCATTGTTTCGGCCCGGAACCGGACGCTGGCCGAGGCGCCGTCCGACGCGGACTATATCGCGTTTCTGGATGATGATGAGGCGGTCTCGGACCAATGGCTTCTGCAGATGCTGGACACGATGCAACTGCCGGACACGATTGCTGCACAGGGCCCGGTCGAGCCGAGGTTCAGAACCCCTCCGCCGGGCTGGGTCGAAGCGCTGAACCTGTTTCGAATGGGGCCGTATGAGCAGGGCGCTGCGCTGGTGTCAGCGGCGACGAATAACTCGATGGCCGATGCACGCGTCATTCGCGACCGCAACATGCGCTTTGATACCCGGTTCAATATCACCGGCGGCGAGGACGAAGAGTTTTTTTCGCGCATGCGCCAATCAGGCGGTGTGATCCGGGCGGCGGCGCAGGCAATGGTCTGGGACGACGTGCCTGAAAACCGCGCGACGCTGAAATGGCTGGGACGGCGCTGGTTTCGCAAGGGCAACACGCTGGGGCGCATCGCCCTGATCCGGCGCAAAGGCGTCGCAATGCGTGCGGTCAAAGGGGTGGGTGCCATCGGATGGGGCTGTGTGATATGTCTGTGCCTGGGGTTCGGCTCGAAACCCAGATGGTATCGGGGCTTGTTGGAGATCTATCGTGGCGCCGGGATGCTGGCTGCCCTGATGCGGGTGGAGTTTGCCGAATACAGCGCTTCGGCCGTGCAGGTCGACCGGGTCGGAGGCGGCTGAAATGACCGACCCCGTGCCCGAGTTTTCAATCATCATCCCCGCCCGCAACATGGAACGGTTCGTGACGCAGACGCTCGACAGCGTCAGCAGCCAAACCCTAACCGCGTTCGAGGTGATCTGTATCGACGACGGCTCAACCGACGGCACACGACGCATCTTCGATGCTTACGCACAGAAGGATGCCCGGTTTCGGCCAGTGTCAGGCCCGGCAAAAGGCGTCAGCGCCGCCCGCAATCTGGGGCTTGAACAAGCCAGTGGCGCGTTTGTTCTGTTTCTGGATGCGGATGATCTGCTGCATTCTGAGGCGTTGAAGCGGTTCCACGCATCGCTATCGAACAGCGACGCGGTTGGTGCCGTTGCGGGCGTTCAGCGGATCAACGTCGACGGCGAAGATTTGCGCGGCGCGGACAATCGCGCGCTGATCCCCGAACAGGATCAATTGGCGGCACTGTTGCGCAAGAATTATGTGGTCAATGGTGGCGCGCTGGCTCTCAGAACGCAAGCAGCGCGACAGGCCGGGGGCTATGACACCAGCCTGAAAAACGGCGAGGATTGGGAGTTCTGGAGTCGCGTCGCGCTGGAAGGTCGGTTTGAGGTGGTGCCGGGCCCTGCGCTGTTGCTGTATCGGCAGGTGGCCACCGGGGCGAATTTTCAGACCCGCGACACGGGGTTTACCCAGATGGCGCCTTGCATCGAAAAGATCGCCAAGAATCCCGCAATGCAGCAGAAATTCGGCGCGCAGCTGCGGCGTCTGCTGCGCGCGCGTGAGATTGACCGCTATTGGTCCAATGTCCGCAATCAGTTCCAATATGGCCGCAAACCTGTGGCCTTGTTGGAAGGGCTGCGCGGAGTGATTATGTATCCTGACAGCCTGTTTCGCCCAAAATTGATCTGGCGCTTTGTTCGCAGTCTTGATCGTAGGGTGTAAAACAGTCGCATCGAAGCAAGGAATACAGCCAATGGGACTCACACGGCGCGCAGTATTGCTGCAAGGAACGGCTCTGACCTTGTCTGCGCCCTTTGCCCACACGCTGGTTTCCAGTGTCGCAGCAGGCGAGCTACCAGACCCTGTTATGGGTTTTTTGGGCGATTGCGTGGTCCAACTGACGGTGATGGATACGATGTTCGACCTGCCGCGACCCATTGTCGTGACGGCGCAGGACCGGGCTAATTGGACCCTAGATACGGGCAATGCCTTTGGCGCGCGTGGTAAGCTGAACGGGGAAAAGGGCAATTTCTCGGGTCGTCAAAGCGAAACACAGCCGCAGTTTTTTACTCCATGGCCACAGATAACCAAGGGCAGCCGCAAAGGCGGTTTTCGCCAAGGCCCTCAAGAGGCGCCGACCGCCGCCTTGGCCGACCAGCCCGCGCAATGGCAGGTTCAGGTCGACGGTCAGCCCGCGACGATCCGGTCGCTTTTTCGAAAAACCACCCCTGTTGCGACGCGCGCCATTGGTGTCAGGCGATGGGAAAGCACCAAGCGGCACCAACTGACCTTTGTGCTGGACCGCGTTATTCCCGACGGTGCGACTGTCTCGTTGAACGGGCCGTCTGTGACCAAAACCGCGGCGCGGAAACAGGCCGAGACTTTCAGCGAATCCATCCATCTCTGCCAGCAAGGCTATCCAATACTAGGCCCTAAAAAGGCCTATGTCGGAAGCTGGTGGGGTCATGACATGAACAATCAGGGCGGCAATACCGATGCGCTGTTGTCCGAACAGACGGTTTGGCGCCTGATCTCGACTGAGGACGGGGCCGAACTGCGGTCGGGGCGATTGCGACTGGCCAAACCGGGGTCCGAGCCGCATGGGCAGGACCTTAACTATAATGGCTGCGATGTATATGAGGCCGATTTCTCGGACCTTGATCACATCGGATCGTACTACATTCAGGTCGACGGGGTCGGGCAGTCGTTTCCGTTCAATGTGACGCAAAGGGTTTATGACGGGGCGTTGCGGCTGGCGGCGCGGTGGTATTTCCACCAAAGATCAGGCTGCGCGATCACAGATCCATATGGCGAGGGCCGCACCCGCCCGCGCAACGGTCATCCCGAAGATGGGCTGACCGTCTGGCAGACCGGCGTCAAACTGGGTGACACGCGCGAAGGGTATGGCAAGGCCTCAGCCGCGAAATCCCTGGCGCAACAGGCCGAGGCCTTGGGGGTCGAAGACTACCCCGACGCGTCCCAGATGACTGCGAACCCGGAGGCGTGGGGCGGTTGGCACGATGCGGGTGACTGGGATCGCCGTATCCAGCATATGAACGTGGTCTATCACATGGCCGATCTGGTCGAGACCTACCCCCATATCCGCGCTTTGGCACTGAACCTGCCAGAAAGCGGAAAACCTTTCGCGCATGGTGATGTTGCAGCTCGAAAGAATGACCTGGACCGGGGGGATGGCGAAACCGTACTGCCAGATCTGATCCACGAGGCGCTGTGGGGGGCCTCGATCTGGCGGCGCACGCAGTTGCCGGATGGCGGGATCATCGGTGGCGTTGAATATTCCAGCAGCGGGATTTTGGGCTCGGTCTCGTGGAACCCGGTTCAGGTGACGTATGCCTATGCGCCGGAGGACTGGGCTGCGTATCGGTTTGCCCATGGGGCCGCCAAGCTGGGCCATGTGATCAAGACGGTTTGCGGGGACGCGGCCCTTGGAGATGCGCTGATCGACGAAGCGCTTCGAGCCTGGCTTTGGGCGGAACAACAGCCGGTGCCTGAAAATGAGGACGGGCAGGGCGATCCGCGCGCCGATGTCTCGCGGGCGCGCATCGCCTCGGCCTCGGTCTTATACCGTGCAACAGGCCATGCCGCCACGCGGCAGGTGTTCGAGGATTTCAACCCGTTCGAACCCCGTGCCGAGACCCCGCTGGAGGGCGTGCGACCAGAGTTTTTTGCCAATTCTTTTCTGGACTACGTCAAGGCGGGGCGCGAAGGGCGGGCCACGGATGCCAAGCTGGTTGCCGCGATCGAAAACTGGATCAAATACCGCGCCCTGAACGGCAAGCGGATGGGTCAGGATTTCGGGCTTCACAACACGGATTCTTATGTTTGGGGGCGGGGATGGCTGCGGTTTGGCCCCGGCTCGAACTGGCGGGCGGGGCAGATTGCGCTGCAATACGCGGCAACGGGCAAAATCCCTGCGGAATTATACGAAGCGGCTGTCGAGGGGATGTGGTTCGGGATGGGTTGCAACCCGGCCAATGTCAGTTTCGTGCAGGGGCTGGGTCAGCGCAGCTTTGCCGACCCATTGCTGACCGACCACTATGGTGATGAAACCATTCCCGGTCAGATCAGCTTTGGCGTGGCGGGTGGCAAGCTTAACGAATGGGAACTTAAAAAGGTCGAAGGTGCAATTTATCCATTCAATCAGGACGACTGGCCAATATATGGGCAGATATTCGAAAGCCGCAGCATCGCCATAACGGCTGAACACGGGATGAAATCCAATGCGCTGGAATGGCTGCTGGCTTGCGCCCTGGTCACATCGCAGTAACTCGAGCGGCGCGGTGGCGGAACTTTGCGTCAAATCACAAAGCTGTCGGGATGGCTTTCACCTACGGACTGTGTTGGATATGTGTAACTGAATGTCGGCGGAACGTCGCAGGCCTTCGGACCGCAAGAAACAAATCAGGAGCACGCGCATGTTGTTTCTCCGTCGGACAGTTGCCGCTGTTCTGATCGGCACTTTGCCTTTTGCAGCGTTGGCGCAATCTGATCAGTCCCACTTGGGCGGATTGCAGATCGAACTCAACACTATGCAGGATACTGGTGAGGCCTGTCGGCTGACCTTTGTGGTGCAAAACGACACCGGCACCGCGATTGAGACGGCCAGCTTTCAGACCGTGATCTTCGATGCGGAAGGTACGGTCGAGCGTCTGACGCTGTTTTCATTCCGCGATATGCCAAAGGATCGCGTGCGGGTGCGTCAGTTCGATCTGACCGGTATCACCTGCGCCGGGGTGGGGCAGGTGCTGTTCAATGGCACAAGCTCTTGTCTTGTAGATGGTGCCGACAGCCCGATCTGTGACGCGGCCCTGACGCTGAGCAGCCGGACCGATACAGAGGTGTTGGGATGATACAGGCAATAGAACAGATCCTTGAACTCGGCGGGCCGGTTGTTGCGATCCTGATTGCGATGTCCGTGGTGACGCTGGCGGTGACCCTTTACAAACTCTGGCAATTTGCAGCCTCGGGCGTGGGGCGGCACCGGGTGTTGTCGCAGGCGCTGGCGGCATGGGATGATGGCGACATACAAACCGCCCGCGCGCGTCTGGCCAAAAGCCGCAGCTATCTGGCCCCGCTGGTCGAGGTGGCCATGGACGCGCCAGAAACCCCCGGCCTGGATCAGCGTCTGGATGCCGAGGCCGGTCTGGCCCTGGCCGGGTTGGAACGTGGGTTTCGCTTGCTGGACACCGTGGCGCAGTTGGCTCCGCTTTTGGGTCTGTTTGGGACGGTTCTGGGCATGATCGAAGCGTTTCAGAGCCTGCAATCTGCGGGCTCGTCCGTTGACCCGTCGTTGCTTGCAGGCGGGATCTGGGTGGCGCTGATTACCACTGCTGTCGGCCTGGCGGTGGCGATGCCCACCTCGATGGTGCTGTCCTGGTTCGAAAGCCGCACCGCGCGGGAACGGGTGTTTGCCGACAAGGCGCTGCGGACCATTCTTGTGCCTGGTCAAGCAATTCCACTGCCTGACGCACCTCAGACCATGGCTGCCGCGCCCGGACATGCGTAACCGCGCGCCCTTTGTCCGGCGGCCCCTGTCGATGACCCCCCTCATCGACGTGATCTTTCTGTTGCTGCTGTTCTTCATGCTGACCTCGACCTTTTCGAAATTTGCCGAGGTCGAGCTGAGCAATGCGACCGGCGGCGGCCAGCCCTCGGACACACAGACCGAGCGGTTGTTCGTTCAGCTTGGCCCCGACCGTCTGACGCTGAACGGGGCCGAGGTCACGTTGGACCAACTGACCGAACAGATTGAGACCGGGCAGGTGCTGGTCAGCCTTGATCCCGATACCACTTCGCAACGTTTGGTCGATTTGCTGGTGCGTCTGCGCGGGCGCGAAGACCTCAGCGTGTTGGTGCTGGAATGATCCGCTCAGGTACTCCGCGTCGCAAGCGCGACTCCACGATTCCTTTGATCAATGTCGTGTTCCTGATGTTGATCTTCTTTCTGATCACGGGAACGATCGCTACGCCTCTGGACCCCGACCTAGAACTTGTGAACACCTCGGAACTGGAAGGGCGAGAGCCGCCGGATGCACTGGTGCTGCATAAGGACGGAACGCTCAGCTTTCGCGGCAACGCCATTCTGCCCGAGCTTTATATGGAAGGGCGCGAACCCGGTGCCGTCCGCATCGTACCGGACCGCGAGGCCCCCGGCGCGCGGCTTATTGAAATCACCGGCCAGCTTCGCCGCCTTGGGGCAAGTTCTGTCTTTGTCGTGACGGAAAAGGCGCTGCAATGATCCGGGGTTCGGTGGTCATCGCCGTCGTAGCCATTCTGGTGTCGTTGATCCTGCACCTGATGGGGTTGCTCTATACTGCGCCGCGACTGGCCGAAGACGGCAGCGAAGCGGCTGCGCAGAACTCAGTTGAGCTGGGCAGTAGTTTCGAAGACCTCGCCGAGGAGGCTGAAGAAGCCGTTGAGCCGGAACAGGCTGAAGCGCCGGAGCCCCCCACCGAGGAAGAGCCGGTCGAAGAAGAGATTCCCGAAACCCCCGAGGTTCCCATCAGCGAGGCGCTGGTCGCGTCGGACAACCCCGAAGAAAGTTTTGCCCCTGATCTGGGAGAGGCCGAAGTCGTGCAGCCCGAGGCCACTGAACCAGTCGAGCCAAACGTGGCTGAAAGTGTAGACGGGACCGATGGCGATCAGTCCGCCAGCGAAGAGGCCGACGAAACTCCGCCTGTTGAGGTGGCCGAACGTGCCGAAACGCCCGAGGGAGATCCGGATGCTGCGGCAGAATCGACTGAACCTCTGGAAGAGGCGCAGCCTGTCGAGCCGGCGCAGGAACAACTGGCTGCTTTGCCCCCGACTGAAGCTGCGCCGGTTCCCGAGGCGACGGCGATTCCGGTTGTTCCGTTGGAAAGTGAGGCGATTGAACCGGACTTGCCCGAAACGGCGCTGGAGCCGGTTGAAAACGACGCGCCGACCGAATTGGCTGTCACAACCTCGATCCGCCCGCAGCGCCCGGAACGGCAGCCTGTTCCTCAACGACGGGGTATCGCCAACGGCGCACGTGATTTCAGCAACCTGCGCTTCCCTGCACAAGAGATCGAGTCGCCTTTGACGGCCTATCGTCGCCGGGGCGTCGACGCGTTCACATCCGGCAATAGCGGTACGCGATCAGGCGGTCGCGGGCCGGGCAATGCGAATGAAACCAACTACGAAGGGCAGGTGCTGGTGCATCTGAACCGAGCACCGCTTGTCTTTGTGTCGGCCCGAGGGTTCGCGCAGGTGTTTTTCCAGATCAACCCCGACGGCACGCTGGAATTTGTCGAAGTGGTCGACAGCTCGGGCTCGCGCGAAGTGGACCGCGCTGCCCGCGAACAGGTACGCGCCGCTGAACCTTTCCCCCGACCGCCAGGAGGCGTAAGCCGCAAGCTGTCTTTCTTCTACACCAGCAATTGATGCCTTGCCCAATCGTCGAATCGGATTTCCGTCGCAAGGCAGGTCAAACATCCAAGGTGCCAGGTTGATTTTTCCAACATGGGTGACGCGATTGATTTGCAAGAAGTCAGGAAGATTTTTGTGGATCACAGCTGCGTTATCAGCCTGGAGAATGCGCAAAACCATCATAAATAGGGGACACCCGCTGCATCGCCAGAAGCAGATGGATGCATAGATGCAACAGAGCACGATATGCTGGTATTTGGACAAAAATTACATATTGCGTATTTTTTGTAAATCCACGAAAGGAGCGTCGGGCGCAGCTTTGCGGCCATCCTCCTCTCGAAATTTATGGATTTACCATGAAAAAACTCCTCATCGCATCGACTGCACTGATTGCGGCCACAGGTGCCGCCTCGGCGGAAATAAAGTTCAGCGGCTTCGCCCGCTTTGGTATCGGCTACGAAGAAGATCGCTCTGGCGACGTTACCAATTTCAACACCGCTGGTGGCGTCGTTACCTCGACGGACACTGCAAATGTTGACACTGACGACACGATCCTGATCTCGCGGTTCCGTCTGAACATCGACGGGATTGTCGAAACGGACAGCGGCGTTGAATTTCAGGCACGCGTCCGGTTGCAAGCCGACGAAGACAACGGCAATGGCGAAGCCACTGAGGCGGGCCTGAACGGCGCGCGTTTCTCAGTTCTCTACGGTGGGCTGCGTGTCGATGCCGGAAACGTGGCAGGTTCGTTTGACAACCTGGATGACTACTTCGGCAATGAACCGGGCCTGGAAGAATTCCTGGGTCAGTATGTTGGCGTCAACTACGAGTTCCTCGAATACAGTTCGACGGGTTCGGGCGCGAACGCGGTGTTCGCTCAGTACCAGCTTGGCGACCTGAGCTTTGGCGGTTCATATGATCAGGAAACTGTTGCTCTGAACGGGTCTGATGAAAGCACCGACCGCTGGGATATTTTTGCGTCATACTCGTTTGACGCCTTTACCGCTTCGGTCGCCTATGGTGAAAAAGATCTGGCGAATGGCGACGACGAAAGCCTTACTGTTCTGACACTTGGTGCAGAATTGGGTGACTTCTACGGTACTTTGTTCCTGGCGGACGATGACGTCGCGGACGATGCCGAGAATGGCACCGCATATGGTTTCTCGGTCTCGTATAACGTTGGAGCCGCGACAACGCTGTTGGTCGCTTATGGTGACGGCAACGCGGATGATGACGAGCGCAACATCGGTGTTGGCGCAATCTACGATCTGGGCAACGGCGCATCGCTGCGCGGCGGTATCGGCGAGATCAAAGAAGGCGACGAAGATGGCTTTATCCGTGCCGATTTTGGTGCGCGCTTCAACTTCTAAGTCGACCTAGGCAATTCTGATTTTGGGGCGGGCCCTTGCGCCTGCCCTTTTTCTATTTCTTTTCGAAGAACAGTACGACTTCGCCCAGGCGCACACCATAGCGCGAGACATAGGCGCGGTTCAGCAACCGGTCATCGGTCAGCAACCACATCCAGTCATCGAAATTCACCCGCATGGTGCCGTCCTTGATCGGCAGATCGATCTTGTATTTCCAATTGAACGTATCGCCGCGTTCAATCCCGCTAGCCGTACCCAGCACACCCGGAGCCGTGCCCGTCCAAGTATCCTCGCCGGTTTTGGTCAGGGTCCAGATGCGCTGCTCGGTCGCGCCGTCATCATAGACGAAATCTTCGACCAGAGTCAGGGTTGTGCCGTCCCATGTTCCGTCGATATCCACCGTGAACCGGCGTGGGACATTGCCCAGAACATCCTGAAATTGGCCATAGGCGACGGTTTTACCCTCAAAGAACTCTTCCAGGTTCAGCTGTCGGTCTGACAGGAACGACTTGGGCACGCGCGGTTTGGCCGAGCATGACGCCAGCGCAGCGACGCCAGCGATGGCAAGTAAGGTGATCAGAAACCGGCGCAGGGTCATTGCAGGGGCCTTGCTTCGCTGTCTGAGTCATACCCGTTGGCCCCGTTCAGATGCGCGGCTTTGACCTCAGGCGCGGGGCGCATTGTGGCGACGAGTTCGGCGACTTTGATGCCAAATTTGCGCATTTCCGAGCGATTCATTATCACGCCGCTTTCGGTCAGGTACATCCAATCTGTAACGTCCAGTGTATGCCCGCCCGAGTCCTCGGGCAGGATAATCCGATAGGTCAGTTTGACGGTCGAACCCGAAATCGTGCCTTGCCCTTCGCCTACGATATCGTCGGCTGTGGCCGTGAATGTGTTGCCGGCACCCAGTGTTAGATACCATTTACGTGTCATCTGTTTGCCGTTGGAATAGGTAAAGTACTCGGTCAGCGTCCCGGTGTTGCCGTCCCATTCCCCAATCATGCGGGCGACGAAGCTGTTGGTCATCTTGCCGTTGGGGCCATAGATCAGACCTTCGGACAGGATCTCTCCGTTCAGGTTCTCTTTCATTTTGAATGCAGGGCCGGTTCCAGCGTAATCGGCGGGGGATTGCGATCGGAAGCTCAGAAATCGACCCTTTGTGACGAACAGAGCCAAGACGGCTAAAAGCAGAACAACAAGCAGTTTCATTTGGCAGAGACCTCTGTAGGCAGCGTCAGAACCAGTCCAAACGCGCCGAGTTTCAGGATGCAGGGAAGAACGGCATAGGCGAGGGTGAGCGTTTTCAGCGCCTCGGTCGTGTTCGCCTGACCAGGAGTGAACCCGCTGCGTTCCAGCAACGGCAAGGTGAAAAAAGCAGCCAGCGCAAGCCCCAGCTTGCCGGCAAACGACCAGATGCCGAAGGCGGTTGAAGCATTCAGCCCTGCGCGCGTCAGCACAACCGAGAACATGGCGGGCAGCACCACCATATCGGCACCCAACGCCGCGCCCGAAGCTATGCAGATCGCAGCGAAACCAGTTAGGTTTCCAGCCGACAGCATGGCCGCCCCAATAAAGCCCGCGATAGACAGGGGCATGGCTATGATCAGAGTCTGTTTCGGGCCAATTCGCTTGCTCAGCCGTGCCCAAAGCGGAACGCTGACGCCTGCGCTGAGGAAAAACAGGATCAGCAGTGGGCCCGCTTTGCCCGGCAGTTGCAGCTTGTCTTCAACAAAGAACAGAAACAGGGTCGAGGTGATGGCCACAGGAAGGCTGTTCACCAGCGCCAGAACCAAAAGACGCAACGCACCAGCTTGTCCAAGCCCCGCCAGAGATATCCCTTGTCCGGTGATCGGCGCGCGCCGCCAGATTGGAATGGTCATCGCAAGGGCGAGAAGGGCCAGCACCCCCAGAAACAGCCCAAAAGCGGGATAGCCTTGCGCCCCGGCGCCAAGCGCTACGAACACAGCCGGGGCGATGGCTGCCAGAATGACGCCCGTCAGTTGCCCGCCCTCGCGCCACGCAGCCAGGGTCATCAATTCCTGGGCGTCGGCTCGCTTGGCAAGCGTAGCGCTGCGCCCATAGAGGAGAATCGTGCCTAGGCTGTAGGCAGAGAATAGAAGGATTAACACAGACACTAATGCAGGGATACTTGCCTCTTCGGGTAGGCCGAAGAGCAAGGGAAACCCGATGGCCAATCCAAGCGCGGCAGCAGCGGCGAATGCAAGCTGCGCCCCCGGCCAGCGGTCGATGGCCCATCCGATCAGCGGATCCTGCACCAGATCAATCAGGCGGATCAGCAATAGAACCGTCCCGATCACCCCCAACCCTATACCCAGATTGACGGCAGCAAAGCGCGGCAGGTGGATGTAAAGCGGGATGCCCGCCGCTGCGAGCATCAGCGCATAGAGGCTGACCCTCGGATACAGCATTACTGACCTTTGAGCTTTTGCGTGAAAGCGGCCGAGCGGCTTTTCTCGCCCAGAAAGACGGACATGAAGCTGCGCTTGATGCCCGGATGGCGCATGGTGCAGGTTTTTGCGCCGTTCAGCCAGAAGGACACCTCATTTGGCCCATCCGAAACTGCCAGATACCGATCGCCCTTTTTTACGGCCTTGAAGCAGACCTCAAGCTGATCACGCACAGGGGCGGGACGCCCGATGCGGTCCATCTCGTCCAGGGTCGAGTTGATCAGCACCTTTTTCGACACGTTACGACGGTATTGCAGTTCCAGCGCGAAGTCCTTGTTCCAGTCGAACGCCCCGCCGCCCGGCGTAAAAAGTCGTCCGTTGTAAAGCGGCAGCCCAAGATAGCGATAGGTCGCAGTGCCGCGCAGTTGCGGATCGTCTAGATCATTCAGTCCGGTAGCGGCCTGCAGGCCGCCCGGCACCAGCAGGGCCAAGGACAAGAGTGTCGCCCGACAGAAGTCAGACGCTTGCCGAGGCCACGATGGCTGCGTTTTGTGCATCAGTCTCATTGTCAGCTCCGAATGTGTGTTGGGTGCCATTCAAGCGCTCGACCACATGCATCGCGCTGGCAATCCCATCTTCGTGAAAGCCGTGCCTGTTATAGGCGCCGGCAAACCAAGTTCGGTTCTGTCCCTGCATCGCGCGGATTTGCCCTTGTGCCTTAAGGGCCGCTTTGTCGAAGACCGGGTGCGCAAATTCCACCTGATCATAGATTTTATCCGCGGGAATTTCCGATGAAGCGTTCAGCGACACGAACATCGGATCGCTGTCCGGAATGTTCTGCAGACGGTTCATCCAATAGGTTACGCCTACGTTTCCGGCTTGCGACCGATAGGTCCAACTGGACCAGCAGGCACGGCGACGGGGCATCTGGCGTTCGTCGCAATGCAGGATCGCTGTGTTCGGTTGATACCGGATTGCACCAAGTGCGGCGCGTTCGCCTTCGGTCGCGCTGTCACCCAGAATGGCCAGCGATTGATCGGAGTGGGTGGCCAGGATGATCTCGTCAAACTGGTCCGCATGCCCTTGGCTGTGGACCGTAACACCCACATCGTCGCGTTTCACATGATCAACTGGCGCGGCCAATCGGATATCACATCCGCGCGCACGCAGCGCAGCGTCGATGCGACGCACATATTCGATGCTGCCACCTTTGACGGTATACCACTGATGTTGCTTGGCGCGGCCACTGGCCAGCAGTGCATGGTTTCGGAAGAACTGCACCAATGAGCGGGCGGGGAACTGATCCACGAACTCAACCGGAGTCGACCAGATCGCGCCGCACATGGGCATCAGGTAATTGTGGCGGAACCAATGGCCAAGGCGCAGCTGATCCACCAGCTCTCCGATCGTGGTGTCGTCGTCTTGTGCGGCCTCGGGGGCCTCTTTGCCGAACCGCAGAATGTCGGCGATCATCTTGTAATATGCGGGGCGCGCAAGATTGCGTTTCTGCGCGGTCAGGGTGCGCAGATTGTTCAGCCCGTATTCGATGCGGCCATTGTCGATGGTGGCACCAAAGCTCATTTCCGACTTGATAACCGGCACGTTCAGTTCATCAAACAAGGCGGTCAGATAAGGATAGGTCACGTAGTTGAATACGATGAAACCCGTATCGACCGGCTGATCGCCGTTCTTTCCCGCCATAACCGTGCGCGCGTGACCGCCCAGCCGGGATTCGGCCTCAAACACGGTTACGTCATTGTTTTCTGACAGGTAGTAAGCTGCGGAGAGACCCGAGATGCCTGCGCCTATTACTGCGATTTTTTTCCGGCCGCTCCGGGTTTCGTCGAACATTCAAGCCTCGTTCTGTAACGTATTACAATAAGATACGCAGAATAGGCTTGGGTGGATCAATCGGGTTAGAAGAATTTCGAAAATGCACTAGGTTGTGACATCGGGTTACAAGGTGCGTTATCTGTCCCGCCTGTGATCCGGCACCCCTCGGCGGTCGTAAAACAGAAAAGCATATGAAACGGTCCCGGAATGAGCAGCTTTGACGGAAAGACATATTGGATCATCGGCGCCAGTGAAGGGCTGGGGCGGGCTCTGGCCGAGACCCTCAGCCGCCAGGGCGCGCATCTGATCCTGTCGGCCCGCAACGCAGAGCGTCTGGCCGAGATTTGCGATACCCTGCCCAACGCCCGTGCGATTGCGATGGATGTTACTGATTTAGAGTCTGTTTGTGCGGCAGCGGCCGAGGCCGGCTCAGTCGATGGGCTGGTCTATAACGCTGGTGCCTATGATCCCATGCGGAGTGGTGACTGGAATACGGAAAGCGCGCTGAGGATGGTCGATGTGAACTATCTTGGGGCCATGCGGGTGCTGGGGGAAACCGTGCCGGGGTTCGTCCAGACAGGGCGCGGGGATATCACCCTGATCGGGTCTTTGGCTGGTTATCACGGTCTGCCAGCGGCGATTGGGTATGCGTCCAGCAAGGCGGCGCTGGTGTCGCTGGCCGAGACGATGCGACATGATTTGGCCGGATCGGGTGTAACCGTACGGATCGTCAATCCGGGGTTCATCAAGACCCGGCTGACCGAGAAGAACAGTTTCAAAATGCCCATGCTGATGACGCCCGAGGACGCGGCGGATCGCGTGGCCAAAGCCATGGCGCGTCGCCGGTTCCGCACCGATTTCCCTGCGCCGTTTTCCTGGGTGATCCGGCTGATTGATTACCTGCCGGATTGGCTGGTGTATCGCGGTAAGTAGACTCTAATCAGGGGTTTATCCAAACTGACCATGGCAAAACCAGCCCGCCGACATGGTGCCGCCGTGGCCGTAAAACAGCCACAGCCGCTCGCCCTGTTCGGTCACAACCACCCAGTAATCGCGCACGCCGCTGCGCCAGTTAGGGTCATCCAGCCACCATTCCGGTGCGATCCGTTCCGGCCCGGTGGCTTGTGTCAGTTGCCAGTTTCGCCCGCGCCAGCGAAATGTGTCTGGCACGTCTGGGGTATCTGGAGCGGCTACTGGCTCGGGTTGCCACATCTGCAAGGGACGCGGACGCGGTGGTGCAGGCCAGTCTTGCGCGGGTTCGGACCACGCAGCAGCTAGCACCTGTGCGGTTTTCTCGGGGATATGCGAGGCCGCCGGGTGCCGCCTTGTGATCGCCTCCAGCCCGACCCGCGCACCTAGTTTTCCGATCAGGTCTTCGACAGCGGTGTTACCGTCCAATCGGTTGCGGGCGACGCGGCGCGCCTCGGCATGACCGGCCATGGTGCGGGCGTGGATGGGTTCCGTCTGCACCGCCTCAAGTCGCAGCATGTCGATGCCATAGCCTGCATCGATTTGGTCGATTTTCATCTCTAACAAAGGGCGAATGCGGTGTTTATCATAGGTTGGACGGGCCAGCCCGACCTCGATGATCTCAGCCGCCTGATCGGCGCGATGGGCTTCCAGCCGCAGAGTCCGCACCCCGCGCGCTTTCTCCTCTAGCTTGGTGCAGAGCGTCGGTAGAACGCGGTCGATGGCGGCCATGACGTCTTCGGTCAGACCGATCGGGTTGGGTAGGGTCATCCGCACCGCAAAGTGATGCGGCGGTCGGGCGGGCGAGACCGGCTCGGGCGCGCTGCCCATCGCCTGATCCAGCCGTAGCACCAGTCCCCGCCCAAATCGCCGCGCCAGCGACGCGCGCGGCTGCCCCAGTAGGTCGCCGATCCTGCGCAGGCCCAGACGGTTCAGCTGTGCGACCACCTGATCCTCAAGCCGCAGCGCTGCAATGGGAAGCGAGCTGAGCGCGCCATAGGATTGCCCCGGCGCTGTGATCCGCGCGCCACTGCCCACAGCCACCATTTGCGGTGCGGCCCCGCCCTTGGTCCAGTGCCGCCGCTTGGTGGCGCGGGCGCGGGTGGCGCGGGCCTCTTGGCTGATGGCGTCGCCATTGCGGTCGGAGGTGGCCTCTTGCCCCGCGTAGCGTGCCAGCGCCCAGGCCGCACCCAGCGTGTCGGCGATGCCCATCTGCACGCTGAGCCCCATATCGGCGCAGTCGGTTTCGATCACGTTCAACAACGCTTCTTCCCCGCCGAACAGATGCGCGCAGCCTGACAGGTCCACGATCAATCCGTCTGGCGCTTCTTCAGCCACCCATGGGCTGAATTTGCCCACCCACCGTCGCAGGGCGGTCAGAAACGCAGCCTCGGCCGGGGCGTTGCGGGGGCGTGTCACCAGATTGGCGCACATGGCATGAGCGTCGCGCACTGGTTGGCCCACGCGCAGACCAGCGGTCTGCGCATCCGCGTTCAGGGATGTGATCACCTGCATGTTCGACTGCTCAGTCACCACAGCCAAAGGCCCATCTTGCAGCCCCCGCGCAGCGCGGATCAGCCGTTCAGCCCCCAGACGGGGAAACCAGAGCGAGAGTATTCGGCGTTTTGGCATTGGCAGACATCAAAATGTTCCCATTTTGTTCTTATCGTAGAATCGCCCGCCGAGTCCACGCTTACCCGCAGGTCAGGCGTTGGATGATCCCGGTCCCATCTACAAAAACATTCAGCCGGTCGATGCGGTAATCCTGCGTGGCCAGATCACCGGGCCCCAGAACGCGGGACCGTTCGGGCAACTGGGCCTGAATGGTCGAAACCGGTTGACCGACAGAGCCTGCAACAGCTTCGCCCTGACAAAAGGCCAGATCGACCGGGGCGGGTTCGGGCGACAGGGGCGCATCCTCGGGCGCGGGGGGCTGGGCACAGGCGGTCAGCAGGGCCAGCGTGGGAATAAAACGGTGCATTGGCGTTCCTCTTTCCGGCAATGTCGTTTCTGCAATATCAGATGTTTAGCAAAGCTGGCATCAAAGCGCAGTTGAAAACGCCCGGCAATTGACGCAGGGTCGAGGCAAAAGTGACAGGGAGACACCGAATATGCGCACCCGTGCCGCCGTCGCCGTTCAGGCAGGCAAACCTTTGGAAGTGATGGATGTGAACCTCGAAGGCCCCAAGGCGGGTGAGGTTCTGGTCGAGATCAAGGCCACCGGCATTTGCCACACCGATGAATTCACCCTGTCGGGCGCGGATCCCGAGGGGCTGTTCCCCGCGATTCTGGGCCATGAAGGCGCAGGCATCGTGGTCGAGGTCGGCCCCGGTGTGACCAGCCTGAAACCGGGCGACCACGTGATCCCGCTCTACACCCCGGAATGCCGGGAGTGCGAATACTGTCTGCACCCCAAGACCAATCTGTGCCAGGCGATCCGTGAAACGCAGGGGCAGGGCCTGATGCCGGATGGGACCTCGCGCTTTTCGACTTTGGATGGTGATCCAATCCTGCACTACATGGGCTGCTCGACTTTCTCGAACCACACGGTTCTGCCGGAAATCGCGCTGGCCAAGGTGCGTGAGGATGCGCCCTTCGACAAGATCTGTTATATCGGATGCGGTGTGACCACAGGGATCGGCGCTGTGATCAACACTGCCAAGGTGGAAATCGGCAGCCGCGCCATCGTGTTCGGTCTGGGCGGTATCGGGTTGAACGTCATTCAGGGCCTGCGTCTGGCCGGGGCCGAACAAATCGTTGGCGTTGACCTGAACCCCGCCAAGGTCGAGATGGCGACCAAGTTTGGCATGACCGATTTCGTGAACCCGACCGAAGTTGAAGGCGACCTGGTGCCTTATCTGGTCAACCTGACCAAAGGTGGCGCGGATTACACCTTTGACGCCACTGGCAATGTAGGCGTGATGCGTGCCGCATTGGAATCGGCGCATAAGGGCTGGGGTGAATCGATCATCATCGGCGTGGCGCCTGCGGGAGCCGAAATCTCGACCCGTCCGTTCCAGCTGGTCACGGGCCGCTCGTGGCGCGGTACGGCCTTTGGCGGTGCGCGGGGCCGGACCGATGTGCCGAAAATTGTCGACTGGTACATGGAAGGCAAGATCGAGATCGACCCGATGATCACCCACACCATGGGTCTGGACGACATTAACCACGGTTTCGACCTGATGCATAAGGGCGAAAGCATCCGCTCGGTCGTGGTTTACTAGGGCCCTCAATCTGCGATTTTGAGGACGGCGCGCTGTGAATGGCGCGCCGTTTTTATTTGCCGGGACGGCTTGCGCCGGTGTCAGAGCGTGGCGAGCGGACCCGCAGAACCGGGGTATTGACCGACGAGGTGTTCGCCCGGCTTTCGCGCCAGACCACATAGACGCCTGAGGCGATGATGATGCTGGCCCCAACGGCGACCCAGCCATCGGGCCGCTCGTTGAAAAAGACCATGCCGAACAATGTGGCCCAGATGATCTGACTGTATTGGCTGGGGGCGACGACCCCAGCGGGCGCAGCTCGATAGGCAAGGATGATCAAGTGTTGTGCGACGACCGAGAACACGCCCACCAGCGCCATCATCGCCAGATGCAGCAGCGAGGGAGGTTGGTAAACGGCGGGTTGCATCAAGCTCATGACCACAATGGCCAGCAGCATCGGATATAGGATCAGCACGGCCGAGCGTTCCTCATTCCCGATCTTGCGCACCAAAACAGACCCTAACGCGCTGGAAAACGCTGCAGTCAGGGCCGCGAGGTGGCCCAGAGTGATGTCCGTTGCACCGGGGCGCAGGACGATCAGAACTCCGATCAGGCCACAGCCGACGGCGGCCCAACGCTGTGCGCGCACGACTTCCCCCAGGATTGGGATCGACAGGACAGTGACGAACAGAGGGAAGGCGAATAGCAGCGAATAGACCTCGGCCAGCGGCAGCGCCGAGAAAGCGTAGAAGGCGCAGACCATGGACGTCACCATCAGGGCCGAGCGCAGCAGGACCAGCCACGGATGATGTGGTCGGAAATTGCCCGTGGTCCGGTCGGTCAGGATCGTCACCGCCATCGGCACAAAGGAAAACAGCGTTGCGAAAAAGATGATCTGCATCACCGAATAGGTGCTACCCAGCACTTTGATCAGCACATCATGACTGGCAAAAACCGCAAAGCCCGCAAACGCATAGCCAAGCCCCCGAAGGGTGGTGTTCTGAGTGCTCATGAGGCGGCCTCGGGTGATGTGTCGGTGTAGGGGCGCAGCGTAATGGGGCTGTCGTACCCCTGAGTAAACCCATTTGGCCGACCCGCATAGCCCTTATTTTACCGCTAACATGGCAAAGCTGCCATGCCCTGGGATCAACGCAGGATGGGAGGTGCGTCTTTGGGTTGGCGTGCAGATTGCACACCGGCCTTCATTCCCACGCCGATTCTTCGGGCCAGCGCGACCCATGGTGTGGAGGTTTCCGGGGGTAAGGTCTGGGTGGCGACCTCTTCGAACAAATCCAGCCAATGTGCGAACATGTCGGGCTGCACGTCGGGCCGCTCGATATGGACCCGCTGCGGATTGCCGTCATAGCTACGCTCATACAGGATGGCGTTGCTCCAGAAGGCGGCGATCTTGTCCTCATGTGCTGGCCAATCGTGGACATGTGCGTTGAAGACCGGCCCCAGCACCGCATCCTCGCGTACGCGGGCGTAAAAGGCACGGACCTGCGCGTTGATTTGGTCCGGGGTCGCGGGGAAGCGCGGCGGCAGGGTGGGGCGGGTCATATTTGGTCCGTTTTCGACTCTGTTCCGGGCGGATACCCGGTTCAGACGTCACGCAACAGGTGTGGTTTTGTCGCGCGGCTCTGGCGTCAGTAGATGCCGTATCAGAGCCACCGGATGCGCCTTGAGGCTGAGGCGGGTGGCCACGTAATCCTCGACCACCTGCTCGCCCAACGTCATCTGCGGCAGATAGGCTGCAGGCTCGTCCAGCGCCTCGCCTTCCAGATCCTGCGAGAACAGGGGCAGGGGCTTGGCGGTGGCAATCGCTTTGGCCTGCCACAACGCCTCGCGCCTTGTCAGATCGCAGGCGGAGAAGGCATCGGCCTCAGCTAGCCGCTCGATCACCGAGGGACCAAGCCCGGCGCGTCGCCAGACGTCATCCACCTGATGGTAGCCATTGCCCCGCGCGGCGGTCAGCCAGCTGGCATCTTCCTCGCTCAGGCCTTTGATCTGACGGAACCCCAGCCGCAGGGCCAACCCGCCGTGACCGTCGGGTTCCATCACATTGTCCCAGAAACTGGCATTGATACAGACCGGGCGCACCTGAACACCATGTTCGCGCGCATCGCGCACGATCTGGGCGGGGGCATAGAAGCCCATCGGCTGCGAATTCAGCAGCGCGCAGGCGAAAATCCCCGGATGGTGGCATTTGATCCAGGCTGAGGCATAAACCAGTAGCGCAAAGCTGGCCGCGTGACTTTCGGGAAAACCGTAAGAGCCGAAGCCTTCGATCTGCGAAAAACAGCGCTCGGCAAAATCCTGTTCATAGCCGTTCCGCTCCATCCCGCGCAGAAACAGGGCCCGGAATTCGCTGACATTACCATGTTTCTTGAACGTCGCCAGCGAGCGCCGTAGCCGGTCCGCCTGTTCCGGGGTGAACCCCGCGCCCACGATGGCAATCTGCATGGCTTGCTCCTGAAACAGCGGCACGCCCAGCGTTTTGCCCAACACTTCACCCAACGCATCCGAGGGGAAGTTGACCTCCTCTTCTCCGTTCCGGCGGCGGATATAGGGGTGGACCATGTCGCCCTGAATGGGGCCGGGGCGGATGATTGCGACCTCGATCACCAGATCATAGAAATTGCGCGGTCGCATGCGGGGCAGAAAGTTCATCTGAGCCCGCGATTCCACCTGAAACACGCCGACGCTGTCCGCCTTGCACAGCATGTCATACACCGCCGGATCCTCGGGCGGCAGGGTGGCGAGGGTATAGCTGGTCTGGTAGTGCTGGGTGACCAGGTCGAACGCCTTGCGGATGCACGTCAGCATGCCAAGGCTGAGAACATCGACCTTCAGAATACCCAAGCTGTCGATATCGTCCTTGTCCCAGCAGATGACCGTACGGTCCTCCATCGTGGCGTTTTCGATGGGGACGATTTCATCCAGCCGGCCCTCGGTGATGATGAACCCGCCGACGTGTTGCGAGAGGTGGCGGGGGAAGCCGTCGATCTCATAAACCAATGTTAGAGTCTGTTTTAAGCGACGATCTTCAGGATCAAGGCCGATTTCGCGCATCCGTTCCGCCTCGAGCCCCTTGGCCGAGAAGAACCCCCATAGCTGTGAAGACAGAGCCGAGATCGTGTCTTCGGTCAGGCCCATCGCCCGGCCCACTTCGCGGATGGCGCGCTTGCCGCGATAGTGGATCACGGTTGCGCAGAGGCCCGCGCGGTGGCGGCCATAGCGGTCATAGATGTGCTGGATCACCTCTTCGCGGCGTTCATGTTCGAAATCGACATCGATATCGGGCGGCTCGTCCCGCGCCTCGGACACAAAGCGCTCAAAGACCATCGTGCCCAGTTCTGGACTGACCTCGGTGATGCCAAGGCAGTAGCAGACCACCGAATTGGCCGCCGAGCCGCGCCCCTGACACAGAATATCGCGGGATCGGGCGAAGGTGACGATGTCACGGACGGTCAGGAAATAGGGTTCATATTTCAGCTTGCCGATCAGGGTCAGTTCATGCGCCAGCATTTTCTTGGCCTTCTCGGACGCGCCCGCCGGATAACGCCAGTTCAACCCCTCATGGGCCAGACGGTGCAGGCGCTGGGTCGGGGTTTCCTGGTCGCTGCCTTCGTTGGGGTATTCATAGCGTAGCTCATCCAGCGAGAATTGTAGCTGCTCGCTGACCATATGGGCGCGGGTGACAGCGCCTTCATGGCCTTTGAAAATGCGCAGCATCTCGGTTTCCGAGCGCAGGCGCTGCTCTCCATTGGCCAGAGCGTCGCGGCCCAGATCGTCGACCTTGCGGCGCAGTCGGATGGCGGTCAGTACATCGGCCAGTTTGCGACGGGTACCATGGTGCATTATCGGCGCAGCGCTGGCGAGGGTGGGGAGGTTGAGTTGTTGTGATTCAGTCTCTAATACAGAGAAATACTCACTGTCTGCGCCATCATATCTGGGGTGCATCACCAGATGCATCCGCCCGGAAAAGCGGCGCGTCAGCTTTTGCGCCTGTGTCCGCCAAGCACTCGCGCCGCCCTGCGGCCGGGTCGCTTGTGGCCAGAGCAGCAGGTGCAGACCGTCGGAGAATTCCATCAGGTCGGACAGGTGCAGGATACAGTCACCTTTCTCGGCCCGTAGACGACCCGCCGACAGGATACGGCACAGGTTGCCCCAGCCCTGCCGGTTGAGAGGCAGGGCGGTGACGGTGGGCGCGTCGGTGAAGATCAGCCGTGCCGCAGGGATCAGGCGTGGCACCGCGTGGATTGGGTAGGAGGGCGGTTTGGGAATGTGATCGGGGCAGGGCGGGCCGATGGGCGTGTTCTGCCCTTCCCATTCGATACGTTCGCGCACCTTTCGGGCAATCTCGCGCGCCTGGGTATGGGCACGCACGATCCCGGCGACCGAGTTGTCATCGGCAATCGCGATGGCGGGCAGACCAAGTGTGACGGCACGCTGCATGTATTCCTCGGGGTGCGAGGCCCCGGTGAGAAAGGTGAAATTCGACGTGATCGACAGCTCGGCATACATGGCGATTCCACATTATATTCACCTTTTGTTCTTTTTCGAGTCCTTTGCGCAGGAAACGGGTCGATTGCAGTTTCCCCTCTGGGCAGGGTGGCAGAAAAAGGAGACCCGAGATGTTCAAGATCACTGCCCTTCCCACCCCCCAAGTCCGCGCGCTTCAGGCCGGAGGGCCGGACGCATATGGCGCCTCACCCGAGCACGCCGTTTCCAAAGGTGCGGGCAATCCCTGCCGACATTGCCTACAAAACATACCAGAAGGCCAAGAAATGCTGATATTGGCGCATCGCCCTTTTCCAAAGGCACAACCTTACGCGGAAACGGGTCCGATCTTTCTATGTGCCAGCCCGTGTAAGCGATATGAGGGCACGGAGCTGCCCGAGATTTTGACCACCTCTCCGGACTATCTGATCAAGGGGTATGGATTGGATGACCGGATCGTCTATGGCACCGGGGTGATCGCCCCGACAGATCAGATTGGTGCGGCGGTAAAGGACATCTTTGCCCGTGCGGACATCGCCTATGTCCACGTGCGATCCGCCCGAAACAACTGCTATCAGGCGCGAATCGACCGGTCTTAAAGCTTGACCCGGTGCATCCCCCGGCGCGGCTGATCCAGATCATCCGCTGGGCCATCATCGGCACAGGATGAGGTCAGGGCGAGGAACACATCCTCGAGATCGGCCTCTTCGGTGCGCACGTCGCGGATGCGGATGCCTGCGGCGCGCACGGCCTCCAGCACCTGTTCAGCGCTGGTCTGGGAGCTGCGATATTGCAGGACAAGGCTGCCATCATCGCGCAAAGCGGCTTCGACACCATCGGTTGTGGGCAGATCCACCACGGGGCTGTCGGGAAGGATCACCATCGTCCGGCTGTCCATCCGACCCAGCAGGTTGGCGGTGCTGTCCTGCGCAATCTTTTCGCCGTGGTTGATGATGGCGATCTCGTCACACATCTCTTGCGCTTCTTCCAGATAATGCGTGGTCAGGATGATCGTCATGCCCTGTTCGTTCAGCTTGCGTACATTGGTCCAGAGCATCTGGCGCAGTTCGATATCCACGCCTGCCGTGGGTTCATCCAGAACCAGAATCTTGGGGTGGTGCACCAGTGCCTTGGCCAGCAAAAGCCGTCGTCGCATGCCGCCCGATAGCGTGCGGGCATAGGCCTCGGCCTTGTCGCTGAGGCCGACAAGTTCGAGAATTTCATCGCTGCGGCGCTGCGACTTGGGTACGCCATAGAGCCCGGCCTGCACCTCCAATGCGCCGCGCGGGGTGAAGAACGGGTCCAAGTTCAGCTCTTGCGGCATCACGCCAATGGCAGCGCGGGACTGACGGGGGTGTTGGTCCTGGTCAAACCCCCAGATCGACACTGAACCCGCCGATTTCACCACCAGACCGGCCAGAATGTTGATCAGAGTCGATTTCCCGGCCCCGTTCGGCCCCAACAGCCCAAAGACCGAGCCGCGCGGGACGGTCAGATCGATGCCCTTCAGCGCGTGCTTTTCAGGCTGGCCCTTACCGCCACGATAGGTCTTGCGCAGCCCTTCGATCCTGATTGCCGCATCGCTCATGTGGCTCTTGCCCCCGGTTTGCTCATCGCTCATAAACGCACCTAAACCATGCCCGCGAGGCCGACAACCGAAGAAGGATCGCCAGCCGTGACCATCGAAGCGCCGGAAACCAAGATCGTCGAAACCTCTCGTGTTGCCTGCGACGGCGGCGAGGGTGCGCTGGGCCATCCGCGGGTCTGGCTGCAGATCCCCGAGGATACCGGCTGGGTTGAGTGCCCCTATTGCGATTGCAAATATGTGCTGGCGGATCAGGATCAGTAGGCCCGTCACAAAACTGTTACGCGTCCTATTTCCGCCCGAGTGAAGACTCTATATCCTGACGAAATAGCTTTATGATTCCAGGGCGCGAAGATGCTCTTTTCCGTGCAGGTCATGCACCTTTCAGACCGGGATATTGTGGCCAAGGGCGGCCACCGGAACGTTTATGCCTGCCCCAACCAGCCAGAGTTGCTGGTCAAAGTGACGCGTCCCAGAATCCGCCGCAACAGATCCATCATGAAACGCGCTGTGCGTCGTCTGCTGCCCGATTCAGCATTCCGAAACGCCTTGAAAGAGCTGGAGTGCGAGATGAAGGCGGCGCTGAAAAGTGGTCTGGACATTTCCAGACTGCCACTGGCGCGGTCCTTTGGTGTCGTGCAGACAGATGTCGGGCCCGGCGTCGTGGTCGAGAGGATCAGCACCGAAGATGGCGCATTAGCGCAGAACTTGCTGTCGATGTGCGCGCGGCAGGAAATGACGGCTGAGACATTGGATGATCTGAACATCTTTGTCCGAAAGCTTTTTGAGTTCCAAATTGTGGGTCGGGACATCCATGGGAAAAACATCGTCTATGGATTGCGTGACGACATACGTATGTTCTTTCTGATCGATGGGTACGGGGAACGAAACCTTGTGCCGTTACGCTCGTTAAGTCGCAGGCTGAATGATCGGTCATTGAACAAGCAGATGCAGCACATTGCGCAGCAATCCGGGATGAACTGGGACAAGACGAACCGCGCCTTCAGTATCGCGTGATTTATCCTGAGCGGGTGTCTTGTGCATCTATGTTTTTTTAAACACAGATCGGCTTCAACTGCTCCAATAGTCATTTTTTCCCAAAATGCGCCCGTATTTGCGTGATACGCTGTGCCGCATTCGTCTTAGGTGAGTATGATGACTGAGATTACTCAAACGGACAGCGCAAGCCCGGTTTTTGGCTGGGTCGGATTCTGTTTCGCTGCTTTGGCGTTGTTCGCCGCCTTGTTTGTGTTTTGGGCGGGACCGTTTGCGCCTCAGCAATCTACAGGCGTCACGCTTGGCGAACTGGCGGCCGAGATCGGGAAATCGACCCTGCGTGCCGCCACGGGGGCAGAGCAACCCGAGCCTGTAGCCCGAACCCGCGATCTGGATGATTTTTTGCAAATCGGTGTGGCGATGCTTGGCGGGCTGGCGATTGTTGTTTCGGTCATTGGCCTTCTGCGTCACGAAAGGCGTCGCCCGGCCATCGCCGGAATGGTTATCGGTGTTGGCGCCATTCTGTTTCAGTTTTTCGCCTTTGCGTTTTTTGCGTTCCTCGGTGTGCTGGTCATAATGGCTCTGGTGCATAGTTTTTCGGACTTTTTCAGCGGCCTCTTTGGGGGTTAGGGCACGTTCCTGACTGGTCACCCGTCTGCCCCTGTGGCAGAACGATCCCTGACCGACAGGGAGAGCGCGCATGAGCAATTTCGGAAAAGGGTGTCATCTGCATCTGATCGACGGATCAGCCTTTATTTTTCGGGCCTATCACGCGCTGCCCCCGCTGACGCGCAAATCCGATGGGCTGCCCATCGGCGCTGTATCGGGCTTCTGCAACATGCTGCAGAAATATGTCGAAGGGAACGCGGGACCGGATGCGCCGACCCACGTGGCGGTGATCTTTGACAAAGGCTCGCACACTTTCCGCAATGACCTCTATGACCTCTACAAGGCCAACCGCGAGGCCATGCCTGAAGACCTGCGTCCGCAGATGCCTCTGACACGCGAGGCGACCCGCGCCTTCAACATCGCCTGCAAGGAGTTGGAAGGCTATGAAGCCGACGATATCATCGCCACGCTGGCCGTCCAGGCGCGTGAGGCAGGCGGGCGCGTGACCATTGTCAGCTCGGACAAAGACCTGATGCAGCTGGTGGGCGGCGGCGTCGAAATGCTGGACGCGATGAAGAACAAGCGTATCGACCGCGACGGCGTGGTTGAGAAGTTCGGCGTGGGGCCTGAACGGGTGGTGGATGTGCAGGCGCTTGCGGGGGATTCTGTAGATAACGTGCCCGGTGCGCCGGGGATTGGGGTGAAAACGGCGGCCCTGTTGATCAATGAATACGGTGATCTGGAAACCCTGCTGGACCGCGCGGAAGAGATCAAACAGCCCAAACGCCGCCAGACCCTGATCGAAAAGCGCGACCAGATTGAGCTGTCGAAAAAACTGGTGCAGTTGGACGAAAACACCCCGCTGGATTTCACGCTGGATGATCTTGAGGTTCAGGACCCCGACGCTGAGACCTTGCTGGGGTTCCTGGCGGATATGGAGTTCCGCACCCTCACCAAGCGAATTGCCGACAAGCTGGGGGCCGAGGCCCCGGTGATTGCTGATGCACCTGCGCCCGAAGTTGTGACCGAGGCTGAGGATATCTCTTTCGACGCCTCGAAATACGAATGCGTGCGCGATGCAACCGCGCTGCAGGCGTGGATCAACCGCGCTTATCAGACCGGCTGGGTGGCCGTCGATACCGAGACCACCGGATTGAACGAAATGATCGCCGATCTGGTGGGTATTTCGCTAAGTGTTGAGGCGGGTTCGGCCTGTTACATCCCGCTGACTCACCGCGATGGGGCATCGGATGACTTGTTCGGCTCAGACGCGCTGGCCGAGGGGCAGATGCAGCTGGATGAGGCTCTAACTTTGCTCAAACCGATGCTTCAGGACGCCTCGATCCTGAAAATCGGCCAGAACATGAAATACGACGCCAAGATTTTCGCGCGCTATGGCGTGGACGTGGCGCCAATCGACGACACGATGCTGATGTCTTACGCCATGCATGGCGGCGAACACGGGCATGGGATGGATACGCTGTCCGAGCGTTACCTGAACCACACGCCCATTCCGATCAAACCGCTGCTGGGGTCCGGCAAATCCGCAATCACTTTCGACAAGGTGCCGATTGACGAGGCCACTGCCTATGCCGCTGAGGATGCGGATATCACGCTGCGCCTTTGGAAACTGTTCAAGCCGCAACTGCATCAGGTGCAGGTGACGACGGTGTATGAGACACTCGAACGCCCTCTGGTGCCGGTCCTCAAGGAAATGGAGATGCACGGTATCAAGGTGGACCGCGATGTCCTGAGCCGCATGTCCAACGCCTTCGCGCAAAAAATGGCCGGGTTAGAGGCTGAAATTCACGAATTGGCCGGTGAGAATTTCAATGTGGGATCGCCCGCGCAACTGGGTGAGATTCTGTTCGACAAGATGGGACTTGAGGGCGGTAAGAAGGGTAAGACCGGGAAGTATTCGACCGGGGCGGACATTCTGGAAGACCTCGCCACCGAACACGAACTGCCCCGCCGGGTGTTGGACTGGCGGCAGCTTTCCAAGCTGAAATCGACCTATACGGACGCGCTGCAAACCCATATCAACCCGGATTCAGGCCGGGTGCATACGTCTTACTCGATCACGGGGGCGAATACCGGGCGTCTGGCCTCGACCGATCCGAACCTGCAGAACATCCCGGTGCGCACCGAAGAAGGGCGTCGCATTCGTGAGGCGTTTATTGCCGAGCCGGGCAATGTGATGGTTAGCCTCGACTATAGCCAGATTGAATTGCGGATTTTGGCTCATATCGCTGACATTTCGACCCTGAAACAGGCGTTTTCCGATGGGTTGGACATTCACGCCATGACCGCCTCCGAGATGTTTGACGTGCCGCTGGATGAGATGACACCTGAAATCCGCCGCCAGGCTAAGGCGATCAATTTTGGTGTGATTTACGGGATTTCGGGCTTTGGTCTGGCGCGCAATCTGCGCATTCCTCGGTCCGAGGCGCAGGGGTTCATTGACCGCTATTTCGAACGCTTTCCGGGTATACGGACATATATGGACGACACCATCGCTTTTGCGAAAGAGAACGGATACGTGCAGACGCTGTTCGGCCGCAAAATCCATACGCCTGAGATCAATGCCAAGGGGCCGCATGCCGGGTTCTCGCGTCGGGCGGCGATCAACGCGCCGATTCAGGGCACGGCAGCAGATGTAATCCGGCGCGCGATGGTGCGGATGCCGGATGCGATCAACGGGCTGCCTGCCAAGATGCTATTGCAGGTGCATGACGAATTGCTGTTCGAAGTGGCTGAGGATGCAGTGGATCAGGTGATTCGTGTGGCGCGCGATGTGATGGAGGGAGCATCGGACCCCGCGGTGAAGCTGGACGTGAAGCTAAGCGTGGATGCAGGGCAAGGCGCGAATTGGGCCGAGGCGCACTAAGAAGCGCTGCTCATCAGGCCCGGCGGGCCCTCTTCGCAGCGGGTCAATCCTGCGTCTTGACCAGACGGTTCACCAACTGTTGTACGGTGGGTCCCAGGATAAAGATGACCGTAAAGGCGATGGGCCAGCAAAACCCCCAAGCAGACATCCAATCGCCGAATGTGGTGGGCCCAAATCCTATGGCCTTGACAGTGGCAATGCCTGTGACGATGCAGGACATCAGCCCCGACATGATCAGACAGAACACAATGCGCGAAAAGCGGGCAGGGATCATCACAGTTCCTTCAAGTCATTGTGGTGATGTCTGCGCGATTTTTTTTGAAAAGGCCAGATATCAGAACTCTGCCCAGTCCAGACTGTTGAAAGTTTGCGCTGTTGAGGGGGTATATTCGGCACTGACCCAGCCGGAATAGCCCATTTCGTCAAAGGCCTCGAAAAGCGCAGCAAAGTCTGTTGGCCCGCGTCCGGGCTCGGACCGGTCTGGGGCGGCACCGATCTGAGCATGGGTGACAATGTGGTGAAAGCGGTGCCAGACGTCCAGCGCGTCACCGTGGATCATATGAGCGTGGAAGCTGTCATATTGCAGGCCGATATTGGGGCGGTCCACCAAGGCCAGAACTTCGGCAGCCAGATAATAATCGTTCAGGAAGTAGTTGGGTTGTGAGACAGGGTTCAGCGGCTCGATCGTAAAGTGCTGTTTGGGGGCGAAATCGGCGGCCCATTTCAGGTTCTCAACCATGGTTTTTAGTGCATCTGGTCCCGCGCAATACCCCGACATGATATGGATCAGCCCTGGTTTCAAAACATCGGCGTAGCGCATGACGCGGCGGATATCGGACTGAAACCGCGCTTCGCCACCTGGGACCGCAGCATAGCCTGGCTCGCCACCGGTGTAGTTGGGCGGAGGGGCGTTGATCAGCACCAGGTCTAGCCCGTTGGCCAGCAGGGCGCGGCGGGTTTCCTTGGCAGCCAGCTCATAGGGAAACAGGATCTCGACTGCCTGAAACCCGGCCTCCGCCGCGGCCTGAAACCGGTCGAGATAGGGCAGCTCGGTAAAGAGCAGCGAGATGTTGGCGGCGAATTTCGGCATAAGAGGTCCCACGTGATGCTGGCCGGACCTTAGCCTTGGGGCGATTTCAACGAAAGAGACTGAAAACGACAGTTTGTCGAAAACCGGCCAGAACCATCGGCTCGAATCAGCCAGCCTTCAGCCATCACGGTGGATCATTTTCGGCCACCGTTCCAACAGAAGGTCTGACACCATGGCGATGAGCCCTGACCCCGTGCGCGGGAACACTCTTTCTGTGTCTGCGGGGCGCCGCTCGGCTGTATCCGGCAATGGCCTGGCAGTGGCGTCCATGCTGACATGGGCAGCCGGGTTTCCTGCGGCCGAGGTTTTGCTGCAAACTTGGCCTCCGATTACGTTGCTGGTGGCGCGGTTGGCGTTGGCAGTGCTGGTGATGGTGCCGGTCTGGGTGTTGGTGGATGGGCCCGCGCGGGTGTTGCGCGCGCGTTGGGGGCACGCGATGTTTGTCGGCGCTGCGCTGGGGTCGGGGATGTTCCTGATCATTCTGGCGCAAAAGCTGACTGACCCGGTGACGGTTGCGATTATTGCGTCCGGCGCGCCCTTGTTTGCAACTCTGCTGGAACTGGCGACAGGTACGCGGCGCTTGCGGTGGAATTTTGCGCTGGGCGTGGTCGTGTCGATCATCGGCGGGCTGATTGCAACCAGCGCGCTGGCCCCGGCGCAATTAGGTTTGGGTGCGGCCTGCGCCATTGCGTCCACGGCCCTGTTTTGCTGGGCCAGTATGGCGACGGCGCGGGATTTCCCGGCGCTTAGCCAGACAGGGCGCAGTACGATCACTTTTGTCGGCGGGCTGGTAACGGCCTCGGTTCTGTTTTTCTGCGCCGCGCAAATGGGTGTCAGCGTTGTACCGACAGCGCCGGTCGATATGCAACAGATGGGTATGCTTGTGATGTATGCGCTGATCTCAATGGGGCTGAGTCAGGTCTTTTTCATCGCATCCGTTGGCAAAATCGGCGTGGCGCTGGCCGCGTTCCACATCAACATTGCGCCGTTTTACGTGATGTTGATCATGCTGGTTCTGGGTGAGGACTGGAACTGGACCCGCGCGCTGGGCGCGGGGATCGTGGCAATCGCCGTGCTGTTGGCGCAGGACCGTCGCGTGGCGCGTCGGGTCTAATCCGGCAACTCCTCGGACCGGATCAGGGGAAAAAACTGCCCACCCGACCAGACGCCGAACCACCCGTCGCTATGTTCGGCGATATCGACCAACCGGTAGAAGCTTTTGCGGTCGATCCGCGCCTCAAGATTTGCGCGGATCAGGATGTAGGGCGCGGGTTCCTCGGATTCGGGGTCGATGACAATGCGGATTGGATGGTCGGGCCCTGCGACGGCTTCATCCCCCACATGGGTGGTGAAACATAGCGTCTGCGCCGTGCCCTTGCCCGTCGCATCGAAATCGACCGCCACGAAAGGCGCGTCCTTGACAGTGATTCCCACCTTCTCGACCGGGGTAACGAGGTAATATTTCCCGTCTTCCTTCTTAAGAATTGAGGAAAAAAGCTTCACAAGCTCGAACCGGTTGATCGGCGACCCTAGATAAGTCCAAGAGCCATCTTTGGCGATATGGATGTCCAGATCGCCACAAAACGGAGGATTCCACAGATGAACCGGGGGTAGGCCCTTGGTTTTGGCGGCATTGACTGATGCCGCAATGCCATCAGGGGAAGGTGTCACAGGTTTTTGTCCGCTCATTACTTTTGCCATTTCCTTTTCGCGCGATACACTTCAACCATATTAGTCCACGGAAGGGAAAGTCATGACCGAACCTGCCGACCTCGTGTCCGAGATCGAAGCGCTGGAAACCAAACTGCAAGAGGCCAAGTCCTCGATCACCCGTCGCTTTATCGGACAGGAGAGGGTCGTGGACCTGACCCTGACCGCTCTGCTGTGTGGCGGGCACGCGTTGCTGATCGGTCTGCCCGGTCTGGGTAAGACGCGACTGGTCGAGACGCTGTCGACCGTGATGGGCTTGCACGGCAACCGCATCCAGTTCACGCCGGACCTGATGCCTGCCGATATTCTGGGGTCCGAGGTTCTGGACACCGCCGAAGATGGCAGCCGCCATTTCCGCTTTATTTCGGGCCCGATCTTTTGCCAGCTGCTGATGGCGGATGAGATCAACCGCGCCAGCCCCCGAACGCAATCGGCATTGCTGCAGGCGATGCAGGAACGCACTGTGACGGTGGCGGGCGAGGATCGCTCGCTGGGGACGCCATTTCACGTATTGGCGACGCAGAACCCGATTGAGCAGGAAGGCACCTATCCGCTGCCCGAGGCGCAGTTGGACCGTTTCCTTGTGCAGATCGACGTGGAATACCCTGATCGTCAGACCGAGCGGGATATTCTGTTGGCCACAACAGGCGTCGAAGAAGATGATGCGCATGAGATTTTCACCAAAGAGGAATTGCTGGCCGCTCAGGTTCTGTTGCGGCGCATGCCCGTCGGAGATTCGGTGGTTGAGCTGATCCTCGATCTGGTGCGCGCCTTCCGCCCGGATGAGGCGGGCGTGTCTGAACGTGTGGCCGAAACCGTTGCGTGGGGCCCCGGTCCGCGGGCGGCGCAGGCGTTGATGATGACCGTGCGGGCGCGGGCGATGCTGCAAGGGCGGCTGGCCCCGAATGCCGAGGACGTCTTGGATATGGCGCGCCCTGTGCTCAGCCACCGGATGGCACTGAACTTCGCGGCGCGCGCGCGCGGGGACAGCCTTGCTGACCTGATCGAAAGCACCGCTGCCGGGTTGATCCGCACCGAGGCTGCGGCGTGAATGCCGCGCTGACCCTTCGTGAAAGATCCGAGGCCGAGGCGTCCCGGCTGCCGCCCCTGTTGGCGCGGGCCGAACATCTGGCCGGAACGGTTCTGCTGGGCGATCACGGACGCAGGCGTTCGGGTCTGGGTGATGATTTCTGGCAGTACCGCCCGGCCCAGATCGGTGACAGTCGTCGGATGATCGACCATCGCCGCTCGGCGCGCGGGGATCAGCAATTTGTGCGCGAGCGCGAATGGCAGATCGCGCAATCGGTGATGCTGTGGGTCGATCAGGGCGCCTCGATGCGGTTTGCGTCTGACAAGAACCACCCGACCAAGGCCGACCGGGCGCGCTTGCTGGGTCTGGCCACGGCCATCCTGCTGGTACGGGGTGGCGAACGTGTTGGCCTGACGGGAACAACACTGCCGCCTCGGCGCGGCAACGCACAGATCGTGCGGCTGGCGCAAGCCTGGTCCGAGGATGCCGAGGCCGACTATGCTCCACCCGAGCACCGCGCCATGATCCCGCATGCGCGGGCCGTTTTCATTTCCGATTTTCTGGGGCCCATGGACGAGGTCGAACTGGCCCTGACCAAAGCTGCGGACCGGGGCGTTCGCGGCGTTCTGTTGCAGATTCTGGACCCGACCGAGGAGAGCTTTCCCTATCGTGGCCGGACCATTTTCGAAAGCGTCGGCGGCACGACCCGCCACGAGACATTGAAGGCCGGAGAGCTGCGCGATCGCTATCTGGACCGGCTTGCCAAACGCAAGGATGCGCTGACGCGGTTGTGCCGCGCGACCGGTTGGCAACTTGGGCTGCATCATACGGGTGACAGCGCGCAGGCGGCTCTGTTGTGGCTTTATCGTGCGTTGGATCGGGGGTCTGTATGACGATTTTGGCAGGCATCGGTTTTACCGCGCCATGGGTGTTGCTGGGTCTGCTGACCCTGCCGATCCTGTGGCTGATCCTGCGCGCCGTGCCGCCAGCGCCGATCCGACGGCTGTTTCCGGCGGTGACTCTGTTGCTGGGGCTGAAGGATGAAGAGAGCGTCTCGGACCGCACGCCGTGGTGGCTGCTTTTACTGCGGATGCTGGCGGCGGCGGCGATCATCATCGGGCTTGCAGGGCCGGTACTGAACCCCTCGCGTGATCAAGCGGGGTCAGGCCCGCTGATGCTGGTGCTGGATGCCAGCTGGGCCGGGGCCACCCGCTGGTCCGCAACGCTGGATCAGATTGACGCGCAACTGGCCGAGGCTGGACGCGCCGGGCGCACCGTTGCGATCCTGAGCCTGACCGAACCCGAAGCACCGGTGTTCCAATCCGCCGAAGACTGGCGCGGCAGGTTACCGGGGCTGGCGCCGACACCCTGGCAACCGACCGAGGTGCAGATGGAACAGACTCTGGCTGCGCTGGATCAGTTGGACGGGGGCTTCGACACGCATTGGTTCAGTGATCGTCTCGATTTTGATGGCCAGGATATAATCCTAGCGACATTGCAAGGGCGGGGTGAGGTCACGGTGTATCAGGCGGCCTCATCGGTTGTTGCCCTTTTGCCTGCCACATATCAGGACGGGCTGATCCAACTGACAGCGCAGCGGACCGAACCTGGCCCAGCCCAGCAGATCACTGTTTTGGCGCAGGGCCGTGACCCGGCTGGAGTGATGCGCGTTCTGCAATCCGCGGCGATGGAATTTGCCAGCGGCGAAACGCAGGCGCAGGTCGAACTGGCCTTGCCGTCCGAGCTGCGCGCACGGATCACTCGGTTTGAAATTCAGGGCCAGCGCTCGGCGGGCGCGATGACCTTGACTGATGACAGCCTGCGCAGGCGCGAGGTTGCGCTGATCGCGGGAACCCTGAACCGCGAAGGGCTGGAGCTGTTGTCGCCGCTGCATTACTTGACGCAGGTTTTGACCCCTACGGCGGATTTTGTCGAAGGCGGGTTGATGAATGTTCTGCCCGCGAACCCAGATGTGATCGTGCTGGCCGATGTGGCGAAACTTTCTGCGGGTGAGCAAGAAGCTGTTGTCGAATGGGTGGAACAAGGCGGGTTGCTGTTGCGCTTTGCCGGACCGCGTATGGCTGCCAGCGATCTGGGCCGCGATGCCGAGGATACGCTGTTGCCGGTACGGCTGCGCAGCGGTGGCCGCTCGGTCGGTGGTGCGATGAGCTGGGGTGAGGCCAAGGGGCTTGCCCCCTTCCCCGAAGGCTCGCCCTTTTATGGCTTACGGGTGCCGTCGGACGTTTCCGTTACGACGCAGGTGATGGCGCAACCTGACCCTAATCTGGCGGATCGAGTGATTGCATCGCTGTCGGATGGGACGCCACTGGTCACGCGCAAAGCGCTGGGTCTGGGGCAGGTGGTGCTGTTTCACGTAACGGCAGATGCGGAATGGTCCAGCTTGCCTCTGTCCGGTTTGTTCGTCGAAATGTTGGATCGTCTGGCTGTCGCCTCGGCCGCTAAGTCGCGGCAAGAGTCTCAGTTGCAGGGCACCACCTGGGCGCCAGTGCAAGTCATGGACGGTTTTGGCGGTTTGATGGATGCAGGGAATCTTGCCGGTGTCGACGGGGTTGATCTGGTGACGGGCACGATCGGTCCTGACTTGCGCCCCGGTCTCTATGAAAGCGGCAAACAGAAGCTGGCGTTGAACGTCTTGGCTGAAGATACCGTTCTGACGCCGGTTTCTTGGCCTTTGGATGTGCCGATCAAAGGGCAGGAAATCAGCACTGAAACCCCGATTGGAGGCATATTGCTCAGTCTTGCGCTGCTGTTGTTGACCGTGGACGTGATCGCCTCGTTGGCGTTGTCGGGGCGGCTTGGTCTTGCGCGCGCGGCGGCGATTGCGCTGGGCGCAGTGCTGATCGCACCCGAGGTGCAGGCGCAAACGCCCGACGAGACCGAGTTTGCCCTGAACGCAACGACTGAACTGGTGTTGGCCCATGTGCTGACCGGAAATGCCGACGTGGATGAGATCGCAGAGGCCGGGATGCGCGGGTTGGCGCAGACCCTGTTCTACCGCACGTCGGTGGAACCGGCCGGGCCTGTGGGCGTTGATCTGGAGCGTGATGAACTGGCGTTTTTCCCGCTGCTCTACTGGCCGATCACGCCGGATCAACCGCAACCCTCGGTCGAGGCGTATTCCAAGCTGAACGCCTATCTGCGCTCGGGTGGCATGATCCTGTTTGACACGCGCGATTCCAACGTGGCGCGGTTCGGGGCTGCCAGCCCCAATGGACGCAAGCTACAGCAACTGGCCGCGCCGCTGAATATCCCTTCGTTAGAGCCGATCCCGCGTGACCATGTGCTGACGCGGACATTCTACCTGTTGCAGGATTTTCCGGGTCGCCATGCCGGAGCGGATGTGTGGGTTGAAGCCGCCCCACTGGATGCGGAACAGATCGAGGGGATGCCCTTCCGCAACCTCAATGACAATGTGACACCGGTGGTGATTGGTGGCAATGACTGGGCCGCAGCCTGGGCGGTGGATCGCAATGGTCAGGCGCTGCTGCCCGTCGGGCGCGGATATGCCGGAGAGCGACAGCGCGAATTGGCCAATCGTTTCGGGGTCAATCTGGTGATGCATGTGCTGACCGGGAATTACAAATCGGATCAGGTGCATGTGCCTGCTCTGCTGGACAGGTTGGGACAATGACGGGAACCGTACTTTTTGATCCGCTGATCCCGTGGCCTGTTCTGGCAGTGGTAGGCGCGATTGCGTTGGCCGGGGTGGCTGTTGCCCTGTGGCGTGGTCTGTCGGGCTGGGCATTGCGTGGGCTGGCGGCCCTAGTGGTGATTGCGGCGTTATCCGGGCCGGTCTATCAGGTCGAGGACCGTGCGCCTCTGACCGACATCGTGCTGATGATCGAAGACGAAAGCGCCAGTCAGACCTTGTCGGACCGGGCTGAACAAACAGCGCAAGCGGCGGATGCCCTGGCGGATGAGATCGAATCCCACGACAACACCGAGCTGCGCCGCATCAAGGTCGGCGATGGCGACGGCGACGAGGGCACCCAGGTTATGGCCGCGTTGAATGAGGCGTTGGCCGAAGAACCCCGCGCCCGGATCGCGGGTATAGTTGTCGTTTCGGACGGGATCGTGCATGACGCGGATCAGGCCCCGGACCTGCCAGCGCCGATGCATCTGTTGCAGACCGGGCGCTCCAGCGACTGGGACCGCCGCCTGATTGTCCGCAACGCCCCGGCTTTTGCCATTATCGGCGAGCCCGTGACCCTGACCCTGCGGGTCGAGGATAGCGGCGCTGCCCCTGCCGGTGCCGCTACAGCGCCGCTTGAAATCTCGGTCGACGGGGCCGAGCCCGAGCAATTCACCATTCCCATTGGCACAGATGTGGAATTGCCCGTCACGCTGCCTCATGGCGGGCGCAATGTGCTGCAATTCACCGTTCCGCAGGCCGAAGGTGAGCTGACCGATCGTAACAACACCGCCTTGATCCAGATGAACGGCGTGCGGGATCGCCTGCGTGTGCTGCTGGTCTCGGGCGAGCCGCATCCCGGCGGGCGGACATGGCGGAACCTGCTGAAATCCGACAGCTCGGTCGATCTGGTGCATTTCACCATCCTGCGTCCACCCGAGAAACAGGACGGCGTGCCGGTGGATGAGCTTTCGCTGATCGCCTTCCCCACGCGTGAGTTGTTTTTGGAAAAGATCAACGATTTCGACTTGATCATCTTTGATCGCTACAAACGGCGCGGAATCCTGCCTGCCATCTATCTGGACAATGTCAGTAACTACATTAATGAAGGTGGTGCAGTTCTGATCGCGGCGGGGCCGGATTTTGCCAGCGCTGATAGTATTTTCCGGTCGCCTTTGGCCTCAATCCTTCCGGCGCAGCCAACTGCACGGGTGATCGAAGAACGCTTTGTCCCTATGGTGACGGATCTGGGTCAGCGCCATCCGGTGACGACCGATCTGGGTGATCCTGAAAACTGGGGCGCATGGCTGCGGCAGATCGACGTGAACCAGCGCCGGGGTGAGATGCTGATGACCGGCGTGGACGACCGCCCCCTGCTGGTACTGGACCGTGTGGGTGAGGGACGCGTGGCGATGTTGGCCTCGGATCACGCGTGGCTGTGGAGCCGCGGGTTCGAAGGCGGTGGACCGCAATTGGAACTGCTGCGCCGGCTGGCGCATTGGATGATGAAAGAGCCCGAGCTAGAGGAAGAGGCGCTGTGGGCCGAAGCCAACGGTCAAATCATGCGCATCATTCGCCAGACCCTTGAAGATGAGGTCGGCCCCGTGACCGTCACGCTTCCCAACGGCGAAACGCTTGAGGTGACATTGGACGAGGTCTCGCCCGGCCGGTTCGAAGCGCAGTATTACGGGCCCGAGATTGGCCTCTATCGTTTGCAGGAGGGTGAGCACTCGGCGGTGATCGGCCTTGGCCCCGCCGCGCCAAAAGAGTTCGAGCGCACGATCGCGACCTCGGAAGTGCTGGACCCTATTCTGGCGGGATTGCGCGGTGGCACCATCCGGGTCGAGGAGGGTTTGCCGTCGATCCGAAATGTGCGGGCCGGACGACCGGCCTCGGGACGAGGATGGATCGGCCTAACACCACGCGACGCTTATGAAACGCGCGATGTCACGCAGGCTGGGCTGTTGCCGCCGTGGTTGGTGCTCTTGCTGGCCGGTGGATTTCTTGTCGGCGGGTGGCTGCGCGAAGGGCGGCGCTGACTATTCGAACACAACGCTGACTGAGGGATCACCGGGCAATCCGTCATAGCTGACCGACGCGCCACCTTTACCCTTTGCAGGCGGGACCAGCGGGCCGAAAGAGCCGACCGAAATCAGATCGCCGGGTTGAAACTCGATCCCTTTCGAGATCAGCCACAACGCTGCATTGGCTGGGTGCCCCATGACCGCAGTGCCCGACGCCTCTGCCAATACCTCCCCATCCGCCGCCCGCAAAGTGACGGTCATATCTGGCAGGGCCTGGGACATCGCGGCAGGGTCGGAGACAGAAATATCAGACCCTAAAACGCCCAATTTTGGCGCCACCCCAATTGCAGTCAACGTAATCGGCGTGATCGGTTCGCCTTCGGCGAGAGTCAGGTCCGGTAGTTCCAAAAATGGGCGAATGGCTGATATGTTTTGCATCACCTCCAGCGGCGTCGTGGCCATGTTGATATCAGCATCTCCCACGACCAGAACCAGATCGGCTTCGAACACCGGGCGTGCGCCCCAGTTCAGCTGAACAGTCGCGCCATCCGCGACCATCATGTCGCGGTACAAGACACCCTGCACCGGTTCATCCGCGCCAAACCGGTCCTGCGCGGGCTTGCTGGTCAGACCCGCTTTGTAGCCGATGATTGGGCCCATATAAGGCTCTAACGCAGCAGAAATTTTAGCCTGCGTACATAATGCGTCTTGCATCGTTCCATCGGCGGACAGAGCCGCAGTCGGCGTGTTGGAAAGATAATCCTGAACAAACCGGTCAACCTGCGCATCCGTGGCGCATTCGGCCCAAGCGGGCTGCGTTGCCGCGCAGAACAGCCAGACGGCAGAAAAATAGCGTGCATTTGTCATAGGTAGCCTCCGGTTTGCAAAAAGTCTGACACAAGCCCTGGCTTCCAAGCAACGGCTTAAGCAGTTCTTCACTCTCTGCCCGGATGCTGGGACGGAATGGCCCGAGGATCGCCCACGATGAGTCTTGCAACAAAACTGGCACAAGAACGGCGTGCGCGGCTTGCCGCTGAGCGCTTGCTTGAAATGAAACAGGCCGAGTTATCGGCGGCCAACCGCAAGCTTGGCCTGCACGCCATAGCTCTGACCAAACGAATTGGCGAGACGCAGGCCGAGGTTGAAACCGTCCGCGGTGAGAATGAGAAGGTCAAATCGGACCTCACACTGGCCAATGCAAAGATTGAAGTGGCTGAGCGGCGGCTGTGGCACTCGATTCAAACCTTCCATGACGGGTTTGCGTTTTTCGACAGTAATAACCGTCTGATCGGCGCCAATACGGCCTATCTGAGCGTCTTTGACGGAATTGAAGAAGTGGCGCCGGGCATTGCCTATCCCCGTATTCTGGAAATTCTCACAGCCGAGGGCCTGATCGACCTTGGAGATGAGGCTGCCCCGGACTGGATAGAAAGAATGAAGGTACGGTGGACGCAAGCCAACCCGCAACCCGAAGTCATTCGTCTATGGAACGGTCACTACTTCAAACTCATCGATCAGCGTGGCAACGGCGGCGATGTGGTTAGTCTAGCGCTGAATATTTCGGCTTCAGTCCGGCATGAGGCTGAATTGCGATCAGCGCGAGAACGGGCCGAAGCGGCCAATCGGGCAAAGTCGGCCTTTCTGGCGAATATGAGCCACGAGATCAGAACCCCAATGAACGGGATCGTCGGCATGACCGAATTGCTGGACGAGACACCTTTGGATGAGGAACAAAGGCTCTATCTCAATACAATTCGCAATTCGGGCGAGGCGTTGCTGGTCATCATCAACGATGTTCTGGACTATTCGAAGATCGAGGCTGACAAGCTGGTCCTGCACCCCGAGCAGTTCGATTTCGAACGCTGTATCCTTGAGGTCGCGATGTTGCTGCAACCGGGTGTGCGGGACAAGGGGCTGACCTTGCTGGTCGACTATGACTTGTTCCTGCCCACACTGTTTGTTGGCGATCCGGGGCGGGTGCGGCAAGTTCTGACCAATTTGGTGGGCAACGCTGTCAAATTCACTGCCAACGGCCATGTGCTGATCCGCGTCACCGGCGTCCCCAATGCCGAGGCGCAAAGCTGCGATATTCACGTGGCAATCGAAGATACCGGCATCGGGATCGAGCAGGCGAAAATTGACCACATCTTTGGAGAGTTTAATCAGGTCGAAGATGAGAAAAACCGCCAGTTCGAAGGAACCGGGCTGGGTTTGGCTATCACCAAGCGTCTGATCACGTTGATGGGCGGAACGATCTGGGTGGAAAGCGATCCGGGGCAGGGTTCGTGCTTTGGGTTTCGGATATCACTGCCCACGGCCGAAGGTCCTCAGCCCGAACCACCTGATCTTGAAGGCAGGCTCAACCATGTGCTGGTGGTTGAGGATTTGGCGGTCAACCGCGCGATCTTGTCCAAACAACTTGGGCGGCTGGGGTCTCGGGTCACTGTCTGCACCTCTGGGGGTGAGGCGTTGGCGGCTATCGACTCATCGGTCGATCTAGTGCTGTGCGACCACGACCTGCCGGATATGGATGGGTTGGAACTTGCCACCACATTGAAGGAACGGGGCTGGGGTGAGTTGCCGATTGTGGTCATGTCTGCCAATCCCGGCACTATACATGCCAATCCCGCCCGTCACCTGATCGAAGGGGTCTTGCAAAAACCCATCCCGCGATCCGAGCTTTACGCGCGCCTGACTGCATTGGGTCAACACAAGGTGGATGCCCCCGCCCAACAGGAAACCGAGCCAGCGCCCGTCACAGACACCTTGGATCAGCGCCTGATGCGCGTCTTGGCGGCTGAGGATAACAGGACGAACCAGTTGATCCTGCAAAAGATGGTCAAGACGCTGAACATTGACCTGCGCTTCGCTAATAACGGGGCCGAGGCGGTTGAGGCTTATATGAATTTTAACCCCGACCTGATCTTCATGGATATCTCGATGCCCGGAATGGATGGAAAACAGGCTACGGGTGAGATTCGGCGGCATGAGATCCAGACAGGGCGCGCTGTGCCAATCGTTGCGCTGACGGCGCATGCGATGGCGGGCGATGATCAGGGTATCCTGTCTGCGGGGTTGGATCATTACCTGACCAAGCCGCTGCAAAAGCGGAAAATTCATCAGATGATCTTGGATCATGAGCCTGATGACGCACAGCCGGTGATTGATAGCGCAAAGGAACCCACCTAGGTTGTACCCATGTCGGACCGTGGATTTCAACCGCGCGCATTGGGCGAGATTGCCATTCGGTGCGCAGACATGCGCGCAATGGTGGCATTCTATGAGGATGTCATCGGGTTGGAGCGCCTGAGCGGCGACCACAACAGCGCCATCACATTATTTCGAATTGGCCCAGGATTTGGCGGCCACACGCAGGTATTGGCCTTGTTCCATCACACGGCCGCTCCGCGCCCCGGTTTGCATCCCGCAGGTGCAGGCCGCCCCACGACTGGGGCCGGGTCATCGCTGCATCACATTGCTTTGTCTTTGCCGTTTCAGGAGCAAGAGGCCGTCCTGCGCTGGTATGACCAGTTGGGCCAGCCTTACCGCGTCGAGCAGTTCGGCTGGATCGGTTGGCGCGGTATTTTCACCGAAGACCCCGAAGGCAATACGGTCGAGCTGGTGGCCTATGACACTTCGATGCGGGATCAGGCCTGATAGGGGCGCACAAAGACGGGTTTGTCCTCGGATGACAGGTCGGGGCGGTATTCATACCCACCGCTGTCAAAGTCCAACAGCCCCGCAGGATCGGTCAGGCGGTGCTGGATGACATAGCGCGCCATGGCCCCGCGCGCTTTCTTGGCGAAAAAGCTGACGATCTTGGGGGTGCCCGCCTTGTCCTCCATGAACACAGGAGTGATCACCCGCAGTTTGAGCGCTTTGGGATCAACCGCGCCGAAATATTCCTGACTGGCGCAGTTCACCAGCACGTCCGATCCGATCTGCACGCCCTGCGCGTTCAAAGCCTTGCTCAGCTGATCGCGCCAGTATTCATACAGGTTCTTGCCGCGCCGGGTTTTCAGCTTGCTGCCCATTTCAAGCCGATAGGCTTGAATCGCATCCAGAGGGCGCAATACGCCGTAAAGCCCCGACAGAATCCGCAGGTGATCCTGCGCCCATGCCATTTCATCGGCATCCAAAGATGCGGCCTCAAGCCCCTGATAGGTGTCGCCGGCAAAGGCCAGCGCGGCGGGACGGGTCAATTCGGCCTCGGGCGCATCGGAAAAGGCGCGGTATCGGTCACGGTTCAGGCGGGCCAGATCGTCGCTCAGGTCCATCAGCTTTTTCAGATCGCCCAATGTCAGGTTTCGGGCGGTTTTCGACAGCCGGATCGCGTCGTCCTGAAAGTCGGGTTGCGTGACCGTCACATCGCGCTCGGCCCAGTCCAGCCGCTTGGCCGGGGAAATCACTACCAGCATATCCGCCCTCTTCGCTTGCCTGTTCGGGGTATCTAGCCCGCTTGTTGCAAGACGTCCAGAAAAGCGGCCCCAAACCTTTCGTGACGACGATCGCCCAGCACTTGTTCCAGCCCGCGCTGATCACCGGGGCGCAATTGCGCGACCTTGGCCAATTGCGAGGCAGAGCAGGTCAGCGGTTTGTCGATCCCGTCAGGCCCACGCGCCAGATCGTTCTGAACGGCCAAAAGCTGGTCGTAGATGTCCCCCTGATCGCGCCCGGCCAGTTTGCGCCGAGCAGGGTGCAGCGCGGCGGCCTCGCCTGCGATCACCTCAAGGAAGGTGTCGCCATAGCGTTCCAGCTTTTTCGCGCCGACGCCGCCAATCCGGGCCATGTCGTCCAGCGTCATGGGGCGGGTTTCCGCCATTTCGATCAGGGTGCGGTCGGGGAAGATCACATACGCGGGCACCCGCTGCGATTCCGCCAGCGCGCGGCGTTTGGCCTTGAGGGCACTGAGCAGCGGCGCGTCTTCTTCGGCCACCATCGCTTTGACGGCGGGGCGGCGGGTGGCTTTGCGGATCGTGTCCTTGCGCAGGTTGATCTGCGCCTCGCCCTTCAGGATCGGTTTGGCGGCTTCGGTCATGCGCAGCGCGCCATGGCGGTCGGGGTCTGGGCGGACCAGATCATGCCCCATCATCTGCCGGAAAATCGCCTGCCATTGCGGGCGGGACCAGTCTTTTCCAATGCCCCATGTGGACAGCGCATCATGCCGCCGCGCGCGGACCTTGTCGGTTTCGTTGGCCAGCAGGATGTCGATCAGATGGCCTGCGCCGAACCATTCCTCGGTGCGCAAGATGGCAGACAGGGCCATGCGAACCGGCGTGGTGCCGTCGAATACCTCGGGCGGGGCATCGCACAGATCGCATTTGCCACAGGGTTCAGCCTGTTCACCGAAGTAACCCAGCAGGGTTTGACGGCGGCAGACCAGCGCCTCGGCCAACCCAAGCAAGGCGTTCAGACGGGCATGATCGGCCATGCGGCGTTCCGGTGGGGCCAGCCCCTCGTCAATTTGCGCGCGGCGCAGGCGGATGTCATCGGGGCCAAACAGGGTCAGCGTTTCCGCAGGGTCGCCGTCACGTCCGGCGCGCCCGATCTCCTGATAATAGGCTTCTATGGATTTCGGCAGGTCCGCGTGGGCGACCCAGCGGATATCGGGTTTGTCGATGCCCATACCAAAGGCGACGGTCGCGACCACGATCAGTCCATCTTCGCGCGCAAAGCGGGTTTCGACAATGCGGCGATCTTCGGGGTCCATACCGCCGTGATAGTGACAGGCCGAATGGCCCTCGGCACGTAGGGCCTGCGCCAGCACCTCGGTCTTGTTGCGGGTGCCGCAATAAACGATGCCGGATTGCCCTTTGCGCGCGGCGGCGAAATCCAGCACCTGTTTGCGTGGCCCGTCTTTGGCAGCAAAGGCCAGATGGATGTTGGGTCGGTCAAAGCCGCGCAGGAATTTGCGGGGTGCGGTGCCGTCGAACAGTTTCTCGACAATCTCATCCTGCGTTTCCGCATCCGCTGTGGCGGTAAAAGCCGCCAAGGGGACGTTCAGTGCGCGCCGCAGCTCTCCGATCCGCAGGTAATCGGGGCGGAAATCATGGCCCCATTGGCTGACGCAATGCGCCTCGTCCACCGCAATAAGGCCGACATTGATCCGGCGCAGCATGCCCAGAGCTGACCCGGCGGCCAGACGTTCGGGAGCCATGTAGAGCAGCTTCAGCCGCCCGGCCTCCAGCGCCTCCCACACCGCATCGGTTTCTTCGGGGGTGTTGCCCGAGGTCAGCGCGCCAGCCGCAACCCCGGCCTCTTGCAGCCCGCGCACCTGATCGCGCATCAGGGCGATCAGGGGGGAAATCACCACCGTCACCCCGTCGCGCAACAGGGCAGGTAGTTGGAAACACAGGGATTTGCCACCGCCCGTGGGCATTATAGCCAGCACGTTCTCGCCTGCCGTCACGGCGTCGACGATCTCTTCCTGACCGGGTCGGAAGTCGTCGAATCCAAAGACATCTCGCAGCAAAGGCGCGGAGTCGAACATCTGCGGGGTTGCCCTGTTTTAAGGTTTTTCTGCTCTTAAGACAGGACAATCACATACTAAGATTCGGTGAACAAGAGGTCAGACGAAATAGACCATGTTGTTGATCAGAATGATCCGCAGCGCATAGACGCCGATCAGCACGACCAGAGGTGTCAGATCCAACCCGCCCATATTGGGCAAAAAACGCCGTATGGGGCCATAGATCGGTTCGAGTATCCGGTTCAGGCCGTACCAGATTTGTGCCACCAGTTGCTGATGCAGGTTGAGCACCTGAAAGTTGATCAGCCAGCTCATGATCACATGGGCCAGAATGATGAACCAGACAATGTCCAGGATCAGCAGCAGAATTTGGATCAACGACAGCATGGGGCCTCCGGGTGGTCGATTGCCTGAGACCTAAGCGCCCTTGCGTCAAAGAGCAAGCCCGCGCCCACAGAACGCTTGCGAATTGACCCAAAGCCCCGTCTTATTGACGCAAGAAAAAAACAGGGGCGGTCATGGCAGAGATTTCCAAGCGCAAGCGCATCTGGGGCTGGTGGTTTTTCGATTGGGCGTCGCAACCTTTTCATACATTGCTGGTGACATTTGTCTTTGGCCCCTATTTCGCAGGGATTGCGGCGGGGTATTTCAGCGGCACCGGGCTGGATGCCGAAGCCGCCGCGGCGCGGGCGCAGACGGTTTGGGCCAATTGCCTGACGATCACCGGGCTGATCATCGCATTTGGCGCGCCGTTGCTGGGGGCGATGGCCGATGTGTCGGGGCGGCGTATCCCGTGGATATTCGCGTTCTCGGTCATGTATGCCGTGGGGTCCGCCGCGCTGTGGTACACGCTGCCGGACGGGTCAAACATGTGGCTGATGTTGTCGGCCTTTGGTCTGGGCTTTGTGGGCGCTGAATACGCGCTAATCTTTATCAACTCGCAACTACCCGAACTGGGCGATGATAATGAAGTGGGTGAGATTTCAGGCTCGGGCTTTGCCTTTGGCTATTTCGGCGGGTTGATCTCGCTGGCGATCATGCTGACGCTGTTCGTCGAACAACCCAACGGCAAGACGCTGATTGGGATTGCACCGATCCTAGGGCTGGATGCGGCCAATCAGGAGGGCACGCGCTTCGTCGGGCCCTTTACCGCGATCTGGTTCGTCCTGTTCATGGTGCCGTATTTCCTGTGGGTAAAGGACGATCCTGACAGCGGAAAACAGGGTTCGGTCGGGGATGCGCTGAAACTGCTGGGCAAATCCATCTCGGACTTGCGCCACCGGGTCAGTCTGGCGACTTATCTGGGCTCGTCCATGTTCTATCGCGACGCGCTGAACGGGCTTTACAGCTTTGGCGGGGTCTATGCGCGGCTGGTGCTGGAATGGGGCCTTATCAAGATCGGCGTGTTTGGAATTGTGAGCGTTCTGGCCTCGGCCATCTTTGCGTGGATTGGGGGCAAGGCAGACAAGAAATACGGCCCTAAACCAGTGATCTTGGTCGCCATCTGGGTACTGATCTTTGTCTGCGTCACGGTGGTGTCGATGGACCGGACACAGATTTACGGGATCACATTGCCCGAAGGGTCAGGCCTGCCGGACATGGTGTTCTTCGGCTGTGGCGTTCTGATCGGCGGTATGGGGGGTATTCTGCAATCGGCCAGCCGGTCGCTGATGGTGCGTCATACCGATCCTACGGCTCCGGTGGAAAGCTTTGGCCTATATGGTCTGTCAGGGCGCGCAACCGCCTTTGCCGCGCCCATGCTGATCGGAATTGCAACAACTGCGACGGGCAGTGCGCGTCTGGGGGTGTCACCAATCATCGCTTTGTTTATTCTGGGTCTAGTCCTGATGCGCTGGGTGAAACCGGAAGGGGATCAGAGCAGATGATTTTATTACGTTTTTTGGCCGTTCTGGCCGCATTGACACTGGCAGGAACGGCCGGGGCGCAACCTCTGGCCAAGCAGCTATTTGGCGCGCAAAAGCAAAGCTCGGCTCAAAAACCGGCCGCTTTCGGCAGTTATTCGCGCGGATGCGCGGCCGGATCAGTGCAGCTGCCCGAAACCGGTCCGACTTGGCAGGCCATGCGCCTGTCGCGCAACCGCAATTGGGGGCATCCGCAGGCGATCGACTTCGTGCAGGACCTCAGCCGGTTTGCGGCGAAACAGCCGGGGTGGAATGGTCTCTATATCGGGGATATCAGCCAGCCGAGGGGCGGGCCGATGACCTCGGGGCACCGCTCGCACCAGTTGGGTCTGGATATCGACATCTGGATGCTGCCCGGTGACAATATGCGCCTGTCCCGCAAGGCGCGCGAGAATATCTCGTCCATCTCCCTGCGCCGTGAAAACGGGGCCTTTGTAAACGGCAATTGGACCAAGCAACACCACGCGGTGCTGCGCGAAGCTGCCAAGGACAAGCGCGTCGCTCGGATTTTTGTCTTCCCCGGTGCCAAAGTGCAAATGTGCAAGGATGAGAAAGGCAACCGTTCCTATCTGCGTAAGATCCGGCCTTGGTGGGGGCATCACTATCACTTCCACGTTCGCCTGGCTTGCCCGAGAGGGTCGCGCGGCTGTGTCAATCAGGACCCACCCCCCAAGGGTGACGGCTGCGCACAGGCGCAGGAATGGGTGAACAACATCCTCAACCCGCCGCCACCGGACCCGAATGCGCCTGCGCCGAAGCCCCGGCGAGAATACCGACTTGCCGATCTGCCCCAACAATGCGCCGCCGTTCTGCAATCCAACTGATCACCGCGTCTCTGGTCGCAGGTGCTGTTTGGGCAGTTGAGGCAAAAACGGCCTCCCACCTGAGCAGCTACACCTGGAAACACCCCGCCGCGTGGTTCGGCGGATTTTCTGCCGTTCATGTCTATGATCAGGGGCAGCGCATAATCGCGCTTAGCGATCGGTCCACGGTCATCGAGGCTCGGATCGAGCGCGACAGGGGCCAGATCACCGGCGTCACCCTGACCGACCACGCGCGGCTTTTGTCCAGCACTGGGCGCGCCATGTCTGGCACAGCGGGCGATTCCGAAGGGATCGCCGTTGCCCCGGATGGCAGCTATTACATCTCTTTCGAGGGTATCCACCGTGTCGCGCATTACACCGGATTAAAGGCCAAAGCCCGTGTTCTGCCGCGCCCTAAAACGTTCGACGCATTGAATGGCAACGGGTCGTTCGAGGCGCTGGCGATGGATTCCAGCGGTCGTCTCTATACCTTGCCGGAAAAGAACCGCACCGCGCAGGGTGATATTCCCGTCTATCGCTGGGACGGTCAGGGCTGGTCGATGCCTTTTACCTTGCCGCAGCGCGGTAAATTTCTTCCCGTTGCCGCTGATTTTGGCCCAGATGGTCGGTTCTACCTGCTGGAACGTGCGGTGGGTTGGACTGGCTTTCGTTCACGTCTGCGCCGCTGGCTGATCACCGGCGATGTGCCCCGCTCTGAGGAGATTCTGTTCGAAACCACCACCGGCACCCATGACAACCTCGAAGGGCTGTCGATCTGGCGCGACGATCAGCAGCGCCTGCACGCCACCATGATCTCGGATGACAACTTTCTGGCGCTGCAACGCACCGAACTGGTCGAGTATCTGCTGCCCGATTGACACACACGGCCCAAGGGTCTAAACGCACGGCTTGCCTTGGGACGGTCCCTTGGCCAAGTCGCCGCTACCTTGACAAAACGGGCATCAAAATATGCAACGCAGCTTTATTCCCGGCATTTTTGCCATGGCCGCCATTGTCGTGGCCTCGAACTTTCTGGTCCAGTTCCTGATCTTTGACGGGCTGTTGACCTGGGGTGCTTTCACCTACCCGCTGGCCTTTCTGGTCACGGACATCATGAACCGCGTCTACGGCGTGGGCCCGGCCCGCAAGGTCGTGTTCGCCGGGTTTGTCACTGGCATCATCTGCTCGCTGATCGGCAGCCAGATCCTGTTGCAAGGTGACGGGTTCACCTATGCCGCCGTCCCGCTGCGCATCGCCGTAGCCTCGGGCACCGCTTTCCTGATCGCGCAACTGACCGACGTCACCGTGTTCAATTCGCTGCGCGGCGGACGCTGGTGGCGCGCGCCACTGGTATCGACACTGGTTGGATCTGCGCTGGATACGGCGATCTTCTTTACGCTGGCCTTCTCGGCCTCGGTCACGTTCTTCGGCGCCAATGCGGACGCCGCGATCAATTGGGCGTGGGAGCCCGTGCCCTTCATGCTGACCGGCCCGATGGCACCCTTGTGGGTGACGCTGGCCTTTGCGGATTGGCTGGTAAAACTGTCGCTGGCCCTGATCGCCCTGATCCCGTTCAAAGTGATCGTTGGTCGATTGACTGCACAGCCCGCATAAAAAAGTGCTTTGAGAATAGCGCATCTTGTGTCACCATCCTTATCAACCGCAACAGATAGAAAAGGAGGTGATCCAGTGTCGAGAAAGAGATTGGAGAGAGGTGTCGGAACAACCGGGGGGATCGCCTGCTAGGGCAGCCCTTGGCGGGGTGTTTACCCCGGCTGGTCGATTGATCTAACCGACCCAACCTCCTGTACTTTCGAAGGGCCGTCCCACCGGGGCGGCCCTTTTTGTTTCCGCCCGCGCCCGCTAAGGTCCGCCTCATGTTGCGCATCACCGACGATATCATCCTGCAAGACTGGGAAATGACCGAGACCTTTGTTCGGTCCTCCGGCCCCGGTGGGCAGAATGTGAACAAGGTCTCGACCGCGGTCGAGTTGCGGTTCGAGGCCGCGCGCTCACCATCCCTGCCCGATCCGGTCAAGGCGCGGCTGAAACGGTTGGCCGGACGGCGCTGGACCAAAGACGGCGCGATCATCATCCAGTGCGAGGAAACTCGGTCACAAGCCCGGAACCGAGAATTGGCCCGCGCCCGTCTGGCCGAGTTGATTTCCCGCGCGCTGGTCAAACCCAAACGGCGCATCGCCACCAAACCCACCTATGGCTCGGTTAAACGGCGGCTGGCAGCGAAAAAGGCGCGCTCTGACGTCAAGGCACTGCGCGGACGGGTTAACGAAGATTGAACTGGCAGTTTCCCCGCGCCTTGCTAGTCTGACCACCAAACGGGAGGGCAAGGCTATGAGGCTTAAGAGTAAAACGGCAATCGTAACCGGCGGTGCATCCGGTTTCGGTGCAGGCATCGCGCAGACATTCATAGCCGAAGGTGCCCGCGTGATGGTTGCAGATATCAACGGCGACGCGGCACAAGACATGGTCACGTCCCTTGGCGACCAAGCCACCGCGCAACAGGTGGATGTAGCTGATCGAGCTTCGGTTCAGGCCATGGCCGACGCCGCAGCCGCAACCTTTGGAACCCTCGATATTTTGGTCAACAATGCGGGCGTTACCCACTTGCCAACTCCGCTAGAGGACGTGACTGAGGATGATTTCGACCGCGTCTTCAAAGTGAACATGAAATCTGTCTACCTGACCGCCTGCGCCTTTGTCCCTGCGATGAAGGCACGCGGCACAGGCGCGATCCTCAATGTGGCTTCCACGGCGGGCCTGTCGCCGCGCCCGAACCTGAATTGGTACAACGCGTCCAAAGGCTGGATGATCACGGCCACCAAAACCATGGCTGTGGAACTGGCCCCATCCGGCGTGCGCGTCAACGCCATCTGCCCGGTGGCCGGTGAAACTCCACTGCTGAAATCCTTCATGGGCGAAGACACCCCGGAAATCCGTGCCAAATTCCTCTCAACTATCCCGCTTGGCCGCTTCTCAACCCCGCAAGACATGGCAAACGCCGCCCTGTTCCTTTGCTCGGATGAGGCGAGCATGATCACCGGCACAGCTTTGGAGGTCGATGGTGGCCGCTGTATCTGATCCGCCCTTCATCTGGCCAGAAATATCCCCGCCGGAGGCAGCGCGCCTGCGCGCTTCCCGCCCCCATCGGACCAGCTAGTCGTGACACCCGGACCCAAAAACCTGATCACCGATATCCCCGGCCTGCTGGTCGGCAACGCACAGGACGCCGCGCTGAAATCCGGCACCACAGTCCTGACCTCCGCCAGCCCATTCACCGCATCGGTCCATGTGATGGGCGGCGCTCCGGGCACGCGTGAGACGGACCTTCTCGCCCCGGACAAATCCGTGGACCGAGTCGACGCCATCGTTTTGTCCGGGGGATCGGCCTTCGGGTTAGATGCCTGCTCCGGCGTCTCGGATGCCATGCGCGCGCAGGGTCGGGGCTTCGCCGTTGGCGCGGCTGTGGTCCCCATCGTTCCGGGCGCCATCCTGTTTGACTTGCTGAACGGCGGTGAAAAGGCATGGGTGGAAAACCCGTATCGCAGCTTGGGTCATCAAGCGTATCTCTCGGCCTCAGATCAATTTGAACTCGGCAGCATCGGGGCTGGCACCGGCGCATTGGCAGCGATGCAAAAAGGCGGGCTGGGCTCGGCCTCAGCCGTTCTTCCCAATGGCGTCACGGTCGGCGCTATGGTGGCGGCGAATCCACTGGGCAGCGTCACCACGCCGGGCGATCGCCATTTCTGGGCCGCTCCGTTCGAAGTGGGTAATGAATTCGGAGGGCTCGGCCCAGACCCGTCCTCGGGCCTGGGACACCCCGCCCCCAGCCGCAAGGCGCAGGCCATGCACCCGGCGGCGCCGGACAAAGCAAATACCACCATCGCGATTGTCGCCACCGACGCCAAACTGTCCAAGTCGCAATGTCATCGAATGGCGGTTGCCGCCCATGATGGTATTGCCCGCGCCATCGTTCCCGCCCATACGCCGGGCGACGGGGACCTGGTCTTTGCAGTCAGCACGGGGACCCGCCCGCTTGGGGGTGACCCGATGCAGATAGGAGCGCTGGGACACGCAGCGGCCGTCTGTCTGGCCCGCGCCATAGGTCGCGCCATCTTTGAGGCGACGCCACAGACAGAGGATCTGTTACCCTGTTGGTCACAGATACATGACTTAAGTTAAGGACGACCAAAGTCGGGCTGTGACACAGTGCCATCGCGCGGCAATCTGCGCGTTGACTCTCATCTACACTGACGATCCATTCAGTGCAGCCAATTCGTATCGGAGCAAAAGCTATGAATCGTATCCTCGCCACCGCAGTTGCCGGTCTTCTGGCCCTTCCTGCCTATGCAGAAGGTGACGCCGAAGCGGGCAAGAAAGCGTTCAACAAATGCAAGTCCTGCCACCAGATCGCCGATGCCTCCGGTGAAGCCATCGTCAAAGGCGGCAAGACCGGTCCGAACCTCTACGCCATCGCAGGCCGTACCGCTGGTACCGTTGATGGATTCAAATATGGCGACAGCCTTGTCGCTGCAGGTGAAAATGGCCTGGTCTGGGATGAAACGACTTTCGTTGGATATGTTCAGGACCCCAAAGCCTTCCTGAAAACCTATCTGGATGACACAGCGGCCAAGTCGAAAATGACCTTCCGGCTGAAATCCGGCGGTGAAGACGTCTATGCCTATATCGTCAGCGTTTCGGGCGAATAATATCTGACACCGATCTACTGTGATTCATCGAAAGGCCGCAGTCCCCCTGCGGCCTTTCGTGCGATTGATATGAGTGCTCAACATCGCCACCTTGGAAATACGCAGCCGAACGAGTCCGACCTGTCCGTCGGGCAGGCAGCAGGAGTTGAAAGATGGGAATCATGATCCCGGCCTGGGTCGATGGCGAGTTGACCCCCGTGGACAAGCTTGAAGCGCATGAAAAGGGTTTGCGGCACAAGGCGGTGTCGGTCTTTGTCGTGCGCGGGACCGAGATTTTGCTGCAACGTCGGGCGATGGGCAAATACCACACGCCGGGCCTGTGGGCGAATACCTGCTGCACCCATCCCGACTGGGGTGAGACGCCCTCGGAATGCGCAGTGCGCCGCCTGCGCGAAGAGTTGGGGATTACCGGGCTTTATCCAGAATATCGCCACCGGCTGGAATACCACGCCGATGTGGGCAATTCGATGATCGAGCATGAGGTGGTGGACGTGTTCCTCGCCCATGTACGTGGGCCATTGCAGATCGAACCGAACCCAGATGAGGTGATGGATATCCGCTGGATCGACTATCACGACCTTCTGGCCGAGGTGCAGCGCCACCCCGCGCGATTCACGCCCTGGCTCAAGATTTATCTGCACAACCACGCCGACACGATTTTCGGCCCCGACCTGATCATCTCCGCCAAGACCTGAGGGCTTGCAAGGCCGCGCCAAGCCGCCTAAATCAACGCGTCATGGCCAAGCAAAAGCAGAAGACCGACCCGAATTACAAAGTCATCGCCGAAAACCGGCGGGCCCGCTTCGATTACGCGATCGAAGAGGATATTGAGTGCGGCATTGTACTGGAAGGCTCCGAGGTCAAATCTCTGCGCGCGGGTGGTTCGAACATTGCCGAAAGCTATGCCTCGGTCGATGACGGTGAGCTGTGGCTGATCAACAGCTATATCGCGCCCTATGAGCAGGCTAAAGTCTTCAAACACGAAGAACGCCGCCGCCGCAAGTTGTTGGTGTCGAGCAAAGAATTGTCGAATCTGTGGAACGCGACTCAGCGAAAGGGCATGACGCTGGTGCCGCTGGTTTTGTATTTCAACCACAAGGGTCGGGCTAAGCTGAAGATCGGCATCGCCAAGGGTAAGAAACTGCACGATAAGCGTGAATCGCAGGCCAAACGCGATTGGTCACGTCAGAAGCAGCGGTTGATGAAGGATCATAGCTGATCCCTCACCGGGTTCAGAACGCCATCGCAGCTGACACAGCTCGTTTCCATCGATCATAGGCGGCGTCGCGATCCTCTTGCGACATCTCTGGTTTGAATCGGCGATCCAGCGCCCAGGTCTCCGAGAACCCTTGCTGATCGGGATAGACCCCCGCGCGCATTCCGGCCAGCCACGCCGCGCCCAAGGCAGTCGTTTCCTGCATCACCGGACGGTCAACCTCAGCACCCAGATAATCCGACAACCCTTGCATCGCCCAATCCGAGGCGCTGGCGCCACCATCAACGCGCAGCGTCACATCGGTATCCGCGCCCCAATCGCCTTGCATGGCGTGCCACAGATCGCGGGTCTGGTAGGCGATGCTTTCCAAAGTGGCTTTGGCGAATTCGGCTCGGCCCGAATTGCGGGTGAGACCAAACACTGCGCCCCGGCAATCGGGTTTCCAGTAAGGCGCGCCCAGCCCGGTAAAAGCGGGCACCAGCACGACATGCTGATTAGGGTCTGCTTGTTGCGCCAAGTCGCCGCTTTCGGGGGCCGTTTTGATGATCTGCAACGCATCACGCAGCCATTGCACCGCAGCCCCGGCCACAAAGATCGAACCCTCAAGCGCATAGGTCCGCTTGCCGTCAAGCTGATAGGCGATGGTAGTCAGCAGGCGGTTTTTCGACTCAACGGGTTTGTCGCCCGTGTTCAGCAGCGCAAAACAGCCCGTGCCATAGGTGGATTTCATCATGCCCGGTTGGAAACACGCCTGCCCAATGGTGGCGGCCTGTTGGTCGCCCGCCACACCCAGAATTGGGATATTTCCCCCAAACAGAGTCGTTTCTCCGAAGTCCGAGGCACAATCATGGACCTGCGGCAGCATATTCATCGGCACGTCCAGCAGATCACAGATCTCCGTGCTCCATTCGCCTTTGTGGATGTCGAACAACAGGGTGCGTGCCGCGTTCGTGGCGTCAGTGGCATGGCTGCGGCCTTCGGTCAGACGCCAGATCAGAAAACTGTCGATGGTGCCGAACAGCAGCTCTCCGGCTTCGGCCTTTTCGCGCGCGCCGGGGACAGTATCCAGCAGCCATTTCACCTTGGTGCCCGAGAAATATGGGTCCAGTAGCAGGCCGGTCTGGGCGGTCACATCATCCTCGCACCCGGCTTGTTTGTAGCGCGCGCAAATCTCGGCGGTGCGGCGGTCCTGCCAGACGATGGCGTTGTGGATCGGTTTCCCGGTGGTGCGATCCCAGACCACGGTGGTTTCACGCTGGTTGGTGATGCCGATACCGGCGATCTGGTCGGAGGTGACGCCGTTGGTGTCCATCACTTCGCGGCAGACGCGCAATACGCTGTCCCAGATTTCCTCGGGGTCGTGTTCGACCCAGCCTTCCTGCGGGAAATGCTGGGTGAATTCGTGCTGCGCGGTGCCCGCGCGCTGCATTTCAGCGTCAAACAGAATGGCCCGCGATGATGTGGTGCCCTGATCAATAGCGAGAATATAGGTCATGCCCCGCGCCCCCCTCCGGTATTGGTTTTGCAGGAGTTTAGCGCAAACAATAGCGCGGGTGCCAGAGCGTTCAGACCGGAATATTGTCGATCAGTCGCACGCCATCTGCCCAAGCGGCCACAAACAGCCGGGCGGGGCGGTCGGCATGGGTCAGCGGTTCCAGCGTCTCGGCGCAGCGCAGTTGGATATATTCGACCTGCGTAAACCCTGCGGACAGCAGATCGGTTTCCGCCTGCGCGGCCAGAGCGTCAAACTCCGATCCGTCCCGCAGTGCGGCGGCCAGATCACTCATGATCCGGTGCTTGTTGGCGGCGATTTCCAGTCCCTCGGGAGACAGACGCAGGTTGCGCGAGGACATCGCCAGCCCCGAGGGTTCGCGGACGGTGAGGCAGCCAACCACCTCAATCGGGATGTCCAGATCGCGGGCCATACGGCGCACGACCATCAGTTGTTGATAATCTTTTTCGCCGAAATAGGCTCTGTCTGCCTGCGTTTGCAGGAACAGTTTCGCCACCACGGTGGCGACGCCGTCAAAATGCCCGGGCCGGAATTCGCCCTCCATCACGTTGGTCAGGCCAGTGACGGAAACGGTGGAGGCAAAGCCCTGCGGATAGATCTCATCGGGATCGGGCACATAGATTCCGTCGACGCCATAGGGGGCCAACTTCTGCGCGTCCTCATGTTCGGTGCGCGGATAATTGGCCAGGTCTTCGGGGTTGTTGAACTGCTTGGGGTTCACAAAGATCGTGACAATGACGCGGTCGGCCCCGGCCTTGGCGGCCTCAACCAGCGACAGATGCCCCTGATGCAGCGCGCCCATGGTGGGGACCACGCCAATGACCTCGCCTTGGCGGTGCCATTCGGTTGTCAGCGCGCGCAGATCGGCAAGGCGGCGCAGGATGGGGGCTGTCATGTCTTTGGTCCTCTGGACGGGGCCTGATCCGCAAAAACATGTTCGTCCGCCGGAAAGCTGCGGGCGCGCACTTCGGCGGCGTATTCGGCGATGGCGGCCTCGGCCAAGGGGCCAAGTTCGGCATAGCGTTTGACGAATTTCGGTTTGAAGGCGGTGAAAAAGCCCACCATGTCGTCGACCACAAGAATTTGCCCGTCACAGCCCGCAGATGCACCGATGCCAATGGTGGGGATCGCAACCTCTGCTGTGATGCGATCGGCCAGGCCTTGCGGAACCTTCTCTAACACGACCGAAAACGCGCCTGCGCTTGCGACGGCGTGGGCGTCGGCCAGAACCGCCTCGGCCTGATCATCGCGGCCCTGTACCTTGTAGCCACCCAGCGTGTTGATCGATTGTGGGGTCAGGCCGATATGGGCCATCACCGGAATGCCGCGTTGGACCAGAAAGCGGATGGTCTCGGCCATTTCGACCCCACCCTCCAGTTTGACGGCCCCCGCGCCGGTCTCGGCCATCAGCCGCGCGGCATTGCGAAAGGCGTCGGCCGGCGAGTGTTCATAGCTACCGAACGGCATGTCGATGACCATCATCGCGCTGCTCAGCCCCCGGGCGACGGCTTGCCCGTGCATCACCATCATCTCCATCGTCACGCCCAGCGTCGATTCCAACCCGTGCAGCACCATGCCGACGCTGTCGCCCACCAGTACGAAATCGCAATGGGCATCCATCAACCGCGCCATCGGCGTGGTGTACGCGGTCAAGCTGACGATGGGCTCGCCGCCTTTGAGGTCGCGGATATCCTGGGCGTTTGGGGCTTTTTTGCGGGCGGTGGCACTCATGATCGTTGCTCCGGGGTTCATGTTGCAGCGCGGCATAACAGATCGACAGGGGCCATAGAAACCCCGGTTGCGCGAACATTTCCTTGATTGACCTTGGGTTTATGGGGACATTGGTCTCAGAACGACCCTCGGAAACGAAGGGTCACACATTTTCAGTGGGGAGTGATTTACATGACAAAGCAGACGTTTCGGTCCTTTGCGTCGGTGTTGGCCGTGGGAGCCAGCCTCTTCGCCGGGCAGGCTTGGGCCAAATCCGATATTACCATTGCGATGCAGTTGGAGCCTCCGCATCTGGACCCGACAAGCGCCGCCGCGCAGGCCATCGATTCGGTCGTTTATACTAATATCTTCGAAGGGTTGACCCGTTTTATGGGCGATGGCTCGGTCGTGCCGGGGCTGGCGGAAAGCTGGGAGATTTCGGATGACGGCACTGTCTACACTTTCAAGCTGCATGATGGTGTGACCTTCCACGATGGCTCGACCATGGATGCCGAGGACGTCAAGTTCAGCCTTGACCGCGCCCGCGCCGAAGACAGCGCCAACGCGCAGAAAGCCCTGTTTGCCGGGATCGACAGTGTCGAAGTAGTCGATCCTTTGACCGTCAAGGTCACGTTGTCTGCACCGAACGGGAACTTCCTGTTCAACATGGCGTGGGGCGATGCGGTGATTGTCGCGCCTGAAAGCATCGAGAACATCAAGACCAACCCGGTTGGTACCGGGGCCTATACCTTTGGCGACTGGGTGCAGGGCGACAGCATCACGCTGAACCGCAACCCGAACTATTGGGGCGATCAACCCGCGTTGGAGACCGCTACGTTCAAGTTTATCTCGGATCCGACCGCTGCATTTGCTGCGATGATGGCCGATGATGTGGATGTGTTCGACAATTTCCCGGCCCCCGAAAACCTGCCTCAGTTCGAGGCGGATTCGCGGTTTCAGGTGCTGGTCGGTTCGACCGAGGGCGAGACGATCCTGTCCACGAATAACAAAAAGCCGCCCTTTGACGATATCCGCGTGCGGCAGGCTTTGGCCCATGCGATCGACCGGCAGGCGATCATCGACGGGGCGATGTTCGGCTATGGCACCCCCATCGGCACTCATTTCGCACCGCACAATCCGGCCTATGTCGACCTGACCGGAAATTCGGCCTATGACCCCAAGAAAGCCGCACAGCTTCTGGCTGATGCAGGCTATGCTGACGGGTTCGAAACCACGTTGCACCTGCCGCCCCCCTCTTACGCCCGTCGCGGCGGTGAGATCATCGCGGCGCAACTGGCCGAGGTCGGGATCAAGGCCGAGATCATCAATGTTGAGTGGGCACAATGGTTGGAATCGGTGTTCAAGGGCAAGGATTTCGGCCTAACAATCGTCAGCCATACCGAGCCGATGGATATCGGCATCTATGCGCGGCCCGACTATTACTTCCAATATGACAGCAGCGATTTTCAGGCTCTGATGGAACTGTTGAACGAAACCACCGATCCGGATCAGCGCAAGAAATTGCTGGGCGATGCGCAACGCCTGATCGCCACTGATTTCGTCAATGGCTACCTGTTTCAGCTGGCCAAGCTGGGTGTTGCCAAAGCAGGCGTGCAGGGCCTGTGGGAGAACGCGCCCACGGCTGCCATCGACCTGACGCAGATCAGTTGGTCTGAATGACCGGAACTGGGGCCGTGTTGCGCGGCCCCAAGGTTTTCCAGGGTCAGGGTGAGCAGTATCATGACGTCTTTCCGTGTTCTTTTGCTATGCGTGTGTACGCTCTGCGGGCTGGCCTCGATGGCGGGTGCGCAAAATGCGCTGAGCACCCGGTTGGACGCACTGGCCGGCACCCCCGAAAATCCGTTGAATGTGGGCGTTGGGATCAGGATCAACCAGATTACAAGCGTCGATCAAAAGGCGGAAAACTATGGGGCGGTGGCGGTTTTGCGGTTCGAATGGACGGACCCTCTGCTGGCGTTTGACTCAGAGAAGACGGGGCGAGACATTCGGGTCTTCAACCCTTCTGACCTGGCGGACCACGCGGCCGAGATTGGCGCCGTCATGCCCGCTTTCGTGATCCACAATCAGCAATCCAACAAATGGATACACGAGGCCGCCGCCTCGCTGCGCAGCGACGGGCGGGTGGTTTATGTCGAGAAATCTTCGCTGACCTTGCAGGCCCCTCATTTCGATTTCCGCAAGTATCCGTTCGACACGCAGGATTTCTATTTCGAGGTCGTTTCAGTCTTTCCCTCGGATTACGTGACGTATTACCCGCTGGAAGACTACTCGGGTCTGGGCGATCTGCTGGGCGAGGAAGAATGGGTTCTGGGCAATGCGCGAATGGTGAAAACCCAGGTTCAGGGTCTGTCGGGGCAAGATAGCGATCAGTTGGCGCTGGCCTTTCAGGGCAGCAGGCATCAGACTTACTACATGATCAGGGTGTTCATGCCCATGCTGGTACTCGTTGCTGTTGGCTGGGCGCTGTTCTTTCTGGACGAATACCGCAAACGGATCGAGATCGCGGGGGGCAACCTGCTGGTCTTCGTTGCTTTCAACTGGGCTATTTCTGCTGATCTGCCCAAGCTGGGCTATCTGACCTTTCTGGATTTCGTTCTGCAATGGATGTTCCTGATGACCGGAGCGTTGATCGTTTTCAATGTCGCCTTGCGCAGACTCAAGGTCGCCGGGCGCGAAGACACAGCGCGCAAGTTGGACAATTACGCGGTTAAGTGGATCTATCCTCTGGGCTATGCCGCGATCGTCGGCTACGCGGTTTCTGCTTATTTGCTGATACCTTAGACGCTGGACCAACGGCGCCTGTGACCCTAACGTGCGATCTATGCTGCGCTACGCTCTCAAACGTTTGATATCGCTGATGATCAGCCTGGCCGTTGCCTCGGTCGTGATCTTCGCAGTGATCGAGGTTGCACCGGGCGATCCGGCATCCTTCATGCTGGGCGTAAACGCGCAAGAGGACACGCTAGCTGCGCTACGGGCTGAGTTGGGCTTGGATGGCTCAAAGCTTGAGCGCTACTTCAACTGGGTCAGCGGAATGCTGGCGGGTGATTTCGGCACCTCCTATACCTATCGCACGCCAGTTTCGCAGATGATCCAGGATCGGCTTTGGGTGTCTTTCCCGCTGGCGCTCTATGCATTGACCTTGTCGACACTGATTGCCTTCCCTGCCGGGATTTACGCTGCTGCGCGTCGGGGCAAGCCCGGCGATCTGACCGTGATGGGTGCGACGCAGCTGGGCATTGCGGTGCCCAATTTCTGGTTTGCCATGATGCTGGTGCTGATCTTTGCCATAAACCTGCGCTGGTTCAACGCCGGAGGGTTCGCAGGTTGGGATCAGGGGTTTTGGACCGGGTTGCATTCGTTGACGTTGCCCGCCGTCGCGCTGGCCTTGCCGCAAGCAGCGATTCTGGCGCGGGTCATGCGGTCATCTCTGCTGGATATTCTGGGCGAGGATTTCATGCGCACTGCTCGCGCCAAGGGTCTGTCGCGCCGTCAGGCCCTGTGGCGGCACGGCGTCCGCAACGCGCTGATCCCGGTGCTGACCATCATTGGGCTGCAGTTTTCATTCCTCTTGGCTGGGTCGATCATTATCGAGCAGGTCTTCTATCTGCCCGGCCTTGGGCGCTTGGTGTTTCAGGCGATCTCGGCCCGTGATCTGATTGTGGTGGAATCGGTTGTCATGTTGCTGGTCTTTGCCGTCATCACCGTGAATTTCCTGGTCGATCTGGCTTATGCTGCCGTCGATCCCCGCCTCAGGAGCCGGACATGAGCCGCAACCTGATCCTTGGCGCCTTGCTGTCCTCGCTGGTTCTGCTGGCGGCGCTGGTGTCCTTTGTCTGGACACCTTACTACCACGCCGCGTTGGATATTCCCGGCAAGCTAAAGACGCCAAGCGCACAGAACTGGTTCGGGACGGATCATTTCGGCCGCGACATGTTTTCGATGATCATGGTGGGCGCTCGTACGTCGATTGCGGTTGCTCTGGTTGCCGTGGGGATCGGTATGGCGCTGGGCGTGCCGCTTGGCCTGACAGCGGCGGCGCGCAAAGGATCTTGGCTGGATGAGGTGATCATGCGCGGCAATGATCTGGTCTTTGCCTTCCCATCGCTGGTCATTGCGATCCTGATCACAGCCGTATTCGGTGCCGGGGCCATAAACGCCATCATCGCCATCGGCATCTTCAACATCCCTGTCTTCGCCCGCATCACCCGCGGCGCGGCGCTTTCCCTGTGGGAGCGTGAGTTCATCCTCGCCGCCCGTGTCTCGGGCAAGGGTGCTGCGCGCATATCAGCGGAACATATCCTGCCCAATGTCGCCAATCTGTTGATCGTGCAAGGGACCATTCAGTTCAGTCTTGGGATTTTAGCCGAGGCCGGCCTGTCTTACGTCGGACTTGGTGCACAACCGCCCACGCCCAGCTGGGGCCGAATGCTGGCCGATGCGCAGACAATGGTCAGTTTTGCCCCGCATTTGGCTCTGATTCCAGGGCTGGCGATCATTGTCACGGTGCTGGGTCTGAACCTGCTGGGCGATGGGCTGCGCGATTGGCTGGACCCTCGGATCAGGGTGGCGCGCGCATGAGTTTGCTTGAGGTCGAAAACCTGTCGCTGTCCATCCACGGGGCGCCGATCCTGAAGCAGGTCAACCTGTCCATTGATTCCGGCCATATCGTCGCCGTGACAGGTGAAAGCGGCTCGGGCAAGTCGATGACCGCTTTTGCCGTGATGCAGCTGTTGCCCAACGGGGCGCAAACGCAGGGCGAGATCCGGCTGGAAGGGCGCGACGTGCTGACCACTCCCGAAGCTGAGATGTGTGCCCTGCGCGGGGCCGCAATCGGGATGGTGTTTCAGGAGCCGATGACAGCCCTGAACCCGGTGAAGACCATCGGCGATCAGGTCATGGAAACGATCCTGATCCATAAGGCCATGCCTGCCACGCAGGCTCTGGACCGGACGAAGGAAGTGTTGCGCCGCGTGGGCCTTCCCCCGGAGCGCTTTCCCCTGTCTCGCTATCCGCATGAGTTGTCGGGCGGGCAACGCCAGCGCGTTGTCATCGCCATGGCCATTGCCTTGCGGCCCACGTTGCTGATCGCGGATGAGCCGACAACCGCGCTGGATGTAACAACGCAGGCGCAAATCCTCGATCTGCTGAAGGGGTTGGTGCGCGAATACGGCATGGGTCTGCTGATGATCACCCATGATCTGGCCGTGGTCGCTGAAATGGCAGACCAGATCGTCGTGATGCGGCACGGCGAGGTCGTGGAAGCTGGCCCCACCGACGATCTGCTGCGAAACATGCAGCACCCTTATACCCGTATGCTGTTTGAGGCCTCGGGTCATCAGGTGGCCTTGCCCGACACAGCGGGGGATCGCCCGTTGCTAGAGGTCACTCAGGTCGTCCGCGACTATCGCTTGCCGCGCAAGGGTCTGTTCGACAAGCCGGGCCACCACCGCGCGGTGGACCAGGTCAGCTTTACGCTCAATCGTGGCGAGCGGTTGGGTTTGGTAGGTGAGTCTGGATGCGGAAAATCGACCCTAACGCGAGCCATTCTGGGATTGGAAGAGGTACAAGCGGGGGAAATCCGTCTGGATGACACACCCGTTTTCACGGGCCACAAGCCAAACCCTGCGGTACGTCGTAAAATGCAGGTGGTGTTTCAGGACCCCTATGGCAGCTTCAACCCCCGCCACAAAGTCGCGCGTTTGATCACCGAACCGTTTCATTTGCTGGACACGCCGCCCACTGGGACCGAGCGGCAGGACCGGATCGCAGAAATGCTGACCGCCGTCGGCCTCAGCCCTAATGACGCTGGGAAATACATCCACGAGTTCTCGGGCGGGCAGCGTCAGCGTATCGCCATTGCCCGTGCCTTGATCATCCGCCCCGAATTGATCCTGTTTGATGAAGCGGTCTCGGCCCTTGATGTTTCAGTTCGTGCGCAAATCCTGGATCTGCTGGCCGAGCTGTGCGCGACCTATGACCTGACCTATCTGTTCATCAGCCACGACTTAAGCGTGGTGCGCACGATCACTGATCGGGTGATGGTCATGCAGGCGGGCAAGATCGTGGAACAAGGCGAGACCGAGCAGGTCTTTGCCCATCCGCAGCACAGCTATACCCGTACCCTGATCGACGCCGCGCCGGTGCTGCCTGATATCGGGACGCTTGCTGGCTGAAATGTATGATTAGAGCCTGAATGGAGAGAAACATGCCCAATCCTCTTTGGTTCAACCCCGCACTTTGTTTGATTGGTGGAGAGTGGATCGCGCCCTCTGCTGGCGTCGACCTGCCTTTGATCAACCCCTCGGATGGTACGGAAATCTGTCGCATCGCGCGGGGGGATTCGTCTGATGTCGACGCGGCGGTCGCGGCTGCGCAGGCAGCACTAGATGAGGATTGGGGCCGTAAAACCGCAATGGAACGCGGGCGGATCCTGACCCGATTGGGTCAGTTGGTACTTGAACGCGTGGACGATCTGGCCGCGTTGGAGGCGATGGATGTGGGCAAACCGCTGACTCAGGCGCGCGCGGATGCGGTGGCCTTGGCGCGGTATTGCGAATTCTACGGCGGCGCGGCGGATAAGGTTATGGGCGAGACGATTCCCTATCTGGACGGCTACACCGTTTATACCCTGCGCGAACCCCATGGGGTGACGGGCCATATCGTGCCGTGGAATTACCCGATGCAGATCATCGGGCGTTCGGTCGGGGCGGCACTGGCGATGGGCAATGCCTGCGTCCTGAAGCCGGCGGAAGAGGCTTGCCTGACCGCGCTGGCCTTTGCCCATCTGGCCCAACAAGCGGGTTTGCCAGCTGGTGCGTTGAACGTGGTGCCGGGTTTAGGGGCCGAGGCCGGAGCCGCACTGTCGGCGCATCCGGGCGTCCACCATATCTCGTTTACGGGGTCGGTCGCGACAGGGGCCTTGGTGCAGCAGGCGGCGGGGCGCAATGTTGTACCAGTGACGTTGGAATTGGGTGGAAAATCCCCGCAACTGGTGTTTGATGATGCCGATCTAGACGCGGCCCTTCCGTTTCTGGTGAATGCGGGTATTCAGAACGCGGGGCAGACCTGTTCGGCCTCGTCCCGTATTCTGGTGCAGCGTGGGGTCTATAGCCAAGTCCAAGCGCGCATGGCCGCTGCCTATGCCGATCTGACCGTCGGACCGGCTGTGCAGGATTTGCGGGTGGGGCCTTTAATCTCGGCTCGGCAACAACAGATTGTCGAAGGATTTCTGGCCAAAGGCAAAGATCTGACCATCGTGGCGCAGGGACAAATCGTTGAGGATGCTCCGGCTCAAGGTGCTTATGTGCGGCCAACCTTGTTCGCCGATGTGCCGCCTGATCATACGTTGGCGCAGGATGAGATTTTCGGCCCGGTGCAGGTGCTGATCCCGTTCGACACCGAGGACGAAGCCGCAGAGATCGCCAACAGTACCGACTATGGGCTTGTCGCCAGCATCTGGACCCGCGACGGCGCGCGGCAGATGCGACTGGCGAAACGGCTGCATGCGGGGCAGGTTTTCGTCAATAATTACGGGGCAGGCGGCGGCGTCGAGCTGCCCTTTGGCGGCGTCGGTAAATCTGGCCATGGCCGCGAAAAGGGTTTCGAGGCGCTCTATGGCTTTTCACAGCTCAAAACCGTGGCGACTTTCCATGGTTAGGGTCTAAACGATCACTTCGATCGCCTGTTGCGCACCAACCCCGAAGACGCGTTTGTAACGTTCGATCTCATCCGCCGGACCCATCGCCTTTTCGGGATTGTCCGACAATTTGACCGTCGAGCGCCCGTTGGCCGAGACCGCTTTGCAGACCAGAGAAAACGGTGCAAGCGCGTCATCCGGCACCAACCCGCGAAAATCGTTGGTCAGCAATGTACCCCAGCCAAAGGAAATATTGGTCCGTCCGGCAAACTGGCCGTGCAACTCGCGGATCTTGTCAACATCCAGCCCGTCGGAAAAAATCACCCGCTTCTCGCGCGGATCCTCGCCGCGTGATTTCCACCAGTTGATGGCGGTTTCCGCTGCGGCTGCCGGATCACCACTGTCGACGCGGATGCCAGTCCAGCCTGCCAGCCAGTCGGGTGCGCGGTCCAAAAAGCCCTGTGTTCCATAGGTGTCGGGCAGGATGATGCGCAGGTTGCCATCATGCTCATCATGCCAATCCCTGAGAACATCATAGGGCGCTTGCGCCAATTCGGCGTCTGTGTCGGCCAGCGCGGAATAGACCATGGGCAACTCATGCGCGTTGGTGCCGATGGCCTCAACCTCGCGGCGCATGGCGATCAGGCAGTTCGACGTGCCGGAAAAAGCAGACCCTAATCCTTCGATCATCGCCTGCACGCACCAATCCTGCCACAGAAAAGAATGACGCCGCCTGGTGCCGAAATCCGCAATGCCCAGCCCATCAATATCACGCAGTTGCTCAATCTTTTCCCAAACGCGGGTCATGGCGCGGGCATAGAGCACTTGCAGCTCGAACCGGCGCATGTCGTTGAGAACTGCGCGCGAGCGCAATTCCATCAACACGGCCAGGGCCGGGATTTCCCACAACATGACCTCATGCCATTTGCCTTCGAAGGTCAGTTCGTACTGATCGCCCTTGCGTTCAAGATGGTAGGGCGGCAGGCGTAGGTTCTCGAACCACTCCATGAAATCGGATCGGAACATCTGCCGCTTGCCGTAGAACATGTTGCCCCGCAGCCATGTGCTTTCGCCGCGGCTGAGGCTGAGGGAGCGGATATGATCGAGCTGTTCGCGCAGTTCGCCCTCATCAATAAGCTTGGCGAGGGGGATGTGATTCGACCGATTGATCAGCGAAAACACCACTTCCGTTTGGGGCCGATTTCGAAACACTGACTGGCACATCAGCAGTTTGTAGAAATCTGTGTCGATTAAAGACCGTATAATTGGGTCAATCTGCCATTTATGATTGTACACACGTGCCGCAATATCGACCATGAGGAACTCCTGCGATTTCCGTTGTTAGATCAATCGGTGTGTGGAATGGCAAGAGTCGCTGGTTTGGTGACAATGACAAGCTCAGGTCACAAAGCGAGCAAATTGTGTGATCTTTTCACCGGTTAGTGAGAAGAGGGGTTGGGAAGTCGAGGTTAAGTTAGTGAATGGTTCTCGAGTACGATTTTGACATCGTTGTTGTCGATCCGGGGGACGGAGAAGGCGAGCAAGGCGCGGAGGGGGCTTCGAAAAAGCCCGTTTTGCGCGCAATGTTCCGCAATGTGAAAACGGCGGATGCACTGCGGGCGGCTTCTCCGAAAATCCGCAAGATCTTTCAGGATGCAGGTTTCGGTCTGGACGCGACCGGAAGCCAGTTGATGCATGGCTTTTATCGACCCCGTGACGAGGCCGAGCGTGAACGGATTCTGAAAGCGCTGTTTGCCAACATTCGGGAAATGGGTGTTCAGGGCGAATATTGCGGCGAATTCGACTTTTGGAAATTCCTTCGGGACGTCAAATCGGCCCGCCCGCGCAACGGTCAGCGACGCAACACCGCTGATTGGACCCCGAACCCGCGCTATAAATCCCCGGCAACGCCGGAACGCCGCACCTTGCCCGCCCGCATTGGCGTGGCTCTTGGGCTGGCGGTTATTATTTTTGTGATCCTGAAATATCTGTTGGATTCGGGCTCCGCGCCCTAAGCCAAGGTCACACCGGCAGCCTTCATCGCTGTTTCTGCTGCCGTCAGCGAGCCGTCCAGATCAATCGCGCGGCACAGTCCCATATTCACCGTCACCTCAAATCCCAACCGCGCCGCGTCCACGGCTGAGAAGTGAACGCAGAAATCCGTGGCCAGGCCCACCATCGTCAGTTTGCGGATGCCTCGGGTGTTGAGATAGCCCTCCAACCCGGTTGGCGTAGTCTGATCGTTCTCGAAAAAGGCTGAGTAGCTGTCAATCGCACTGCGAAACCCTTTGCGAATGATCAAATCGCCTTCAATGCGCAGATCGGGATGAAACGCTGCGCCCTGCGTTCCCTGCACGCAATGATCCGGCCAGAGCACCTGCGGGCCATAGGGCATTTCTGCTACGTCAAATGGGTTCTTTTCTACATGCGAGCTGGCGAATGAGGAATGCCCTGCCGGATGCCAGTCCTGCGTCAGGATCACCGCGTCGAACTCATCCATAATCGCGTTGATCGGGGCGACGATCTCATCGCCGCCGGGAACGGCCAACGCACCGCCGGGGCAGAAATCGTTCTGGACGTCGATTACGATCAGGGCATGGGTCATCGCGTTCTCCTTTTCAGCTATCGGTAAGGGGGCGAGCGGGGGGCGTCAATCCGATCCCTTGCGACTCTGCGCGCGTGGGGCTAGACCGCGCGCATGTATACCATCGCTGCCCTCTATCACTTCACCCGTTTCGCTGATCACACCGCCCTGCGCGAACCCTTGCTGGACCTGTGCCGTGCACAATCGGTCAAAGGCACGCTGCTGCTTGCGCAAGAGGGGATCAACGGCACTATCGCGGGTCCGCGCGCCGGGATTGACGCCGTGCTGGCGCATATCAAGGCGCTGCCGGGTTGCGCCGATCTGGAATGGAAAGAGGCCACCGCCGACCATCCGCCTTTCGGGAAGATGAAGGTGCGCCTGAAGAAAGAGATCGTGACCATGGGCCAGCCGGATGTCGATCCGCGCGCCCGTGTCGGCAACTATGTCGAGCCGGAGGAGTGGAACGATCTGATCCGTTCCGACGATGTGGTGGTGATCGACACTCGCAACGATTATGAGGTGGCGATTGGTACGTTTGAAGGAGCAATAGACCCTGAAACAGCCAGTTTCCGCGAATTCCCGGCCTGGTGGGAGGAAAACAAGGACCGCTTTCACAACAAGCGTGTTGCCATGTTCTGCACCGGCGGTATCCGGTGCGAGAAATCCACCAACTTCCTGCTGGGTCAGGGGGTCGAGGATGTCTATCACCTGAAAGGCGGTATCCTGCGATATCTTGAGGAAATGCCCGCCGAGGACAGCACTTGGCAGGGTGAGTGTTTCGTCTTCGACAATCGCGTGTCCGTGGGGCACGGGCTGGTCGAGGGGCCCCACAACCTGTGCCATGGCTGCCGCCGTCCGATCCTGCCCGAGGATATGAAGCGCCCTGAATATGAACACGGCGTCTCGTGCCATCAATGTGTGGATGAAACCTCGGAAGCTGACAAGAAGCGCTTCCGCGAGCGGCAGAAGCAGATCGGGCTGGCGCGCCAACGCGGGCAGGAACATTTGGGCGCAGACTAAACCACTCGGTTGCACGGGCGGGGCGAAACCCCGATCATCGCACCCGTTAAAGACGGAGACGACATGCGCCGCGAGCCGACAACGTTGGAAGAATGGAAATCGACCCTGCTTGCCGCAGGCGGTATGGTTTTGGCCAGCTTCTTTGCCTGGTTCGGCCTTTCCCGCCTTAGTGAATCAACGGCGGGCGATACGTTGGGCACGTTTGCATCCGTGGGTCTGTTCCTGTGGATCGTCTCGCAATCGTGGTACTATATGACACAGGTGAAATCCCCGCGCCGCGTGCTGTTCTTGATGGGCGTATCCTTTATTCAGGTCGTCCCCTTCCTGTTCGCCGCCGTCTATGGTGCGTTCGGCTATAAAGACAACTGCGTGGTCGGTGCCAGCGGACCGGGGGACATCCTGTATTTCTCATATGTCACCTTCACCACCGTTGGATATGGCGACATGGCCCCAACCGGCCTGTGCCGCGCGTTGGCTGTGTCAGAAGCGGTGACAGGCTACATCCTGCTGGGCCTCTTCGTCGCCGCTGCCGTGGCACTTTATGCCCGAAACCACTCGGACTAGAGCCTATTTGTTGGTGTCAATCCACCGGGACATCATGTGCTTGTCGCGGAAACACTCAGACGGTATCGGTCTGCGTTTGGAACGCGAGATCCGTTCAGCAAAAGCAACCTGTTTGCCGGTGGGGTAATTGGCAAATGGTGACGGGTCGTCCTGTTTATGCGCCGAAATCCACTGGGACATGGCCCTGCGGTCGCGTTGTGCCTCGACCGGGATTTCAAGCGCCGATTGCTGGGCAATCGCGCGCGCATAGCGCATCTGCCGGTCCGTGACGGGCAGCATGTGATAGTCGTTGCTGGGTGCGTCGTACCAGCTTTGACGGGCAGCGTTGGCCATAGCTCGAATACCTCCGTTCCACCTCAGACATTCACGTGGAACAAATATAGAACATTTTAGGAACTTTTCAAGATTTCCGCTGATCCACGCGGTCTTCACCGTGTTTCGAACCAGCCTGTCCCGTCGCGTTTCGACCTATTCGGCACGTATTTTCGTGCTTCCTAATTTAATCAAAGAATCAGTGCGTCTCATTTCAAGACACAAACGCTCACGACATCGCGCGTTTGGTGTCACCGGGCGATGATCCGCCGACGCGGCGTTTGCTTCCGGCGCTTTGATCGTCATTACCGACATTTTGCGTCGGGAACAGAGCATCAGTAGCCCCTGACCTGTGGCTGACTTTCGTGCAAGCTCTGTAGGAGGTGCGCCAATGAAAACCCATGCTCAGGCCGTTGTCATCGGAGGGGGGCTGGTCGGCTGCTCGATCCTGTATCACCTGGCCAAGCTGGGCTGGACTGACGTTGTCCTGCTGGAACGCGATGAGTTGACCAGTGGGTCCACGTGGCACGCAGCGGCCAATATCCACGGGCTGCATGACAACAACAACATCACGCGCATTCAGCACTACACGATGAACCTGTACAAAGAGTTAGAGAAGGAAACCGGACAGGGCTGCGGCGTGTTTCAATCCGGGTCGCTCTATCTGGCGCAAACCGAGGACCGCGAACACCAACTGCGTCTGCAAGAGGCCAAGGCGCGTTTCTACGGCCTGAACTTCCACGAGATCAGCCGCGAACAGGCGATGGAACTGCACCCGCTAGCGCAGTTCGATGACATCCGCTGCATCATGTTCGAACCCGATGGCGGCAATGTTGATCCCTCGGGTGTAACACATGCCTATGCCGCTGGAGCACGCGCGATGGGCGCCAGTATTGAACGGTTTTGTCCCGTGTTAGGGACTGATCAACAACCTGACGGAACGTGGATCGTACGCACCGAAAAGGGCGATATCCACACACAGTGGGTGGTCAATGCCGGTGGATTGTGGGGGCGTGAAGTGGCCGCGATGGCTGGGATTGAACTGCCCCTGCAACCGACTGAACATCAGTATTTTGTCACCGAAGCGATTGATGAAGTCGCCGCGTTGGGCCGTCGCTTGCCGTCCATCGCCGACCGGGATGGCGAGTACTACTTCAGGCAAGAGGGCAATGGCTTGCTGATCGGGGCCTATGAGAAGGACATGCGGTTTTGGGCCGAAAACGGCACACCGCTGGATTTCGCCCACGATCTGTTCCCCGACGATCTGGACCGCATCATGGAAAACGTTATCCGGGCCACCGAACGCGTGCCCGTTGCGGCAACTGCGGGGGTGAAGCGGGTAATCAATGGCCCGATGATCTGGTCGCCGGACAGTAATGCGATCTGGGGGCCTGTGCCCGAGTTGCAGAACTATTTCTGCTGCACCGGGATCATCCCCGGATTTTCGCAATCGGGCGGGCTTGGCCTGTTGTCGGCGCAATGGATGATCGAGGGCGAGCCGCAACACGACATGTTTGCCTGGGATCTGGCGCGGTTAGGCGACTGGGCCGACAAGGCCTTCACAAAGGCGCGGGTGCAGGACGTTTATACGCACCGCTTCGCCATCCATTTCCCGAACGAAGAGCGCAGCGCCGGACGCCCCGCGCGCCTGCGCCCGGCCTATCAGATGCAAAAGGAGATGGGCTGCGTCTTTGGCCTGAACTGCGGGTGGGAACACCCCCTCTGGTTCGCTGATCAACCCGGTGTGGTCGAAACCAACGGCTTCACCCGCCAGAATTGGTGGGAACCGGTTGGCCGAGAGGTGCAGATGTTGCGCGACATTGTGGGTGTGATCGACATCTCGAACTTCGCCAACTATGTGATCAAGGGGCCAGGGGCGCATGATTGGCTGGATCGTCTTGTTGCCAACCGGATACCGACCGAGGTTGGCCGGTCGTGTTTGACCCCGTTGATTTCAGTGCGCGGAGGCGTTGCCGGGGACTTTACCATCACCAAAGTCGTCGATGACGAATACATGATGATCGGCTCGGGCATGGCCGAGCGCTATCACCAGCGGTTCTTCAACATGGTTGATCTGCCTGAAGGTACCCGTTTCGAGGTTGCCACAAACCGTATCGCCGGGTTCAACGTCGCCGGCCCGAAATCGCGCGATGTGCTGCAACGGCTGACCAATGCGGATCTGTCCAACGAAGGGTTCCGCTTCATGCGTTCACGTCAGATAGACGTGGCGGGCGTTTCCTGCCTCGCCATCCGTGTCAGTTTTACCGGCGACCTTGGGTGGGAGCTGCACTGCGCTGAGAGCGATCAGGTTGCGCTTTACACGGCCTTGCTGGAGGCCGCGAAAGAGCAAGGCGGCGGCCCAGTTGGCGGCCGTGCGCTGGGAAGTCTGCGTATCGAAAAGGGCTACGGCTCGTGGGGGCGAGAGTACAGTCAGGAATACTGGCCGCAAGAAGTCGGGCTGGACGGCCTCATCAAGCTGGACAAGGATTTCCTGCACAAGCAGGCCTATCTGGCCATCAAGGACAACCCTGTGCGTGAGGTTTTGTCGATGTTCGAAATTGAGGTGGACGCCGCCGACGCCTCGGGCGGTGAGCCGATCTTTACACCAGATGGTCATTCGGTCGGGCGCGTGACATCGGGTGGCTTCGGGTATTCGGTCGGTAAATCGCTGGCCCTTGGGTTCGCAAACCCGCAAGTCGCAAAACCCGGTGATAGGGTTGAGGTGTTCATCCTCGGCAAACCGCATCGCGCAACTATTCTGGCTGAACCTCCTTTTGATCCTGCGGGATATCGGCTGCGTGACGTCTCTAAGCCGGCTATAGAGCCTGCCGAATGACCGATACGTTCGCCTGCGTTGCAAATTTCGTCCTAAATCGTCCACCCGAGGAAATGCCAGACAGCGCCAAAGAGGCAGCGGCGCTGATGATGGTGGACACTATGGGCATCCTGATTGCCTCCGGCCCGATGGAAGCAGGCGTGATCGCGCGGGATACGGCGGCATTGCTTTACGCCAGCACGGATTCTTCCTTTAGCGCTCGGCTGATGTTTGACGGGCGACCCGTCAGTATGGCTGGCGCTGCCTATGCGGCGGCGACACAGACAGACAATCTGGACGGGCATGACGGGTATAACCCGACCAAAGGCCATATCGGCGTGGTTGTGCTGCCTGCGTTGGTTGCGCTAGCCACGCATTGCCCGAATTTGACTGGCCCGCAGGCCTTGGCTGCTGTGATCTCTGGCTATGAAATCGCGGGCCGCGCGGGGATTTCGCTGCACGCGTCGGTCAGCGATTATCACACCTCTGGGGCCTGGAATGCGCTGGGCGTGGTCGCAATGGCGGCCCGATTGCGCGGGCTCACTCCAGACCAGTTGCGGCAGGCGCTGGGGATCGCCGAATATCATGGGCCGCGCAGCCAGATGATGCGCGAGATCGCCAATCCCACGATGCTGCATGATGGTTCGGGATGGGGTGCGATGGTCGGCCTGTCCGCGGCGATTCTGGCCGAGCGGGGGTTTACCGGGGCACCTGCCATCACGATCGAGGCCGAGACTGCCGCCCCGCATTGGGCGGATTTGGGCAGGTTTTGGCAGGTTGAGTATCAATATGTGAAGCCGTACCCGATCTGCCGCTGGGCCCACGCCGCGATAGATGGGGTCCGCGCGCTGATGTCGAACCACAGTTTGGTCGGTGACCAGATCCATTCGATCCAGATCAACACTTTTTGTGAGGCCGTGCGACTGTTTTCTGGAATGCCCGCGACCACTTCGCAAGCACAGTACTCTCTGGCCTTCGCTGTTGCAGTTCAGGTTCTGTATGGCCGCATCGGAGCCGAGCATATCTCAGGGCCCGGACTGTCCGACCCCCGGATCGCGGGCCTGATTTCCCGTATACACGTGAGCGAGGAAGAGAGGCATTCGCAACGGTTCCCGGGTGGGCGCTGGGCAGATGTATCAATTGAGACAACGGACGGGCGCATTTTGCATTCGGGCGATATCCACGCCCGCGGTGGCCCTGAGGCGCCTATGTCGCGCGATGAGGTTTTGGCGAAATATTCCGAGTTCGCAGAACCAGTTGTCGGAGCGCATCGGGCTAACGCGATCCGCGATGCGATCTTGTCCTGGATTGAACCGCATTCTAGATATGCCGATCTGGCGTCGCTGGTTTATTCACCCCCGCGATAGCAGTCTCGCGGGGAATCGGGCCCCAATTTATACGGTTCACTGCTCGAGAATTGTAAGCAATTCGGTGATTTTTTCCCTAGCTTCGACACTATCCTGAAGTAAATCCGCCGCCTCGGCCAAAGGCTTGTCAGGTTGCGAAACAGGAGGAGTGATCAGGACTTGTGTCGCCTTGCTAACCAAACCAAATTGCGTTTCTTCCTCTTGATCAATGGCTTCGGGGCGGTCGGCCAGCCAAAAATTTCGGTCAGCCTGCTCCGCCTGCCCTAATGTGCGCGATAGCTCTCCGGCTGTATCGAAATCGCCAAGGGCCTGCATCGCTTGGTGCCTGATACGCAATGCCTCTTCCGAACTGTCCCCTTCCAGTTCAAGCATAGCTTGGTGAGGGCGTTGCGTTTGCAAGGCAGAGCGTGCCCTGATCCGTGCACGCTCTGACCGTTGCACCGTATCTTGGGGTCTGTTCGACAAAGCCAGCGCTGGTCCAGGGAACCCAAGCTTCACCAGACGGTTTGCCAACGCGACAGCCGTATCTGTGCTCAGGTCCTGCGTATCACCGGATGCAAATTCCAACGCCCGACGTAGAAATGTTATGTCATCCGCCCTCTCCACCAGAATGTGAGAAATCCGGTTCAACGTGGCCAGGCGTTCTTGCCCTGCAGGTATTTCCAAGGCAGCATCAAATGCTAGGTCGAATTCCTGAGTCAGACTTAGGGCCACAGCATGAGCCCGTTTTAACTGTGGCTCGATCTCGGATTTACGAAACTCGTTCGAAAAAGACGCCGCAAGGGCGACTTCTTCGGGTGAAGCGGCGCCTCGATCAACCCATCGGTTTTCGATCAGCCGCGCCAAAGCGAGCGGAGCGTCCAGATTGGGGCCGGAGGATGCAACCACGTCGTTTAGCAACGCCTCGGCTTTTGGAGCGTCACCTTCGGCGGCTGCGACCTTAGCTTTGGCCCGTGTTGTGTCCGAGGCGTTTTGAGTTCCCGCCCGGTCAACAGACCGCAATACGCGTCGAGCGGCTTCTATCCGACCCGCATCGACCAAAATTTCGGATAGATCAGGTCCAAATTGCCGTCTTAGACGCGTTGGCAGCCGTGAAAATGATTGCTCTACCCTGTCCAAGTTTGCTTCAGCGGATAATTCCCCGGCCATCAGAACAGCCCAAAGTGCAACGTCACCCCCGCATCGTTGCAAGCCACCAAACGGATTGTCGTCTGCCACATGCCCTGCGTCCAAATACTGCGCAATTGCTGCAACCCGGTTTACGTCAGCATCGGGATCTTCCACCAATGCCAAAGCCTGGATCGCCTCGGCGCCGAAGCCATAGAATGCGTACAGCTTTGCCAGAGACAGCGCTGTGTCCTGATTAACCCGATCGAATTCCTGAAACAAACCTGATCTTAAGGTGGCTATTTGCTGAGGGAAATCGGCTGAGCCACCCCACGTCTCGAACCCCAACTCTGTATCGGATATGCAGGCAGGTTCTTGTTCAAACCCGATCAAATCGGGTCCCAGTAGACCGTTCAATTCATCGAGCACCGTCGATACGCTGATATTCCCTGTCGGGTCTGCTGGCCCTTCCGTGGCACCGTCAAAGATCGACGATCGCGGGCCAACCTGGGCAAGCTCAAGGTCAACGATGCCCCGGTCTGCACCTTGTAATAGACGTTCTGACAGGCGATCCTCAAACCCAAGCAATGGCGTCGGAAGCGCAGGCATTGACAAGACGTTGCGGTTCTGAGCCGCCGCCAGCAGCCCGGTGTCGCGGTTTGCTTGCGGCAAGATGGGCGGAGGAATGTCCGCACCTATCGGTGGCAGGGCCTGCGCAATGGCAATATCGACCACAATCATGGTGTCTTGGTATAAAAACGCCGAAGCCGCGCATTCACACCCGAATTGCATTTCCAACGGCCCGCCCGGTTCAGCCTGAGAAATGGCGGACAAACGGTTTTGAGACAGCCTGCGGAAGACCGAAGTGGTTTCGAAATGAACATCCTCCAGGGTGACGTTCAGACGCGCACCATACTTGGTTTGGGTGAGGACCCAGCCGGTGCCAGGCGGCACCTGAATGACCAGCCTGGTGTAGTCCTCATGCTCTCCCGAGCGCACGGTGGCTTCACGCGCAGTGGCACCGTTTGCTGCAAGCAACACTGCAAGAAAAAGACCAAGTCGGATCATGCCGCCGCCTGTTTCAGCTCTTTCAACGCCTCTTCCAGTTCCGAAAAACCAGGGCGGTTATGGGTCGGCGTGTTCTGGCGACCGACTTCAATGCACATCGCGGGGTTGTGGTTGTGCAGATTGGCGACCAGAACCTCTTTGATCAGTTGATAGAAATGGTTGTCTTCCTCAACCACGGCCTTCAGTTTTCCTGCGAATGGCCCGACCAGACCATAGGCCAGGAACACGCCCAGAAAGGTCCCAACCAGAGCCCCCCCGATCAGTTTACCCAGTACCTCGGGTGGCTGGTCGATCGATCCCATGGTCTTGATCACCCCTAAAACCGCAGCCACGATCCCCAGGGCTGGCAAGCCATCCGCAACCGTCTGCAATGCATGGCTGGAATGCATGGCGTGGTGAAAATTCGCCTCCATCCGCTTTTCCAGAACTTCTTCGACCTGATGGGGGTCGTCGTAGTTCATCGAAGCCGACCGCATCGTGTCACAGATCAGATCCACGGCCTCTTTGTCGGATTGAATCTTCGGATAGGCCGAAAACACCGCGGAATTTTCGGGGTCTTCTATATGTTGCTCGACCTCGACCGGGTTGGCTTTGGCGATGCGGATCAGGGAAAACAGAAGGCATAACAGGTCGCGGTAGTCATCGGGTTTCCATTTCGGACCTTTGAACACCTTTCCCATGTCCTTGAGCGTATGCTTCACCGCGCTCATGTCGTTGCTGATCAAAAACGCTCCGACCGCTGCGCCCCCGATCATCATCATTTCGAACGGCAGAGATTTCATGATGATGGTCATCTTGCCGCCAGCGGCCAGATAGCCACCGAACACCATGACGAAGATGACGACAATTCCGACTAGTCCGATCATGAGGGGCCTCCAGCAAACTCAAACGCGGCTTTGGTGAACATGGACGTCATTCCTGTGGCGCGGCAGCGTTGCGCCCCGCCATGATAACGCTGATTGTATAGGCGGTCTCAGGGCTTATCCTCGCCAGCACGCCAGCAGCGGCATCCGCAGGCATCCGTGACAGGAAACCGGCGGCAAAACCTGGATCCATCGTCTCGAACAAGGCGGCTGCGTCTTTGGGTTTCATACTTTGATACACATCCGTCAGCCGGGTCAGGTCGGTCTCGGCCGCTTTTTCCGCATAGGCCAGTGTTTCGCGCAGGTTCTCTTCGGCCGCTTGCATAGCGACCATTCGGGTTTCGATGGCTTGCTCGGCGATTTCCAACGCCTTTTCCTTGTCGATTGCGGCGGCTTCGCGCTTTTCCAACGCCGCTTCGCGTCGCAGAAGTTCTGTCAACAATTCCTGTGCGCCGGGCTTTTCCATACCTTCTGGCTTGGCTTGCTTGACCGTCGGTTCGGCGTTCTTGGCCAGTGCCGGACCAGCCTCCAACCCGACGCGAATCGCAGCCGATCCGATCATCAGCAAAGAGATCACAGCAAGCACGCCGCCTTTGGGTTTGTTGCTCTGCCTTGTTTTCATGCCGTGGCCTCACGCCTTTTGCGACCATGCCGCATAAACATCGGACCAGCCGTTCGTTTTTCCGCAGGCTCAGGAACGGGTTCTTCCTTTTGCTCGGGCGCTTCCGCAGCTTCAACCTTTGCAACCTCAGGCTCTGGTGGCACCGTAGGCTCGGTCGCGGGCGAGGCTGTATCCTTTGGGGCTTCCTGATCCGGCACGATGTCATGCATCGACGCCATCATCAGCTCCAACCGCTGCGCGACCGTCTCCGCCCGTTGCGTCAATTGCTTCAAGGTGTCCCCGGAGCGGTCCGACGCCGCACGCGCGGACTCCAGCGATTTCTTTAATTCATCCGACTGTGCCGAAAGAACGGCAACGGCCCCGCCAACGCCCTTTTCAAGATCGGTGAATCGCTTGAGGCGTCGAGACAGAACAAAGCAATAGAGACCTGCGCCCAAGGCGCCTGCGACTAGGAAAATATCTGCGATCAGTTCCAACTTCGCCTCCTAATTCAAAACGAATTCCATCACGAGGACATCGCGAACGCGATCCTCGCCAACTACAATGCCGATGCGCCGCAGCAGATGCCCGCGAATGCGCACCAGGGCCAACGAATCCTCAAGATCCGAGATTTCAACCGCCCGCAGATACCCGTTCAGCACATCCATGATTCGCGGCTTCATCTTTTCGACATCGCCCAGATAGTTCGAGTTCACCTCAAGCTGAGCGTGAAATTTCAGGTGCCGCGAATCGCCCGAGTTCAGCGACAGGATCAGCGGCGGAAGATCGACGAATCCAACGTCAGGCAAGGCTTTTGCAGGCTTTTTTTCCGCCTTTTCAACCGCCTCTTGCGCCTTGGGCATGGCGCCTATTGGCAACAGCCCGGACGTGGTTACAAAATACCCTCCACCCGCGCCGGACAGGGCTAGAATCACACCTAGTATCAATCCCTTTTTCCCAGGCTTTTCTGGGGCTTCTGCCTGTTCTGCAGTTGCGTCAGTCATGACGTCCTCATCCATCCGTTCTGCAATCGTCATAACCCGGCAGGGACTAACCGATTGTTAAGGGCAATCGGTCAAACAAGGGATGCGCCGAGCAGAATGTCGGCGAGTCGGAGGTGAGCGTGCAGCAGATCGGAACTGTCTGGACAAGTTTGGACAGGCGAAAACAAATCATCGTTGCCGGTGCGGTTGTGCTGGTATTTCTTGGGGTCCTTGCGATGTCGCGGCTGATAACGGCACCGTCGATGACCTTGCTTTATGCCGGGCTGGAAAGTGGGGCGGCGGGCGATATCGTTCGGTCACTGGATCAGCGCGGCGTGCCCTTTGAGATTCGGGGCGGCTCGATCTACGTGCCGGGGTCGCAGCGGGATGAGTTGCGCATGACTCTGGCGAGCGAGGGTTTGCCTGCGAATGGAAACCGGGGGTACGAACTGCTGGATACGCTCAGCGGGTTCGGGACCACTTCGCAAATGTTTGACGCCGCTTATTGGCGCGCGAAAGAGGGTGAACTGGCCCGCACGATTGTAGGAGCACCCCATATCAGCCAGGCGCGCGTGCACATCGCCAATGGTTCAACCAATCCATTTCAGCGCAGCGTTGCACCGACTGCCTCGGTTTATCTGGTGTCTTCGGGGGCGGATATCACGTCAGATCAGGCCAAGGCGATCCGGTTTCTGGTCTCATCCGCGGTCAGTGGTCTTGCGTCCGAGAATGTGGCGATCATCGATTCGAACGGGGCTGTGATTGGCGCGCAGGAAAACGCCGTTGCCGCCGATACGGCGGATGACAAGTCGCGGCAATTGCGGGAAAAGGTCCTGCGTTTGGTCGAAGCCCGCGTAGGTACGGGCAATGCCGTTGTAGAAGTCAGCGTAGATACGGTGACGAAAACCGAATCCATTCGCGAGCGTCGCTTTGACCCCAACGGTCGTGTGGCGATCAGCACCGATGTCGAAGAACGTTCAGACAGCGCGCGCAATCAATCCGCCGATGTCACCGTTGCGTCGAACCTGCCGGATGGTGACGGCGCGGGGGGCGACGAGTCGAACTCGAACGCCACCCAGACGCGCGAGCGGGTAAACTACGAGGTGTCCGAGACGGAGCTTGAGGTTCACAACGCCCCCGGCGCGATCAAACGTCTGACTGTGGCCGTACTGGTGAATGGAACGCGCAGTGTGGATGCGACGGGCACGGAAGGTTTTGCCCCCATGCCCGAAACAGAGATGGAGGCCTTGAAGGAATTGGTCGCCTCGGCTGTGGGGTTTGATGCGGAACGCGGCGACGTGATCACGCTGAAATCCATGGACCTGCCGGTTGTTGAACCGCAGGGCACGCTGGCCTCGGCTTCGATCTGGCAGAAGGTGCATTTCGACGCAATGTCGCTGATCCAGATGGCAGTTCTGGCGATTGTGTCTCTGATCCTTGGGTTGTTCGTGATCCGGCCTATTTTGACCAAGCCGGTTGTGACCACGGCACTACTACCTACCGGAAGTCTACCCGAACCAGGCTCGGTTTTGACGGGTGAGATTGCGACCGAAGAAGGCGGGCAATTCGCACCGATCGCGGGTCAGGCCACCGGCGGAGATGTTCCAGCACTGTCGGCTCAGCCCGGGGCGGACCCGGTAGATCGGCTGCGGGCGATGATTGGCGACAAGCAGGAGGAAACGGTCGAAATCCTGCGCAGCTGGCTTGAAGAAGGCGAGGAAAAGGTCTGATGTCGATCGCCCATTTGCTGGAAGATTTCACGTTGCAGGCTGGCGGTGGAAAGCTGCACTTGCTGGATGAGGACGGGTTGGAGGAACAGCGTCTGGCGGCGTTCGAACAGGGCTATGCCGCCGGTTGGGAAGATGCCGTTCAGGCACAGGAGCAAAACCGAGGCCGGATCTCGACCGAGTTGGCCAAGTCGCTTGAGGACATGTCCTTCACCTATCATGAGGCGGTAACACGGATGACTCTGTCGCTGGAACCGATGTTCAACAGCCTGATGCTCGCGGTCCTGCCCGAAACTTTGGAGCGGGGTTATACCATCCGGCTGGCCGAACAACTGACCGACATGGCTCGCGAACAGATCAATGAGCCGATACAGGTTTTCGTACCCGAAGGCCTCGCGGCTGAGGTGAAAGAGATGCTGCCCGAGGGGATGGCCAAGATGGCGCAAGTCATCTCAGACCCGCAGATCAAACCCGGCCAGGCTAGATTGCAGGTCGGTATCTCGCGGCGCGAGGTGGATTGCGGCGGCCTGCTGACGTCGATCCGCGCCGCGTTCGACGCGTATGTATTCGAGGCAAAAGAGGCATTGAGCAATGAGTGATCCCCAAAGTCCCAAAAGCGAAAAATCCAACCCGTTTGAATCGGTCCCGATCGAGGTCACGGTCTCGGTCGGCCGCGCCCGCCCACTGATCCGCGATCTGTTGAACATGGGTGAAAATGCGGTGCTGACTTTGGACAAACGGATCGAGGATCCGGTGGATCTTTATGTAGGGGACCAGCTGGTGGCCCGCGGCTTGCTGGAAGAGATGGAAGGCGATCAGGCCGGACAACTGGCCGTGCGCCTGACCGAGATTGCCGATCTGCAAAACGGGATCGGTTGATGCGCATTCTGCCCTGGATCATCGTGGCGCTGCTGCTGACACCGTCTTTTGCAGAAGCGCAGGATGTGTCCTTGTCGCTGGGTGACGGGGGTTCCATCTCGGCGCGGACGATCCAATTGATCCTGTTGATTACCGTGCTCAGCCTCGCACCTGGGCTGGCGATCATGATCACCTGTTTTCCTTTTCTGATCACCGTGCTGGCCATCCTTCGGCAAGGGATTGGGTTGCAACAATCGCCCCCCAACATGCTAATCGTCAGCCTGGCTTTGTTTCTGACCTATTTCATAATGGAGCCCGTCTTTAACGAAGCCTGGACCACTGGCATCCAACCCATGGTCGACGAAACGATGGAGGTCGAGCCCGCTTTGGAACGCGCCCTTCAACCGTTTCGCGCCTTCATGGCCGCGCGGCTGGACCCGGACACGTTCTACGCCATGGCTGCGCTGCGCCCCGAAGGCAATACGGTGGATGTGTCGCCGGATGCGCCGCTGTCGATCCTGATGCCCTCTTTCATGTTGTCCGAGATTGCGCGGGCCTTTCAGATCGGTTTTCTGATCTTCCTGCCCTTTCTGATCATCGACCTTGTGGTAGCTGCGGTGCTGATGTCGATGGGGATGATGATGGTGCCACCCGCAACGGTTTCACTGCCGTTCAAACTGGCGTTTTTTGTCATTGCGGATGGGTGGTCCCTGATCGCCAGCGCTTTGGTGCGAAGCTACATGGGCTGACGGCCTATTGCCGCGTGATCGTCAATCGGGCGCGCAGCCCCTGATCTCCGGCCTCGAAATGCAGGCCACCACCATGCTGGTCAGCCACTGTGGCAGCAATTGTCAGACCCAGGCCGAACCCGTCTGACGAGCCGGTATTTGATCCGCGCTGAAACGGGGCCATCAGGGCCTCGATCTCATGAACGGACAGGTCATTGCCCTTGTCCTCGACCGTGACCGTTGCGGTGTGCGCGTCGGTTTCCAACTGGACATCGGCGTGGCGGCCATATTTCAGCGCATTGTCGATTAGGTTGGTCAGTGCCCGTTTCAGCGAAATGGGCCGACCCGTTACCAACATGCGCCGGGTTTCCAGCAACGTCCCATGCCCGCGGCGGGACATGAAAACGGACGGAGCGCCCTCGACCGCGACCGGGTCGACATTCTGAAGCGTCACCGGCAGGTCCATGTCCTGATAATCGGCGACGACAGATTCGACCAAGGATGTCAGAGAAATCTGGCGCGGTTCCTCGACGCTCAGTTCTGAACGCGTATAGGTCAGAACACTTTCGATCATGCCGGTCATCTGGTCCACATCCGCTTCCAGCTTTTCGCGCAGCTCGTCATCGGCGATCAACGCAGCGCGCAGCCGGACGCGGGTTGCGGGGGTGCCAAGATCGTGGCTGACACCCGACAAGACCGTGGCCCGTTGTTCTAGCAAGGCGCGTTCGGCGTCCAGATGGGCGTTCACCGCAGACACGATATCACGCAGCTCGGTCGGCCCGTCGGCGTCATAGCTGTCGGGGCCTCCGCGTCGCCGACGGTCGCGCAGGGCGTGGGCAAAACGGGTGAACGTATCAGACACGTTGCCGACCGAGGTCAGAAGGACCGCCAGAGCCACGATGCCCAGCAATATCGCGGGCAGGCGCAGATCTGTCGGCGCTGCGCCACAGCCCCAGATCCCGGTGCCATCCACGCGATACCACGGCCCGCGCCCAAACTGCGCAATCAGGATCGGTTCGCTGCAATAGGTGGCCAGCAGCCGGGTCAGGTTGCCCATCTTCTCAGGCCCGGTCTGATCACTGCGTGACACGATGTCCGAGACCGGATAGACCAGACGATCGGACAGGATCGCCAGCGTCAATTCACGCCCGTTGAGCGGCGCTGAACTGTCGGTCAGGATCGAAAGGTTGGTCAGGAACCGACGGCCCGAAGACCCAGGCAATTGCAGGAACTCTCCCATATCGGCCAGGGCGGCATCCGCCGGTGACAACGGCGAAATGGACAGCGGAGCGGCCGGAGCGATCCCGGTGCGCAGGTCTTCGTAGACGGTGAACCCTGCGACGAAGGATTGCGTCAGGAACTGATTCCAGGCGCGGGCCGAAGCAAACCACAGGCTGGCCGATACCAGCCCTGTTGCGAACGCTGAGATCACCCAAAACCAGCCTAGATTGCGCAGGCGCAGTGTCATTCCTCTTGCACCGACACGTCAGCGGCAAAAACATAGCCGACGCCGCGTTCGGTGCGCAGCATCTGCGGGTCCTTCGGGTTGACTTCGATCTTTGACCGTAGCCGCCCCACCAGCATGTCGATGGCGCGGCCCTGCGCCTCGGGTTTGTCGGAGCCGCCGGTGACATCCAACGCGGCGACGATCTCATCCCTTGTCAGGGGGATATGCGGATTGGCCAGCAAAACCTTGAGCAACGCCGTCTCACGCTGGGACAGCGCCACCAAATAGCCCTCGGGCGAATGCACCTCATCGCGTTTGCCGTCATAGAGCCAGCCGTCAAAGCGGAAGCTGTGGATGCGGCGGCGGTAGGCAAGCGACGATGACCGCCGCGCCCGTTGCATCACCGCCCGCACGCGAGCGAGCAGAAGCTGCGGGTTGAAAGGCTTGGCGATATAGTCATCGGCCCCGACCTCATACCCCGCCATGCGCTGATGGTCGGCTGAGAGGGCCGAGACCAGAATGATCGGCACATCCTGTTCGGCGCGCAGGCGGGCGCAGATCTCGACGCCGTTTTCATCGCCCAGCATTACGTCCAGCAGGATCAGGTCAATGCGGCCCGCCCCCAGATGCCCACGGATTTCGGATTCCGATCGGGCGGGCAAGGCGATGAACCCGTTTTGCTGCATGAACTGAGTCATCATCGACCGCATCTCTGGGTCGTCATCCACCACCAACAGTCGCGGAATGCTCATGATATCTGTCCTCCCCGGTTGTGGCCCCTCTGACATCGTCAATTGTAACGAACGGAAACAGATTCAATGTCAACGTAACACGCTGTAACAGAAGCGGTGAAAAATTGGTCTGACGCACGGGTTTGGCGCGGATTCCAAGTTGCCAGACGGCCCGTGCGCCCCAGTATGGCCGACATCGCTGCTGCGGCAGCCTCTTAGGTTCTCAGGGAGGAGACAAGAAATGAAACGTTTTGCATTTGCCACCGTATCGACGCTGGCTGTTGTGGCCGGATCGTCGGTGTTGGCGGGCCCCCAGGCAGAAGTTCTGCATTGGTGGACATCGGGTGGTGAGGCCAAGTCAGTTGCCGTCCTGCAAGAGGAATTCGCGGCCAATGGTGGCAGCTGGACCGATATGCCCGTTGCTGGCGGTGGCGGTGATGCCGCGATGACCGCGCTGCGCGCCCGTGTTCTGTCGGGCAACGCGCCGACGGCGGTTCAGCTAAAAGGCCCCGCCATTCAGGAATGGTATGAAGAGGGCGTGCTGGCCGATATCTCATCTGTGGCCGAGGCCGAAGGCTGGGCCGACGTTCTGCCCGCCTCGATCGCGGGCCATATGAAATGCGAGGGCACGTGGTGCGCTGCGCCGGTGAACGTACACCGCGTTGACTGGATCTGGGCAAACGCCGACGTTCTGGCCGCAAATGGCATCGAGATGCCGACCACGTGGGACGAATTCAACGCTGCCGCGGATAAGCTGCAAGCCGCAGGTGTGATCCCTCTGGCCCATGGTGGTCAGGCATGGCAGGACGCGACCGTTTTTGAAACCGTGGTACTGGGCATTGGCGGTCCCGAGTTCTTCCAGAAAGCGCTGGTTGATCTGGACCCTGAGGCGCTGACCTCGGACACGATGGTGCAGGTGTTCGACCAGATGCGCACAATGCGCGGCTACGTGGACGAGAACTTCTCGGGCCGCGACTGGAACCTGGCCACCGCGATGGTCATGAACGGTGAGGCGGCGTTCCAGATCATGGGTGATTGGGCCAAGGGCGAGTTCCTGGCGGCGGGCAAAAAACCCGGCGAGGATTTCCTGTGCGCCTCGACCCCCGGTGATGGCTATCTGTACAATGTCGACAGCTTTGCAATGTTCGATGTGGACGGAGATGACAAGAAAGCCGGTCAGGACCTGCTGGCCAAGCTGATCGTCGCGCCGAACTTCCAGAAAGTGTTCAACCTGAACAAAGGCTCGATCCCGGCACGGACCGACGTGGCACTGGATGACTTTGACATCTGCGCCAACTTGTCGGCCGAAGATATGGGTTCGACCTCGGACGCAGGCTCGCTGTTGCCGTCTTATGCCCACGGCATGGCGCTGCGCGGGTCGCAGTCTGGTGCGATCACGGATGTTGTGACCGCGCATTTCAACTCGGATATGTCGTCGGCTGACGCGGTTCAGCAATTGGCGGCGGCAGTGGCCAACAGCTACTGATCCAAATCGCTCTGCCCCCTATACTGACGGGGCAGAGCATCTTTCCCCGGAGGAAATCATGTCCGAATGGCTGGAAAACCACCTGCCCAAGGTGGTGCTGGCACCGTCGTTCATTGCCGTTTTGATCTTTGTCTACGGCTTTATCGGATGGACGGCCTGGGTGTCGCTGACCCGATCGAAACTGTTGCCGAAATACGAGATCAAGGGATTCATCCAGTATGAACGCCTGTTTGACTCACCCCGCTGGGATACGGCAATCAACAACCTGTATATCTTTGGCGCGCTGTTCATCGTGATTGCGATGGTGTTGGGCCTGTTGCTGGCGATCCTGCTGGATCAGAAAATCCGCGTCGAAGGGGCCATCCGGACGATCTATCTGTACCCGATGGCGCTGTCGATGATCGTGACTGGCACCGCGTGGAAGTGGATCCTGAACCCGGGTCTGGGCATTGAGTCCATGGTGCAGGGCTGGGGCTTTACCAATTTCGAGTTCGACTGGCTGGTGAACCCCGATTACGCGATCTACACCATCGTGATGGCCGCGATCTGGCAAAGCTCAGGCTTCGTCATGGCGCTGTTCCTCGCTGGTCTACGCTCGGTGGATGGTGAGATCATCAAGGCAGCCCAGGTCGATGGTATCCCCACATGGCGCATCTACACGGCGATCATCATCCCGTCGATGGCCCCGATCTTCCTGTCCGCCTTCATCGTGCTGGCCCACCTTGCGATCAAGAGCTTTGACCTTGTCATCGCCCTCACGGGTGGTGGCCCCGGTTACGCAACCGATCTGCCAGCCACATACATGTACGCCATGGCGTTTTCGCGCGGCGATATTGGTCAGGCGGCGTCGTCCGCGATGATCATGATGCTGGTCGTCTTTGCCATCGTCGTTCCCTATCTTTACTCAGAGCTGAGGGCGAAAAATGACTGATCTGTCGATGCCCCAATCCCAAACCGAACCCCGTAGCCAAAGTGCCGTTGGCAAAATTGCCCTGCGTTGGTTGCTGTACGTCCTGCTGGGCCTGTTTGCGCTGTATTACCTGATGCCGCTGTTTGTGATGTTGACCACATCGCTGAAAAGCCTTGAGGAAATCCGCACCGGGTCCCTGATCTCTTTACCGCGCGAGGTCAGCTTTGATGCCTGGAAAACCGCATGGTCCGGTGCCTGTACCGGTATTCAGTGCGAGGGCCTGCGGCCATATTTCTGGAACTCGGTCCTCATCGCGGTGCCTGCAGTGGCCATCTCGACCCTGCTGGGTGCGCTGAACGGCTATGTCGTGGCGCAGTGGCGGTTCAAAGGCGCGAACATCATTTTCTCGCTGATGCTGTTTGGCTGCTTCATCCCGTTTCAGGTGGTTTTGCTGCCGATGGCGCGCCTGTTGGGCATTATGGGGATCGCCGGGACCATTCCGGGCCTGATCTTTGTCCATGTGATCTACGGGCTGGGCTTCACCACGCTGTTTTTCCGTAACTACTATGTCACCATCCCGTCCGAGCTGACCAAGGCAGCACGCGTTGATGGGGCCGGGTTCCTGCGGATCTTCTGGTCGATCTTCCTGCCGCTGTCGCTGCCAATCATCGTTGTGACCGTGATCTGGCAGTTCACGCAGATCTGGAACGACTTCCTGTTCGGCGTGTCGTTCAGCCAGGCGGGTACGCAACCCGTGACAGTGGCGCTCAATAACATCGTAAACTCCACCACCGGCGTGAAAGAATACAACGTCGACATGGCCGCCGCGATTATCGCGGGGCTACCGACGCTGCTCGTCTATGTCGTTGCCGGTAAGTATTTCATCCGCGGCCTGACCGCCGGTTCTGTGAAGGGATAAGACCCATGGCACCCATCCTTGATATCAACAAACTCTATAAGAATTACGGTGCGACCGAGATTCTGAAGGACATCAACATCTCGATCGAACCGGGCGATTTCCTGGTGCTGGTCGGCCCCTCGGGCTGCGGTAAGTCTACCCTGCTGAACTGTATTGCGGGGTTGGAGGAGATCACTGGCGGCACCCTGTCCATTGGTGGCAATGACATGACCCATGTCAGCCCCAAGGACCGTGACATCGCGATGGTATTCCAGTCTTACGCTCTATACCCGACGATGACAGTGGCCAAGAACATCACTTTTGGCATGAAAGTGCGCGGGGTCGATCAGGCGACGCAGGATGCAAAGCTGAAAGAGGTGGCGCAACTGTTGCAGATCGAACCTCTGCTGAACCGCCGCCCCAGCCAGTTGTCGGGCGGTCAGCGCCAGCGTGTGGCGATGGGTCGGGCGCTGGTGCGTGATCCCAAGCTGTTCCTGTTTGACGAGCCTTTGTCGAACCTCGACGCCAAGCTGCGGGTCGAGATGCGGACCGAGATCAAGAAGCTGCATCAGACGCTGGATGCGTCCATCGTCTATGTGACCCATGACCAGATTGAGGCGATGACGCTGGCGACCAAGATCGTCGTGCTGAAAGGTGGTGTCGTTCAGCAGATCGGCACCCCTGCCGAGATCTACAACAACCCGGCAAACCTGTTCGTGGCTGATTTCATGGGCTCACCGGCGATGAACCTGATCCCGGCGCAGGCCAGTAAGAACGGCTCGGGCACGCAGATCGCTATCGCGCGCGACGGTGGCCAGACGTTGGTCCTGAATGATGCGCGCGACCTGACGCTGCCGCAGGACGTGATCCTGGGTCTGCGCCCGGAAGACATTGCCGAGGCAGGCTTCCGTGCCGGTGCCGGCGTGCAAGAGGCCGAATGCCTGGTCGATATGGTCGAACCCGCAGGCGCAGACACCTATGTGGTGTCTGAACTGGGCGGCAAGCAGGTTACCGCGCGATTGCACGCGGAAACCAGCGCGCAGGCGGGCAAGATGCTGAATCTGGCCTTCGACATGAGCAAAGTGTCTTACTTTGCTCAGGAAACCGGTGAACGCCTGAACTAAACGCACAGCGCCGCGCGACCAAAAGGTTGCGCGGCGCTGCTTGCATTTTTGAAGATGCTCAACCGACTTTGTTCAGGTCCTTGATCAACCTGTTCAGATCGCCACCACGGGCATCCAGCATCGCACCAATCTCGGTCCGTTCGGTCAGCAGCATGTTCACCCCTTCGATGAACATGTTGAAGAACCGGTCTCGGCCCGATTTGTCGGATACAAGGAAAGTCACCTCAAACGGGGACGAGCCCTGCAGCTTGACCGAGGTGCGTACTTCGTACCCAGCCTTGATTTTGCGGGCGTTGCGAACTGTAACCTGGCCGCCAATGAATTCACGGAAGCGGCGGCCATATTTGTTCGAGATATAGCCCTGAAAGGCTTTGGTGAATTGTCGCAACTGCGCCGGGCTGGCCGAGCGGCCATCGGCACCCAGTACGTAACGCGCCATGATTGGCACGTCGGCATATTGGGTAAAGATCTTCTCGAAATCGCGGATCATCGCGTTTTCGGATTTGCCCGAAGCGATCACGCGGTTGATGTCATCCACCACGCTGACCACCAGCGCCTTTGCGCTGGCCTCGGTCTGGGCGTAGGCGGGCAGGGCGGTCATCAGCGTCCCGGCCAGGCCGGTGGCGACGAAACCGCGTCGGTTCATCAGATTACTCGGCATAGGGGTCCTCGTAGGGGTCAAGATAGGGGTCCCTGACCGGGTCGGTCCCGGTTAAGGAATAGGGGTCGTCATACAGGCCCAGATAGGCGTCTTCGTCATCACGCGCCAGTTCAAAGCGGCGGTTTTGCAGGTAGATGGTTTGTGCCTGCGCATAGCTGTCGGCACTTTCATACAGAATCGAGTCCACCGTGTCCGAGAACCGGCCTCGATCGCCCATGCGGCGCACCACCTCGGCATAAACACCGATATTGTCGACCGGGCGCACCGGGGAAAAGTTGATCGGGTTCGAGAACAGGTTGAACACAACACCAATCGCATCACGCTGGGTCGAGGGACCATAGAACGGCAATTCGACGTAGGCGCCTTCGCCCACGCCCCAGACATGCAGGGTCTCGCCGAAATCGGTATCGACAGGCGGCAGGTTCAGCTCGTCTGCGGGTTTGGACAACCCGGCCCCGCCTACAGTGCTGTTGATGGCAAAGCGCAGCAAAGCGTTGCCCGACTGTTTCAGGTTGCCCTGCAACAGATAGTCCAGCGCCTGTCCCGGCAAGGTCAGGTTCTCGGCGAAATTGCTGAAGCTGGTCACGACCGGATCGGGGAAGATTTTCACATAGCCTTTTGACGCGGGTCGGAACAGAAAGCGGTCAACGCCGAGGTTGAAGTCGTGAATACCCCGATTGGTCTTTTCATAGGGGTCAAAGACCTCTCCGGGAGGGGCGTCAGCAGGCGGGCGCGTGGCGCAGGCACCAAGAGTTGCCGCCAGGGACACAAGGATCAGAGGCTTCAAGCTGACTTTGCTCAACACGGTCTTTGCCACTCCAACACGTCAGGAATGAAAATGCCTGGACGTTCAATCAATACTATCTTCGACCGCAACAAGCGGCGCAATTCAATGTCACATAGGTGTTTCTCAAATAGATTGAAACACTCAGCGTGTAACCCGGACAAGTGGTCAACGTAAAGTGACCCAACTTCAACAGTCCCGAATAAGAGAAGTTATGCTTACTGCGCGGGCAGCCGTAAAACTGCCGGTTTCATGCTTTTCGATCCGCGCTATCCCGGTTAGCGTCCGTCCGAGTCGAATTTAGTTGAGGAGTATCACATGAGCATCGCAGCCAAACTGGACAGCCTAGGCGTCACCCTGCCGGACGCACCTGCGCCTGCCGCCAACTATGTGCCCTTCGTGCGCGTGGGCAATATCGTCTATGTCTCGGGCCAGATCTCGAACGACGGCACGATGATCACCGGCAAGCTGGGTGATGACATGGATGTCCAAGCGGGTGCCGCGGCGGCCAAGGTCTGTGCAATCAACCTGTTGGCGCAGGTCAAGGCGGCCTGTGGTGGCGATATCGACAAGCTGGTACGCGTGATCAAGCTGACCGGGTTCGTGAACTCGACCGCAGATTTCACCGCGCAGCCGCAGGTGATCAACGGGGCCTCGGATTTTCTGGTCGAGGCGCTGGGCGAAGCGGGCCGCCACTCGCGCTCGGCTGTCAGTGCCGCTGCGTTGCCGCTGGGTGTAGCGGTCGAGATCGAAGGCATCTTCGAGGTCGCATGATACCTGCCCTACCTGATGTGCTCTTGCAGGCCCCGATTGCGCATCGAGCCCTGCATGACCTCTCGGACAACCGCCCGGAAAACAGCCGGGCGGCCATTCGCGCTGCAGTCGAGGCCGGTTACGGGATCGAGATCGACCTGCAACGCAGCCGCGATAACCGGGCCATGGTATTTCATGACTACGACATGACACGGCTGACCGGCCGATCCGGTCCGATCCAGCAGATTACGGCGGATGAAGCGCAAGCCACGCGGCTTTTGCACGGCGAGGACGGCATTCCGACCTTCGACGAGGTGTTGCAGATCGTTTCGGGCAAGGTCCCGCTGTTGATCGAGCTGAAGGATCAGGATGGGGCGATGGGCCCTAATGTCGGCCCGCTCGAGGCGGATACGGTGCGCGCGTTGCAAGGCTATGACGGGCCTGTGGCGCTGATGTCGTTCAACCCCAACTCGGTCGCTGAACTGGCACGGCTGGCACCGAATCTGCCACGTGGGATCACCACCTGTTCCTACCAGCCCGAAGTCGAGCATTTGCCGCATGCGGTTTGTGACCACCTGCGCGACATCCCCGATTTCGATCGGGTGGGGGCCGGCTTTATCAGCCATGAGGCCGCAGACTTGTCGCGCCTCCGCGTGGCTGCGCTGAAGGCGCAGGGCGTGCCGATCCTGTGCTGGACCATCCGCTCGCCCGAACAAGAGGCAGAGGCCCGCAAGGTTGCCGATAATGTGACCTTTGAAGGGTATTTGGCCGCCCGCCCGGGTTGAACCCCACCCCATCCGTCACAGATAAAGACAAGACGCGGAGGGCACATGGATCAGGCGCAAATCGAGGTTCGGGTACTGGGGTCGCTCTCGCAAATCCCTGCGGCAGAGTGGGACAGATGTGCCTGCCCCGAGGCTGCGGATGGTGGTCGTCCAATGGACCCGTTTACCACGCATCGGTTTTTGTTGGCGCTGGAAAATAGCGGCTCGGTCGGGCGGGGCACGGGTTGGCAGCCGCAATATCTGACCGCTTATCTGGACGGGATGCTGATCGGGGCGGCACCGATGTATGCCAAGTCGCATTCTCAGGGCGAGTATATCTTTGACCACAACTGGGCGCATGCCTACGAAAATGCGGGTGGACGCTATTACCCCAAGCTGCAAATTGCGGTGCCTTTTACGCCCGCCACGGGGCGACGGTTTCTGGTTCGGCCGGGCTATGAGGGCGTCGGGCTATCGGCCCTCGTACAAGGTGCGGTGCAACTGGCGGCGGATAATCAGGTCTCATCCATCCACGCGACCTTCTGCACCGAGGCCGAGGCCGAAGCGGGTGAAGAAATGGGTCTGATGGTGCGCCATTCGCAGCAGTTTCACTGGCTGAATGATGGCTACTCGGAATTCGACGGGTTTCTGGCGGCGCTCTCGTCGCGCAAACGCAAGAATATCCGCAAGGAGCGCGCGCAGGCCTGTGGGTTTGGTGGAGAAATCCGCACGCTCACCGGTGACGACTTGCGGCCCGAACATTGGGACGCGTTCTGGCGGTTCTATCAGGACACCGGCTCGCGCAAATGGGGGATGCCATACCTGACACGTCAATTCTTTGACATTGCCCATGAAACCATGGCCGACGACATGGCGCTGGTTCTGGCCGAGCGTGACGGATACCCGATTGCTGGTGCGTTGAATTTCATTGGGCGCGAGACGCTGTATGGCCGCTATTGGGGCTGCGTCGAACACCATGCCTGCCTGCATTTCGAACTGTGCTATTATAGGGCGATCGACTTCGCCATCGCGCAGGGCCTGGCGCGGGTCGAAGCGGGCGCGCAGGGGGAACACAAGCTGGCGCGCGGCTATCTGCCCACGCGAACGCACAGCCTGCACTGGGTCAACGACTCCGGTTTTGCCGATGCGATCAGAAAATATCTCGACGCCGAGGCCCACGCTGTGGGAGAAGAGATCGAGATTCTGACGGATTACGGCCCGTTCAGGAAAGCGAACCCGGAGGAACAGCAATGACCGAACTTTTGTCGACCGAGACCCGCGGCCCCCTTCTGGACCCGCTGTTTCAGAACGGCTGGACCATGGTTGAAGGCCGGGACGCGATCACCAAGACCTTCATCTTCAAGGATTTTGTCCACGCCTTTGGCTGGATGACGCAGGTGGCGATCTTTGCCGAGAAATGGAACCACCACCCTGAATGGTTCAACGTCTACCGCACGGTCGAGGTCACTCTGTCCACCCATGATGTAGGCGGGCTGTCGGCGCTGGACGCCAAGCTGGCCCGCAAGATGGACAGTCTGGTTTAACCCCGGTCGCTTGCCGAGCCGACGCCACCCGCCAGCGAGGCGGCAACACCCATTTGACGGAACTCATCCGGCGTGACGGTGCCGCTGCTGACGTCGATATTGCCGGGGATGCGCGTCGTGCGCAGGCCGTTCGACCGCACCGACCGCGCCGCCGGGTCAATATACAGACAGCGCGTATCAAAGCAGGTCATCCCGCTGGTATTGATCTGAATCCGTTGCTGGCCGTCTGGTCCTGTCACAATCGGCGCCTGCGGCACGTCGCAAGCCGCTAGCAGACCCAGAACACCCAGCGATATCCATTTGTTCATCATACGCTCCTGTCGGGTTCGGGCGGCCCTAGTCCAACTGGCCGTTCCCGTCTTTGTCGGCAGACGTGAAGTCGTCGTTCATCTGCGCATCGAACTCTGACCGAGAGATAATGTTATCCTGATTGCGGTCAACGCTTTGGAATTGCTTTATGTCCAGAAAGGGCTTGGCTTCGTCTAACCCCAGAGTGCCGTTCTTGTCTTCGTCCATCGCCTGAAACGCATAGTCGGAAAAAGCGTTGAACTCATCCTTTGACAGAAATCCATCGTTGTTGGCGTCGATGGCTTTCAATTCATTCTCATGCAGCTCTGCTACCGTTTCGGCCGCAACGGACCCAGCCAAAAGGGTCAGGCCAAGTGTCAAAATCCCAAGTTTCATGATGTCCCCCTCAGCACGCGAATTTCTGACCTTCGATCCCGCCGACGGCAGCCCCTGCTGCTGTCAGGATCGTCTTGCCGGACCCGCCGCCAAACTGATTGCCGATGACGCCACCCAATAGCGCGCCGCCGACCGTGCCGCTGAGGCAGGCGATCTCATGTTGGCGGGCGGCTTGTTGTTGTGGTGTGGGGGCCGGGCCGCACGCGGCCAGTGCGCCTGCTGTGCCCAGACATAGGGTAATGGACTTGAGCTTCATAAAAGGACTCCCTGAACAACTAGGCCGAGTATTTGCCGTTCAGGGGTATCTATCAAGTTAAATAGGGCAAAGGCCCCGACAGAACCGGGGCCAAACCGGATCAGATGACGTCCAAAAGACCCTCACCAGCCGAGATTTCGCACGCGCCGGGGCTTTCTTCCAGGTTCAGCGCGGTGACTTTGCCATCCTCGACCAGCATCGCATAGCGTTTCGAGCGCGCGATCAGCCCGGCCGGCGGAGCGTCGAAATCCATGCCGATGGCCTTGGTGAATTCGGACGCGGCATCTGCCAGCATGGTCAGGCCCGCATCTGACGCGCCGGTGGCCTCGCCCCAGGCTTTCATCACGAAGGGGTCGTTGACCGACAGGCAGATGATTTCGTCCACGCCTTTGGCATCGAACTGATCCTTGGTGCGCATGAAGCTGGGCACATGGGCCGAATGGCAGGTGGGCGTGAACGCGCCGGGGACGGCAAATATCACCACTTTGCGCCCGTTTGTTTTATCGGAAATCCGGACCTCCTCGGGGCCTTCCGCACCGATCTGGGTCAGTGTGGCGTCGGGCAGCGTATCACCTGTTGAAATCATTTTTGTGCTCCTGTCGTTTGGATTTGCAGAGTCGGGCTTAGCCGCAATATAGGTGGTCGCGTGGAGGAGACCACGGGAATTCGACAGGGTGAGGGGAAGATGAGCCATATTGTCGTGATCGGTGCCGGGCAGGCGGGTGCATCGCTGGTGGCGCGGCTGCGCAAAGACGGGTTTGACGGGGACATCACCCTGATCGGGGCCGAGCCGCATCTGCCTTATCAGCGCCCGCCCCTGTCCAAGGCTTATTTGCTGGGCGAGATGGAGCTGGAGCGCCTGTTCCTGCGCCCCGAGAGCTTTTATGCCGAGAACAACATCACCCTGCGTCTGGGTCAGCGTGTGACCGCGATTGATCCGCAAGCCAAGACCGTGTGGCTGGGTGATGAAGTCATTTCCTATGACGAACTGGCCCTGACCACCGGGTCTGACCCCCGCCGCTTGCCTGCCTCGATTGGTGGCGATCTGGCAGGCGTGCATGTGGTGCGGGATTTGGCCCATATCGACGAGATGGAGCCGCGCGTGACCGACGGCGCCCGCGCGCTGATCGTGGGCGGTGGCTATATCGGGCTCGAGGCGGCTGCGGTTTGCGCCAAGCGCGGCGTCAATGTGACCTTGGTCGAGATGGCAGACCGAATCCTGCAACGGGTCGCTGCACCTGAGACCAGCGATTACTTCCGCGCGCTGCATTCCGGATACGGTGCCGATATCCGTGAAGGCGTCGGGCTGGACCGTCTGCTGGGCGAGGATGGCAAGGTGGTGGGCGCGGTTCTGACCGATGGCACCGAGATTGCCGTTGATTTCGTTGTGGTTGGTGTGGGCATCGCGCCCGCGACCCAACTTGCAGAGATGGCGGGGCTGGAGCTGGAGAACGGTATCAAGACCGACGCCCATGGCCGCACATCCAATCCGTCGATTTGGGCGGCAGGCGATTGTGCGTCTTTCCCGCATGGCGAAGGGCGCATTCGTTTGGAAAGCGTGCCCAACGCCATTGATCAGGCCGAGATCGTGGCCCAGAACATGCTGGGCGCGGCCAAGGATTACACTGCAACACCGTGGTTCTGGTCCGACCAGTATGACGTCAAGCTGCAGATTGCGGGTCTGAACACGGGCTATGACCGCGTCGTGACCCGGCAAGGTGAGGGCGCAACCGTGTCCTTCTGGTACTACAAAGGCGATCAACTGATTGCGGTGGACGCGATGAACGACCCTCGTGCTTATATGGTCGGCAAACGCCTGATCGACGCGGGCAAGACCGCCGATCCCGCCGTGGTAGCCGACCCGACTGCGGACCTGAAACCGCTGCTCAAAGCGTGAGGATTATCGCCGGAGATTTCCGAGGCCGAGCCCTGGCCTCGGTCGGCAAAGGCGATTCGGGGGCGCATCTGCGGCCTACCACGGACCGGGTGCGCGAAAGTCTGTTCAACGTCCTCAGCCATCAGATTGATTTTGACGGGCTGCGCGTGCTGGACGTGTTTGCTGGCACTGGTGCGCTGGGGCTTGAGGCACTGTCGCGTGGTGCTTCCCATGTGACCTTCGTGGATGACGGGCGCGTAGCGCAGGGTCTGATCCGAAAGAATATCGACCTGACCCGCAGTGCAGACCGCACCCAGCTGATCCGACGCGACGCGACCCGGCTGGGTGAAAACACCGACGCGCCTTATGATTTGCTCTTCCTCGACCCGCCCTATGGCAAGTCGATGGGCCAGAAGGCCATCGCGGCTCTGACCCAAGGGTGGATCGCGGACGACGCGCTGATTGTGTGGGAGGAGAACGCGCCGATGCAACCGCCCGAGGGGTTCATCCTGCAAGACGCCCGCAAATATGGCGACACGCATATCACTCTGATGTGGAAGGACCGCGCCGATGCATGATCTGGTCATTTTCGATTGTGACGGCGTTCTGGTGGACAGCGAAAGGCTGACCAATCAGGTTCTGGTCGACAACCTTGCACGTTACGATTTGCATGTGTCGCTGTCGGAATGCATGTCTCTGTTCGTAGGCGGCACCATGAGCGGCGTCCACCAACAGGCGCGCAACCTTGGGGCAGACCTGCCCGACGACTGGGTGGAGCAAATCTATACCGAGGTTTACGCCGCCTTGCGCGCCGGAACGCCTCTGGTGCCCGGTGTTCGGAACGTGTTGCGGCGGCTGGAGACCGCCAGTGTTCCCTATTGCGTGGCCTCGAATGGCCGCCCAGAGAAAATGCAGATCACGCTGGGCCAGAACGGGCTTTGGGATCGATTCAAGGACGTCATGTTCTCGGCCCAGGTAATGGGGACCGCCAAGCCGGACCCGACCCTGTTTCTGACCGCAGCGCAGCATTTCGGTGCTGTCCGCCCGGTTGTCATCGAAGACAGCGAAAATGGCGTCACTGCTGCGATCCGGGCCGAGATGCGCTGTCTGGCTTATGCCGCCCATGATGACGGCGCGGGATTGTCCGCTTTGGGTGCCGAGGTGTTCACGCAGATGTCACAACTACCCGAGCTTTTGGGACTCTGATCGCAAAACATGCTAGGGTTTCAGCATGGATCGCGCATTACCCCCATTGTTCTGGGCACCCAAGCAGGATGCTGCCACAGACTCAGCCACCGGCCCCGAGCGTAAACCGCTGCGCGCACCGGTTTTCATCCATGACGCCGTCATCCCGTGGCGGGACGAGACCCTTTTGCTGAAGCTTCTACGCGATCAGGCCAAAGATCAGGACGAATAGGTCGGGTGGAACATATCACCCGGCGACAGGGTGAAAATCTCAACCCCGTTTGCCGTCACGCCAACCGAATGTTCGAACTGCGCCGACAGAGACTTGTCGCGGGTCACAGCTGTCCAGTCATCGGCCAGCGTCTTGGTCTCGGGGCGGCCCAGATTGACCATGGGTTCGATGGTGAAGAACATGCCCTCTTCCAGCACAGCGCCGGTGCCGGGGCGACCGTAATGCAGCACGTTGGGCGGCGCGTGGAACACACGTCCCAGACCGTGACCGCAGAAATCGCGTACAACGCTCATACGGTGCGCTTCGACATAGGCCTGAATAGCGTGGCCGATATCACCGAAAGTGTTGCCGGGTTTAACCATCTCGATCCCCTTGAACAGGGCATCATGGGTCACTTGGATCAGACGCTCAGCCTTGCGGGGCAGCTTTCCGGCCACATACATGCGCGAGGTGTCACCGAACCAGCCATCCACGATGACCGTGACGTCGATATTCAGGATATCGCCCTCTTTCAACCGCTTGTCACCGGGAATGCCGTGGCAGACCACGTGATTGACGCTGATACAGCTGGCGTGCTGATAGCCCTTGTAGCCGATGGTTGCCGAGGTCGCGCCCGCGTCTTCGACCATCTGAGTGATCAGCCCGTCAATCGCGCCTGTGGTTTGGCCGGGAAAGACATGCGGAGCGATGTCATCCAATATCCGCGCAGCCAAGGCCCCTGCCGCGTGCATCCCGGCAAAGTCACCCTGTTCGTAAATGCGGATACCGTCCTTGGTCAGACGGCCACGATGTTCTTTCATCGGTGCGAGGCTCCAAATGTTTCGCGCAGCGCTCCTTTTACGCTGCTTGTGCAGAAAGTACCAGAGGGCGTCCGGTCGCGGCGGGATCGATGGTTCAGATGAGGCGCAAAGCCTGGAAATTCAACCTTCAGTATGGGTTATGATCTTAAATCATAGCGTGTCAAAAGTAAATTTGCGCGCGATCTTGTGATCTGCGCAAGTGCAGAAAGCCGGTACAGACATGTGTGGCGCGTAAAGGATGGTGAATATGAAAAAGGGTCTGATCCTTGCAGTTTTGACCCTTGTGGGATGTCGGGAAGAGGTTCAGACGCTGTCCGCGACCGATGTGGCCGCGCTTTTGGCGCAGGATCGTAGGATCACATTCGAACGGTTTCACATCTCGGGCTCGGCGCGGATTGGCCGCGATGGCCAGTTCGCGGTGCTGGTGCCTCGGCTAGGGCAAGACACAGGCACGTGGTGGCTGGAAGGCGATGCAATATGCAGTCAATGGGCCGCGTTCCGGCAGGGGGCAAAGCTGTGCGCGACGGTGGGCCGGACAGAAAGCGGTGGTTATCAGGCGTTCAGCCCCGACACGGGGTCTTATCTGGGCGACTTGCAAATTCTTGACTAAGGGCGACCGTCGACGTGCCAGATCTTGTCGGTGTCGACCCAGACCCCTTCGGGCGTGATCGTGATACCGCAGATCAGCCGCTCGACCCCTTGTGCGGCCTCGAACGCGGCTGCATAGGCGGGGTCGATATCGGCAGCCAGAGCAAAGCGGTCGCAGTCGGTGCGTTGCACCAGATACAGCATGATCGCCCGGTGGCCTTGCGCTGCCGTTGCAGCCAGCTCTCCCAGATGTTTGGTGCCGCGCGCGGTCACGCTGTCGGGAAATTCGGCCAGACCGGGTTGGCGGGACAGGGTGACACTTTTGACCTCGACATAGGCATCGGGCAGGCCGGGTTGGGTCAGCAAAAAGTCGATGCGGCTGTTTTCGCCGTACTTGACCTCGGGCCGGATGGTTTCATAGGCGGCCAGCGCCGGGATTTCACGCCCTAGTAACGCCGCGCGCAGGGCCTTGTTTGGTAGCGATGTGTCTACCCCGGTAAAATGCCCATTTTCGTGGTCGACCAGCCGCCAGCCATATTTCAGCTTTTTCTTGGGGTCGTCATTGGGCTCCAACCAGATTTTCTGGCCTGGTTCGGCCAGACCCATCATTGAGCCGGGATTGGCGCAATGGGCGGTTACTTCGTGCCCGTCCTCCAGCTTGCAATCGGCCAGAAAGCGTTTGTAGCGGCGGATCAGGCGGGCGGGGACAAGAGGGGTTTCAAATCGCATGGCCTAGGGCCTATACCTGCCCCAACGGTCGATCAAGAGGGGGTATGCGCCATGGCCAATCCAACCGCTGCAATGCTGGTGATCGGAGATGAAATCCTGTCGGGCCGCACGCGCGATGCCAATATGCACTATCTAGCGGGTGAGCTGACCAAGCAGGGCATCGACCTGAAAGAGGTGCGTATCGTCAGCGATGACGCCCCGGCGATTGAAGCCGCCGTTAAGGCGCTGTCCCAAGCGCATGACCATGTGTTCACCAGCGGTGGTATCGGGCCGACCCATGACGACATCACCGCCGATTGCATCGCGCGCGCCTTTGACGCGGCCATTGATATCCGTGCCGACGCGCGCGCTTTGCTTGAAGCGCACTACAAGAATTCCGGGTTGGAGTTGAACCCGGCCCGCCTGCGCATGGCGCGCATCCCGGATGGGGCCACGCTGATCGACAACCCGGTCTCGACCGCACCGGGGTTCACGATTGCGAATGTGCATGTCATGGCCGGGGTCCCTTCGGTCTTTCAGGCGATGGTGGCCAGTGTGCTGCCCGGCCTGACCGGCGGCAGCCCGCTTTTGTCGCAGACCCTGCGCGTGCATCGGGGCGAGGGCGATATCGCGGGGCCGCTGGCAGCGTTGGCTGCGGATTTTCCCGATCTGGCCATTGGCAGCTATCCGTTTCAGATCAACGGGGCCTTTGGCGCGAATATCGTGGTGCGCGGTACCGACGGGGCGCAAGTTGATGCAGCGGTCACACGGTTGGCGAAAGAGTTCGAGCTTTGACCGATTGGGCCAACATCGTCGATGGCACATGGCCCGCCGCGCAGTACACGAAGCAGGGCCCATTCCAATTGCGCCAAGGGCAGGGCGGTGGATCACGCGTGTCGGCGGCCAGCGCGCGAGGACCCGCGACCGAAGCACAGATCGACGCTGCCGAAGCCGCGATGCTGGCGATGGGGCAGAAACGCATCTTTTGCCTGCGACCGGGGGATGAGGCGCTGGATCAGCAGCTCTCGGACCGAGGGTACGACGTGCTGGACCCGGTCAACATCTACACCTGCCCCGTGTCGCATCTGACCGACATCCCTGTTCCGCGGGTGACTGCCTTTGCCATTTGGGACCCGCTGGCCATCATGGTCGAGATCTGGGCCAATGGCGGCATCGGCCCAGAACGGCTTGCGGTCATGGAACGCGCGCCGGGGCCGAAAACTGGCCTGCTGATGCGCCGCGTGGATAAACCGGCCGGGACGGCGTTTGTCGCTATCCACGACGGTGTCGCCATGGTCCACGCGCTGGAAATCCTGCCGGAACACCGCCGTCACGGGCTGGGTCAATGGGCGATGCGAGCGGCGGCCTTCTGGGCGCAAGAACAGGGGGCGCGTACGCTCAGTGTGATTTGCACCAAGGTCAATGATGGGGCCAATGGTCTCTATCATGCGCTGGGGATGGAGATCGCCGGAGAATACCATTACCGTCAGCTTATCTAAGGAGAAAAACCTGACGTGACCGATCCCTCTCTGCCGACTGCATTGAACCTGCCGATGGTCGATCCCCTACCAGCGGAAACCCAGCGGTATTTCGATATCTGTGTGGAGAAGCTGGGCTTTGTGCCCAATGTGTTGCGGGCCTATGCCTTTGACATCGACAAGCTGAACGCCTTTACCACCATGTACAACGATCTGATGCTGGCCGAAAGCGGCGTCACCAAGCTGGAACGTGAGATGATTGCGGTTGTCGTCTCGGCCATCAACAAGTGCTTTTATTGCCTTGTGGCGCATGGAGCGGCGGTGCGGCAGATGTCGGGTGATCCGCAACTGGGTGAGATGTTGGCGATGAACTATCGCATCGCTCCACTGGAAGCGCGGCAACGGGCGATGCTGGATTTCGCGGCCAAGATGACCCATGCCAGCGCTGAGATTGAAGAACCGGACCGCCAAAACCTGCGTGATGCGGGTTTCAGCGACCGTGATATCTGGGACATTGTCAATGTGGCCGGCTTTTTCAACATGTCGAACCGGGTCGCCAGCGCCACGGCGATGGTGCCAAACGACGCCTATTTCGCGCAGGCCCGATGATCCTGCGCGCCGGCCTGATATCGCTATGTCTGGCTGGTTCTGCGTTGGCGCAGGATGTGGCCTTGCCGTCGGGTTCGCGACTGGTCAGCGAACGAGTCAGTCCGCTGGACAGCTATGACTTGCCCACCGGCGGATTCGCGACTGGCAAAGTCCCTGCCCTCACAGTCGAGGGCCGCGTCGAGCGCCTGACATGGCGCCTGCAATCAGGGTCCAGCACCACGTTGCAGCTATTGGCCCCACTGCGTCAACAGATCATGGATCAGGGCTTTGACATCATCTTCGAATGCGACGCGATCACCTGCGGCGGTTTCGACTTCCGTTTTGGAACCGAGGTCGTGCCCACCCCGGATATGTACGTGGCCATTCAGGACTATCGCTTTCTCTCGGCCACCCGTGGGGATGAGGCGCTGAGCCTGCTGGTCAGCCGCAATCCGCCCGACGGATATGTGCAGATGATCCGTGTCACGCCCGTGGACGCGCCCGAACCGCCGCCTCTGGTCGTTGAGGAAACGGTGAAGCAGACAGACGGGCTACTGGACGCACTGGAACAGAATGGCCACGTTATCCTTGAAGACCTGCATTTCAGAACCGGTGAGATCACGCTGGGCGAAGGCCCGTTTCCTTCGCTGGCGCTGATCGCGTCTTATATGGCCGACAATCCCAACGTCCGATTGGCGCTGGTGGGCAATACCGACGATACGGGTACGCTCGAGGCGAACATTTCGGTCAGTACGGGGCGTGCGCAGGCTGTGCGCGTGCGGTTGATCGAACAGCACGGCGTTGCCGGAAACCGTCTTGAGGCGCGCGGCATTGGCTATCTGGCCCCCATGACCTCAAATGCCACGCCCGAGGGCCGCGACCAGAACCGCCGGGTTGAGGCGGTTCTGCTGGTGAACTGACCTGCCTACATCACCCACCAAAGATAAAGCGGCAGGCCAACGGTGATGTTGAACGGGAAGGACACGCCCAGAGACAGGGTCAGGTAAATCCCGGATTCCGCCTTGGGCAGGGCGATTTTCATGGCCGCAGGCACCGCTATATATGAGGCCGAGGCGGACAGAACCATCAGCAGGAACAGGCTGCCTTCGGACAGACCGATCAGCGCGCCCACGGCCCAGGCCATCATCGCGCCGATCAGGGGCATCAGGACCCCAAAGGCGAACAGGCCGACCGACAGCTTGTCGCGATTGCTCAGTAGGCTGCGCCCCGCCGACAGACCCATATCAAGCAGGAACAGGCACAAAATCCCGGTAAATGGCGTCACGATGAAGGGCGCAATCATCTGCATCCCCTGACCGCCGGTGATAGCCCCGATCAGGAACGCTCCGGTCAGCAGAACGATGGAGCCGTTAGCCAGTAGGTCACGCCACAACCCGTCATCCTTTACGCCATTGCCATTGGACCGGTGTGCCAGCCAAAGGGCGGACAGGATGGCCGGAACCTCCATCGCGGCGGCGACGGCGACCATGAACCCGTCATGACTTAACCCGACAAGGTTCAAAAGACTGGTCGCTGTCACAAAGGTCACAATCGAGATCGAGCCGTAATGCCCTGCAACCGCGGCTGCGTTCAGGCTGTCCAACCGTGTCATCACTCGCAACAGCCCGAAAGCAACGAAGGGGATGGCAAAGGACAGCGCCACCCCGCCCAGAAGCGTCAGGAACAGGTCCATGTGGATGCCGTGCTCGGCCAGGTTGCTGCCGCCTTTGAACCCGATGGCAAGAAGCAGGTAGAGCGACATGAACTTGGCCGCGCCCGCCGGGATGGACAGATCACTGCGCACAAACGCGGCCACCAGCCCCAAGGCAAAAAACAAAATGGTGGGCACCAGCAGATTGCTGGACAGAGTTTCTAGTACGCTGGGCATTTACGGCTCCTTTTCCGGCGGTCCGGGGCCTAGTGCCTTGCAGAGTTGAATCAGCCCAATATTATCTTTCTAACAACTGAATAGTTTGGAACTATGAAATGCGACCCACCCTGCGCCAGCTGGAATATATCGTCACGGTCAGTCGCTTGGGCAGGTTCGGGCTGGCTGCTGACGTTCTCAATGTCAGTCAGCCCAGCCTCTCGGCGCAAATTGCGACGGTAGAACAAGAGCTTGGCTTGCGTATCTTTGAACGGGACCGGGGCGGGGTACAGGTTACAGCGCGGGGCGAGGAGTTCATTGCCCGCGCTCAGAAAATCCTGGCCGAGGTACAGGACCTGCGCCATGCGATGACCAGCGATACCCCTGTCGGAGGGCGGCTGCGGTTGGGTGTATTGCCGTCGATTGGGCCCTACCTGTTGCCGCAAGTCATCAAGCATGTGCACCAGGAACGGCCCGGATTGCGCTTCGTCGTGCGCGAAGAAAACACCCGAGACCTTGAGCAGGGATTGAAATCCGGCCGGTTCGACATGATCATTTCAACCCCCGAAGATCACCCCAATACGCTGCAACAACGCCTGTTCAACGAAACGCTCTGGATTGGGGTGGCCGTGGACGACGTACTGGCGCGCGATCTGCACGGGGTCACAGCCGAGGATTTGCGCGACCGTCTGATCCTGACTTTGGACCAAAGCCACCGTCTGTCCCGGATCGTCTATGCGCTGGCGGCGGAATGCGGAGGCGTGGTATCCGATGAATACGAGGGCACGACACTGGATTCTATCGTGCTAATGGCAGCCTCGGGGGTGGGGGCTGCGGTTTTGCCCGATCTCTATGCAAGGCGGCAGGGTATTTACCGAGACGAGGTGCGTCTGCGCCCTTTGACGATCCCCAACGCCAACCGCGATATCGCGCTGTTGTCGCGGCGCGGGGAAGCCGCCCTGCCCGGACAAAACATCCTGATCCAATCCCTGCGCACCGTTGCCAAGGGCATGGGGCTGTCGGTCTTCATGGAATAAAAAAAGACCCGCACAATTGTGTGCGGGCCGTTCAGTCTTCACCGGGGAGAAATTACCAATCCATCGGGCCCTTGTCGTTGAAGGACTCGACCAGAAAATCAATGAATGCGCGCACCTTGGGCTGTGTGAAACGGCCCGGAGGGTACACTGCATAGACGCCCTGCAACTCATCAGGCAGCGACGGCATCGCATCCAGAACCTTGCCGCTTTTCAGCGCGTCAGCGTACAGATAGCTGGGCAGATGCGCGATCCCAAGGCCCGAGATCGCTGCGTTCAGCAGGGACTGCCCGTCATTCACGCTCAGCCAGCCGGCGGTACGGACCTGACGCTTTTCGCCCGATGGCGCGGTCAGTTTCCACACGTTGCCGGAAGATTGGCTGGAGTAATGCAGCAGCTTGTGCTCGTTCAGATCGTCGATCTTTTGGGGGCGGCCATATTTGTCGATGTAACTGGGGGCCGCGACCATCCGTTTCACGGTTTCGGTCAGTTTGCGGGCGCGCAGGGTGCTGTCTTCCAACTCACCAATACGCACGGCCACGTCGAACCCTTCCGAGATCAGCTCAACATACCGGTTGTTCAGCACCATGTTCACGGTGATATCGGGATAGGCCGACAGGAATTCTGACAGGACCGGAGACAGATGATTCACGCCAAAATCCGTGGCCACACTGATGCGCAACAGGCCCGAAGGCGCGGATTGCATCGACGTCACCAGCGCATCAGCCTCGCCTGCGTCATTCAGCACACGGCGCGCGCGGTCATAGTAGGCCAAACCGATTTCCGTAGGCGACACGCGTCGCGTTGTGCGGTTCAAAAGACGGGCGCCCAGACGCGCCTCGAGGCTCGAGACGTGCTTGGACACGGCCGATTTGGAGATGCCCATTTTCTTGGCCGCATCTGTGAAGCCACCTTGGTCCACCACATTGGCAAAGGCTTCCATTTCGGTCAGTCTGTCCATACTCGTACCCCAAGTCTTGGTTCGTTGACTGACCTTGGCGCTCAATCTGGGCGGAAACTGGGCAGACATGGGATAATATCAGGGATTTAATCTGGATCGTTTGCGGATAGGAAACGTGGAAACGGTGGTTTCTAAATTCGCCACAAACCCGAAAACTATGGGGTTTTACCGGCAGCATTACACATATGTTAATCTGAGGATGGCAAATTTGTGACCGTTGAACGTGTCACCAAAGCCATTTTTTCGTTGCGGCGCAGGCCCGGCGCGAACCGGGCCCGATGCCTCAAAAAGTCGCCGCCAGACGTGTGCCTTGATTAATTGCGCGTTTGGCGTCCAACTCTGCCGCCACATCCGCCCCGCCGATCACGTGCGGAGTTATACCGCGTTCGATCAGCGCATCCGCGAGGCTGCGTTCGGAAACCTGACCCGAGCATAGAACAATCGTGTCCGCCGCAATCACGGTTGGGTCGGCGCGCTCTTCGCCAAAGCTGACATGTAGGCCGTCATCGTCGATGCGTTCATAGTTCACACCGCCGACGAAATTGACGTCTTTCATCTTCAGCGTCGCGCGGTGAATCCAGCCGGTTGTTTTACCCAGACCTTTGCCATGCGCCTGTTTCTTGCGCTGTAGCAGCGTGACCTGACGCGCAGGCGCTGCCGGTTGCGGTCCTTCGGGCGCCAGGCCCGAGCGATGCTCGGCGGGGTCGGTGACGCCCCATTCTTTCATCCATGCGGGCAGGTCAGTGGTGATGCTATGGCCGTCCTCCAGCAGGAATTCGGACACGTCAAACCCGATGCCTCCTGCGCCGATCACGGCGACGGATTTGCCGACCTCGGCCTTGTGGCGCAGCACGTCGATATAGTCGATCACATTGTCCCGATCCTGCCCCGCAATCTGCGGATCGCGCGGGGTGACGCCCGTGGCGATGACAACTTCGTCAAAGCCGGTCAGGTCGTCGGCCGTGACCTCGCGGTTCAGTTCAACCTTCACGCCCAGATCCGCGATCATGGTGCGGAACCAATCGACCAACCCCCAGAACTCTTCCTTCCCGGGCACCTGTTTGGCCATGTTTAACTGCCCGCCGATCTCACCAGCGCGGTCGAACAAGGTGACATCATGGCCGCGCTGGGCGGCGGTCATGGCGGTGGACAGGCCGGCAGGGCCTGCACCGACGATGGCTATGGTTTTCAGTGTACCGGCTTTGCCGATCACCAGCTCGGTTTCGTGACAGGCGCGCGGGTTCACCAGACAGGATGTCAGTTTGCCGCCGAATGTGTGGTCCAGACAGGCTTGGTTACAGGCAATACAGGGCGCGATCTGTGCCGATTTGCCGTCCATCGCCTTGGCGACGAAATCCGCATCCGCCAGCATCGGGCGGGCAAGTGACACCATGTCGGCGCAGCCGGTGGACAGAACCTCTTCGGCGACTTCGGGCGTGTTGATCCGGTTCGAGGTAATCACCGGAATGCTCACCTTGCCCATCAGCTTTTTAGTAACCCACGCAAAAGCTGCGCGCGGCACGGATGTGGCGATGGTCGGAATCCGCGCCTCATGCCAGCCGATGCCGGTGTTGATGATCGTGGCTCCCGCTTGTTCAACCCGTTTCGCCAGTTCGACAACCTCATCATGGGTGGAGCCATTGGGCACAAGGTCGATCATCGACAGGCGGTAGATGATAATGAAATCACGGCCCACGGCCTCGCGCGTGCGGCGCACGATTTCAATCGGCAGGCGCATCCGGTTCTCATACGAGCCGCCCCAGCGATCTTCGCGCTTGTTGGTGTGGGTCACGAGGAACTGGTTAATGAAATAGCCTTCCGATCCCATGATTTCGACCCCGTCATAGCCCGCCTTTTGGGCCAGCTTGGCGGCGTTGACGATGTCGCTGATCTGTTTCTCGATCCCGTCTTCGTCCAGCTCATTGGGCGGGAAGGGCGAGATGGGTGATTTCACAGGGCTGGGCGCCACGCATTTGGGGCCATAGGCATAGCGACCCGCATGCAGGATCTGCATGGCGATCTTGCCGCCTGCCTCATGCACACGCTGGGTCACGATGGAGTGGTTTTCGACGTCCTTCTCGGTGGTCATCATCGACGCGCCGGGCAGGACCGAGCCTTCGAGGTTCGGGCCAATCCCGCCCGTCACCATCAGCCCAACTTCGCCGCGGGCACGGTCAGCATAGAATTCTGCCACGCGGTTCCAGTCGCCGGTCTCTTCCAGACCGGTATGCATCGAGCCCATCAGGACCCGGTTTTTCAGAGTGGTAAAGCCCAGATCCAGCGGGGCCAGCATGTTTGGGTACGCAGTCATGGTAACTCTCCCTCCCGAATTCTTTGTCGTTAGATTGACGTTTGCGTCAACATTGTCACGCGAAACCTTGCGTCACGGTCTTTGCTGTCCTGACAGCACTTGATACAGACAAGGCGTGACAGGAAAAAGAGGCCGCACATGACCCCCGATGAAATCGCCAAACTGCCCTATCGGCCCTGCGTCGGGCTAATGCTGATGAACGCTCAAGGTCATATCTTTGTCGGCCAGCGCAATGACCGCCACGCCGATGCCTGGCAGATGCCGCAGGGTGGGGTAGACAAAGGCGAAGACCCGCGCGATGCGGCCCTGCGAGAGCTGTGGGAAGAGACGGGTGTGACCGCTGATCTGGTCGAGGTCGTGGCCGAAACTCCCGGCTGGCTGCCCTACGATCTGCCCCATGACATCGTGCCCAAGATTTGGAAAGGCCGCTATCGCGGGCAAGAGCAGAAATGGTTCCTGCTGCGTTTCACGGGCCGTGACGATCAGATCAATATCGACACCGATCATCCCGAGTTCACCCGCTGGAAATGGCAGGAGCCCTCACGCTTGGTTGAAGAAATCGTACCCTTCAAGCGCGATGTCTACGCGCAGGTGGTTGCAGCATTCAGCGCATTTCTGCGGTAGGCGTGCGCTTCACTCACCCTGCGACAACTTGCCGTGAGGGGGCATAGTTCGGGCCACACGGCATCTCTAGCTTGGTCCGCATGAGAGACACCGCGCACAGCCCCCCCGCCATCGTCCCTGCAGGTCGCAAGTTCATCGGTTCTGACCGCCGCGCGCCTCTGCGCGAGGGTTTGCAAGGCTGTGGCGAATACCATGCCGGGCAAACGGCGGGGCGGTTCTATCCCATCGCTTGCGTTGCGCTGGAGGTCACGCAAAGGTGCAATCTGGATTGCACGCTGTGTTACCTCTCGGACCGGGCCGAGATGACCTATGACCCTCCTCTGTCGGTTCTGTTTGCGCGGTTGAAGTCGATTCAAAGCCACTACGGCACCGGCGTATCGGTGCAGTTGACTGGCGGTGATCCGACCCTGCGCAAGATCGAGGATCTTGAGGCGCTGTGCCGGGAAATCCGCCGTTTGGGTATGCGGTCCTGTCTGATGACAAACGGGATTCGCGCCAGCCGCGCCAAGTTGATGCGGTTGGCAGCGGCGGGGCTGGACGACGTGGCCTTTCACGTAGACATGACGCAAGAGCGCAAGGGGTTCACCTCGGAAGAAGAGCTGAACACTGTCCGCCGCGCCTATATCCGGCGGGCCCGGGGGTTGGGGCTGCGGATTCTGTTCAACACCACGGTGTTTGCCGGGAATTTCGGCGAACTGCCCATGCTGGCGCGGTATCTGCGGGATCGACCCGAGGTGGCGTTTGTCTCGTTCCAGATGCAGGCCGATACCGGGCGCGGCGTGTTGCGTGAACGGCCCGAGATGATCACGCAGGACAGCGTCGCGCGCGCGGTCGAGGAAGGCTATGGGACGCCGCTGCATTTCGGCACGGCGGCTGTGGGCCATTCCAAATGCAACCGTTACGCCAGCGTCCTGACGGCCGGAGGGCGCGCGGTCTCGCTATTGTCTAACCAAAGCTTGGTGCATCGGGTGATGACAGCGCTGGAAGGGGTGGACGACAATCAGGACGCCCATATCCGTATTCGCCCCAAGGTTGGGCGCATGATCCGACGACATCCGCTGCTGGCCCTGCGCGCATTGGGGCAACTTGGGCTGAGCGTCGCTCGTCTGGGTACTGGCGTGCTACGTGGCCCGGTGCGGCGGCAAGCGGTGTTCATTCACAATTTCATGGCGGCAGATCAGTTGGACGAAGACCGCTGCGCCTCGTGCGTGTTCATGGTGGCCACGGCGAACGGGCCGCTTTCGATGTGTGTCCATAACGCGCAGCGCGACATGCATCTGGCCAGCCCTGACCGGATTGACGGGCCGACCGGTCCAAGCTGGTGGAACGCTGCCGTTCCGCGTCTGTCCAATGGCCCGGACCTGCCTGAACTGAGCGATCCGGCGCTTGCTCCGATGAAACGGCTGAAAGGGCAGATGCGCGCCCTGCGCCAGTCCCGAAAGGATGCCTCATGAGACGTCTGCTGATCCTGCTGTTGCTGCCCCTGCTTGCGGCTTGTGCCAGTGTCGAACGACTGGCCCTTCCCGCGCCCGAACCTTTGGCGAACAGCGCCCTGACCCGCGTCGCCCAACCGCCCGGAGAGCGTGTTGATCACCGCGACTGGACCACCTTTCTGAACCGCTATGTCGCGCCTGATGCGCAGGGGGTGAACCGGATGGCTTACGGGCAGGTCTCGGCCGACGACAAAGCACGTTTGGACGGGTATATCGAAGATTTGCAAGCAGTTGACCCTGCGGCGCTGACCCGTGATCAACAGCTGGCCTATTGGATCAATATGTATAACGCGGTGACGGTGGATGTGATCCTTGAGAACTACCCCGTCGCCTCGATCCGCGACATCAAGGACGGGCCGCTGTCAATCGGGCCGTGGAACCGGCCCATAGTGACGGTCGCCGGGCAGAGCTTAACCCTGAACGAGATCGAACACCGCATCATCCGCCCTGAATTCAACGAGCCGCGCATTCATTATGCCCTGAACTGTGCCGCTGTGGGCTGCCCCAACCTCATGGACCGCGCCTGGCAGGCCGAGACGCTGGAGCGTGATTTTGCCGCCGCCGAACACGCCTATATCAACGACCCGCGCGGCGTGCGGTTTAATGACAATGGCGGGCTGATCCTGTCCAAGATCTTCATCTGGTTCCGAGAGGATTTCGGACCGAACGAACAGGCGATTCTAACCTATGTCCGAACGGTCGCCGACCCCGATCTGGAAGCGCGGCTGCAAGATATGTCCCGTGTCAGTGCCTATAGTTATGACTGGGCACTGAACGACGCGGCGGCGGGGTCGTAAAAAAGCTGCGCCAAGGTCATCTGGGCGCCCTCGGCGCTACTCAGCGACTTACAGCAAGCCTTCGGCGCGCAGCAATTCCTGCATATTCGCTTCTGGCCTTGGGCCGATATGGCTGATCACTTCGCGGGCGCAGACATTTCCGATCTTGGCGCAGGTCTCGTAATCACGCCCTGTGGCCATACCGAACAGGAACCCAGCGGCGAATTGATCGCCCGCGCCGGTGGCGTCCACGGGCACAACCTTTTCCACCGGCACGTCCACCCGCTGACCATCGAACAAAACCGAGACGCCATCACCCGACCGGGTGCATACGACCAGAGGGCAAATCGCGGCGGTTTTGGCCAGAGCATCCTCGAGATCATCGGTTTCGAACAGCGATTTGATCTCGGCCTCGTTGCCGATCACGAAATCCAGCTCGTTCTCGATCAGCAGCAGGAAATCGACCCGGTGACGTTCCACGCAGAACGGGTCGGAAATGGCGATCCCCGCCTTGCCGCCGCCCTTGTGACAGGTGCGCGCGGCCTCAAGAAACGCGGCTTTGCCCTTTTCCTTGTCGAACAGATACCCCTCAAGGAACATGATTTGGCTGTTGCCTGACACATCCTCGGACACGTCCTGTGATGACAGTTCCGAGGAAATGCCCAGATAGGTGTTCATTGACCGTTCGCCGTCGGGCGAGACAAAGATCATCGAGCGTGAGGTCGGCAGCTCGCCACCCGACACCGGCGGGTTGACGAAATCGACGCCGTCCTCGTTCATCGCATCCGCATAGAACCGCCCCAGCGCGTCGTCATGCACCCGGCCAATGAATGCCGCATCCAGTCCCAGTGCCCCGGCACCCGCGATGGTATTCGCGACCGAGCCGCCGGGCGTCTGCACGCGCCCCTCCATCGAGGCATACAGCACTTCGCCGCGCTCCTGCTCGATCAGTTGCATGATGCCCTTTTCGATGCCCATCAGTTCCAGAAAGCTGTCATCGGCCTGGGAGATCACGTCCACAACGGCATTTCCGATACCGGTGAGCTGGTAGGTTTTCATAGGGTCTTGTCCTCAAATTCGCAGAGATCGCGGATGATACAGGTTCCGCATTGGGGTTTGCGCGCCTTGCAGTGATAGCGACCATGCAGGATCAGCCAGTGATGCGCGTGCAGTTGGAAATCGGCGGGAATATTGTCTTCGATGGCGCGCTCGACGGCATCTACGGTCTTGCCGGGACAAATGCCGGTGCGGTTGCCGACGCGGAAGATATGGGTGTCGACCGCCTGCGCCGGTTGCCGCCACCACATGTTCAGAACCACATTGGCCGTCTTGCGCCCGACACCGGGCAGCGATTGTAGCGCGGCACGGGAATTGGGCACTTCGCCGCCATAGTCTTCGACCAGAATGCGGCTGAGTTTGATGACGTTCTTGGCCTTCTGGCGGAACAGGCCAATGGTCTTGATATGCTCGGTCAGGCCCTCTTCGCCCAAATCCAGCATCTTTTGCGGTGTGTCGGCGATTTTGAACAGCTCGCGCGTGGCTTTGTTAACGCCCGCATCGGTGGCCTGCGCCGATAGCGCCACGGCCACGACCAGAGTATAGACGTTCACATGATCCAGCTCGCCCTTGGGTTCGGGGTCGGCGTCCTGAAAACGCGTAAAGATCTCGCGGATCGTGTGGTAATCGAGTTGCTTTGCCATCCGGGCCTTAATGCCGCCCGCAGGCGCATGACACAAGCCCAAAGCCAATGCGCATGTTTCGGGTCGCGGTGGCGTGGCGCGCGGGATATGGTCCGGGGCAGCAGATGAGGTGAGTTATGAACGTCCAGACCCCCGAAAGCGGATACCACTACAACGTCATGCGCCGCGCGATCGAGCTGATTGATCAGGGCGGCGAATCCCTGTCGCTGGACGAACTGGCCCGCCAGATGGACATGAGCCCCGCGCATTTTCAACGCCTGTTCTCACGCTGGACTGGGGTATCGCCGAAACGCTATCAGCAATATCTGACGCTGGGCCACGCCAAGGCCTTGCTGCACGAGCGGTTCACCACGCTGGAGACCGCGCATAACGTGGGGCTGTCCGGAAGCGGCCGTCTGCATGACCTGTTCCTGAAATGGGAATCCATGAGCCCCGGCGAATACGCCCGCAAAGGCGCGGGCCTGACGATTTACTGGGGCTGGTTCGATTGCCCCTTCGGCCCGACGTTGGTGATGGGCACTGACAAAGGGATTTGCGGTATGGCCTTTGGCGCAGAAACCGGCGAAGCGGCGGCAATGGAGGATATGACCTCGCGCTGGCCCAAAGCCAGCTACATCGAGAACGCCGAAAAGCTGCGCCCATGGGTCGAGGCGTCGTTTGGCGCGAAACGGTCCGAGACGCCGCTGCACCTGATCGGTTCCCCGCTGCAGATCAAAGTGTGGGAGGCGCTGATGCACATTCCTTCGGGGCAAGTCACGACCTATTCCGAGATCGCGCAGCGGGTGGGGTCCCCGCAGGCGGTGCGGGCCGTGGGTACGGCCGTTGGGCGCAACCCGGTCAGTTGGTTGATCCCATGCCACCGGGCGTTGCGCAAGTCTGGCGGGCTAGGGGGCTATCATTGGGGCCTGCCCGTCAAGCGCGCCATGCTGGCTTATGAGGCCGCGCAGGCCGAGGCCTGAGACAGGCGCGCCGCGTTTTTGTTGGGGCGAATTCCTGAATTTCAGGATAATATCGTGATACGTGAATTTTGAGCGATCCCTCAAAGAACGGTTTAACTTACACACAAAGTGATTAAATTCGCATCAGCCTGCCAGGCTGACCAACAGGAGAAGGAGACGCATTATGGGCTTGCGCATCAACGACACCGTCCCAAATTTCACCGCAGAAACGGATCAGGGCACCATTCAGTTCCACGACTGGATCGGTGACAGCTGGGCTATTCTGTTCTCGCACCCCAAGGACTTCACTCCTGTCTGCACCACCGAGTTTTCTGCCGTGGCGCAACTGAATGACGAATGGGCGGCACGCAACACCAAGGTTCTGGGTGTGTCGGTCGATGGTGTGGAAGACCACAAGAAGTGGAAGAAAGACATCGAGGCCTATGGCAATGCCAATCCTGGTTTCCCGATCATTGCCGACGATGGGCTTGCGGTCTCGAAAGCCTTCGACATGTTGCCTGCCGAAGCTTATCTGCCCGATGGCCGCACCCCGGCGGACAGTGCCACCGTGCGTTCTGTGTTCATCATCGGCCCGGACAAGCAGTTGAAGCTGTCAATGACCTATCCGATGACCGTGGGTCGCAATTTTGCGGAAATCCTACGCGCGCTGGACGGTCTGCAAATGAGCAGCAAAGGCGTCGCAACCCCGGCCAACTGGGTGCCCGGCGAAGACGTGATCATCCCGCCTGCGGTGTCGAACGAGGAGGCCAAGGAGAAATTTGGCGAGTTCGAAACGATCTTCCCTTATCTGCGCAAAACCAAAGCGCCGAGCTAAGAAACAACAAAGCGGGGCATCAGGCCCCGCTTTTTCGTTCAGCAAGCCGGCTTTTGCGGATGGCTGTGTAGATAGGCGCGATAAGCTGCGCGCTTGAACTCGCGGGTCAGTTTGTCGCCCAGCGGAGGACGAGTCTGGATTGTGGACCCGCCGATTTCGCGAGCCACTTCCTGATTGCCACTGCCCTGAAGCGACAGGATTGGTTGGCCGGTTAGCCAGTGCATTTGCAGGAAGGTATCCACAGGGCGGTCGATCTTGTCAGTTGCGGCCAAAAGCCGTTCTGCCGCGCGGTGCCCGACAAGCTGGCACACACATTGCAACCCGATCACCTTTGGCAGGATCAGACGCTGATCATTGGTTTTGGCCAGCACTTGCGCCGCAACTTCGCGTTGTTTTACGGGAATGCGGATATAGTGCTCGGGCGTGGCAAAGGCCGCCAACATCTTTAGCGCTTTGGCCATGCGAATGGGGTCAATGCGCAGGTCATCTTCGGTGATGATGGCCATATCGATCTTTTCGTCCACCAGTTTGCGCCAAAGACGACGATGGCTTTCAAACACCCCGATCTCCGCAGGGCGCAATTTAAACGGGTATTCTGGATGGTGCAAATTGCCGGGAAACAGCGCAACATCGGCGATCTGCGCCGGGTCGCGACCGTTTACCGCTTCGAATAATTCCGCGTTCGGAAGGTCGCTGCAAAGTTTCTCGGCATTGGGTCGCCGCGCGGCACTAGAGGACATATGGATGACGAAAGATCGCATGTCCTCGTGCATAGAGCACGCGGACATGCGGGGGAAGGGAAACCGGAGAGAAACACTTCCCCTATTCGATCAAAATCTTTGGCGCACGCCGAAATTGATGCTGAACGCGTCGATGTCATCTTCGACGGTGCCGGTCAACGCGCCGTTCGGGGCCAGACGGTCCGAGGAAACGTCGAAGGCGCGCGAATAGCGCGTATCCAGTGTCAGAGCCGTGTTTTCGCTGACATCATAGGCAACGCCTGCGATGATCTGAGCGGCAAAGTTGGTGTCACTGTCATCCAACTCCACACCCGGTCCGTATGAGAAATCCAGATCGGTGTAGGCGACACCCAGACCCAAGCCGACATAGGGCGTGAGCGCGCTAGCGGTTTTGAAATCGACCAGAACATTGGCAAACAAGGACGTTTGGGTCACATCACCCGAAACGTTGACTTCGCTTGCGGGCCCGTTGCCGGAAAAATTCACTCCGTCTACGTCATTGTCCCGATAAGAGAGTTCAAGTTCGACCCGAGTGGCGATGCTGTCATTGCTCCACTGTGGGATTTCTTTGCCGATGGCAATGCCCAGTCCAAACCCACCGTCAAAATCGGTATCGACGGACTCCGGGCCACCATTGACGGTGCCGGTGAAATCGCTGTCCTGCAAATTGCTGTAGCCAGCAAATCCGTGGACGTAGAGGTCATCTGTGAGGCTTTGCGCAACCGGTGCTGACGCGCTGAGGCCCAGCACCGCCGAGGCGAGAATAATTCGCTTAACCATGTCCATGTCCTTTGTTCCAAATGGTTATGAACCCACATGTGGACAAACTCGCCGCAAATGAAAGACAGGCGAGCTTCACTTCGATTCACAGCTTATTGGGGTGGAGTGATCGAACAAACAGCGCGGGTTTGTTCAGATGTTATTGCAGACCGCCGCGCCGGGATCGCATTGCGGTGTGTCCTCGACCGCAGAGACAGGTCTTACGGGGCGTAACCGGTCATAAATGATATGAAAAACATAGGTGTAGATCGAATAGGTGATCGTCAGCCCAAGATTGAAAGCCAGTGCGGCCTGCAGGGAATGGCCGCCAAAATACATCAGCAACGGGCATGTAATAATAATCGCGGTGACCTCATGCAGCACCGCGTGGACGATCCGCAACCAGTGGGGGCGGGCGCTTGCCAGGCGGCGGGTTCGGTGCCGCTCTATCCAGTCGAACGACGTGTTGAAAATGGGCGACCAGATCAAAATGACGATGGACAGCAGGGAAATCAGCGCAAACCCATGCGCCATCGACGCCCCCGCGATATACGCATAAACCGGCGAGACGAACGCAATCCCCACAACCTCGAAACTACATGTTTGGATGACTCGTTCTTTGAACGATCTTAATGTCATGGCCCATTCCTTCGCACACACTTATTGGCTGTGCGACGTCGGCCCTGCATGCTCGGTCGCGGGTCTTTCGACCCTTGCGCAAATTGTCATGCCGAAAGCCTTCTGACTGTGAAGTTCGACACATTCGCGCGTCTTTCCCATTCGATTTTCCGCAGCGGTTCGGGATTTTGCGTAAATATGCTATGGTGCCGCGATCGGGGCGGGTGATGACAGGTATCGGGCTTTCACATCAGGAGAGTTTCGATGGCATTCACAGATTGGTACGTTGAGGGCGAAGCCTTCGGGAATTGCAACTGCGGCTACGCCTGCCCCTGTCAGTTCGAAGAATTACCCACCAATGGCAATTGCAGGGGTTTCGAAGTGCTGGAGGTCTCCAAGGGGCATTTCGGCGACACTGATCTGGCAGGCACCAAAGCGGCCCTGATCTACGCGTGGCCCGGTCCGATTTTCGAAGGTGGCGGAGAGATGCAGGTGATCATTGACCCCAGCGCCTCGGATGCGCAGCGCGATGCGTTGGAAAAGGTCTTTCACGGTGAGGAAACGGATGAAATGGCCACCCATTGGTTCGTCTTCCGCGCCATGTGCAAAACCGTACACGAGACCCTGTATCTGCCAATTGATTTCGACATCGACATAGAAGGGCGTAAAGCCAAGGTCACAGTGGGCGATGTGCTGCAATCTACGGGGCGTCCAATTCAGGCCCCGCATGGCGGCGGCGAGCATCGCGTTCGGATCGACATTCCCGGCGGGATCGAATTCACACTGGCCGAGATCGGTAGCGCCTCGACCACGGCAAACGCGGCGATCAAGCTGGATCTGAACGACAGCTATGGGCAATGGCATGTGATGAAACACGGACCGTCCGGGGTGGCGCATTGAATAATGGCTTGTGCTCACACCCGCAGCAGGGTCAACTGATCCGTGAGCTGTGACCCGATGATTGAAATTGAACACTGTGCCGCGCTGCCGCCTAAGGATCAGCTGAATGGCATCCTGTCGCAATATTACGATCTGATCGTCGAGCGCATGGGCGCCATGGGGTTCGAGATTGATCCATCCGCCCCGGAAAGCGCCTTAGCCGAATTCTGGGCGCGCCCCGAGGATTACCTGCCACCCAATGGTTGCCTGGTCGTGGCGCGGGATGGGAAGTCCGCGATTGTGGGATGCGGGATGCTGAAGCGTCTGGATCAAGAGACCGGTGAGTTAAAGCGCGTCTTTGTCACCGAAAGTGCCCGTGGCACCGGAACCGGGCGCGCGTTGATCGTGGCGCGAGAGAATGCCGCAAGACAGATGGGGTTGAAACGGCTGGTGGCCGATACGTTGACCCCAAATGTTGAGATGCGCAGCCTGTATCCGAAGCTTGGGTTTGTGGAACTGGACACACCGATTGAGACAACAACCTACAGGGACCAACCGATGTTGCGGCCGCATCTGCATTACTTTGCAAAGGACTTGTAGGGTCACGAAAAAAAAAGACCCCGGCCAGAACCGGGGTCTTTGGTAATTCGAAAAGAGGCGCTGATTATTCGGCGTCTTCTTTCTTTTCTTTCTTCTCGGGAACGATCTCTTCACCGGTTTCCTGATCGACCACTTTCATCGACAGGCGAACCTTGCCGCGGTCGTCAAAGCCCAGCAGTTTGACCTTCACTTCCTGACCTTCCTTCAGAACATCCGACGGATGGTTCAGGCGGCGGTTTTCGATCTGGGAAACGTGGACCAGACCGTCGCGCTTGCCGAAGAAGTTCACGAAGGCACCGAAGTCGACGATCTTGACCACTTTACCAGTGTAGATCTGGCCTTCTTCGGGCTCTGCGACGATCGAGTGGATCATCTCGTAAGCCTTCTTGATCGACTCTCCGTCCGGCGAGGCGATCTTGATCACGCCGTCGTCGTTGATGTCGACCTTGGCACCCGAAACCTCGACGATTTCGCGGATGACCTTACCGCCCGAGCCGATCACTTCGCGGATCTTGTCGGTTGGGATGTTCATGGTCTCGATGCGCGGGGCGTGGACCGAGAATTCGTTGGTCTCGGACAGGGCTTTGCCCATCTCGCCCAGGATGTGCATCCGGCCGTCCTTGGCTTGCGCCAGGGCTTTCTCCATGATCTCGGGCGTGATGCCCGCAACCTTGATGTCCATCTGCAACGAGGTGATGCCGTTTTCGGTACCCGCAACCTTGAAGTCCATGTCGCCCAGGTGGTCTTCGTCACCCAGAATGTCCGACAGGATGGCATAGTTGCCGTCATCTTCCAGAATCAGACCCATGGCCACACCGGCAACTGGTGCTTTCAGCGGAACGCCCGCATCCATCATCGACAGCGAGCCGCCGCAGACCGACGCCATCGAGGACGATCCGTTGGATTCGGTGATCTCGGACACGATGCGGATCGTGTAGGGGAAGTCGGTCGCCGCAGGCAGAACCGCCTGCAGGGCGCGCCATGCCAGCTTGCCGTGGCCGATCTCACGACGGCCGGGGCCACCTACGCGGCCAACCTCACCAACCGAATAGGGGGGGAAGTTGTAGTGCAGCAGGAAGTTCGATTTGAAGTTGCCGTGCAGCGCGTCGATGAATTGCTCATCATCACCGGTGCCCAGCGTGGTCACGGCCAGCGCCTGCGTTTCACCACGGGTGAAAAGGGCGGAACCGTGCGTACGCGGCAGCATCGAGGTTTCAGCAACGATCGAACGGATATCGGTGGTCGAACGGCCGTCGATCCGCTTGCCGCCTTTGACGACGTCGCCTCGCAGGATGCCGGCTTCCAGCTTTTTCATCGCGGAACCGAGGTTGCCGTCTTCCAGCTGTTCTTCGGTCAACGCTTCTTTGATTGCTTCGCGGGCCGCGGCAACGGCGGTGGTGCGCTCTTGCTTGTCGGTGATCGCGAAGGCGGCGCGCATCTGCTCTTCACCGGCTGCGGCCACAGCAGCGTAGAGGTCCGCATAGTCGGGGGCGGTGAATTCAAACGGCTCTTTCGCAGCTTCTTCGGCCAAGCTGATGATCAGGTCGATAACCGGCTGAATTTGTTCATGCGCGAAGGTCACGGCGCCCAGCATTTCGGCCTCTGACAGCTCGTAAGCTTCCGATTCCACCATCATCACGGCATCTTTGGTGCCGGCGACAACCAGATCCAGACGCTGTTCAGGGTTTAGGCGCAGGTCCTGCATGTCGTCTACGGTCGGGTTCAGGACGTATTCGCCATCCACGAAACCAACGCGGGCACCGGCGATCGGACCCATGAACGGCGCGCCGGAAATAGTCAGAGCAGCCGACGCAGCAATCATTGCAACGATGTCGGGATCGTTGACCAGATCGTGGCTCAGCACGGTGCACATGACCAGAACTTCGTTTTTGAAGCCATCGACGAACAGCGGGCGGATCGGACGGTCGATCAGACGCGCGGTCAGCGTCTCTTTTTCGGTCGGGCGCGCCTCGCGCTTGAAAAAGCCACCCGGAACTTTACCGGCAGCATAGTATTTCTCTTGATAGTGGACGGTCAGCGGGAAAAAGTCCTGACCGGGCTTTTGGCTTTTGGCAAAGGTCACGTTGGCCATGACGCTGGTTTCGCCCAGCGTGGCAATCACGGTGCCGTCCGCCTGGCGGGCAACCTTGCCGGTTTCCAGTGTCAGCGTCTCTTCGCCCCACTGAATCGATTTCTTTGTTACATCAAACATATGCGTATCCTAGAACGGAGCACTCCCGCCCCTGCGGGTCTCCGGTTTGCATGGCGGCCCCATTGCCGCCGACCCCATTTATCTTCCATTCGAGTGCCAGGGTCCGGGCACAACGTCTCAGATACCCGCGCGCATACATGAGTTTGAGGGGGAAGGGAAGCGAAACCGAAGCACCGACCTTTAGTTGCATGCTTGTCAAACTGGGAGTTGACACCGCGCGCGTGAAATCAGGTTGGAACGAAAGCGAAATGTGCCAAGGCTACGGACAAACTTCGCGGATGTCCTGCGCAAATAACCTGACAGACGGTCTCCCGCGCGGTAAGTTGCCTTTGTTGGGGGGCTGTCAATGAAAAGACGACTTACGACGGTGCTGGCGGCAGATGTCGTTGGATACTCGGCGCTGATGGATCAGGACCGGCAGGGCACGTTGGCCGCGCTCAGGTCGTTTCGTGAAGACACGCTCAAGTCCTTGCTTGAGGCGCATAAGGGGCGCTTGATCAAAAGCATGGGGGACGGGTGGATTGCCGAATTCCCCTCGACATCTGACGCCGCCGATTGCGCGATTGCGGTCCAATCTGCACCGAAGGCAGACACCATTCGGCTGCGTATCGGTATCCACACGGGCGAGGTGATCTCGGATGGCGACGATATCTTCGGTGATGGGATCAACATCGCCGCGCGGCTTGAGGCATTGGCTGAACCCGACCAGATCCTGATCTCGGACACGTCGCACAACAGCCTGGACCGGGGTGATGCGGCCCAGTTCGACGGGGGCGAGCAGACCGAGTTGAAAAACATCACGCGCCGCATCGGTGTCTGGTGCTGGCCCAAGGGGACGTCGGCCAATCTGTCGACCTCGGCCGACACGCGCCCCGGGATCGCCGTGCTGCCCTTTGACAATATGTCCGGCGACCCCGAGCAGGAGTTTTTTGCCGACGGCATGACCGAGGACATCATCACCGAGCTGTCGCGGTTTCGGTGGCTGATGGTAGTGGCGCGCAATTCATCTTTTATTTTCAAAGGAAAAAGCACTGATATCCGCGAGGTCGGGCGTAGCCTGGGCGTTCGCTATGTGCTGGAAGGGTCGGTCCGTCGGGCGGGCCAACGTGTTCGGATTACCGGGCAGTTGATTGACGCGGAAAACGGCAGCCACCTTTGGGCAGATCGGTTTGATGGTGTGTTGGACGATATTTTCGATCTTCAGGACAAGGTCACGCAAGAGGTGGTGACAGCAATCGAGCCGTCACTGCGTCACGCTGAAACCACCCGCTCGCGCGCCAAGCCAACCGAAAGTCTGGAGGCGTATGAGCTGTATTTACAGGCTCTGTCGCATTTCCATTTGCTGACCGATGAAGACAATCGCGAAGCGATCCGGCTTACCACTCTGGCACTGGAGCGCGACGCTGACTATGCAGCCGCAGCCGGGTTGTTGGCATGGCTGCACATCCAGCGCCTTGTGCAGGGTCTGGAACCTGTGGGCAAAGGCCCCAAGGCCGCCGTAGCTGCCGCCGAACGCGTGTTGATGAGCGACCGGGCTGACGGAATCGCAATGGCCTATGCGGCGCACTCGATCTCGATGCTGGCGCGGGATTTACCGCGCGCACGGTCTGCTTTCAAACAGGCGCTGGCCGAGAATCCGAATGCCGCGAGTGTTCATATGCTGGCTTCGATCAACCTGTGCATGCTAAATCGACCGGACGAGGCACTGGATCATGCGACGCAATCCGTTGAACTCAGCCCCAAGGACCCGATGCGACACGCCGCGCATATTGCCCGATGCAGCGCTTTGTTCCAGCTTGCCCGGTACGAAGAAGCCGCCGCAGCCGCGCGTGAGGCTCTGGCCGTTCGGTCCGGTTTTGTCATGAGCCACTTGATGCTGATTGCCGCGTTGGGGCAACTGCCGGATACAGCCGCGGCGAAGTCTGCGGTCAATGACCTTAATGCGCTTCGGCCCGATATCACCGCGTCTACCGAACAAGCCAAACTGCCTGTGTTTTCGATGACAAATGCTTCGGAAAATTGGCGCGCCGGGTGGCGGAATGCTGGTCTTCCTGATTGAAGAAAGCGGAAAACGCCCGCGGGTTTGACGGGCGCTTTCTCATGGCGCTTCAGGGGCGGTCAAGCTTACTCAGAACTTGCCGTTCCCATGTGCCATTTCGGACGGGATAGGTGAGACGACGTCCCAGTGCTCTACGATCTTGCCATCTTCCACGCGCCACAGATCGAAGAAGGCCCAGGGTTCGCCGCCCATGACAGCATCGGTCGCGACAAAGACGAAATTGCCCTCGGCCACGGCGAATTGAGGCTCAAACTTGGTAATTATCATTCCCTGTGCAGCAAATGCTTCGATCGCGGCCATCAATCCCGACAGGCCGTCTTCGATTGACGGGTTGTGTTGCATGTAAACTTCGGGGTCCATGTATTTCGAGACATTCTCTGGTGCTGCCCCGCCCAACACGTCGCGTACAAAACCCAGAACCAAGGCTTTGTTTTCTTGGGTCTTGTCGAGATCGGTGATCTCAACCGCACCATCCGTCATGCCGCGCCCTGACGCGGTGGTTTCGGGGATAGGTTGCAAGTTGTCCCAATGTTCAACCACTTTCCCGTCTTCTACGCGAAAGATGTCAAACGCAGCGAGCGAGGACGCGCCGAACGCGTCGGCATTGTCATAGGTGTTGTGCAGTACGACCAGATCACCTTCGGTGATCACGCGATGGGTGGTCGCGGTCATACCAGCCTGACCGACCAACGAGATCAGGCCCATCAGTCCTTCGGCCCCGGTCGGTACCTGCGGATTGTGCTGAACATAGTCGGTGCTTACCATCTGACGCGCAGCTTCGGGGTCATGGTCCAGGAAAGCGGCAGAAAAAAGTGCGAGGACAAGATCTTTGGGGGTCATGGTGAATTCCTGATGATTCGTGTTGCGTTGATAGTAGGTATCAAAAACGCACCAAAGGGCAATTACGCACCTTAAAGTCACCGGGTTACTTTTAGGATACTGGCGAAAAAACAGTATGTTGCATTTGTGCTATGAGGTATTGTAGTCGTTTCTGGTATTCATAATGAACTTGAGGGTGTCATGCTTCCCATTGGCGTTAGCAATAAAGCCGAAGCGTCGAACTGTTCGATCCGATCCATTTTGTCCAACGTCACAGGCAAGTGGCGGATGATCATCATTCTGGCGCTAGAAGATGAGCCGAAGCGGTTCGGAGAGCTCAAGCGATGTATCGGTGACGTTACGCAAAGGGTGCTGACCGAAAATCTGCGGGGGCTACAGCGGGATGGATATTTAACGCGTACTGTCGATCCCGGTCCGCCTGTCGCTGTGTCTTATGCACTGACACCTCAGGGCCGCAGCTTATTGGAACTGCTCAGGCCGCTCGTCTACTGGTCGCACGAACAGATGGATCAGGTTAAGACCGCGCGCATGGAATATGATCGCGCCGCGTCGGACTGACAGCACAATAGCTTCGATAGATCGTCCCGAACAAAAAACGCCCACCAAATTGGCGGGCGTTTCGAATTGAACGAAAAAGCGCTTAGCGGCGGATGCCCAGCTTTTTGATCAGGTCCTGATAGCGTGCTTCTTCCTTGCCCTTCAGGTAGTCCAGCAGTTTACGGCGCTGGGCGACCATTTTCAGCAGACCGCGACGACCGTGGTTGTCTTTTTTGTGGGTCTTGAAGTGCTCGGTCAGGGTGGTGATGCGCGAGGTCAGGATGGCAACCTGGACTTCAGGCGAACCGGTGTCGCCTTCTTTGGTTGCGAATTCTTTCATGACGCGTGCTTTTTCAGCGGCAGTAATCGACATCGGGGTCTCCTTGTAAAAAGGTTGAGGTTAATGGCGCAGGCCGGGATGTCGTCCAGCACAGGCCCATGGAGAAAACCGCACCGATTCCGAAGCGGATGCGCGCGTATAAGCGGATTTTCGGCGGATAGCAAAGGGATTCTGCCCGATCAGCCCAGCGCGTTCAATTGCGCCAGCGCGCCCTCGCCAATCAGTTGGATATCCTCGGCGGTCAATCCTTCGGCTGCCAGCAGTTGCACGGCGGTCTGCCCGTTGATCACGACATTTGTCAGATTGTCATCTTCGGCATCGGGTTCAACCTGAATGTCGGGGTCTTCCTCGCCGGTCCACGAGATCAGCAGCTTGTCCTGACCGGGTTGGAAATCCATCACTGTGACCGGGTCGTCCTCTTCTTCCGGCGCAACGATGATTTCATCCGCGCCATTGCCGCCAGTCACAATGTCGCCCCCGTCGGCCAAAATGGTGTCATCCCCTTCGCCACCGTTGAGGAAATCGACCTCATCCTCGCCTTCGGCATCCTGTCCGATTAGAACATCGTCGCCGTCGCCCCCAAACAGCACATCCTCGCCCGCGCCGCCGTGCAGCGTGTCGTCGCCATAGCCGCCATGCAGGGCGTCATCCCCGTCACCCCCGCTCAGATTGTCGTCGTCCTGACCGCCATAGAGGTCGTCGTCCCCGACGCCGCCCTCCAAATGATCCGCGCCGAAATGACCGTAGAGCGTGTCATCCCCTTCCTCTCCGGTCAGAAGATCATCGCCGTCCTCGCCATGCAGGATGTCATCGTCCAAGCCGCCCAAGACCGTGTCATCCCCGTCCCCGCCATGCAGGGTATCATCGCCCGCGCCGCCCATCACGGTGTCATCCCCGGCATAGCCGTTGATCTGATCGTCGCCGTCCTGACCGGTCAGAATGTCCTGCTCTTCGGTACCAGCAAGGATCAGATTGCCTTCATGTTCAGAAACGACAGTGCCGGTTGACGGTGCGTCTGGCACATCGTCAATCTCAAGCAGATTGCCTTCCGAGATCTCTTCGGCGTCATCTTCAATGACTTCGTCTTCTTCGGGCTCGTCCTCGGGTTCAAAAATGTCGCTGATCGCATAGGCCGCGCCACCCAGTGCTGCGATGCTGAGAAACCCGATCATGAACATGGAACCCCTCCGCGAACGCATTGCCCCGAGGATGATTTATCCCATGCGTTCAGGTGGTTGGTCAAAGACTGCTTGGGGCTGTGGTTAACCCTTTGTCACCATAGCTCGGGTTGCTGGGTATAGGCGATGTAGAGCGGGTGTTTCGGGTGGCCCGCCTTGGTAAGTCCCAGATGGAACAGAGGATGCCCGGTGCCGCGCAGCAGGGTCTCGACCGCCGGGCCGCGGTTCAGATGTTCTCCATGCGTGCCCCATGCGGCGATGACCTGATCGGCCCATTCGACACCGTCGAGAATGGCCGCGTCATTCGCAGGGCCCACCGGATCGGTGGCGGCGCGCATCTTGCGGGGGTCGGTGTCGCGCCAGGCAAAGATGTTCGTCACTTGAAACGCGCCAAACCCCAGCGCCCGCGCCCGCCGTTCACAGCGTTCGACGGTGGGATCGTTCTGCACCTCGGTCGCGGTCGAAGGGTTGAGCATCACAAACAGCGCCTTGCGCCCGCCCGCATCCCACATACGGGTCAGGCTATAGCGATACTTCTCGCAATCGGAGTAGACGGCGGTCGAGGGCGCATCGCCCTTGGTGTGCGTTCGGGTGATCATGCCCCCGCCTAGCACGGCGTTCAGGCGACGAACACCCGGCTGGGATGCAATTCGCCGGATTTATAGATACCCACGGCCACAGCTTTGCCGTCAAGTGAGGCCCAAGCCTCGTCGCCATATTCCACGTCGCTGGCCAGCACCATGCCCGGATTGCCATTGCGCAGACGGGTGGCGCCCTCGGGGGTACATTTCAACTCGGGCAGGTCGGCGAGGCCGGTCTCCAGCGGGTGGAGGTAGTCATCCAGAGCCTCGGTCTTTGCCATTTCGTCGATCTGGTCGACGGACAGTCCATCTTCGACCTCGAACGGACCGGACCAGATGCGGCGTAGTTCTTTGACGTGGCCGTGACATCCCAGCGCGGCACCCAGATCGCGGGCGATAGAGCGCACATAGCCACCTTTTCCGCAGGTCATTTCCAGCACCATATGATCGTCATCCAGGCGGTCGACAAGGATCAGCTCCTCAACCCACAGTGGCCGGGCGGACAGCTCCACATCCTCGCCATCGCGGGCCAGTTTATAGGCGCGCCGTCCGTCGATCTTCACGGCGGAAAACTTGGGCGGCACCTGCATGATGTCCCCCAGAAACGGGGTTAGCGCCTGTTTGATGTCGTCATCCGAAGGGCGCGCATCGCTGGAGGCGATCACCTCCCCCTCGGCATCGTCGGTATTGGTGGCCTGACCCAGACGCACGGTGAAGGTGTAGGCTTTCAAGGCGTCGGTGATGTAGGGAACGGTTTTGGTCGCCTCACCCAGCGCCACGGCCAGAACGCCGGTCGCCTCGGGGTCCAGCGTACCCGCGTGGCCCGCCTTTTTCGCATCCATCGCCCACCGCACCTTGTTGACCACGGCGGTCGAGGTCATGCCCGCAGGCTTGTCCACCACCAGCCAACCGGAAATGTCGCGGCCCTTGCGTTTGCGTCCCATATTACACCTTGATTCATGCTGAGGCGCGCGGGGTAGCGGATCACATGGGCGCTGTCAATTTACAGGTGCGCTTTCGACCACACCCACGATGGGCCCCAGTGAAAAGCCGATATCCGAACGGCCCCCGGCCCGGTCATACATGCGTGAAATATTCCCGTCGAAGAACAGTGCGTTGGGGGTTTTCAGCACGTCCCGAAACAGGCTGCCGAATTCGTGGAAGGTGACGTAATCGTCCGAGATCGCAAACACCGCGCGGGTGCCATCAGCACTAGTGCCCACCCCGTTGCGCACGAACAGAGAGGTCGAGTCGGGCAGAAAACGCGGATGCAGCTCTCCGTCGATCACCAGCATGGGGCCGGATTGGGTGGCAAAGCGGCACTCAGGGGCCTGATCCACATAGTCAAGCGTCTCGAACACATCGGCGCGGCCCTCGCGGATGCAGAACACCCCATTGGGTAGAAGGCCGAAATTGCCGGGGCCGGGGTTGGAGATGACGCGCATCTGCTCTTGGCCGTTCTCGACATAGTGACCCACGGGCGAGCGGTCGTCGTGATACATGCCCGCATTCATCGCAAAGGCCAGGCGTTCACCGCCGGGGGCCAGCGCCTCATTCACCGAGGAAAAATGCCCCAGCAGATCGCCGCTGTCGTCGTTCAGAAATAGACGCAGGTCTTCGTTTGCCGCGTCCACCTCACAAACAGTGTATCGCTTGTCGTCGTGGGTGACTTTTTCACAGCTCACCGCACCGGCCTGCGCGGCCCACAGGAGCGCGCCCAATGTGGCCAGCGTGCGGATCACTCGTCCAGATCGCGGCGCACCGCGTCCTGTTCGAACATGCGGCGGGTGTCGTCCAGACGGTCAAACGTGTCATCCAGACGGAACCGCAGATCGGGCGAGAATTTCAGGTTCAGCTTCTTGCCGATCATGCGGCGCAGCTCGCCCTTGTTGCGGGCCAACAGATCGATCACGTCCTCCTGCCCCTTCCCGCCCAAGGGCAGCACATAGACGGTGGCTATCTTGAGATCGGGCGAGGTGCGCACCTCACCCACGGTGATTGACATACGGTTCAAGTCGGGGTCGTGGACATCTCCGCGCGCCAGAACCTCGGACAGGGTGCGACGGATCAGTTCGCCGACACGCAGCTGTCGTTGGGACGGGCCGGGGCCATCGTGGAATTTGTTCTTTGCCATGACTTCGATCTAAGCCCAAATCCCACCTTTGCCAAGCGGGCGCGAACCGGGTAGGAGGCTTTGAGCCGATTGCAATGAGGGAAGCAAGCCATGACCCATATTCCGGGGATCGTCATCACAGGGGCTTCGGGCCGTATGGGGCAGATGCTGATCAAGACCGTGTCTGAGAGCGATCAGGCGCGTCTGGTCGGCGTTGTTGAACGCGCGGACCATGACTGGATCGGTCAGGATGTGGGCACGGCGATGGGCGGCCCCGCGTTGGGCGTCACTGTCACAGATGACCCACTGGAAGCGTTCGCGCAGGCGCAGGCGGTGATAGACTTCACCGCGCCCGAGGCGACGCTGGAATTTGCCGCGCTGGCCGCACAAGCGCGCTGTGTACATGTGATTGGCACCACCGGTATGACGGATGAGCAGATTGCCGCGCTGGAACCTGCCGCGCGCCATGCAGTGATCGTGCGGGCGGGCAATATGAGCCTCGGCGTCAATCTGCTTGTGCAGCTGACCAAGAAAGTTGCCGCCGCGCTGGATGAGGATTTCGATATCGAAGTGATCGAAGGTCATCACCACCACAAGGTCGATGCGCCCTCGGGCACTGCCTTGATGCTGGGTGAGGCCGCAGCCGAAGGGCGCGGGGTCAATCTGGCGGACGTGTCCGATCGCGCCCGCGACGGCATCACGGGCGCGCGCAAACGCGGCGATATCGGTTTCCACGCCATTCGCGGCGGAGACATCGTGGGCGAACACGATGTTTTATTCGCAGCTCCGGGCGAACGTATCGTGCTGCGCCATTTGGCCACCGACCGCGTCATCTTCGCCCGCGGCGCGCTGAAAGCGGCGCTGTGGGGGCAGGGCAAAGCCCCCGGTCAGTATGATATGGTGGATGTGCTGGGGCTCTGAGCTATGGACGTGCTGACCGACGGCCCTATGGTCAGCTTATGCAGACCGTAAGATCTCGAGCACTTTTGGGCCTGTTGCTGATTGGGTTCTATCTGACTCTGCTGCCTTTCGTTGTACACGGCGTAGGTATGATCGGTATCGGATTGTCCGCAGCCGCTGCGCAGCAAAGCTATTTGTTTGCAGATGGGCAGCCCGTCGGCAATTTGGCGATGGTGCTGCATATTTGCGCCGGAACTGTTTTGGTCGCGCTTGTTCCTTTGCAGCTGCTGAAAGGGGTGCGGCGCACGTTCACCGGCTTTCATCGTCAGCTGGGCAGAGTGCTGGTCGCATTGGCGTTGTTCACGGGTTTGGCCGGAATGACCTATATCCCCCTACGTGGCACGATCGGTGGGTCGGTCATGTCGGCGGCCTTTTTCCTTTATGGGCTTTGCCTGTTCACGGCAGCGCTGATGGTGGCGCGTATGGCGTTGAACAAAGACCGTGCCGGTCATTGGGCTTGGGGCCTGCGCCTGTTCTGGCTGGCGCTGGGATCGTGGCTTTATCGGGTGCACTACACGATCTGGTATCTGTTGACCGGTGGGCTGGGGTCCGAGCCCGATTTCTCGGGCCCGTTTGACCTTGTGCAAAACTTTGCGTTCTACGTGCCATATCTGATGGCCGTTCAGCTATGGATCACCCGCAAGCAACGGGCGCATACTGGGGCTTTGCCTACACGTCCTTAATCTTGTCCGCGCGCAACGGGCAAGACAGGTAGACGCCGAACTCTTTCCCGATATCGGCGCTGACGCGCGCATGAACTGCGCCCTGACGGTCAAGAAACCGCTGGCTGTCTTCGACCGGGAAAATTCCCTCGTGCCAGATGCCGGGATGAATATAGAGCCCGCGTGAGCCGTCACACCAGAAGGCCACGACCTTCTCGGGCGTCAGGTTGTCGCCGGGCAGGGCAGCAGGAACGATGAAGGGCTTGTTGTCCAGGGGCCAGAACATCTGACCGCCATCCGGGTGATAGTTCATGTGCCACAGCAGGACCTGATCACGAGGCGCGGTTTGGCGTGCCTTTTGCGCCTGCTGCGGATCGGCGGACCAGCCCAGAACATAGTGGCCTTTGACCGCCTCGTTCTCGCCATAGAGCACGTCGCCTTGCCAGTCGCATTTGAACGTGCCTTCAACCCAGCCGCCTTCGTCACCGGTGCCCTCGTCGATGGGCCGCCAGCCTTGCTGCGGCCAGCAGGTGATCTCGATCTCGAACCCCTCGGGGTCATCGACCAGACAACCGTAGCCTTTGACGGATGCATCGGTGGCTCGGATCAGGGGCACCTCGTGCCACGGCAGGGACGGCTTGGTGCTGGCTTCAAAGATGTACTCAGGCGCGGTCATGCGGCCTCCATATGCTTATCGACCATGCGCTGCACCATCGGGGCGAAATGGGCGAAATCGGGGGTTTCCATGCCCGCGCGTTTGCCAGCCTCGTCCAGATAGCGGACCTGAATGATCTCTTTCAGGTTCGGGTTGGCCTCGAACGCGGCCACCTCTTCGGGGTTCATCGGGCCGCCCTGCAACTCCAATGTGTGGACCGAGGCGGTGGACAGCCGGTTGAAATACTCGGGCTTGGTGGCGCAGAGATAGCGCTTGGCCGCCACGTGATACCGGCAGCAATCGGTGATGACGGACGGGAAGAACTGCTCCAGCACTTCGGCACCTGCATCCTCGTGGTGGCGGTCTTCGGTGTCGTCGGGGTGATAGGTGCCGAACTCGGACGTAAAGTGGCCGATATCGTGCAGCAGGGCGCCGACGATGATTTCCTCGGGCATGCCGTTCTGTTCAGCAATCGTGGCCCCTTGCAGCATATGTTCGGCCATGGTGACGGGTTCGCCCAGATATTCCTCACCACCGCGGCGGTCGAAGATGTCGCCGATGAAGGCCACAATGTTGGTGCGGTTCAGGGTCGAGAAATCGGGTTTCATTCTGCCGCCTCCGGTTGCGCCATCTCCATCGCCGCTAGCGTGGACAGCAGCCCGTCCTTGTCAGCGTAGCAGCCTTGCAGCCACCGCGACCCGGCCCCGGAATAGCCCAGCCGCGCATGCAGCACGCGGGTGTTGTCGACGATAAAGCTTTCACCCGGTTCCAGCTTGAACGACACGCCCATGGCCGGGTCGTCAATGATGGCTCCCAACTGACGGTAGGCGGCATAGTAGGCCCCCATCTGGTCAAAGGGGATGTCCACAAACGGCGCAGACGACCGATTGTTGAACCGGATACCAATCAATTCGCCATCGGGCGACAGTTCGATCATCGGGCGGCGGGATCGCAGGCAAACCCCGTCTTCGCCCTTGTATTCAAACCGCGCCGGGTATCCGGTCAGCAGGGCAAAGCCTTCGGGGTTCTGATCCCGCAGTTTTTCGGCGGCGCGGAAGCCATCGACCACGATGGAATCGCCACCCTCGGCGCTGTTTTCAAGGCAGTAGAGGATTTGCAGCGTTGGCACCGGGTCGCGATAAGGGTTGTCTGTGTGTGCCTGCAAACCGAGCCCGGTAAAGGCAAGGTTGGTGGGGTTCACTTCAGTCCGAACCTCGAAATAGGGGCCATAATTGGTCTCGCGCACATAGCCGAACAGGTCGGCCACTTGCAGTAGCGATTCCGGCTCGGTCGGGCCGTTTGTCAGCTTGGCGAAGCCATATTCGGCGACGGCGGCCAGCCAGTTGCGCTTGGCAGTGGGATTGGAATGAACCTGCGTCCAATCTCCGGCGGGGGCTTCGATGCTCTGCGCCCACGTGGTGATGCCGGGGGCGAGGCGTCCAAACTCGGCACTTTGGGTGCGGTCATAGCTGTGTGCGGCAAGCCAGTCGGCGGGAAAGGTGACCGTCTTGTCTTCGGGCTGAAAGGTGACGCGAAGATCGCCCTCTTCCATCTCAGCGGCGCTTATCGTGGTATCGACGGGAATGTCACCGATGGTAATCAGGCGCTGACCATTGCCCGGCGCGCGGGTGTCGGGGTCCAACGCGTTGTCGCGCAGCCAGATGGAGTGAAATCGGGATTGGGTGCCATCGGCAAATTCGACAGTCACGATCTGGGCCGTGTGAGTGGCAGTGCGCAGCATGGGGCTTCTCCTGTTCGGCGCGAGCTATGCTTGAGGTGATACGTGCCTCGTGGCATTAACACAATTAAACCTTATTGCGACTGAGGGCTGGAAAATCTTATGACTAAGAAGAAGATCGGATTGCCGCCTCTGGACTGGCTACGGGTGTTCGAGGCCGCCGGTCGGCTGGGCGGGTTTTCCGCTGCCGCGCGTGAGTTCGGCTTGACACAAGCGGCCGTCAGTCAGCGGATTGGAAACCTGGAATCCTGGCTGGGCCGGACCCTGTTTGTGCGCGAAGCACGTGGCGTGTCGTTGACGGTCGAAGGCGAAAGCTATTTGCCGCTGGTGCAGGACAGCTTACAGGCGCTGGAACGAAATACCGAGGATCTGTTTGGCAAATCTCCGCGTGAGTTGCGCGTTGCGGGGCTGTCGTCGAACATCCATGCGCTTGTGGTTCCGGCGATATCCCGGTTCCAGCGGATGCGCCCGAAAGTGCGGGTAATGACGGATTCGGTCGCGCGACGGTCATCGCTGGATGAAGAGCGGACTTGGCTGCAAATCCGCTATGGGCGCGGCACGTGGTCGGGGCGCGAGGCTGAACGGATCGCGCCCGAGGTTCTGGTGCCCTTGGCCGCCCCGGGCGTGGAGTGGGGAGCGCCCCTGATCGAGCTGCGTGGGGAGCGGCCCGCCTGGCGCGACTGGGCGCGCAAGACGGGTCATGACGATCTGCCGCCTTCGGTGATCAGCTTCGATTCGATGGAACACGCCCTGTCGGCGGCGCGGCAAGGGATGGGTGTCGCGCTGGGGTCTGAACCTCTGGCGCAGGCCGATTTACAGGCCGGGCGCTTACGGCGTCTGGATCTTCCCGAGTTGAAAACAAAAGACGGCTATTGGCTGACATGGCCCGAGGATCGGGCGAAATCCAAAAAACAGCGCGCGTTAATTGCCGATTTCCTGACCGCGCTGCGGGGCTGAGTGATCAGAAGTCGATTGCGATGCCCTTCTTTTCCCAATCACCGTAGCGGGCGGGGTCAGGGCCATCACGCCCGCCCAGTTCTTTGGGCTGTTCCTTTGCCTCAGCCTCGGCCTTGCGGCGACGGTCCTCGGCCTCGGCCAGGGCGCGTTGGGCGGCGGGCGGCAGGTCTTTGCGCTGGTCGCTCATGAGATCGGGTTCCTTTCCGTTCCATGGCTTGATATACGCCCCCGTCCGCGTTTGGCAATGCGGGCGAGGGTCACATCAAAGGCGGTTCCATGTCCGACAACGCAACAGCAGCGCGACGCAGCGCGATCTATCTGTTGGATCAGATTCTGGGCGAAGGGCGGCTTTTGTCCGAATGCCTGGCGGCTGGCGCATTGGATCGGTTGGACCGCGAAGACCGCGCGCGGGCGCAACGCCTGACGCTGGAAACCCTGCGCGGGTTGGAACGCGCCGACCGTCTGCTGGACAATCACCTGAACCGCACGCCCGCGCTGACCGTCCACAATGCTCTGCGTCTCGGCGCGGTTGAGTTGTGCCACGGAGAGGCCGCGCATGGTGTAGTGAACTCGATGGTCGAGATCGTCGGCCGGTCCCGCAAGCATGGTCGCCTCAAGGGGTTGGTCAATGCGGTGCTGCGCAAAGTGGCCGCCGAAGGGCCGGATGCGTGGCCCAAGATGCGCGTGCCGCGCCTGCCCGAATGGCTGCGCGACCCGCTGACTATGGCCTGGGGCGCGGATGCGATCACGGGTATTGAACAAGCCCATTTCGCAGGTGCGCCGCTGGATATTACCGTCAAACCCGGTGCCAATGGTCCTGGCGAGGCGCTGCCTACGGGCTCGCGCCGGGTGCAGGATGCGGGGCAGGTCTCGGCCCTGCCGGGATTCGATGCGGGCGATTGGTGGGTGCAAGACGCGGCGGCGGCGCTGCCGGTGCAGGTGCTGGCCCCGAAGGCCGGAGAGAAGATACTCGACCTCTGTGCCGCACCGGGGGGCAAGACGCTGCAACTGGCGGCCGCCGGAGCACAGGTCACGGCGTTGGACATCTCGGAATCGCGGCTGGAACGGGTGCGCGAGAACCTTGCTCGCACGGGGCTGACGGCGCAGGTCATCGCAGGCGACGCATTGGACCATCAAGGCCAATACGACGCCATCCTGCTGGACGCGCCCTGTTCGGCCACGGGCACTATTCGCCGCCACCCGGACCTGCCCTATGCCAAGGATGGCGCGGAATTTGGCGGGTTGATCGAATTGCAGGCGCAGATGCTGGCCCATGCGTGGGGTCTGCTTAAACCTGGCGGGCGGCTGGTCTATTGCACCTGTTCCTTGCTGCCGGATGAGGGCGAAGTGCAGATCGAAGAGGCGCTGATTATGTTCCCCGACATGCAGGTAAACCGGCAGGCTCTGGCCGTGACCGGCGTTGAAAAGGGCTGGATCACTGAAGAGGGCGGGTTGCGGCTGCGGCCCGATTATTGGTCTGATCGCGGTGGTATGGATGGCTTCTACATCGCCTGTCTGAACAAATCGGAATAATCCAACGCTTTTCGGTGACTTGACGTGCGGCGCGGTCTATCGTTGGGTCTCAGGCGCCAACAGAGCGCAAGGGGCAGAGTAACGAGCGCAATGTCTAACTCCGATTCCATGACAAGCCGGTGGACCCGGTTCCAGAACCGTCTTTATGCGCGGCTGAGCCAGCGTCGCAAGGCGGCAGCGGGATTCGTGAAAGAGCCCGAGCCGCGCACGGTTGGTTCATTCGCACGTGGGCGGCAGTTGGTGGCGGGAAATCTGCTGTTTGCCGGGTTTCTGGTCGAGGCGCAGGATACCGGCCTTTGGGACGTGACTGCCCCGAGCGCCGGTTTTGACCACGAACGCCACGGCTTTGCCTGGCTGGACGATCTGGCCGCTGTTGGTGATATGCGCGCACGCGACAAGGCCCAGCGATGGGTCTGGGGCTGGATCGAGGCGCATGGCCGCGGGCAGGGGCCGGGCTGGGTGCCCGATCTGACCGGACGGCGGGTGATGCGCTGGATCAATCACGCGTCCTTTTTGCTGCGCGGAATGGATGAAAAGCAGTCTCAGCTCTTCTTTCGTTCGCTGGCGCAGCAGACATGGTTTCTGTCCAAGCGGTGGAAAGCTGCCACTCCCGGCTTGCCCCGGTTCGAGGCACTGGCTGGTCTGGTGCAGGCCGGTCTGGCGTTGCAGGGGCTCGAACAATTGGCCGAGCCGGCCCTGCGTGCTTTGGCCCGCGAATGCGACAGCCAAATCGACGCACAAGGCGGCATTCCCACGCGCAATCCCGAAGAACTGCTGGAAGTTTTCACCTTGTTGGCCTGGACGTCGGCTGCGCTCAGCGATCTGGGGCGGGGGACGCCCGGCGCGCAGGCCAATGCGATCAAGCGCATCGCCCCGGCGCTGCGCAGTTTGCGCCACACGGATGGCGGTTTGGCCCGGTTTCACGGCGGCGGACGCGGAGTTGAAGGGCGGCTGGATCAGGCCCTTGCCCAAAGCGGGGTAAAACCGCAACGCGCCAAGGGGTTGTCGATGGGGTTCGGGCGTCTTTACGCGGCCCGGACCAGTGTGATTATCGACGCCGCTACGCCGCCGAAGGGGGCCAATTCTTACAACGCCCACGCATCGACGCTGGCTTTCGAGCTGACCTCGGGGCGGCGGCCATTGGTCGTGAATTGCGGATCGGGTGAGACATTCGGGGTCGAGTGGCGTCGGGCAGGGCGGGCAACCCCATCGCATTCGACCCTGTGCCTGGACGGTTATTCCAGCGCGCGGCTGGCGGACCCGGTTCCGGGGACTGAGAAAGAGGCGCTGATGGATGCCCCGCGCGAGGTACCCAATGAGTTTGAAGAGGCGTTCGAAGGCGCGCGCTTCATGGCTGGGCATGACGGCTATGCCAAGGTTTTCGGTCTGACGCATGCCCGTACCTTCGAACTGCGCTTTGATGGCCGTGAACTGACCGGCGAAGATATTCTGCTGGCCACAAGTGACAAGGCCAAGCGGCAGTTTGACCGGGCGATGGATGCCTCGGGGTTAAAAGGTCTGGGCTTTGATATCCGCTTTCACCTGCATCCTGACGTGGATGCGGCGCTGGATTTGGGCGGTGCGGCGGTGTCGATGGCGCTCAAAAGCGGTGAAATCTGGGTGTTTCGCCATGATGGCGTTGGAAAATTGGGTGTCGAGCCAAGCGTTTACCTTGAAAAAGGGCGGCTAAAGCCGCGCGCGACAAAACAGATCGTTCTATCTGGCCGCGCAATGGAGTATGCGACGCGCATCCAGTGGACGTTGAGCAAGGCGCAGGATACAGCCTATGCCGTGCGCGATGTGCACCGGGACGAGCCCGATTTCGACTGACGCCAAAAGGACCTTTGGACCCATGACCGACTTTCACCCCGTGCGCCGCGCGCTGCTTTCCGTATCCGACAAGACCGGATTGATCGACTTGGGCAAGGCGCTGGCCGAGCGCGGGGTCGAGCTGTTGTCCACAGGTGGTACCGCAAAGGCGCTGCGCGAGGCGGGGCTGGATGTGAAGGATGTCAGCGAGATTACCGGTTTTCCCGAAATGATGGACGGCCGGGTCAAGACCCTGCACCCCATGGTGCATGGTGGCCTGTTGGCGCTGCGTGACAACGACACTCACGTTGCCGCAATGACCGAACATGGCATCGGCGCGATCGACCTTCTGGTGGTGAACCTCTACCCGTTCGAGGCCACAGTCGCCAAAGGTGCAAGCTATGACGAATGCATCGAGAATATCGACATCGGTGGCCCGGCGATGATCCGGGCGGCGTCCAAGAACCACGCCTTTGTAAACGTAGTGGTGGATGTCGAAGACTACTCCTCACTGCTGGACCAGTTGGAGGAGAATTACGGAAAGACGTCGTATGGTTTCCGCCAATGGCTTGCCCAAAAGGCGTATGCTCGCACCGCGGCCTACGACACGGCTGTGTCGAATTGGATGGCTGACGCGCTGCAGCTAGAGGCTCCGAAGCGTTGCGCTTTTGCAGGAGAGTTGAAACAGACCCTGCGCTATGGTGAGAACAGCCACCAGCAGGCAGCGTTCTATACCGATGGCACAAATCGTCCGGGTGTCGCCACCGCCGTGCAGCATCAGGGCAAAGAACTGAGCTACAACAACATCAACGACACCGACGCCGCGTTTGAGTTGGTGGCCGAGTTCGATCCGGCGCAGGGTGCTGCCTGTGCCATCATCAAACACGCCAACCCCTGCGGTGTAGCGACAGGTGCCACGCTGATCGAGGCCTATAAGGCGGCGTTCGACTGCGATCGCACCTCGGCATTTGGCGGGATCGTGGCGCTGAACCAACCGTTGGATGCCGAAACCGCGCAGGAAATCACTGGCATCTTCACCGAGGTCGTGATCGCCCCAGGCGCGTCCGATGAGGCGAAAGCCATTTTCGCCGCCAAGAAAAACCTGCGCCTGCTGACCACCGACAGCTTACCTGATGTAATGGCCGGTGGTAAAACCGTCCGTCAGGTTGCCGGAGGTTTGTTGGTACAGGACAAGGACAATGGTTTTATCGGTATGGATGACCTGAAGGTCGTCACCAAAAAGGCTCCGACCGAAGATCAAATGCGCGATTTGCTGTTCGCGTGGAAAGTGGCGAAACACGTCAAGTCCAATGCCATCGTCTACGTCAAAGATGGCGCGACCGTAGGCGTGGGTGCTGGACAGATGAGCCGCGTGGACTCTGCGCTGATCGCAGCCAAGAAAGCCGAACGTATGGCCGATGTGTTGGGCTTGGCTCAACCGTTGACCATCGGCTCGGCCGTAGCATCGGACGCGTTCTTCCCCTTCCCCGACGGTCTGATGGAGGCCGCTGAGGCCGGTGCCACCTGTGTGATCCAGCCCGGTGGTTCAATGCGTGATGACGAAGTGATCGCAGCGGCGGACGAGGCCGGTCTGGCCATGGTCTTCACCGGCATACGGCACTTCCGCCACTGATGCGCTATCGGTTGCTCATTTGGGCTGCACTAGCGGCGTTTGCGATCGACCAGATCAGCAAAGTTCTGGTCGTTCACGTCATGCGCGTGGCCGACGGCGATATCGACGTCCTGCCGCCCTTGCTTATGTTCAAATATGGCGAGAATCGCGGCATCAACTTCGGCTTGTTTCAGGGCAATACCGAAGCGGCACGCTGGGCGTTGATCGGCGTTTCCATTGCGATCTCGGCTGCTGTGCTAGTCTGGCTGATGCGGTCAGCGCCCTCGAAAATCATGCTGCTTTCGGGCGGGCTTTTGATCGGCGGCGCGCTGGGTAATGTGCTGGACCGGGTGCTTTACGGCTATGTTCTGGATTTCCTGAACATGTCCTGTTGCGGTATCAACAACCCGTTTGTCTTCAATCTGGCCGATGTGTTTATTTTCGCCGGTGCCATCGGGTTGATCCTATTCGACGGCAAAAAGCCCTCGTGACGCGCCGGTGGAAATGCGATAAAAGCGCCTCAAACAGGCTGGAGACTACGATGCGGTTGCCGCGTTCCATTTTTGCAGTGACGCTTGCCTTCACGGTGGCGGGATGTTCCGATATCGGTCTGCGCCACCTTCAGGCGCCGGGTCCGGGACCGGATGAATTCTCGGTCCTGCCGGTCAAGCCGCTGACACAGCCCGAAGATTATCAATTCCTGCCCGCGCCGACACCGGGCGCAGGGAATCTAACCGACCCGACCCCCAAGGGGGATGCGATTGCGGCACTGGGCGGCAACCCGGATGCACTGAATCCTAACACGGCGATTCCCGCGGCGGATGGCGCATTGGTGACGGCCTCGAGCCGGTATGGCGTGACCGAGAATGCTCGTCAGGTGGTCGATGCCGAAGACGCTGAGTTCCGCCGCAAGCAAAGCCGTTTTACCCGACTGCGTCTGTTTAACGTGGACCGCTATTCGCAAGTTTACAAACGATGGGCGCTGGATTCGTCGCAGGTAAATGAACAGGCACGGCAGGCTGGGGTCGAAACTCCGTCGGCTCCGCCGCCAGGTGAATAATCCTTAACTTTTCGTCATCACACTTGAACCTGCGCCGCGCCACCGTAGTTTGAAACTCAGACAACAAACGGAGGATGCCCCATGGTTCGGGCCCTTGCCCTGTCGGCTGCCCTGATTGCTGCCACCCCGGTCTTTGCCGAAGATGGCCAGGAGGCGGTCACAACCTTCACGCTGGAAAACGGCATGGATGTCGTCGTGGTCGAGGATCACCGCGCCCCTGTCGTGCAGCATATGGTCTGGTATCGCGCAGGTTCGGCGGATGAACCCGTCGGATCGTCCGGTGTGGCGCATTTTCTGGAACACTTGCTGTTCAAAGGAACCGATACGCTGGCACCGGGTGAGTTCTCGGCCACGGTGGCGGCCAATGGCGGCAATGACAACGCATTCACTTCGTATGACTACACCGCCTATTTCCAACGCGTCGCCGCCGACCGGCTGGAACTGATGATGCGAATGGAGGCGGACCGGATGCGCAATATCCGCCTGTCCGAGGATGATATCGTGACCGAGCGTGATGTGATCCTTGAGGAACGCAACCAGCGCACCGACAATAACCCCCGCGCCCTGTTCGGCGAACAGATGAACGCGTCGCAATACCTCAACCACCGCTACGGGGTTCCGATCATCGGCTGGCGGCACGAGATGGAGACGCTGGACATGGAGGACGCTCTTTCCTTCTACCAGACGCACTACGCGCCCAATAACGCCATTCTGGTTGTGACAGGCGATGTCGAGCCCGATGAGGTCAAGGCGCTGGCCGAAAAATACTATGGCGTGATCCCCGCCAACCCGGACCTGCCCGAGCGCATCCGTTCGCAAGAGCCGCCGCAGACGGCCGCGCGGAGGCTGACCTTCAAGGACGCACGCGTATCGCAGCCCTACGTGCAGCGCAGCTATCTGGCGCCTGAACGCAACGCGGGCGAACAGGAAAAGGCCGCAGCCCTGTTCATGTTGGCCGAATTGCTGGGTGGTGGGAACACGTCATACCTGACCGAAAAACTGCAATTCGAGCAACAGAAAGCCGTTTACACCGGGGCGTTCTATCGCGGCGTGTCGTTGGATGACACGACCTTTGATCTATTTATCGTTCCGGCGCAGGGCGTTTCCCTGCAAGAGGCCGAAGAAGCCATGGATGCAGCCGTGGCCGGGTTCATTGCCGACGGTGTTAACCAAGAGGATCTGGACCGGATCAAGATGCAGCTTCGCGCTTCGCAAACCTATGCGCGCGACAATGTGGACGGGATCGGCAATCGCTATGGCCGGGCCCTGACCAGCGGATTGACGGTCGAGGACGTGCAGGCCTGGCCGGATGTCCTGCAGGCCGTAACCGGAGAAGAAATCATCGCTGCCGCCCGCGAGGTTCTGCAACCGGAAACCTCGGTAACGGGCTGGCTGATGCGCGACGATGAGGTGACGCAATGAAACGGATTTTCGCGACCCTGATTGCATTCGTGATCGCATTGCCCGCTTGGGCCGAGATCGAAATTCAGGAGGTGACATCGCCTGGTGGTATCACCGCGTGGCTGGTTGAGGATCACTCGATCCCGTTCACCGCATTGGAATTGCGGTTCCGTGGTGGAACTTCACTGGACGACCCTGACAAGCGGGGGGCCGTTTATCTGATGAGCGGCCTGATCGAGGAAGGCGCGGGCGACATGGATTCCCGAACCTATGCGCGTGAGCTTGAATCGCTGGCAGCATCGTTTGGCTATAACGCCAGTGACGATACCGTCTCGGTCTCGGCGCAGTTCCTGACTGAAAACCGGGACGAAGTGATCGACCTGCTGCGTGTGACCCTGCACGAGCCGCGTTTCGATCAGGACGCGGTGGATCGTGTGCGGGCGCAGGTTCTGTCCGGCTTGCGGTCGGATCAGACCAGCCCGAACGATATCGCCGGACGCAATTTTGCGCGAATGGCTTATGGGGATCACCCCTATGGAACCGAGGGCAAGGGAACGATCGAAAGCGTGACCGCCCTGACCCGAGACGACGTGGTTGATGCCTATGAGAACGTCTTTGCCAAAGATCGGCTCTATGTAGGGGCTGTGGGCGATATCACGCCCGAAGAACTCGGCAGGTTGCTGGATCACCTGCTGGCCGGTCTGCCCGAAACAGGCAAACCGATCCCCGGACCGGCGCAAGTCAACATCCCCGGCGGGGTCAGTGTTGTCGAGTTTGACACGCCGCAATCTGTGGCTCTGTTTGGTCATGCGGGTATCGATCGTGACGATCCCGATTTCTTTGCAGCCTTCATCCTCAATCACATGCTGGGCGGCGGTGGGTTCGAAAGCCGTCTGATGCAGGAAGTGCGCGAAAAACGCGGGTTGACCTATGGGGTGTCGACCTTCTTGGTGCCCAAGGATCTGGCCTCGGTCTATCTGGGTTCGGTCTCATCTTCGAATGACCGGATCGCGGACGCGGTGTCCGTCATCCGGGATGAATGGGCACGTGCGGCCAATGAAGGCTTCACCCAGAAAGAGCTGGACGATGCCAAGACCTATCTGACGGGCGCCTATCCTTTGCGGTTCGATGGCAATAGCCAGATCGCCGGGATCATGGTCGGGATGCAGATGGAGGATTTGCCCATCGACTATATCGCCACCCGCAACGATCAGGTGAACGCGGTCACGCTTGAGGATGTGAATCGTGTTGCCTCGGAACTGCTGGACCCGGAGGGGCTGCATTTCACCATCGTTGGTAAGCCCGAAGGGCTGGATGGCTAACGCCTAGGCTGCGACCGAGCTGTTCTGCGCCCGAAGGGTGTGTTTGTTGCTGCTCAGCAGTTTTTGCCGCGCATGTCTGAAATGCGCGGCCTTCAACGCATCGTCGATATGGCGATTCCGGCGCAGCAAGCGCGTGAGTTGGATATTGTCGAATACCAGGCAGGTGGTGGGCTCGGTGGCCTTTACCGTGGCCGTTGCGGGCAATCCCAGGCTAAATGTCAACTCGCCCAGTATTTCGTCAGCCCCGCAGCGGTTGATCACCTGATCGTCCTTCAGGATGGTTGTTTGTCCGCTGAGGACGAAACCCAGAAAATCGGTGGTCTTGCCCTCTTCGATCAGCTTGCTGCCCGCCGGGAACTCCTGAATAGTTGCGGTGTTCAGCAGCCGCCGGGCTTGATGCGGTTTCAACGTCTCCAGATGATGCGCGATGAACTGTCGTTCGGCGTTGGAAAAACGCACCAGATGACGTGACAGGTACCCGCGCAGCAAGCCTAGAACTGAGATCGAGATATAGGCCATCTGGATGATCGAGCCTGCCAGATTGAACTCGCGCATCATACTGATCAGCACGCAACTGGCAGCGACAATCACCAGCACCGGATAGGTCACACCAGTGCCGCGCACGATGCCCATCTGAAGCAGAAAATAGTTCAGGATATAAAGCCCCGCGCCGAAGACACCGACCATTGTGGTCAGTTGTATGTAGTCAGGAATTTCAAACGGGATATTCAGCATGATCGGGCCCACCCTCATCTGGAATGGGTCCACGCTGAGGGACGTGGGGTTATCTGTATATGAACGAATTCACATGTTAATAGGCGATATGCGCGTGTTTTCGCGCATATGCACCACTGGGTTTGGTTCTGGGGGCCTATTCCCCGTAGGGTACCCAGATGTTTTTGACTTCCGTCGAGGCTTGCAGGAAGCGGCGCGTCTGATCCGCGTTCCAGTCTGTCGCGGCCCCATTGTTGACCCATGTCCGCTTGAGATTCCCCGCCGAGGCTTTCTGAATCTCGGCCGACAGATCGGTCGATGAGAATGACCAGACCGCATCCACATTCAGATGCGCGGCCAGGGGTTTGGCCAGCTCCGCGTGGCTGCCGGTCAGGATATTGACCACGCCCGCAGGCACGTCCGAAGTTTCGAGGATCTGGTAGAAATCCGTTGCTGCCAGCGGATAGGGCTCGGAGGCCGCCAGCACCACCCGGTTGCCCATCGCAATCGCCGGGGCCATGGCCGAGATCAGGCCCAGCAAAGGCGCCTCATCCGCGCACAGCGCGCCAATCACACCAACGGGTTCCTTCATCGCAAGGGCAACACCCCGGATCGGAACGCCATGCACCTGACCGTCATATTTGTCGGCCCATGCAGCGGCGGTGAACAGGCGCTGGATCGAGGTCTCAATCTCAGCCGCGCCGGTCTTGCCGCCGGTCATGGCGTCGATCCGCGCGGCGAATTCATCTGCGCGGGCCGAGAGGTTTTCGCCGATATAATACAGGATCTGCGCCCGCAGATGGCCGGTGGTCTTGGCCCAGCCTTTCGCGCCCGCCGCGGCTTCTACCGCGTTGCGCACGTCTTTGCGGTTGGCCAGACCCACATGACCCAGAAGGCCTGATTTGCCCCAGACGGGTTTTGAATATCCGCTGTCCGGTCGCGCCTGCTTGCCGCCAACATACATTTTGGCGGTGCGGTCAATGGGATCAACCGGCGCGCCTTCACCCGTCGCGGCCTCGACCTTGGTCAGAGGCTTGGTCTTGCCTTTGGGTTTGGTATAGGCGGCCAGGCCTTCCCATCCGCCCTCACGGCCAAAGCCGCTTTCGCGTACTCCGCCGAACCCGGCGGCGGCGTCGAACAGGTTGGTGGCATTCACCCAGACCACGCCCGCAACCAGCTTGGGCGCGATATCGAGCGCGAGGTTCACATTCTCGGTCCAGACTGTCGCGGCCAGCCCGTAGCGGGTGTTATTGGCCAGTTCGACCGCCTCAGTAGGCGTACGGAATGTCGAGGAGACCAGAACCGGGCCAAAGATTTCCTCCTGCATCAGAGGGTCCGAGGTTTCGAGGCCGGAAATCAGTGTAGGCGGGTAAAAACAGCCATTTTCGGGCAGCGCGCAGGCCGCCTGATAAACCTCACCTAGGGTGTTGCTGTCGACCATGCCTTTGATCGTCTGCAACTGGATCGGGTCCACAACTGCGCCCACGTCGATGCATTTGTCCAGCGGATTGCCAATGCGTAAGCCGTCCATCCGCGCGCGCAGCTTGGCGTGGAAGCGATCGGCGATGCCTTCCTGCACCAGCAGGCGCGAACCCGCGCAACAGACCTGACCCTGATTGAACCAGATCGCATCGACCAGCCCCTCGATAGCTGAATCGATATCGGCATCGTCGAACACGATATAGGCGGACTTGCCGCCCAGCTCCAACGTCAGTTCCTTGCCGGATCCAGCGGTTGCCTCGCGGATGTGCCGCCCCACGGCGGTCGAGCCGGTAAAGGCAATCTTGTCCACGTCAGCGTTTACGATCATCTCACCCACCGCGCCATCACCGGTGACGATATTGACCACACCCTTGGGCAACCCAGCCTGCGTGCAGATATCGGCAAACAGCAGGGCTGTCAGCGAGGTATACTCTGCAGGTTTCAGAACCACCGTATTTCCCATCGCCAGCGCAGGTGCGATCTTCCACGCCAGCATCAGCAGCGGGAAGTTCCACGGGATGATCTGTCCGCACACGCCCAAAGCTTGTGCATCAGGCAACTCGCTCTCCATCAACTGCGCCATGCCTGCGTGGTAATAGAAATGCCGCTGGGCTAAGGGGATGTCGATGTCCCGCGATTCACGGATCGGTTTGCCGTTGTCGAGGCTTTCCAGCACCGCAAACAAACGCGAATGTTTCTGCAGCAGGCGCGCAATGGCATAGAGATACCGCGCACGTCCCGCGCCGCCCAGTTTCTCCCACTTGGGTTGTGCTTTGCGGGCGGCCGCCACGGCGGCGTCCACATCGGCCTGTTTGGCTTGGGTCAGCTTTGCCAACACCTCTCCGGTCGCAGGGTTGCGGCTGTCAAAGCCTTTGCCGGGCTTGGTGAAGGCCCCGTCGATATAGTGGCCGAATTTGTCACCCTGATCGACCAGCCAAGCCAGCGCCTCGGCGGCGCTTTCGGGGGCAGGGCCGTAGTCCATGGTTTCGAAAATCTCTTTGACTGTCATTGTTCTTTCCTTTTCCCGGGGCTTCGCCCGTTCGGCACTGAAATCGCTCTACCAGAGCGATTTCCGGGCGTGCCTCACCCCATAGAATGACGGTAGCCAGCCGAGTACGCCCCGGTGACATAATGTTCCAACTGCCGCTCGATATCGCCCAGCAGTGACGAGGCGCCGAACCGGAACAGGTCCGGCTCCAGCCAGCGATCGCCCAACTCGTCCTTGATCAGCGACAGATAGACCAGCGCATCCTTGGCCTTGGAAATCCCGCCCGCAGGTTTGTAGCCGACGCGGTATCCTGTGCGGTCATAGTAATCGCGGATCGCACGGATCATCACCAGCGACACGGGCAGTGTGGCGTTGACGCTTTCCTTGCCGGTCGAGGTCTTGATGAAATCCGCCCCCGCCATCATGCACACGACCGAGGCGCGAGCGACATTGCGCAGGCTGCCCAATTCTCCGGTCGCCAGAATGGCTTTGACATGGGCGTCGCCACAGGCGGCACGGAAAGCCTTCATCTCGTCATATAGAGCCTGCCAGTCGCCTGACAGCACGTGACGGCGCGAGATCACGATGTCGATTTCCTCGGCCCCGGCCTTTACGCTTTCTTCGATCTCGGCCACGCGCAGATGGAAGGGGGACAGACCCGCAGGGAACCCGGTTGAGACAGCAGCCACCGGAATGCCAGTGCCTTTTAGCGCCGCAACAGCTGGTTCGATCATGTCGTGATAGACACAAACCGCACCCGTGGTGATCGGCGGCATGTCCATCGCTTGCAATAGCGCGGGGGCTACAGGCTGACGCGCCTTGGCGCACAAGCGGCGCACGCGGCCCACCGTGTCATCGCCCGACAAAGTGGTCAGGTCGATCATCGTGATTGCCTTCAGCAGCCAAGCGGCCTGATAATCTTTCTTTACCGAACGACGACCGGGCAGGGTGGCGGCACGGCGTTCAATGGCTGAGGTGTTGGCCTGCACGGCGCGCACCCAGTCCAAATCCAGATCCATACCCGGATTGCGGGGTTCGGTCACTTGCGGCAGATGCGCGGTGCGCATGGGGCTCTGCGTTTCCATCATCGCGTCCTTTGGGAGATTTGCGCCAAAATCGCATGGGTTGCGTCTAAAGAAAAGGGCAAGCGAGTGCGTTTCAGTCATTTTTTTGACCAAATGGACAAATATTGCCGCCTTTTTTGCGAATAATTCGCAATAGCATTGACTAAGTTGCGAATGGTTCGCATATTAACGGTCATGGGGATATCAGATCGGGGTCTGACATGATTCGTCGTAGCTTTCTTGCAGCGCTGGCATTTGCCGTTGCTCTGCCTATCTCGGCGCTGGCCGAAGCGCCGCTTAAAGTGGTGGCGACAACCGGTATGATTGCAGATGCCGTGCGTCAGGTCGGTGGGGACCAGGTCGAGGTCAAGGGCCTGATGGGCCCCGGTGTAGACCCGCACGCTTATCGCCAGACCCGCAGCGATATCGTCGCGATGACCCGCGCAGATCTTATCCTATGGCACGGCCTGTATCTTGAAGCGCAAATGGAGGATTTCTTCCACGACCTTTCTCGCAAGCGCAACGTGGTGGCCGTTGCCGAAGGGATCGACACGTCCAAGCTGCGCGCCCATGATGATTACGCCGACAAATTCGACCCGCATGTGTGGATGAGCCCGGCCCTGTGGCGCGACATTGTAGTTCAGGTGCAAAATGCGCTGACTGACACCCGCCCCGAAGCGGCCAAGTTTTTCGCCGCCAATGCGCAGGCCCATCTTGCCGAGATTGCCCAGTTGGAAGCCTATGGGAAACGGATGCTGGCCGCCGTCCCGAAGGACAACCGCATTCTGGTGACGGCCCACGACGCATTTGGCTATTTCGGTGCGGAATACGGCTATGCGGTGCTGGGCATTCAGGGCATCTCGACCCAGTCCGAGGCTGGTCTGAACCGGATCGGCGAACTGGTCGATACGCTGGTTGATCAGAAATTGACGGCGGTGTTCGTGGAAAGCTCGGTTTCGGACCGATCCATTCGTGCGCTGATCGAAGGTGCCGCGGCCAAGGGGCATCAGGTGGATGTGGGCGGAGAGCTGTATTCCGACGCCATGGGCGAGCCGGGCACCTATGAGGGCACCTATATCGGAATGCTGGATCACAATATCACCGTCATTGCCACTGCATTGGGTGCGGATGCGCCGGCGCTGGGCATGAACGGCAAACTGTCGGCGGGGTTTTGAGCGATGCTGGAGCTTGCAGCACATCAGGGCGTATCCGTTCAGGACAACGGGATTGAACGAAGTCCGCTGGCCATTCGCGGTCTGACTGTGTCCTACGGTCAGAAACCCGCTGTGTTCTCGGTGGATATGACGGTGCAGCCCGGCGCGATGACAGCCATTATCGGGCCAAACGGCGCGGGCAAGTCGACTTTGTTGAAAGCCGCGCTGGGGATCGTGTCGCCGCTTTCGGGGCTGGTAACGGTCAACGGTCAACCGCTCGAGTCCCAACGCGCCCACATCGCCTATGTCCCGCAGCGCGCCAGCGTGGATTGGGATTTCCCGACCCGCGTGATCGACGTGGTCCTGATGGGTCTGTCGCGTCAGTTGGGTCTGTTGGGCCGTGTTCGTGCTCGGCATATGGCTTGTGCGATGGATTGCCTGAACCGTGTCGGCATGCGTGATTTCGCGGACCGTCAGATCGGTCAGCTTTCGGGCGGTCAGCAACAGCGGGTGTTTCTGGCGCGCGCTCTGGCGCAGGATGCTGATCTGTACCTACTGGACGAACCCTTTGCCGGGGTCGATGCGGCCACCGAAAAGGCCATCATTGCAGTGCTGAAAACGCTGAAAGAGGCTGGGAAGACCGTGGTCGTCGTGCATCACGATCTGGCCACCGTCACCGACTATTTCGACCATGTCTTCCTGATCAATACCAGCAAGGTGGCGGAAGGTCCTGTGAATCAGGCTTTCACAGCCGAGACTTTGCAGGCCGCCTATGGGGGCCGTCTGGCCACCGCTCAGATCGACCAGATTTCGCGCGCGCTGGGATAATCCATGCTTTGGGACGCTCTGACCCTTCAGCTGGGCTATAACGCCTCGCTTGTTGCCATTGGGGCTGCGCTGCTGGGCGTGTCGGCGGGGGTGACGGGCACGTTCCTGTTTCTTCGCAAACGCGCGCTGGTCAGCGATGCGATCAGCCATGCAACGCTGCCCGGTGTGTGTCTGGCCTTCATGGTGCTGGTTGCCTTTGGCGGCGACGGACGCAACCTGCTGGGACTGCTGGCTGGTTCGGCCCTGTCGGCTTGGGTGGGCCTGCTGTGCATGAACTGGCTGACCCGCCACACGCGGTTGGCCGAGGATGCCGCGATCGGCGCGGTTCTGTCGGTGTTCTTTGGCTTCGGTATCGTACTGCTGACTGTGATCCAGACTATGGGCGTGGGTCGTCAGGCGGGGTTGGAAGGGTTCCTGTTGGGCTCGACCGCCGGGATGCTGTGGGCGGATGCACTGATCATCGCTGTCGGAGGCGCTGCGACGCTGGTACTGGTGATGATCCTGCGCCGACCCATGACGATGGTGGCCTTTGACCCTGAATATGCTGCCGCCCTAGGGCTGCCGGTGCATCGCATCGACCTTGCGATGATGGGGCTGGTGATGGCCGTCACCGTGGTCGGCCTGAAAATCGTCGGACTGATCCTGATCGTGGCATTGTTGATCATCCCTGCCGTCACGGCACGGTTCTGGACTGAACGGTCCGACCGGGTGGTCCTGTTGGCAGGGGTCGCCGGAGGTGTCTCGGGCTATGCCGGCGCGGCGCTGTCGGCCTCGGCCCCGAACCTGCCGACGGGTCCGATCATCGTGCTGGTCAGCTTTGCCCTGTTTGCCCTGTCGCTGTTGCTTGCTCCGGTGCGTGGCGTTCTGGCCGCCGTTCTGCGTCATCTGCGCTTTCAGCGCCGGGTTCATATTCGTCAAGGCCTGCTGGCGTTGGCGCAGGGGCAGAAGATCTACGAACCCCTGACCCTGCGCCTGTTGAAACGCGCAGGCCTGGCCCGCGCCGATGGGGTCGCGACCGAGGCTGGCAAGGCCCGCGCGGCCAAGGCCCTGCGGGATGAAAAACGCTGGGAAATCGTCCGCGCCGATCAGGCGCATGAGGCGACAGCCGCGCTTTATGACGGGTTGCGCGATATTGAGACCGTCCTGACCCGCGACCAGATCGCTGAGATCGATCGCCAGATCGGCGGCCCGCAGGGGGTGGTGGCATGAGCGGTGAAGAGTTTGTACCCCTGTCCTTAACGCCCTTGCTGATTGGCACTATTGCGGCGATTGCCTGCGCGTTACCGGGCAACTTTCTGGTGCTGCGCAAACAGGCGCTGATTGGCGATGCGATCAGCCATGTGGTGCTGCCGGGAATTGTGGTGGCCTTTATCCTGACCGGGGCGATCTCGACCTGGCCCATGATGCTGGGTGCGGCAGGGGCCGCGGTGGTCGCCGTGGTGATGATCGAGGCGATCCGGAGGCTGGGCCAGATCGAATCCGGTGCCGCGATGGGTGTGGTCTTTACCACTATGTTCGCCGCCGGGGTGCTATTGCTGGAGCAGACCGATACTTCGACCGTGCATCTGGACGTGGAACATGCGCTTTACGGCAATCTGGAAAGCCTGATCTGGCTGGACGCAGTGGGTTGGTCGTCGCTTTTGGATATTGACGCACTGGCGGGCCTGCCGCCTGAACTGTTGCGCATCGCACTGACGCTGGCTGCGGTGTCTGCGTTTACATGGCTGTTCTGGCGGCCGCTCAAGGTCTCTACCTTCGACGAGGGCTTTGCCCGCACCATCGGTATCCGGACCGGCCCGCTTGGGTTTGCGCTGGTGATCACCGCTGCCATCGCTGCCGTAGCAGCGTTTGATGCGGTGGGGTCGATCATCGTGATCGCCATGTTTATCTGCCCACCCGCAGCCGCACGGATGATGACCAATCGGCTGGAAACGCAAATCGCCTGGTCCGTCGCCTTTGCAGTGACCTCGGCCGTGCTGGGCTATGTGCTGGCCGGATATGGCCCCCTGTGGTTGGGCATGGCGGATGCCGTCAGTGCGGCGGGTATGATCGCAACAGTAGCTGGGCTGATCCTGGCCGTGGCGGCAATCTGGGGGCCATGCCGGACGCGCGCCGGGGCACCGGGATCGGCGTAAACGCGCGCTTATGTCGGCTGAACTTTGCCCAACACCACTGACTGGCCAGAGTTCGCAAGCCTCAATAGCCTTTTCGTGCTACGAACGCCGCATCAAGCGAACGACCACCGCTCACATTGGACCGTTCGGACAATCGTTGCCTCTGTGTTGCTTTTCTCGGTGACACGACGATTGTCCGAACGCCCCCTCAATCAGAAAATTGACCTCTGCAAACCAGTGGTAGAATCGTGCGCGTCTGTGCTAGGTCTGGGGGTATGGCGCAGGCAAACCCCAATATCAGCGATTCCCGTCCCGTAATTCGGCAATTGGACGACGCTGCGATCAACCGTATCGCGGCGGGTGAGGTTGTTGAACGCCCCGCTTCGGCTGTGAAAGAGCTGGTCGAGAATGCGATTGATGCAGGATCGACCCGAATTGCCATTGATATTGCCGATGGCGGCAAGACGCTGATTCGCGTCACAGATGATGGCTGCGGGATTGCGGCAGATGATCTGCCGCTGGCCTTGTCGCGGCACGCGACCTCGAAAATCGACGGCTCGGACCTGCTGAACATCAACACATTTGGGTTCCGGGGCGAGGCGCTGCCCTCGCTGGGGGCCGTAGGTCGACTAACCATTACCAGTCGCGTGCCGGGGGCCGAGGCCGCGTTGGTTCACGTCTCGGGTGGCAGAATGGAGGCGGTGAAACCCGCAGCCTTGCGCGCGGGCACGGTGGTCGAGCTGCGCGACTTGTTCTTTGCCACGCCCGCCCGGCTGAAATTCATGCGCACCGACCGGGCCGAGGCACAGGCGATCACCGACACCGTGAAACGTCTGGCGATGGCAGAGCCCGCGATCACCTTCACCCTGCGCGATGTCTCGGGCGGGGGAGAGGGGCGCGTGACCTTCCGCGCCGACCGAGAGAATGGCGATCTGTTCGATGCCTTGCACGCCCGTCTGGCTCACGTGATCGGGCGCGAGTTTGCCGAGAACGCGTTGCAGATCGACGCTACGCGTGAGGGGATCAGGCTGTACGGATACGCCGCCTTGCCGACCTATTCGCGCGGTGCTGCGGTGGCGCAGTACCTGTTCGTCAATGGCCGTCCGGTGCGGGACAAGATGCTGACCGGGGCGCTGCGGGCGGCGTATTTCGATTTCCTGAGCCGTGACCGCCACCCGGCGGCGGCGCTGTTCATAGACTGTGACCCGACACTGGTGGATGTGAACGTGCATCCGGCGAAGTCCGAGGTCCGGTTTCGCGATCCCGGCGTAGCGCGGGGGCTGATCGTCTCGGCCCTGCGCCACGCGCTGGCCGAGGCAGGGCATCGTGCTTCCTCGACCGTGGCAAACGCGACTTTGGGCGCGATGCGGCCGGAAGCGGCGCAGCCTGCGCAGCCCGCTCCGGCGCGGGTGTATCAAATGGATCGACCCTCAGCAGCGGCGCGGCACACGGCCTACCGGGCCCAGGCGCCGGGCTTTGCGGAACTGTCGCAGGATTACAGCGGCAGCATTGTCGAACCCGCTCCGGTCGCCGCGGAGGAACCTCCGGCACAGGACTTGCCCTTGGGCGCGGCCCGCGGGCAGGTGCACGAAAATTACATCATCGCCCAAACCGCCGATGGCATGGTGATCGTCGATCAACACGCGGCGCATGAACGCTTGGTCTATGAGAAGCTCAAACACCAGATGGCTGAGAACGGCGTCGCCGCGCAGGCGCTGCTGATCCCCGAGATCGTGGAACTGTCCGACGGCGACTGCGCGCGGCTGCTGGCCGTGGCCGACGACCTGACCCGACTTGGCCTGACGTTGGAACCCTTCGGCGGCGGGGCCATCGCCGTGCGTGAAACCCCGGCCATTCTGGGCGAAGTCGACGCCCGCGCGATGATCTTGGATATCCTTGATGAACTGGCTGATCAGGGCGAAAGCCAGACTGTGCAGGCGCGGATCGAGGCGATCCTCAGCCGGGTGGCCTGTCATGGCTCGGTCCGGTCGGGCCGTCGGATGCGAGCCGAGGAAATGAACGCCTTGCTGCGCGAGATGGAGGCGACGCCCCATTCCGGTCAATGCAACCATGGGCGGCCGACTTATGTGGAACTGAAACTGTCAGATATCGAACGTCTGTTCGGGCGCAGTTGATCCCGCCGCGTGCGCGCGATATGAAGAATAAAACAAGAACACCCGAGGCGACATGATCGAGATTGCTGGCACCCAAATCGCCCTGAACGACCCCGTGATCCTGATTGGGGGCGGCGTGGTGGCGCTGATCCTGCTGCTGCTGTTTCTGTCACTGCGGGCGGCGCAGCGGTCGGCACGCATGGCCGAGCCGCTGGCGCGGCAGATGGCGCATTTGGGTCAGCATGTGCAGCAATTGGGGCAGGGGCAGGAACAATTGCGCGGGGGGCTCCAGCATGTGTCAGACACGCAGGCCAATGCGCAGGTGCAGGTGATTCAAACGGTTGAGTCGCGCCTGTCCTCAGTCCAGCAGCAGATGAATGATCGGCTGGCGGATAACGCGATGAAATCTGCCCGTGCGCTGGCCGAAATGCAGGAGCGGATGAAGGAGTCGCTGCATGGCTCGTCGAAACAGACCGCTACATCGCTGACGCAATTGCAGGAGCGCCTCGCCGCCATCGACAAGGCGCAGGACAATATCACCAAACTGTCGGGCGATGTGTTGAGCTTGCAGGATATCCTGTCGAACAAGCAGACCCGCGGCGCGTTTGGGGAAATTCAGCTGAATGACATCGTGTCGAAGGCGCTGCCCTCGGACAGTTTCCAATTGCAGGCCACGCTGTCGAACGGGCGGCGCGCCGATTGCCTGATAAACCTGCCGAACCCGCCGGGTCCCATCGTGATCGACAGCAAATTCCCGCTTGAGGCTTATGAGGCGCTGATCGGGTCCACCAATGATGCCGAGTTAAAAGCGGCGGTGCAGATGTTCCGAAGCACCGTGCGCAAACATATCAACGACATTGCCGAGAAATACATCTTGGACGGCGAAACCGCAGATGGCGCGCTGATGTTCCTGCCGTCCGAGGCAGTCTATGCCGAGTTGCACGCAAAGTTCCCCGAATTGGTGCAGGAGAGTTTCAGCAAACGGGTCTGGATCGTGTCACCTACCACCTGCATGGCCACGCTGAACACCATGCGCGCGATCCTGAAAGACGCCAGGATGCGCGAACAGGCCGGTGCCATTCGCAAGGAACTGGGCATGCTACACAAGGATGTCGAACGTCTGGGCGACCGCGTCTCGAACCTTGATCGACACTTCGGGCAGGCCGCCAAGGATATCTCAGATATCAAAATAAGCGCCGAAAAGGCTGGCCGCCGGGCGCAGCGGCTGGACAATTTCGATTTCGAGGAACTGGCCCCGGACGATCACACCAACGTGGTGCCCCTGGGTAAGACCGAGGGGTAGGCGCTACTGGATCGACAGATCCAGATTATAGCCAACTGCCTTGCCGGTATCGCGGTCATTGCCCATCAGGTAGACCCGGATCGTATAGTTTCCGTTTTGAGGCAGATTGATACGCGCCGTGTTGCCGTCGATGGAACCGATATAAATTGCCTCGCCCTCGCTGCCCGGCGGCAGGATGTTGAAATAGATCACACCGTTGCCATTTGTGTCGCTGACATTGAGTTCGGCAAACATCTCCTGCCCGGCCTGCGCGCCGAGCAAATAGTCGAAATATTCATTCCCGGTGATGGTGCCGCTGACCATCGTGCCATAGTTGCCGGGTTGGAATTTGACCTCGGCGACACTCTGGGCCGAGACCGGGAAGGTCAGCCCCAAGGTCGCTGCGACAAAGATCAGGTGTTTCATCATGCAAGAACCCTCCGTTCAGCAAGGTCAGTTGAGCAAGATGCACACCTATCTTCAGATCCGTAGAAACGGCTGGAACAGGCGCGGCATCAGCTTGTTGAATTTCAGTGGCGCATCGGTCACGGCCAGACAAATGCAATCCTCAGAAATATCTGCAGTCGGCGTGTGGTGCAGGTCTTCATCTGCGATTTCCACGTCGCCACGTGCGAAATGGTCGACCTCATCCGAAAATGCGCCCTGCAGCACCATCGTCAATTCCATTCCATTGTGGCTGTGATCCGGCACGGCAGCCCCGGCGGGAATGAACAACAAACGCGCAGTCGCCTCATGGGTGGTCGGCAGAATCGCCTGTTTCACGCCCATGCCGATCGGTCGCCATTTGATATCATTGACGTCGCCGCCCACATAATCCTGCAACGGAGTCGGTAGGACTGAACAGCCCGCACGCACCGGTTTGGCAACAGGGGCACCTTGGGCGATCATCGCCATAGTCGCGGCCAGCGACCCGTCGTTCATGCTGACGGTGGCGTCCTGTTCCTGCAACACGCACCCGCCCACCGCATCAAAGCTTTCAGCCCGCGCGCGGCAATGGTCGCACAGGGTCAGATGCGTGGCGACCATCAGGTCGAACGCCTCGGGAAGGGTGCCTGCGGCATAGGCCATCAGCAGGTCGTCAGTCAGGTGATGTTTGATCTTGTTGCTCATCATCGTAATCTCAGTTCATAGCATGGCGCAAGCGGTCCAGCGCCAGCCGAATACGTGATTTGATCGTGCCCAACGGCAATCCGGTCTGCGAGGCGATCTCGCGATGACTCAGGTCGCCAAAATAGGCCTTTTCAATCAACTCTCTTTGCGCCTCGGGCAACGCGGTCAACGCGTCGCGCAGCTGCGCGGTTTCCTGTTGCAGCGCCATGACGTCGTGCTGATCCGGCTCGGCCTCGGGACCCCATCCCAGATCTTCGGGCTCGGGGCGGCGTTGCCTGCGCAGCACATCGATGCGCTTATTCCGTGCAATCGTGAACACCCATGTGGCCACGGTCGCCCGAGTTGGGTCGAACAGATGCGCCTTGTGCCACAAGGTCGCCATCACCTCTTGCGCGCATTCCTCAGCCATGGCCGCATCCGACCCCGACTTGATCAGGAACGCTTTGACCCGAGGCGCAAAATGCTGAAACAGTTCGGCAAAAGCCGCCTGATCCTGCGCGTCCCGGATGCGGGCCACATGGCCCACCCATTCGGTTCTGGTCTCACAACTGCCGTTTGCGTGGTTCACCGGTCGTCCCTTGATGCGTCGCTTGACGCGCAATGGCCTCACTACGGGCCCGTCGGCCACCGGTTCATCCAAGCGCGCGGTATCGCTCTCGGTAAACATAACCATATTACGTAGAAGGTCCCAAGTCGGATCACTCTCACAGATAATTTTAATCCGTTGCAGTGTTTTCAGCGTAATGTGAATATCCAAGGACAGGCGAAAACAGCGCCGATTGAACGGTTTACAGGCAGATTGGAAAAAGTGGCATGAACCGGATCGACCATATCGCAGGCCACACTTATCATGGTCGGAAGGGGGCGATTGAAAATGCCTTCCGGTATTCGGTCGACTATATCCTCCTGAACCCCGAGGCCGAGGTTCAGACGCCACGTTTGTTTTCTTTGGACCGCGCGAACATCGTCAACTGGCGCAAACGCGATCACGGCGGTGTGCCGGGGAAAGGCCGGGGCGCGGCATGGCTGCGCGATCAGTTCACACAGTTGGGTGTGTCACAACCCGCAACCCTGACCCTGCTGACGCAGCCGCGCGTGCTGGGTCACGTATTCAACCCGGTCAGCTTCTGGTTCTGTTTCGATGAGGATGATCAGCTTTACGCTGTCGTGGCCGAGGTAACGAATACCTTTGGCACGCGGCACAGTTATCTGTGCCACAACCCGAATTTCGCGCCCATTCAGCCCTCGGACCGGATCGTGGCGGACAAGTTGATGCACGTATCACCGTTCCAGAAAATCGAAGGATCTTATACATTTCGCTTCGACTATCGGCCTGACAAGGTAGGTGTCTGGATCGATTATGGCCGCGAGAAAGGCGGGTTGATTGCGACCCTCAGCGGCCCACGCGCACCGCTGTCGGATCGGACAATCCTATGGTCCTTGGTCCGGCGTCCCTTCGGCGCGCGGCGCGCGTTTTTCCTGATCCTTTGGCAGGCGTTGAAGCTTAAGTTGAAGAAGGCGCGTTTTCGTCCGTTCCGCCATGCACCCGTGCCCGATCATCCGGTTTCGCGCATCCGCGAGCCCTAGGGTCAGGAGCCATTAATCTTGCGCCACTGGCGCGCGAACGGCAAAAAAGCAGTGCTTTTGGGTGCGCAGGGACTGGCGGTGTCAATTTCAAGCGATCAAAGCCGCTGCTTTGCAGCTGTTCATGCGTCCGAAGGATTTGACTGATTTTGCCTCTGAACTGCGTTACATCCTTTAGAAATAGAACCACTATTCCAGCAAGGATGTGCCTTGTCAGAACCAAAATCGGTCAAACCAATGGCGCAAGATTAATGGCTCCTGGCCCTGGTTTGCGTAAGATCAAAGACTCAGCCCGGCGAGGGTGGTTGTGGTACTATAGAGACCGCGAACACGAGGAGTTGGGACATGTTGGAAATCTCGGCAAGAAAAATCGCTCAGGTCGCCATGATGGGACGTGAGTTGGACCGGGCCGAGGGCGAGCTGCGCGCTTTCATCGACCGGATGGGTGAAGATGAGCAGGCCGAATTGGTTGCGGTCATGTGGATCGGGCGCGAAAGCTTTTTCGCCGAAGATCTGGCCGAAGCCATCGCCACCGCCAAGTCCGAGGCCTCGACCCCCTGCGCGGATTACCTGATCGGAACGCCACATCTGTCGGATCATCTGGAAAACGGTTTGGACGCTTTGGGCATTTCCGCCGAGGATGTGGAAAACGACCTGATGTAACCAGGTCGGATCTAAGCCGAAGGCAGGTTCGCCTGTGCGCGGTGGCTGAACATGATCTGGTCCGATTGTACATCTGACCGGAAATCAGCCGCCCGACCCGGAACAGCTTGATAGAACGGGCGAAGCCCCGGTTCGACCTCGGTCGCCAGCGTTGCGCACAGGTTGCAGTGCTTCTTGATCTGCACATAGGATTGCCGCTGTCGAATGGCTGCGATCATATCGCCATGCGCCGCCGCGAGTTCCATAAACCCAGGCGAAGTGCGCAGCGTAGTGTTACCAACCAGAAGAAAAACAGCCTCAAGCTCGGACTTGCCCTTCAGATCGACAAATCCAGCTTCGAGCATCGCCAGATCCTGCCGCGCGGCCTTGTAGACGGAGCTGGAAACGAGGATGTCATATTCCACGTGGCGGCAGCTTTGTTCGATCCGAGCGGCCACATTCACCACATCGCCAATGACCGTATAGTTGAACCGGCTGCGCGATCCGATATTGCCCACACAAGCCAGACCGGTGGCGCATCCTGTCGCCAATGCGATCGGTGGGCGACCCTTCATGACATCGGAGGCGTTGAACCGGATCAAGGCCTGCCGCATCAACAGCGCTGAATGGGCGGCGCGGCAGGGATGATCCTCGACTGGCAGCGGCGCGTTCCAAAACGCCATGACCGCATCGCCAATGAACTTGTCGATGGTTCCCCGTTCGTGCAGGATCTGATCTCCGACCTGTGAGAACAGCTCATTCAGCAATGCCACCAGATCAGTGGCCGACACGGATTCAGACAGCGGCGTAAACCCCCTGATGTCCGAGAACATGACGGTGATTTCCTGCGTCTCGCCACCCAGTTGCAGGCGATGGCCCGAAACCTCCATCTCATCCAGAATTTCCGGGGCAACGTAGTGTGAGAACACCTGCCGGATTTCCCGCTTTTCCCGCTCGGTCGTGACAAATAGGTACCCCGCCAGTAAGCCGAAATTGGCCATTCCACCCAGCAGCGGAAAGGTCACGTCAAACAGGGTGAGCTGGTTCTGAAAAGCAAGCCAGCTGGTGCCCAAAACCGCGGCCGCTGCCACCCCGCCAGCAACGAATGAGGCGACCGCGCCAAAACTGGACATCACTGCAATCACGATCAGGCCTAGCAATACGAAAGACACCAGCTCCAGTGCTGCCGTCACATCCGACCGGTTTAGCATTTCACCTGTAAAAATCTGCTCCAGCAACTGCGCGTGGATCGACACGCCCGGCACCGACTCGCCCAGCGCGGTCTGATGCATGTCGAACAGACCCGCCGCCGAGGTACCGACAAGGATAATCCGTCCTTCGATCTCCGCCCTGAGTGCGGGATCACCTGGGGTTTGCATGACCCTGTCGGCCGATAGGTAAAGGTCCGGCTGGTCATGTCGATACCTGACCCAGACCTCACCGTTTTCGGTGGTCGGCAGGCGGAAATCTCCCAGCTCAACCGCGAGCATGATCCCTTCCTCATCTGCCGAGCCCTCGGTCAGAATGAACGGTGCGTCCAGCGCGACCCTCAGCGCTTCGATCCCCAAACCGGGCATCGGACCGTTCGGACCGCCCCACAAAACTGGGACGCGTCTAATGATCCCGGTACCACCCAGTGGCGAGACGTTTACCCCGCCAATCCCCGCAGCGCTGCGATCCAAGGGAGGCGCGATCGGGGTCCAATGAGGGACCGAGATCAATCCGGAGGTCGGTGCTTCTCCGATCTCGATGATCCCGGCCTTGGGGGCAACATTGCTGCCCTCCTGCGAGATACGAGCCGCCGTGCCCATCACCACCGGCCAATGGGCGGCTTCGAGCCCGAAAAGCACGTCATAGTCCACCTTCTGTGCATGACGTTCCACGGTCAGAACGCCGTCCAGCGCAGGGTCGTTGAGCAACCGGGCGGGTGAGTATCGGTCCGGTTCGACAAACAGCATGTCAAAAGCAATAGCCGCTGCGCCATTCTCACCCAGGTTCTGGACCATCTGCGCCAGCAATGTGCGTGGCCAGGGCCATTGGCCCCAATTGGCCAGAGACTCTTCGTCAATATCCACGACTCGCACCGGCAGGTCAGGTGTGTATTCGCGGGGCGACATCCGTTGCAGCAAATCGAAATAGATCATCCGCGACATCCGCACTGGGTAAGGGTCCATGATCCGGATGAAGCATCCAAACAGAATCAGGCCAAGCCCGACCAGGCGAAACGCCCGTCGCCGTCCCGTTCTCTCTTTGGATTTCAAACGCAAGTCGGCCTCCGACTAAATCTGGCGTCGTTTCTATTCAGGCGCGTTTGCCCTTGCCTCGGCCTTTACCTTTACCTTTGGCTTTCCCCGGATTGTCAAACCCATCCGTGTTGCCGCTCTGCCCGCCGGGATTGGAACCGTCGGCCTGACCGGAACGGTTGCCTTTCACGTCGGGTTCAGGTTCCGGTTCAGGTTCCGGTTCAGGCTCTGGATCCGGTTCTGGATCCGGGACGGGTGGCTCGGGAGCCGGGGGTTCAGGCAGCACAACCGGTTGAGGCGTTGATTCTTGCACGAATTGTGGTGGCTGCGGCGGATCGGATTTGGGCACGGGCAAGGGGGCCGCTTCGCCCGCGCACCCACCAATACCGACCTGCAGAGGGCTCAGCAGGTCCAGTTGAGATTGGATAAAGGGAAATCCGGTTTGTAGCGCCAGATCATATTGTGCCTGATCCACCGGACGCCCGACTCCACCCCGCTGGTTGGTTGCAAACAAACTGCACTGTCTGCCTGCCGAGTGGCAAAAACCGCCATTTCCGCACATGCGGACCGTGCCTTCGAGCACCAACATGGCGCTCTGAGCGCCCGGAATGACCCACATGTCAAACGTTGTCCCGCGCACGGCCATCGTCGCCGTCGGGGTCTTGATCGAATAGGCCCGCTTTTTGCTTTTGCCTGAAATGAAGCGGAAACTGCCGCCCAATGCCTGCACCGCAAATGATTTTGCCTTGCGATTGCCGCGCAGCATCGTCACGTCCAGGACCATACTGGCATTCGGCCCGATGGCTATTTTGGTTTCATCGACAAAGACCAGTTGCACCAGCCCGTTCCCGTCGGTCGAGATCGAATCCCCCGACGCGACATCCATTCCGGCTAGCAACGGTTGTGATTTTCCACCTCGGGTGATTTCCGCGCCTGGCTTGACACCAATCACCTTTCCAATATTGGCCAGCACCTGTGCAGGCACCAGCAATAGACACATTAAAACGAATAGCACTCTTAACCAGGCCAAGCTTCCATTCCCCCATAGCTCGTATGGTGAGCAAATTGCTCACTGCCCGGTTTTGTGCCCCCTATATATTCAAAATATTAAATTTATTAAGTTTATGTCTGATCAAATATGCCTTAAACAGCACATGTTTGGCAAGTTTTCTAAAATTGATGTTGGTGAGGGGGGGATCCTGGGTCGTCTGTGCACCCACCCCAACCCCAGAGCGGTTGGGTTTTCGTCGTCGTTCCCGGCAATCGGATGGTGCTGGGAAGAAAAATGCGAAACCCTTTGAAAATCGCCTTGTATCTGGCCGTCCGGCAAGGATATACCGGCCAGCGGAGACGTGGCCGAGTGGTCGAAGGCGCTCCCCTGCTAAGGGAGTAGGCGGGAAACCGTCTCGAGGGTTCGAATCCCTTCGTCTCCGCCATTTGTTTACATTGGGGCCAAAAATACCTTTGGTCAGCGATTTGGGGTTGCACCGGATTACCGGAGTCCGGTTACGCGTTGGTGCGCGGCACACAAAACATCTTACTGAGAAAAGAGTCATTTAATTCCGTCAAGTTGCCCGACCCAATCCACCACAGTTTGCGCCGTTTTGTTCCATTGAGCGTCAAACTGTATATAGTGGCAGGCCCCCTCGACGGGCATGAACTCGGCTGTGTCATAGCGGTTCGCCATCGCCTGGGCCGTGCTGGTCGCCACGGCCTTGTCTTCCGTGCCAGAAACGAACAAGAGCGGGCATGTCACATTGTGCGGGTCGATCAGGGTCGTTTGCGCGCTGTCATACATCCAGAACACGAATTCGAACAGCACCCGACCGGACTCGGTGCCTAACCGCTGGTGGATGTCGTGTTGCAGCGCCTCTGGCAGAGTGTTCAACCCGTAGGTTGCCAAAAGCTCGAAATCCTGACCCAAGGCTTGATCCCAGAAAGCTCCGGCAGAGATGAACAGTTTTCCAAGATCGCGCTCTCTGTCGGTGGTGGGCAGGACACCATCGACGATACTGCTGTTCAGCAGAACTCCGGCACGTATCAGACCTTGTGCCGCCAAAAGCTGAGCGACCACGCCTCCGAGCGAATGGCCAACGACAATCGGGGTTTGTCCGATCTCATTGATGGCGCGTCGTGCATCTTCGACATAGTCGGCAATGCTAAGCCCGATCAGCTTGGCGTCCCGATCCGGGCCCGGAGGCAGATCGTGGTGGCGATAGGTCAGGCTGTGACAGCTATAACCCGCTTGTTCGAAGACTTGGCGGACGGGCGCCATCGTCCAGGCAGCGGCATTTGTTCCGGTCAGCAAAAGGACGGGTGGCAGGGGTTCGTCGGTCATCGCGTGCTCGGATCCGCATGGGCTTGGGGCGTGATTTACGTATGCCCCAGAACTTTGCGCGCCACGCGGAAACATTCAAGGGCTTGGGGTACGCCACAGTAGATTCCGATCACATGGATGATGGCGCGGATCTCTTCGGGCGTAACGCCGTTGTTGATCGCGCCTTTGCAGTGAATCTCCCATTCATGCATCTTGCCCAAGGCGCCGATCATCGACAGGTTCATCATCGACCGTGTTTTGGCGTCGATGACATCATCGCCCCATCCAAAGCCCCAGCACCAGGCTGTCATCGCTTCTTGGAACGGGCGGGTGAAGTCGTCAGCAGCCGCGAGGTTCTTTTCCACATATTCTGCGCCAAGAGTGCTCTTGCGTTGTTCCAGTCCTTTTAGAAACAAGTTTTCGTTGAACAGGTCTGACATTTTCACCTCGGGAGTCGTGGACAATTGTTGTGTGTTGAGCCGAGAAAATTCGTCGAATTTTCTTCGCCTTCGGGTAGGTCAGTCGTCAATGGCTTCGCGCATCCAGTGTTGCAAGCGCGCGATTGAATGTTCCGACATCACGCCGCAACCGGGGTCCAACACCAGCGGGCCGGGGCGGTATCCGCGGGACTTCAGGCCGCGGTGGACGGATTCGACCAGACGGATATCCTCTTCGACCGTTGTCTCGCGGTCTTGCACGGCCAGTTGGCGGATGACGGCGCTTTCCGATCCGCCCTCGGTATACCATCCGCGCCAGACAGTGCAGCGATCGGCGTCGTGGGCGCGCCAGTGATAGGTGTTCAGCACGTTGCCAGGATAGCACTGGAACGAGAACATGGGCCACAGGAACCACGACTGGTAGTCGCCCGCGTGGGGCACTGACAGGTCGATGGGGTAGGTCATCTTGTCGAGGCTCTGGCACTCGGTCGTGTGGCGCAGGACATAGCCGCCGCTGGCATCGGGCTGGATGTCGTAGGTCTCGGGCTTGACCACACCTTCGGCAAAGGTCGGGTGGTTGGTTGGGCAGTGATAGCATTCCGAGTAATTCTCGATACTGACCTTCCAGTTGCAGTTTTCCGGAATTTCTACCCATTCCAGCGGTTCCAAATCGTCGATATGCGGTACAAACGCACCGATTTCCTCGCGCACGCCGGGATACCAATCGTCCATGGGGGCTGCATCATCGTCGAGGTTGACGAAGATGAAGCCGTTGAACACTTCGGTCCGAACCGAGGTAAGGCAGATCGCGCTGCGGTCGAAACCGGGAACCGATTTGATATTCGGGCCGGCGCGCAATTGGCCCGTCAGTTCATAGGTCCAAGAATGATAGGGGCAGACGACCACGCGGGTATTACCCGCGCCACTGACCATCTCGTGCGCGCGGTGTTGGCACACATTGTAGAATGTGCGGATTTCCCCGTCGCGACCCCGAATGCAGAAGAGGTTTTGCCCCGCGATCTCGAACGCAAAGTAATCACCCGGTTCGCGCACCTGCGCCACGTGGCCCGCGAATTGCCAGGTTCGGGCCAGCAGCCCCTGCATCTCCTGCGCGAAAATCGCGGGGTCGGTATAGTATCGCGCGTCCAGTGAATGGGTCAGGGGGGCGTTCATTCGGGCTCCTCCGCGTAGAGGCCAAGTTGGTGTCTGCGTTGATGAAACCGCTCAACCCTCTCGACGATTTCGTCGCTGGAGACGGCCACCACAAAGGACAGCAGCGTTTCCAGCAAGGCGATGGTCGAGACGGAGGAGGGGAAGAATTGCGGTGTATCAGCTGCCACGACAAAGCCGTGCTGCGCGTTCAAAATGACCGGGCTGGCCGGGCTGTCCGAGATTCCTACGACAGTCATTCCCTGTTGCCGAGCCAGTTTGATGGCGTCGATCACCTCGGTCCGGTAGGGATGGCATGTGATGGCAATCAGCACGTCCTGTTCATCAGCCCAGGCTAGATCGTCCACAGGGGTTGATCCGGGGCGGGGAATAGCGTGGAATTGCTTCATCCCCGTTGACGCTAGATAGGTGAAGTTCCGTGCGTTCGCGTTATTAACGCCCACGCCCAGCGTGAAAATCTGGCGACAGGTCCAGATATCCTCGGCCGCCGCCTTTAGGTTGGCGGCGTCAATTCCGGCAAAGGTCTCTTCGATATTGCGGATCGCGGCACCGATCATGTCTGCATAGAGCCCGCCCAACTCGCCCGACTTGCCGATATCCTGCAGCCAACGTGCACGGTCGGGGAACGAGACGCCGCCCCGGCGAATCGCATCACGGAAGGGCGCGCGGAAATCTTCGTATCCTTCGAACCCCACCTGCCGGGCCATGCGGACAAAAGTGTTGGGCTTTACTTTTGCCGCCTCGGCGATCTCGCGCACGGTCGAAACCCCAACATCCGTGGGGTTTTCCAACACGTAGCGTGCGGCCTTTTGCGCCTCGGGCGTCAGGGCCTCCCATTCCTCCGTGAGGCGGTCGAGAACGATTGATGATACATTTGTGTCATTCATGATTGACGATGGTACAAATGTGGAATTAGCCTGTCGAGCAGAAAAGCGACTCGGGAAGAGGAAATGTCATGTCCGAGAAGAAATTACCCACCCACGCCCGCGTGGTCATTGTTGGAGGCGGCGTCATGGGGGTCGGTCTGGCCTATCATCTGGCGCATGAGGGGTGGGGCGATGACACCGTCCTGCTGGAAAAGGCCGAGCTGACCAGCGGCAGCACGTGGCACGCGGCGGGCCAGATCACGCATTCGACCTCAAGCTTTGGGCTGGGCAAATGCGTGGACTACAATATCGGTCTCTATTCCGGCGCGTTGGAGGCTGAAACCGGCCAGCCGGTCACATGGCACGGCTGCGGCTCGTTCCGCTTGGCCTATACCGAGGATGAGATGGACTGGCTGCGCCACACCCTGTCCGTGGGCCGCTCGCTTGGCTTCAACATCGAATTGGTGGGCCCCGAGAAGGTGGCCGAACTGCACCCGTTCTACAATCTCGACGGTGTGTTGGGCGCGCTGCACACACCAGATGACGGCCATGTGGACCCAACCAATGTGACAATGGCGATGGCGACGGGCGCGCGTCAAAAAGGCGTCCGCATCTTCCGCAACTGCCGCGCTACCAATATCACGCAGGCCGAGAATGGCGGGTGGGTAGTTGAGACCGAGTTGGGCACCATAACCTGCGAGCATGTGGTGAACGCAGGCGGCACTTACGCCCGTCAGATGGGTGAATGGTCGGGGCTGCAACTGCCAATGACCTCGATGACGCACCATTACTTCGTGACCGAGCCTGTGCCCGAGTTCCAGAATCTGGACAAGGAACTGCCGGTGATCCGCGACGACCGTAAGGTCTCTGGTTATATCCGGATGGAGCAACAGCGCGGGCTGATCGGGATTTACGAGAAAGAGAACCCAAACTCGGTCTGGCATGATCATTGCCCGTGGGAATACGAGAACTGGCTGTTCGACGCGGATTACGACCGGGTGATGCCGTGGCTTGAGGAAAGCCTGAACCGTATGCCGATCTTTGCCGAACTGGGCATTCAGCGTGACGTGCACGGCGCGATCTCGCACCCGCCGGACGGCAACCCGCTGATCGGGCCTGCGCCGGGTGTGCAGAACTACTGGTGCTGCTGCGGTACGCAGATCGGCATTGGTTGGGGGCCGGGTCTGACGCGTGAGTTGGCGCGCTGGATGGTGCATGGGGCCGCCGAAATCTCTATGCGCGAGTTCGATCCGCGCCGGTTCGGCAGCTATGCCACGAAGGACTGGCAGGTGATTAAGGCCGAGGAAGATTACTGCCTGCGCCACGAAATCCCCTTTCCGCATTTCAACCGTCTCGAAGGGCGTCCGATCAAGCCATCGCCCCTGTATGAATTGCTGAAATCCAAGGGCGCGGTGCATGAGGAAGTCTATGGGTTCGAGCGCCCCCGCTGGTTCGCCCGCGATGGGGTTGAACAGCGCGACCATTATTCCTTCCGCCGCACGCCCGCCGACGACATGGTCGCGGCCGAGGTCAAAGCGGTGCGCGAACGCGTCGGCATCATGGATGTCACCGCCTTTACTAAGGTCGAGGTTTCGGGGCCGGATGCCTACGCCCTGCTGGATCGGCTGACGGCCAACCGGATGCCGCAAAAAGTGGGCTCGATCACGCTGACCCATATGCTGAACCGCCGGGGCCGGATCGAGTTGGAGACCACGATTGTCCGCATGGCTGAAGATCGCTTCTATCTGGTATGCGCCGCGTTCTTCGAACAGCGCTTGCTGGATCACCTGACGCAACAGCGGGCGGATGAGGATGTTCAGATTACCGCCCTCTCGTCCGATTGGTCAGCCTTGTCGCTGAACGGTCCCCGATCGCGGGACGTACTGGCGCGCTGCACCGATGCCGACTTGACCAATGTCGGGTTCCGCTGGTTGTCCGCGCAGGAAATCACAATCGCAGGCCACAAGGTCTGGGCGTTCCGCATGTCCTATGCCGGGGAACTGGGCTGGGAGTTGCACATGTCCAACGCCGCTTGCCTCGACGTTTACACCGCACTTTGGGGTGCGGGTGAGCCGCATGGCATCGCCGACTACGGCAGCTTTGCCATGAACGTGATGCGGATGGAGAAAGGCTTCAAAGGCGCGGGTGAACTAACCAATGAAGTCACATTGGCCGAGGCGGACGTGCTGCGCTTTGCGCGCACCGACAAGGAGTATCTGGGCAAGGACATGACCCTGAACACCGACCTTCCGTGGATTTGCGCCTATCTGGAAATCGAACCGGATGGTGAGATCGACGGCCATGGCGGTGAGGCAGTGATGCTGGATGGTCGCGTGGTCGGCTCGACCGCTTCAGTGGTCTATGGGCATACCGTCGGCAAGATCCTCGCCTTTGCCTACATCAAGCCCGAGGCCGCCACGCCCGGCACCGCATTGCAGGTCGTGATCCACGGTCAATCCCGTGCAGCGCTAGTGCTGGGCGAACCGGCCTATGATCCGCAAAGCCTGCTGCCACGAACCGACGCCGTACTGGAGGCCGCACAATGACTCTGCCTGATAGAATGAAAGCCATGGTCACGATGGGTCATGGCGGGCTGGAGCAGATGGTACTGCACCCAGACTGGCCTCGCCCTGAACCTGCGGCTCATGAAGTATTGATCAAGGTCGCCGCCTGCGGTCTGAACAACACGGACGTCAACACGCGGTCGGGTTGGTATTCCAAGACAGTCACCGACGCGACAACCGGCGGCGCGTTTGCTGAGGTGGGTGAGGAAGACCCCACCTGGGGCGGCAACCCGATCACCTTCCCGCGCATCCAGGGGGCGGATATCTGTGGCTATATCGTAGCCGTGGGTGCAGGTGTCGACCCCGCCCGTATCGGTCAGCGCGTAATCACCGATGGCTGGTTACGGGACCCGGATGATCCCGGCAACAAGGACAAAACCGGCTACTACGGCTCGGAACGGGACGGAGGGTTTGCCGAATACGCCACCACTCTGGCCGTGAATGCAGTGCCGATTACCTCTGATCTGTCGGATGCGGAACTGGCGACGTTTTCTTGCTCCTACTCAACCGCCGAAGGGATGCTGACCCGCGCCAATGTCACCGAGAAAGACACGGTTCTGGTGCCCGGAGCCTCGGGCGGTGTCGGCGGTGCCTTGGTGCAACTGGCCAAACGGCGCGGCGCGCGCGTTATCGCAATGGCGTCCGAGGCGAAACATGCCGACGTCACCGAGCTTGGTCCTGACATGATCCTGCCGCGCGCACCGGAAAACCTGCGCAAAGTGCTGGACGGTGAACAGATCACGGTGGTCGCAGATGTGGTCGGTGGCCCCTACTGGCCGACCCTGATCGACATCCTCGAGCGCGGCGGAAGGTACACCTGCTCCGGAGCCATCGCGGGCCCGATGGTTGAGTTCGACTTGCGCACCTTCTATTTGCGCGACCTGACCTTCACCGGCTCTACCGTGATTGATCCGCAAGTCATGCAGAACCTCGTCAAATACATCGAAGCGGGTGAGATCAAACCGGCTCTTGCCGCGACTTATCCTCTGGAGGAGCTGCGCGAGGCGCAAGCAGCTTTCATCGCCAAGCAGCACACGGGCAATATCGTGGTGATCCCATGACTTTGGATGATGTGCTGAACGCCGCGCGACAGCTGCACCAAACGCATCCTGATCTGGCTGCGTTCGGCGATTGGCCAGATGATCTGTGCGCCGTTGATGTGTCGCCAAACGCGATCCCGGCGGTTCCTCTCGTGCAGGCGATCCAGTCCGATGCGGGGCCGACCCAAGCCCTTACGAAGGCGATCTGCGCAACCGCGCATCTCGCCGATTGGAAGCTGACTTACACCGAAGACGAAGTCGGCGCCGACTTCCTGAACCGTTTTGGCTATTATGAACTGTTCGGTCCCACGGGCCATTTCCACTCGACAAAGCTGCGGGGCTACGTGGCTTTTTGGGGTGAGGGATTGGCCTATGATTGGCACAGCCACCAGGCCGAAGAACTGTACCTCATCGCCGCCGGCCGTGCGAGGTTTCACGTCGCTGGTAATGACGCCGAACTAACACCCAATCAAACCCGTCTGCACACCAGTTGGCAAAGCCACGCCATGACAACCACCGACAGCCCCATCCTGACCTACGTGCTGTGGCGCGGCGAAGGGCTGGACGCCTTGCCCCGAATGGACGCCGCATGAAAATCACCCGCATCCGCATCTATCAGACCGGGCTGCCCTATGTCGGCGGGGCCTATGTCTGGGGTGCGGGCAACGCGATTGAGACGGCCATCGCCTCGATTGTGGTGATCGACACCGATGCTGGGTTGCAGGGTTGCGGTGAGTTCACACCTTGCGGCGAAAACTACATGGTCGCGCATTCCCAAGGCGTGCCCGCGCTGGCGCGTTTGCTGGCCCCATCTCTGCTGGGTGAGGACCCGCGTCAGATTGGGCGGATCGAACGGTTGATGGACCATCTGGTGCAGGGGCACGGCTATGCCAAGGCGTCGTTTGATGCGGCGTGCTGGGATATTCTGGGGCAAGCCTGCGTGCAGCCCATCTGGATGTTGCTGGGTGGCAAGCTGACGGACGGTGCCCCGATGTATCGGGTGGCACCTCAGAAACCGGTCGATGAAACCGTGGACGAGATGAACACCTATCGTGATCACGGCTACCGTCAGTTCCAGATCAAGGTGGGCGCAGATTGGGCCACGGATATCGACCGCATCAGGGCCACGGTCCCTTTGCTGCAACCGGGTGAGATCGCCATGGCCGACGCCAATCAGGGTTGGCGCGTGGATAACGCGATCCAGGTGGCTCGGGCGACGCGCGACCTGGACTTTATCCTCGAACAACCCTGCAGAACGTACGAGGAATGCCAACAGGTCCGCCGCGTGGCCGAACAGCCGATGAAGCTGGATGAATGCCTGACAGGAATGCACATGGCGCAGCGCATCGTCGCGGACCGGGGGGCCGAGATCTGCTGCCTGAAGCTTTCCAATCTCGGCGGGCTCAGCAAGGCTCGGCGGGTGCGCGATTTTCTGATTGAAAACCGTATTCCAGTGGTGGCCGAGGATACATGGGGCGGTGAAATCACCACTGCCACCGTCGCCCATTTTGCCGCCTCTACGCCCGAGGAATACCTGCAAAACACCACAGACCTGATGAACTACAACACCCGCTCGACCGGATGCGGCGGGGCTGTGTCGCGAAACGGCAAACTCTACGCGCCAGATGCGCCAGGTTTGGGTGTCACCCCGGATTTCAAAAGCCTCGGCGCGCCCGTGGCGGAGTACACTCTATGAAGATCAAAACCATCACCGTCTACCAAATCGACCTGCCGCTTGAGCATCCCTATTGGTTGTCTGGCGGGCGTTTGAAATTCGAAACGCTGGACGCAACGCTGGTGAAGATTGAAACCGATACTGGCTTGATCGGCTGGGGCGAGGGCACGCCCTGGGGCCATACCTACGTCCCCGCCCACGGCCCAGGCATCCGTGCCGGGATTGAAACCATGGCCCCCTTTATTATGGGCCTCGATCCACGTCGCGTGTTGGATGTGGAACGCGCCATGGATACGGCGCTCCCCGGCCATCTCTATGCCAAAAGCCCTATCGACATGGCCTGTTGGGATATTGCCGGGCAGGCTGCGGGCCTGCCAATTGCCGACCTGATGGGCGGCGGGTCCCGTACCCCGCGCCCGATTGCCTCCTCCGTCGGCGCCAAAACTGCTGAAGAAACGCGCGAGGTGATGACCCGCTACCGCGCCCGTGGTTACATCGCCCATTCGGTCAAAATCGGTGGAGACGTCGAACGCGACATCGCCCGCGTCCAAGATGTTGAAAGCTTCCGCCGCCCCGGCGAAATTGTCCTTTATGACGTGAACCGGGGCTGGACTCGCCAACAGGCGCTGCGCGTGATGAAGGCCTGCGAGCCTTTGCAGGTGATCTTCGAACAGCCTTGCGAATCCCTCGATGACATCGCTGCGATCGCACCCCGCCACGCGTCGCCGGTGTCGGTGGACGAAAGCCTCGTCACTCTGCAAGACGCCGCCCGCATCGCCCGCGACGGGCTGGCCGAGGTCTTTGGCATCAAGCTCAACCGCGTCGGCGGCCTGACCAAGGCAGCCCGAATGCGCGATATCGCCCTGGCCCACGGGATCGACATGTTCGTCATGGCCACCGGAGGCACCGTTCTTGCCGATACCGAGGCCCTGCATTTGGCCGCCACCATCCCACATCAGAATTGCCATGCCGTCTGGGCCTGCCAGGATATGATCACCGTCGACATCGCCAACGGTCGCGGTCCCCGTAACAATAACGGACATCTCCACCTGCCCGAAACCCCGGGCCTTGGCGTCCACCCCGACGAAGATACCCTCGGTCTCCCAATCGCAACCTACGAGGCCCCGCGATGATCCGCCCCTTCATCTGGCTAGAAATATCTCGGGGTGTGAATTGGCCGAAGGCCAAGAGAGGGGCTGGCCCCTCAGACTGCACGACATCAACACCCCAAGGACGGCCTGAATGAAAATCACCGCCATCACCCTCTGGTCCGTCGACCTCACCAGCCACGAAACCTACCACATGGCCGAGGGCAAAACCTGCGCCACCGTCAAAACCCATGTGCTTTGCCTTGAAACCGATACTGGCCTTAAAGGATGGGGCGAGGTCTGCCCGATTCCCCACTATCTGCCCGCCTATGCCGATGGCGTCCCAGCTGCGATCACCGAAATGGCCCCGGAAATCCTCGGAATGTCGCCCTTCGGGGCCGATGCCCCGATGCGCAAGCTCGACGGGTTTCTACAGGGCCACAGCTACGCAAAATCCGCCGTCGATCTTGCCATATGGGACCTATTCGGCCAGGCCACAGGCCAGCCGGTCTATGCGCTGCTGGGCGGGCGCACGCGCAAGGACATGCCGCTCTATCACTCGATTACCTGCATAGACCCCGATGAGATGGCCCGCATCGCGCAGACCGCCTATCAGACCGGTATTCGCCAGTTTCAGGTCAAGCTGGGGGTTGAAGCCGACTGGCAGGCCGATGCCGAACGCCTGACCAAAGTGCGCGAGGCTGTGGGGCCAGGGCCTATCGTTTACGGAGACTGGAACTGCGGCGCATCGCGCTTGCAGGCCACACGCACGGGCCGCGCCGTGGCGCATCTGGATGTGATGTTGGAGCAGCCTTGCAAAACGCTGGAGGATTGCGCCGCCGTCCGGCAAGCCACTGGCCTGCCGATGAAGATCGACGAAAACGCGCATGATTTGGCCTCGCTGCTCCGCGCGCATGAACTGGGCTGCATGGATGCGGTGGCGTTGAAACTGTCCAAGTTCGGCGGTCTGTCAGCAATGCGCCGCGCACGCGATCTGACCGTGCATCTGGGGGCCGAGATCTGCGCCGAATGCACTTGGGGGTCCGATATCGTCACCGCCGCCGCGTTGCATTTCGCGGCTTCGACCCCGAATGGCTCGCTGATGAACACCTGCGATCTGTCCTCATACGTGGGCCCGCGCCTCTGCCCGGATGCCCCCAGTCGCAAAGACGGTCGCATCGCCTCGCCCGAAGGCCCCGGATTGGGCGTGACGCCTGACCTGGAAATCCTTGGTTCCCCGATATTGGAGATCGCCTGAGATGCTCAAGATCAACACCCAATCCGAATGGATCGCCCGCGCCAACGCTGTTCTGCCCGCAGGGGGTTTTGGTAATTTCGACCCGGGTATCATCATCGCCCGTGGCGAAGGCAGCCGTGTCTGGGATGAGGATGGCAATGAATATGTCGACTATCTGATCGGATCCGGCCCCATGCTGTTGGGCCATGGCCACCCCGAGGTGATGGAGGCGGTGCTGGAACAATTGCCCAAGGGCATGACTTTTTTCGCCAACAACGCCAAAGGCATCGAACTGGCCGAGGCGATCATCGACGCCGTGCCGTGTTGCGAACAGGTGCGCTTTGTCGCTTCGGGCGGTGAGGCGGATATGTACGCCATCCGTTTGGCCCGTGCCTATACCGGGCGCGACAAGATCCTGAAATTCGAGGGCGGCTATCACGGCATGAGCGCCGAGGCGCAAATGAGCCTCGCCCCCAGCCGACAGGTCAACTTCCCGCAAGCAGTGCCCGACAGCGCGGGTATTCCTGCTGGCGTGGCCGAGCAGATGCTGATCGCGCCCTTCAACGACTTGGACGCTGTCGCGGCGTTGCTGGGCGAACATGATGACATCGCCGCTATAATGGTCGAGCCGCTGCAACGGATCATCCCGCCTCTACCGGGCTATCTGCAAGGGCTGCGCGACCTGTGTGACAAACACAATGTCCTGCTGATCTTTGATGAGATCGTCACCGGTTTTCGTCTAGCCTACGGCGGCGCGCAGGAGAGATATGGCGTCACCCCCGACATCTGCACCATGGGCAAGATCATCGGCGGCGGCTTCCCCCTGGCCGCGCTGGGTGCAAGCACCGAGATCATGAAGCATTTCGACAAGGATCAGGTGGGCGAGGGTGGCTGGCTGATGCAGTTGGGCACGCTGTCGGGCAACCCGGTGGCCTCGGTTGCAGGGTTGAAAACGATGGAGGTACTGCGGCGCGACGGCGTCTATGACCAACTGCGCGCGACCGGTGCTGTCCTGCAGCAAATGCAGACAGATGCCCTGACCGACGCGGGGATTCCACATCAGATCTGCGGGGATGAAACCCTTTTCGACATCTATTTCACCGATAGCCCCTGCCGTGATTATCGCAGTGCCCGTCACGATGACCCCCAGCGCAACGCGCTCTACAATAACAGTTTAAGGGCGAGTGGTGTCTTCAAGTCACCGGGTAAGCTTTACCCGTCTTTGGCCGTGACAGATGCCGATCTTGAGCTGACACGCGATGCGGTGCGAAAGGCGGTCGAGGTGATCATTCGCGCGGGTTAATGGAACGGAAACGGGCCGCTGTCATCGCTGACAACGGCCCTAACTGATCGGATATCAGGGTTGCGTCTCGCCCCCTCGAATACCACTTAAAATGGACAGACTTACAAAAAACTTCGACTTATTCGAGACCAACCCGACCTCTCAATCGGTGTGATCCCAATATGCGCGGATTTCTGCGCGCTGGCAGTGAACTAGATCACATACCGCTATTTTTCCTCAATTTTTCCAGTCGAAGAAACCAGGGCCAGCCCTTTGAAGCAGCGTACTTGCCATGGCGCGGCCCATTTCGGCCCCGTCCTCCACCGCGCCGGAGATCTCCTCGGCAATTGCCTCGGATCCATCGGGGCGCAGCACCTCGCCGCGCAGGCGCAATTGGCCGCCTTGAAGTTCGGCCAGACCCGCGATGGGCGTTTCGCAGGACCCGTCCAACGCCGCGAGTAGCGCGCGCTCAGCCGCCAGACGTTGTCCGGTTTCGGCGTCGTGGATCGCCTCAAGCATACACGCTGTGCGGGAATCGTCGCTGCGACGCTCGATACCGATCGTGCCTTGGGCGATGGCAGGCAGCATGTCCTCGGGCGCGATGGCGGTGGCGGGGACGTCCTCCATGTTCAGGCGGCGGATGCCGGCCATGGCCAGAAAGGTGCAATCAGCCACGCCGTCTGCCAGTTTTTTCAGTCGCGTTTGCACGTTGCCTCGGAATTCAACCACGTTCAGGTCGGGGCGGCGGTTCAGCAATTGGGCCCGGCGGCGCAGGGACGAGGTGCCGACGGTCGCACCCTGCGGCAGGTCGTGAATTGAATTCAAACTTGGCGAGATGAAGGCGTCGCGCACATCCTCGCGCGGAAGGAACGTGTCCAGCACCAGACCTGCGGGCTGTTCCACCGGCATGTCCTTGGTGGAATGCACCGCGATGTCGATATCGCCGCGCAGCATTGCCTCTTCGATTTCCTTGGTGAACAGCCCCTTGTTGCCGATCTCTTTCAACGGGCGGTCCGCGTCGATCATGGCGCGGTTGTCGCCAGTGGTCTTGATCACCACGATCTCGAACGCCTCTTCGGACAGATCAAATGCGGTGCCCAGCCTTTGGCGGGTCTCATGGGCTTGCGCCAGCGCCAGCGGCGATCCGCGTGTTCCGATCTTGAGCGGTGAGTCGGGGGAGGGCAGGGTCAGTGTCATGGCGCAAGCTTTAATCGCGTCACATTGCCCTGACAATGGGGGCAGAGCTTGACAAATTGCCACTGAGGGTCGACCCGTGGCGCAAACCGGATGATTGGGGGCAAAGATGGCCGAGACAAAGAAGATACTGCGCGCATTGGCAGGTGAAGTGCAGGATGTGCCGCCGATCTGGATGATGCGTCAGGCCGGGCGGTACCTGCCCGAATACCGCGCGACGCGGGCGCAGGCGGGGGATTTCCTGTCGCTGTGCTATAACCCCGAACTGGCGGCCGAGGTCACGTTGCAGCCGATCCGCCGCTATGGGTTCGATGCGGCGATTCTGTTTGCCGATATTCTTCTAGTGCCACAGGCGCTGGGCGCGGATTTGTGGTTTGTCACCGGTGAGGGGCCGCGCTTGTCGACCATCACCCAGCAGGCCGAGTTTGATGCGTTGAAACCCGTGGATGCGATTCATGAGACTTTGTCGCCGGTCTATGAAACCGTGCGTATCCTGTCGCGGGAATTGCCGTCCGAGACGACTTTGATCGGTTTTGCAGGCGCGCCCTGGACGGTGGCCACCTATATGATCGCCGGGCGCGGCACGCCGGACCAAGGCCCGGCCCATGCGCTGCGCGAGGGGAATGTGGCATTGTTCGAGGCGGTGCTCGAGCGGATCACGCTGGCGACGATCGAGTATCTGTCGGCCCAGATCGAGGCCGGGGCCGAGGTGGTTAAGATATTTGACAGTTGGGCCGGGTCACTGAAGGGCGAGGCATTCCAGAAATATGCGGTTGAGCCCTGCCGAGTGATCACACAGGCCATCAAGGAGCGCCATCCCGGTATTCCGGTCATCGGTTTCCCGCGCGAGGCCGGAGAGGGCTATGTTGGGTTTGCCAAGGCCACCGGCGTGGATTGTGTGGCGCTGGACAACTCGGTCGCGCCAGATTGGGCGGCGGCCAATGTGCAAGTGGATGGCTGCGTGCAGGGCAATCTGGCCTCGTCTCATATGGTGACAGGTGGGCAGGCTTTGGTGGATGAGACGCGAAAGATCGTAGAGGCGTTTTCCAAGGGACCGCATATTTTCAACCTTGGGCATGGGATCACGCCGGATGCGGATCCCGAGAATGTTCAGTTGATGATTGATACGGTGCGCGCGCGGTAAGCCAGGATGGAGGTGGCCAGCCCCCTTCTTGACCTTTGGCCAATTCATCCCCTGGGATATTTTTGGCCAGATGAAGGGGCGGATGCGGGCTGTGTTTCGATCTCGGCGCGGATTTCGTCACTGTGTTCGCCGCGTCTGGGGCTGGGTCTGAGGCGCCAATCATGGGTTGAAAACCGTGGTGCGGCCGTGGCTTGCAGCGTGCCGTCTTGCGCCGTCCATGTTTGGCGGCTTTGGTTCATGGGATGGTCGAGCGCTTGTTCGGGACTGAGGACCGGGGCGACGCAGGCATCGGAGCCATGGAACAGGTGTGCCCAGTGATCGCGTGGGTGTTGGGCGAAAATGTCGGTCAGGCGATTGGTGAGCATTGGCCAGAGTTCGCTGTTGTATTGCTGTTGGAAATCCGGGTCGTCAGACAGGTTCAGTTTGCGCAAGAATTCGGCGTAGAATTTGGGCTCCAGGCATTGGACGGTGACGAATCCTGCGTCCGAGCACGCGTATGTGCGGCTCCAATGGGGGCCGTCCAGCAGGCTTTGCCCCCGCGTGTCATGCAGGTTGCCGGTCTGCCGTAAGCTCATGAGCAGGTTCATCATATGGGCCGAGCCGTCGTAGATGGCGGCGTCAACGACCGTGCCTTGCCCGGTTTTCTGCGCATTCAACAGCCCGGCCAGAATACCCGCTACCAGATACATGGCGCCGCCGCCGATATCGCCCAAAAGGGTGGCTGGTGTTTGCGGTGCGTCGCCGGGGGAGGATGCATACCAGAGCGCGCCGGACAGGGCGATGTAGTTCAGGTCGTGTCCGGCCGTCTGCGCTAGAGGGCTGTTCCGGCCCCAGCCGGTCATGCGACCATAGACCAGCTTAGGGTTCGTCTCGTGGCAGGGTTCGGGGCCGAGGCCCAGCTTCTCCATCACGCCGGGGCGGAAGCCTTCGATCAGGGCATCGGCCGTGGCAATCAGGCGTTTGGCGGTGCTCAGGTCGTTGGGGTCCTTTAAGTCCAGCGCAATGGATCGCTTGCCCCGATCCAAAAGCGATTGTTCGGGCATACCTGGCGTTACTGCGCCGCCTTTGCGGTGGATGGTGATGACGTCGGCGCCCAGATCGGCCAGAAGCATGGCGGCGAAAGGGGCGGGGCCGAGTCCTTCGATTTCGATGATGCGTGTTCCGGTCAGCATGGTGTTTTCCCTTTCAGGGCAGGGTTTCCGGGGCTGGGCAGAATTGCAAGGCGGATTTTGAGCGGGCAGGGTTGTACCTCGCTTGTGAAATGGCTCTGTTCTGTTCCGGCGCAGCGCGATACTGTCCCTGCCAGAACGGGGAATATGTATGACACCAATTCTGTCGATCCGGGATTTGCGGAAATCCTATGCCGGAGGGTTTGAGGCGCTGAAAGGCGTGTCACTGGATATCGAGCAGGGCGAGATTCTGGCGCTGTTGGGCCCCAACGGGGCCGGTAAGACGACGCTGATCTCCACCGTCTGTGGAATCACCACTCCAACCTCGGGCAGTGTGACGGTTGGCGGTCACGACATTCAAACGGATTTCCGCGCCGCGCGTCGGATGATTGGCCTTGTGCCGCAAGAGATCGCGCTGGAGCCGTTTGAAAAGGTTTGGAACACCGTGCGGTTTTCGCGCGGGCTGTTTGGCTATGGCACCGACAATGCCCGGATTGAGGAAATTCTGCGCAAGCTGTCGCTGTGGGACAAACGTAAAAGCGCCATCAAGGAATTATCGGGCGGTATGAAACGCCGGGTGCTGATCGCCAAGGCGCTGGCCCACGAGCCGCGCGTGCTGTTTCTGGACGAACCCACCGCAGGCGTCGATGTCGAGCTGCGCAAAGACATGTGGGAGATCGTGGCCGAGTTGAAGCAAGCGGGTGTGACAATCATCCTGACTACCCATTACATTGAAGAGGCTGAGGCCATTGCCGACCGTGTCGGTGTAATTGACAAGGGCGAGCTTCTGCTGGTGCAGGACAAGGCAACCTTGATGGCTCAGATGGGCAAGAAACAGATCGAGGTGATGCTGACCGCACCCATTGAGGCCATCCCAGATTGTCTGGCCGCGCATAACCTGACGCTGAATGGCAATGGGGACTCGCTGGTCTATACCTATGATACCAATGCCGACCGTACCGGGATCACTACATTGTTGAACGACGTGGCCGAGGCGGGGTTGGTGTTACGTGACGTGCAGACCCGGCAATCGAGCCTGGAAGAGATTTTCGTCAATCTTGTGTCAGGAGATCCTGCATGAACTGGACCGCCATCGCCGCCATCTACCGGTTCGAAATGGCCCGGTTTTTCCGCACTCTGGCGCAGAGTTTTCTGTCACCGGTCCTGTCGACCTCGTTGTATTTCGTGGTTTTCGGCACCGCCATCGGCAGTCGTATTCAAGAGGTCGAGGGCGTGTCCTACGGGGCGTTCATCGTGCCGGGGCTGATCATGCTGTCAGTGGTGATGCTTTGTATATCGAACGCGTCATTCGGCATCTACTTCCCCAAATTCCTTGGCACGATTTATGAGCTGCTCTCGGCCCCGGTGAATTTCATCGAGATCGTGATCGGATATGTGGGAGCGGCTGCAACCAAGGCGTTGTTCGTGGGTGTGGTGATTTTGATCACCGCGACGTTCTTTGTGGACTTACGGATCGAACACCCGCTGGCCATGGTGGCCTTTTTGGTGCTGACCTGCCTTAGTTTCTCGCTCTTGGGGTTCATCATCGGCATCTGGGCCAGTAACTTCGAGCAGATGTCGCTGGTGCCGCAACTGGTGGTTACGCCGCTGATCTTTCTGGGAGGGACGTTCTATTCGATCTCGATGCTGCCGCCGGTGTGGCAAACGATCACGTTGTTCAATCCGGTGGTCTATCTGATCTCGGGGTTCAGGTGGTCGTTCTACGGTTTGGCTGACGTTCCGATCGTGTTCAGTCTGCTGGCCATTCTTGCCTTCACAGGTATTTGCCTTGGCATCATTTGGTGGATTTTCAAAACCGGTTGGCGCATCCGGAGCTAGCCAATGATCGACGTTGCATTTTTGCCCATCGACGCCGAGAAATGTGACCCTCCCGCATCCAAGGTTCAAACCGTCCCTTGTTTACCGGTGGGCCGCACTCTACATCGGCTCCCATGAAACTCCGCCTGCCCTTTGTCAAAAAACAACCTTGCGTGGCCGTGGTTCGCCTGTCCGGCGCCATCGGAATGGCCGGCCGCGGTTCGATGTCCGACACCTCGCTTGCTCCGGTTCTTGAAAAAGCGTTTCGCAAAGGCAAACCGGCCGCTGTCGCGCTTGAGGTTAATTCGCCGGGCGGATCGCCCGTTCAAAGTTCGCTGATCGGGGCGCGGATTCGGCGGTTATCTGAGGAATTGAACGTTCCTGTCATAGCGTTTGTTGAAGATGTAGCCGCGTCGGGTGGCTATTGGCTGGCGGCTGCGGCGGACGAGATTTATGCCGACGACAGTTCGGTGCTGGGATCCATCGGAGTGATCTCGGCAGGGTTTGGTGCACATGTGCTGTTGAAACGACAGGGGATCGAGCGGCGGGTGCATACGGCCGGAGAGTCAAAATCCATGCTCGACCCGTTCTCGCCCGAAAAGAAAGAGGACGTTGCCCGGCTCGAGCGTCTTTTAGGCGATATTCACGAAAATTTCATCGCCCATGTCAAAGCCCGTCGTGATGGCAAGCTGGACGAAACACAGGACCTGTTCACCGGCGAAGTCTGGTTGGCGCGCCGTGCCCAAGAACTTGGTCTGATCGACGGCATCGCGCATCTGAAACCCAAAATGCAGGAGCGGTTTGGCGACAAGGTCAAATTCCGCCGCTATGGGCTTCGGAAACCGCTGTGGTCGCGGTTCGGCGCGTCTTTGGCGCAGGACGCGATTGCCGGGCTTGAGGAGCGCGCGGCCTTCGCGCGTTTTGGTCTGTGACGTGATTATCAAGATTGTCACCCTCTTCCTGATCGCCATGGGTGTGTTGGCGATGTTCGGAAAACTGCGCTTTCCGGGTCAGAAGAGGCTGCAATCATCCCGGTGTCCGCGCTGCGGGCGGTTCAGGATCGGCAAAGGCCCCTGCGCCTGCGAAAAAGGAGGCCGTACATGACGGCATGGCTGCTTTCGGGGCTCGGGCTGCTGATCCTGCTGCTGGCGGGTGATGCGCTTGTTCGTGGGGCCGTGAACCTCAGCCTGCGCTTGGGCGTGCCTGCTCTGATCGTTAGCCTGACCATTGTGGCCTTTGGCACTTCGGCGCCTGAATTGTTGATTGCGATCAGCGCGATTCAGGAAAACGCACCTGGGATCGCGCTTGGCAATGTGGTCGGGTCAAACACAGCCAATATCCTGTTGGTGCTGGGCTTGCCTGCGCTGCTGGCCACGTTGCACACCAGCGAATGTGACAGCCGCAAGAACTATGTCTTCATGATCATGGCAACGGTGCTGTTCATCGGGTTGGCCTTTTGCGGCGTGTTCAACTTGCTCAGCGGGGCCATCCTGTTGACGGCGCTGGCTTTAGTCTTGTGGAACGCGTTCCGCGAGGCGCATGCACACCGCAAAGCCTGTGGTGACGCCTGCGCAGACGATGATGATCTGGACGGCCTGGAAGAGGCTGATCCGAATATGCCCTATTGGAAAATCTCGATCTATCTTGTGCTGGGTCTGATCGGATTGCCGATGGGTGCGCATCTGCTGGTCGACAACGCGACGGTCATTGCCCGCACCTATGGGGTCAGCGAAACGGTGATCGGGTTGACGCTGGTGGCGGTCGGGACGTCTCTGCCCGAACTGGCGACGACCGTGATGGCGGCGCTGCGCCGTCAGGCGGATGTTGCTTTGGGGAACGTCATCGGGTCGAACATGTTCAACCTGCTGGCCATTGTGGGGATTGCCACGCTTGTCGGGCGCATCCCGGTCGATCCCGAATTCTTGCATTTCGATTTGTGGGTGATGCTGGCGGCCTCGCTGCTGCTGATCCCCTTCGTCTTTTTCAAGAAAGATATCACCCGCGGGTGGGGCCTGTTGTTGACCCTGCTGTATGTGGTCTACATCGTCACATTGCTGGCCTAACCTAACGGAGACCCAATCATGACTCGTGCCCTCGTAACCGGAGCAGGCATTCGCCTTGGTCGGGCTATGGCCCTGTATCTGGCACAGCGCGGGTATGATGTGGCCATCCACTATGCGACCTCGGAACAACCAGCGCTGGATGTTGTGGCCAAGGCTCAAGCCATGGGCCGCAGCGCGATCGCCCTACAGGCCGATGTTCTGGATGAGACGCAGGTTCAGACCTTGTTGCCCCGCGCGGCTGAGGCGCTGGGTGGACCGATAACATGTCTGGTCAACAATGCTTCGATCTTTGAATATGACAACATTCAGACGGCCACTCGAACAAGCTGGGACCGCCACATGGACAGCAACCTTCGCGCGCCCTTTGTTCTGACGCAGGCCATGGCTGAACAAGGGTTGGAACCTGAAAAAGACGATGCAGGAGAACCGGTGGCGACCGGCCTGATCGTCAACATGGTGGATATGCGCGTGCGTAAGCTGACGCCCGAATTTATGTCCTACACTATCGCTAAGATGGGTCTCTGGGCGCTGACTCGTACCGCTGCGCAGGCGCTGACCCCGGCTATCCGCGTCAATGCGATTGGTCCAGGCCCGACGATGCAGGGACATCGTCAAAGCGCCGATCACTTTAGCGCGCAGCGAAGAAACACAGTGTTGGAACGCGGCGCAAACCCGTCTGATATCACCGCTGCGCTGGGCTATTTTCTGGATGCCCACGCCGTCACCGGACAGCTTTTATGCGTGGATGGCGGGCAGCATCTTGGTTGGCAAACACCGGATGTTTTGGGCGTTGAATAGGTAATTCTCAGATAAGTTTTGCACCGCTCTCATTTCTGTTACCAACGCGTTACAAAAATGTATTGTTTTTCATGCACTTGTCCTGTGTATGAAAAAATATCAATTAAAAACAAGCAGTTAGTCTACTGCCTATTTTTTGTGCAAATCAAGGAATCCTTAATGAATTAAGGGAAAATCGCGATACCCGGAAACTTATCTTCATACTTATCCACAGAAACCGTGGATTTGTTTTCTCTTGATCTGAGGCGCTCAAGATTGCAGCCATGGTGAGGGAATCATATTTCAGGCACATGACCGTCCAGAACGAATCGAACTCCGAAACCCAAAGCGTTGGATACGAATGTATACAGCGATATGTGAAAACGCTGGACAGCTCGCCCGGTGTGTACCGGATGTTGGATGCGGACAGTCGGGTTCTGTACGTGGGCAAGGCGCGAAACCTGAAGGCGCGGGTATCGAACTATACGCGGCCCGGACATTCGGGGCGGATCGAGAAGATGATCGCCGCGACGGTTTCGATGATGTTTCTGACCACGCGGACCGAGACCGAGGCGCTGCTGCTGGAGCAGAACCTGATCAAGCAGCTCAAGCCCAAGTACAATGTGCTGCTGCGCGACGATAAGAGTTTTCCGAACATTCTGGTCGCCAAGGATCATGGGTTTCCGCAGATCAAGAAACATCGTGGGGCGAAGAAAGAAAAGGGCGCCTATTTTGGCCCATTCGCCAGCGCCGGTGCGGTGAACCGGACGCTGAACCAGCTGCAAAAAGCGTTCCTGCTGCGTAACTGCTCGGATTCCATGTTCGACAGCCGGACGCGGCCCTGTCTGCTGTATCAGATTAAGCGCTGTTCTGGGCCGTGTGTTGGGTTGATCTCGGAAAGCGATTACGGCGAAAGCGTCAAGGATGCGGAACGGTTCTTGTCGGGCCGGTCGACCAAGGTGCAGGAAGAACTGGCCGAACAGATGATGGCCGCGTCCGAGGCGATGGAGTTCGAACGCGCCGCCAGCCTACGCGACCGTATTCGCGCGCTGACGCAGGTGCAGACGTCCCAAGGCATCAACCCGCGCGGCGTGGCCGAGGCGGATGTGATTGGCCTCTATCTGGACAACGGGCAGGCCTGTGTGCAGGTGTTCTTTATCCGGGCCAACCAGAACTGGGGCAACAAGGACTTTTACCCTCGGGTCGGGGCGGATGTGTCACCGGCCGAGGTGATGGAGGCTTTCCTCGGTCAGTTCTACGACAACAAGGAACCGCCGCGTCAGTTGATCCTGTCAGATGGGATCGAGAACGCTGATCTGATGCAGGATGCGCTGTCGGAAAAAGCCGGGCGCAAGGTTGAAATTCTTGTCCCTCAACGGGGCGAGAAACAAGAACTGGTCGCCGGAACCCTGCGCAACGCACGCGAGTCACTGGCACGGCGCATGTCGGAAAGCGCCACGCAGGCCAAGCTGTTGCGCGGTGTGGCCGAGGCGTTTGATCTGGACACGCCACCCGAGCGGATCGAGGTCTACGATAACAGCCATATTCAGGGCACCAACGCGGTGGGCGGCATGATCGTGGCGGGCCCCGAGGGGTTCATGAAAAACGCCTATCGCAAGTTCAACATCCGGGGCGATGATCTGACCCCCGGCGACGATTTTGGCATGATGAAAGAGGTTCTGACTCGCCGTTTCACCCGCTTGCAAAAAGAAGACCCAGACCGAGACAAGGGTCATTGGCCCGACCTGCTGTTGATCGATGGCGGCGCGGGGCAGGTGAGTGCGGTGCATGAGATCATGGTCGAACATGGCGTCGAAGACATCCCGATGGTCGGTGTCGCCAAGGGTGTGGACCGCGACCACGGCAAAGAGGAATTCCACCGTATCGGCCAACGCGCCTTTGCGCTGAAGCGCAACGATCCGGTGCTGTACTTCATTCAACGCCTGCGGGATGAGGCGCACAGGTTCGCCATCGGCACCCATCGCGCCAAACGGGCCAAGGCGGTTGGGGCGACGCCTCTGGATGAAATCCCCGGCGTGGGCGCGGCGCGCAAACGCGCTTTGCTGACCCATTTCGGCAGCGCCAAGGCGGTCAGCCGGGCCAATCTGGCGGATCTGAAAGCGGTGGACGGGATCTCAGCCGGGTTGGCGCAGAAGGTCTATGATTTCTTCCACGACAAGGGCTAGGCCCGCCGCCCGCGCCACAGGATATACAGCCCCGAGGCCACGATCAGTGCTGACCCGATCCACATGGTCTGATCCAGCCGCTCACCGAATATAATCACGCCCAACCCGATGCCGAACAGCAGCCGGGAATAGCGGAAAGGCGTGACGGATGAGACCTCGCCCGTGCGCATCGCCTTCATCAGCGCGGCATAGGCCATGACGCCCATAACGATTGCGCCGGTCATATGCAGGCTGACATGGGCGGTCAGGGGCTGCATCGGTGTGCCCTCCCAGAACCGATAGGCCAGCCCGGCGACGATGATGCAGAGGAAACCGTAGAACCCCAGCACCTCGATCCCCAGTGAAGCGGGCGCGGCGCGGCTGGCCAGATCGCGGCCTGCGAACCCCAACATTCCCAGCACCGCAAGGATGGACAGGGCCGAGAAGCTGTCTCCGGTTGGTTGGATGATGATGACGACGCCGACAAGGCCGATCAGAATGGCGCTCCACCTGCGCCAGCCGACGGTTTCGCCAAAGACCAGAGCAGCGCCCGCAACAACGACCAGAGGCGTGGCCTGCAATATCACCGTGGCTGAGGATAGTGGGGTCAGCGCGATGGCCAGCACATAGAACAACCGCCCGAGGATTTCGAAAACCACGCGCACTTTCATTGGCCGCGACAACACATCCGGTTGAAACAGCCGTGTGCTGCGTAACTTGGCCACCACCGCATAGATCACTGCACCGCCTGCGCCGAACAGCACCAGCACCTGCCAGATCGGAATTGCAGCCGAGGCGGCCTTGATCAGCGCATCCTCAAGCGCGAACAGCGCCATCGCAGCGATCATCCACGCGCTGCCGACCAGGTTCGATCGGGGGTCGGTTTGAATGTGGGTTGTCATGTTTCGCTCTGTCTGAACCAGTCGCCAATCTGGCCGCAAACACTGTGCGCGCCAAGTCGCGGAAACGGGGTTGCGACCCTTTGACCGCAATCACTGCAACCGCCTGTGATCGGGGCAGATTTTCAACGGGCCATCTTTCATGTCCTGAACCGGCGATGTAAAGTTTTAACCATGAAGTGGAACCTGCCCAATATCCTGACCGTGCTTCGCCTATTGGCGGCGCCAGGTCTGGCCGTGATGTTTTTGTATTTCACCCGGCCCTATGCCGATTGGTTTGCCCTGATCCTGTTCATGTCCGCCGCCATCACCGACTGGTTCGATGGCTACTTGGCCCGTGCTTGGAAGCAGGAAACAAAGATTGGCGCGATGCTGGATCCGATTGCCGACAAAGCGATGGTGGTGATCGCGCTGATGATCCTTGTGGGCTATTCGACAGAACACTGGACGCCTTGGCTGGTTTTGCCCGCTACCGTGATCCTGTTCCGCGAGGTTTTTGTCTCGGGCCTGCGGGAGTATCTGGGCGATGTAGCCGGAACTTTGAAAGTGACCAAGTTGGCCAAGTGGAAGACCACGGCGCAGATGGTGGCGATTGCCATCCTGTTCTCGCAGGGGATATTCGAGCACTATTTCGTCATGGCCACTTTCGGCATGGACCCCACGATCATAGATCAGGTCCTGACTGGCGAGGTCGAGGACCACAACCACCTCCGCTGGCATTTGGAAGGCATGTTCTGGTCGGGCCGTATTGGGCTGTGGCTGCTGTGGATTGCTGCGACGCTGACATTGATCACGGGCTATGACTACCTACGTAAAGCCATGCCCCATCTGAAGGAGAGCTAAGCGATGGACGTGCTGTATTTCGCCTGGGTGCGCGAACGCATCGGCCTGCCCAAGGAAAAGGTCGAAACGCAGGCCGCGACGGTCAGCGATCTGGTCGCTGAACTCAGCGCGCGCGAAGACCGCTATGCTGCTGCCTTCGCTGATCTGTCGGCCCTGCGCGTGGCGCTGGATCAGGAACTGTCGGACTTTGACGCCCCGCTGTCGGGCGTGCGCGAGGTTGCGTTCTTTCCGCCCATGACAGGCGGCTGAGATGCGGATCGTCGTACAGGAAGCCCCGTTTGACATGGGGGCAGAAGCCAACGCCTTTGCTGCTGGGGATGATGCTGCCAACGGGGCCATCGTGACCTTTACCGGCGTTGTGCGCGACCTGGCCACGGGCGATCTGGACGTGATGGAGATCGAACACTACCCCGGCATGACCGAACGCGCCCTGACCAAGATCGCGACCGAGGCGCAATCGCGCTGGTCGCTGGGCGATGTGCTGGTGATCCACCGCCACGGACGGTTGGCTCCGGGGGATCGGATCATGATGGTGGCCACCGCCTCGCCCCACCGCAAAGATGCGTTCGAGGCGGCCGAGTACCTGATGGACTACCTCAAATCCCGCGCGCCGTTCTGGAAGAAAGAGATCACCAACGCAGGCGCCGATTGGGTCGCCGCCAAGGACGAAGACGAAGACGCGCTGAGCCGGTGGTGACTTAATCCGCGTTGTTGATGCGTCCGCGCAGTTCCTCGGCCTCTTGCCGGGCGGCGCGTAGGCCTTCCATTGCGGCGGACAGCTCGGCCTCGGTCTGGGTCAGTTGATTGGTCAACTCGGCCTCGCGTTGCTGCAGATAGGTTATGGCCTGATCGCGGGTTTCCTCGGCCTCGTGCAGCTCTTGGCTCATGCGGTCAAGATCGGCCACGTCGCTTTGGCGCACGCGGGACAGACGGTGGGCCAGCCAATTGGCGAACCACCCCATACAGAACGCGCCGAACAGGATGATGGCCGTGGCGATGATGAATTCCAGTCTGTTCAACTTATTGGTCCCCCGCGCCGGTATCTACGGCGTCTTCTGTCGGTTCGGCGTCCGTTTCCATTGCCTCAAGCCCGGTTTCCGTCGCAGCGACGGTTTCAGGACGGATCAGGCGAAACTCGATCCGGCGGTTTTCCTCGCGGCCTTCTTCGGTGTCATTATCGGAGATGGGTTGCGTTTCGCCATAGCCCACAGCGGTATAGCTTGAGGTTGGGACCCGGCGGCCGCGCAACTCGTTCAGGATGGATTGCGCCCGTGCCTGGCTAAGCTGCTGGTTCATTTCCTCGCGGCCCTGGCTGTCGGTATGGCCCTGAATCTCCATCCGGATTGGGCCGCAGTCCCGCAGGATTTCGGCGATCTGGTTGACCGTATCACGCGAGTCAGCGGCGACAGTGGCAGACCCAGGTTCAAAGGCGATTTTGCTGGAGGACTGGACCTGCGCGATCTGTTCTTCGCACTGTTCGGGGTCAGGAAGTGTGTCCTCGGGTTCGGGTGGGGCCTGATAGGTGATCGACAGGTTAAATTCCTGGGCGTCGCCCAACTTGTCCGACAAAAGGCTGGTGATCCCGGCCCGTGTGTCGGGGTCATGGGTGACGCCGCTCAGGGCGACGTCATCAGGTGTCACCGTCAGAACGCCGTTGTGTAGTTGCGCCAATGCTTCCAGCCCAGCCAGCACGCGCACGGGCCAGTCGGCAGGCAGGTCCGGTGCGATCCTTGTGGCGGTATAAACCTGTTCCGAGCCAAAGGCCGCGCGGGCAAAGCTGTCGACCATGTCGCGCAGGGTTTCGTCACCCAGACGTCCGCGCATCTGGACCAAACCTTCGGGGCTGCGCGTGGCCGAGAATTCGGGCGGGCCAGCAGGGGCGTCTTCTTCGGGTTCGGGCAGCACGGCATGCAGGGCAAAGACGTCGGGAAGGGCTGTCTCAAGCTCGCCTACTACCCGATCAAAAGTGCCTGGGTCTGTGCCCATTGCGGCCACAAGCGTGATATCTGCGTCGGACATGGTGACAGACCCCTGACCGATCTGTGCCAGCGCCCGAATGCTAAGAATCGCTGCTTCGGACCACCGAGGAGACGGCTCACCCAGTCCGATCGTACAACTATAGGGCCCAGTCATGCCGGTTTCCTGCGCGGCGGCGATGATGGTGGTACGGGCATCTTCATCCTGCGCCGAGCAGGCATCGAACTGACCACCCTCGGCTCCGATCAAATAGCGCAGGGTAAAGGGCGTGATCACCGGGCGCGGGGCCGAGATTGCAAGCCCTATCCGCAAGCTGGGTGGGGCTGCGCGCGTCAGCTCTTGTTCCAGCCGCTCTTTTTCATGGCGACTATCCGCGATGGCGGTGATCTTGACCAGCCCCGGACTGGCCGAGATCTTGGCACGGGGCAGGCGGCCCAGCGCTTCGATGGCAAAATCCAGCGCGTCGTCCCAACCTTTAGGGGTGGGATATTCGGCCGTTTCCATCAGGTCCGATACGTTGTCGGCATCCAGGCGGCGCAACCGCTCGATCAGCGCATCGCGATCTTGGGTGGCGGGGATTAGGCCGATAACCGAGATGCCACTGTCATTGCGCAAAATCTCGGCTGAGAATTTCGGTGGGGCCAGCTGCGTTGTCGGCGCCACCTCCATGTCATCAATGACGCGCGAGGTATCAACCTCGGTCCCGGCGGCGGTCAGGGCGCTGAACCGGGTGGCCTCGTCCTGCGCGGTACCGGTCAGCACCACGCGCAACCCGTCCGATTCGACCTCGGCCCAGTCATGGCCTTTCAGGTCCAGCGCGCGGCGGACGGCAAATTCCGATGCTTCCTCGACCGCGGTCACCGCATAGCTAGCGGCCAGCAGGGACAACCCGGCCGAAACGAGGAAAATCAGGGCAGCAGCTAAGAAATAGGGCAGGCGCATGTGCGGGCAGACGACTCCTCGGGTGGTTGGGGGGACTCTTACAGAGCCCCGCGCCGAGGTGCAATCAAACCAACAGTGCCACGCACAGGAAGATCAGCGGAATAAGGCCGGTGTCGCGGTTGGCGCGGAACAGCTGCAGCAGCTTGGCGTTGTCCTCGGTGTCCAGCCCGCGCAATTGCCACGCCATGTGCCAGCCCATTGCCCACGGTCCGGCCAGCGCAACAAACAGCGCCATGATCGAGGCCTGCGTGGTTATTGCGTCAATAATTGCCAGACCCATCAGGGAAACGGTGGCCACAAGGAAGTATTTCAGCCACTTGGCCGTGTCCTCTCCGAACAGACGCGCGGTGGATTTGATGCCGATCAATTCGTCATCTTCGGTATCCTGATGGGCATAGATCGTGTCATAGAACAGCGTCCACGCAATCCCCGCCAGATAGAGCAAAATCGCAGGCACGCCGATGGATCCGGTATGCGCGGCCCAGGCCAACAGAACACCCCAATTGAAGGCCAGCCCCAGAAACACCTGCGGCCACCACGTGAACCGTTTGGCGAAGGGATAGATCGTGACCGGCAGCAGCGACAGGACGCCCATTGCTATGGCCGTCTGATTGAAGCTGAGCAGAATGCCCAAAGCCAACAGGCATTGCAGCCCCATCCAGACCACCGCCTGCCGCACCGTGACCTGACCCGAGGGGATGGGCCGCGAGCGGGTACGCTCAACCTGCGCATCGAATTCGCGGTCGGTGATGTCATTCCATGTGCAGCCCGCGCCGCGCATCAGGAAGGCGCCGATGGCGCATCCGGCGGCGATCCACAGATCCTCCCACCGGGGCGAGCCGTCGCTGAGGACAGCCAGCACAAGGCCCCACCAGCAAGGGATCAGCAGCAGCCAAGTGCCGATGGGTCGATCCGCGCGGCTGAGGCGCAGATAGGGGCGGGTAAAGGCGGGCGCGTGAGTGTCGACCCAGTTGCCACTGACGGCATCAGCGACCTGACCATCTGGTGTTGGGGCATTGCCTTGCATATTAAGGTCTCATGAGTGCAAAGATCAGACTGTATGTAGAGCACCCTTTGGGTGCGGGGCAATCGGTTCCTTTGACGCGTGATCAGGCCCACTACCTGTTCGGCGTCATGCGGCTGGCCGTCGGCGGACAAGTGTCCTTGTTCAACGGCCAAGATGGCGAGTGGCTGGCCGACGTTGCCGAGGCGGGCAAGCGTGGCGGTGTGCTGACTTGCGCCCGCCAGACCAAGCCGCTGCAACTGCCGCCCGATCTGTGGTTCCTATTCGCGCCGATCAAAAAGGCCCGTACTGATTTCATCGTTGAAAAAGCGGCCGAGATGGGGGCTGCGCGCATTCTGCCGGTACAAACCGAATTCACCAATTCCGAGCGTATCCGGCAAGACCGTCTTCAGGCCCACGCGGTCGAAGCAGCCGAGCAATGCGGCGGCACCTACGTGCCAGAGGTTGCCGATCTGCAACGTTTGGACCGACTGTTGGACGCATGGCCCGAGGACCGTCAGCTGATGTTCTGTGATGAGGCCGAGGTCGGCTCGGCCTTGCGTCTGGCTGCCCATGAGTCGGGCCAGCCCTGGGCTATTTTGATCGGGCCCGAGGGTGGGTTTTCGGATCGAGAGCGCGCGCGCCTGGCCGGGTTGTCCTTTTCCCATGTCGTCAGTCTTGGGCCGCGCATCCTGCGGGCCGATACGGCGGCGGTGGCGGCCTTGACCATGTGGCAGCAGGCCTTGGGGGATTGGTCATGAACTGGCGACCGGCTGATACGACGGACGTGCCTGCGATCCGCCGGTTTCTGTCGCGGCATGTCCAGACCTCGATGTTTCCGCTGGCCAATCTGCGCGAATACGGCTTGGGCGGAACCAGCCCGCGCGCGCTGAGTGCCTGGGTGTTGGGTGACGATCCGTGGGCCGTTTTTGCCATCACCAACGAAGGTATGATTCTGCCACAATGCCCCGATTGTTCCGACGCCGATCTGCTGGCCGCGATCGACCTGATCCGCGGCAGGCCGCTGTTCGGGATTGCAGCCGAGGCGACCCAAGCGCGGCGGATCATGCAGCTTGCGGGCTGGGCGGGCCGTCCCGCGACACTCAATAGTGACGAGCCGGGGTTCACTCTGGACCTGACCCAACTTGTGGTGCCCGATACCACCGGTGCGATGCTTGAGCCTTTGGGTGGGTTCAACGGAGACATCACCGAAGAATGGCGACGCGACTATTTGATAGAGGCGATGGATTTCGCTCCTGACCGCGCGCGGAAGCAAGCGCGTAAGGACTATGTGACCTATCTGGACCTAAATTCGCACCGGGTACTTGTGGTCGATGGTCAGCCCGTGGCGATGACAGGGTTCAATGCGCGCCTGCCCGATGTGGTTCAGATCGGCGGGGTCTATACCCCGCCCAAGCTGCGCGGGCGCGGCTATGCGCGGTTGGCTGTTTCCTTGCATCTGCTCGAGGCAAATGCCAGCGGCGTGTCGCGCGCGGTGCTGTTTGCGGCTTCCAATTCGGCGGCGCGTGCCTATATGGCAATCGGATTCAAACCAGCAGGACAGTTCTCGCTGATCCTGTTCAAGAACCCGAAGGACCCGGCATGAGTTTCATCCGACCCGAAGCCAAACTGACCCTGTGGCGCTGGCGCGAAGTGCTGGTTGCCGTGGCCGTCCTGCTGGTTGGCCTGAGCTGGATTGGCGGTCCCGGTGGCCTGCTGGGCTGGATGGGCTGGGTTCTGGTTGCCGTGGCCGTGGCGCTGGCCGTCATAGGTTTTCAGCGCGCGCGATTTCGCACTGGGGCAGGCGGCCCCGGCGTTGTCACCATCGACGAAGGTCAGATCACCTATCTGGGCCCGCTGGACGGCGGCATGGTCGCCACGCGCGAGATCGAACGGCTGGCACTGGACCCGACCTCGAACCCGGCGCATTGGGTACTGTCTCAGCCGGGCCAGCCAACGCTTCACATTCCCGTGAATGCCGAAGGGGCCGAGGCGCTTTTTGATGTGTTCTCGAACCTGCCGGGGCTGAAAACCGAACAGATGCTGGCCGAATTGAACGGCGGTGCGGTGCATCCCGTGGTGATCTGGGAAAAGCGCCCGATGCGACCGGCGCATCTGCGGCTGCATTGACACTGGCGGCATTTCACCCCACGACTCACCCAAAGACAGACACATCAGGATCGGAGAGCGGTTCATGTCCATCCCCCAGTCCGGCGGCGGGCCGATCGAACGCCACGAACAGCTAGCGGAATATCTAGAATCGGGCTGCAAGCCCAAAGCCGATTGGCGCATCGGGACCGAGCATGAAAAGTTCGGCTATTGCAAGGACACGCTGAAACCGCTGCCGTTCGAGGGTAAACGCTCGATCGTCGCCGTGCTGGAAGGTCTGCGCGACCGCCATGGCTGGGCTGAGGTGCGCGAGGGCGACAACCTGATCGGTCTGGAAAAGGACGGCGCGAATGTCAGCCTGGAACCCGGTGGCGCGCTGGAGCTTTCGGGTGCCCCGCTGGAGACGATCCACGAGACCTGCGATGAGGTGAACACCCACCTGCGCGAGGTGAAGGACATCGCAGATGAGATCGGCGTGGGCTTCATCGGGCTGGGCGCGGCTCCGATCTGGACCCATGACGAGATGCCGTTGATGCCCAAGGGCCGCTATCGGCTGATGAACGACTATATGGAAAAGGTCGGCACCATGGGCCGCGCCATGATGCGGCGCACCTGCACGGTTCAGGTCAATATCGACTTTGGGTCCGAGGCCGACATGGTCCAGAAGCTGCGCGTGGCGCTGGCGCTGCAGCCGGTCGCGACGGCGCTATTCGCCAATTCGCCTTTCTTTGAGGGCAAGCCCAACGGCCAGAAAAGCTGGCGCAGCCATATCTGGCGGCATCTGGATGATGCGCGGACGGGCATGCTGCCGTTTGTGTTCGAAGAGGGCTTTGGGTTCGAGCGTTATGTGCAGTACGCGCTCGATGTGCCGATGTATTTCGTCTACCGCGACGGTCAATATATTAACGCGCTGGGCATGTCTTTCCGCGATTTCCTGCAGGGCAAACTGCCTGCGCTGCCCGGTGAAACCCCGACGCTGTCTGATTGGGCCGACCACCTGACAACCGCCTTCCCCGAGGCTCGCATCAAGAAATACATGGAGATGCGCGGCGCGGATGGCGGCCCGTGGCGGCGTTTGTGCGCACTGCCTGCCTTCTGGGTTGGTCTGACATATGACCAAGGCGCGCTGGATGCGGCATGGGATCTGGTCAAAGGCTGGGATGCGGAAACCCGCGAAGAACTACGCGTTCAGGCTGCCGTTCAGGGTCTTCAGGCGCAGGTTGGCGTTATCAACATGCACGATCTGGCGCGCGAGGTCGTGGCGATTTCCGAGGCCGGTCTGAAATCCCGCGCCTTCCCCGGCGCAGGCGGGCTGGTGCCGGATGAGACGCATTTCCTGAACGCCCTGAAGGAAAGCATCGATACAGGGAAAGTCCCCGCCGATGAGTTGCTGGATCACTACAATGGCGACTGGAACGGCGATCTGACCCGGATTTATCCCGAATACAGCTATTGATCCGCACCGTCCCGCTTGCATTCGCAGGGCTGGCCCGATAGCAGGTTGGCGACCAAATTCAGAGGGCGTCATGGACGATCTTAAGGCAAAATATCTGGGCCAAATCGCCGAGGCCGGTGACGAGAACGCGCTTGAGGCGATCCGAGTCGCTGCCGTGGGCAAAAAAGGCGAGGTCGCGTTGAAGATGCGCGAGCTGGGCAAAATGACGCCCGAGGAACGCCAGGTTGCAGGCCCCGCGCTGAACGCCCTGAAGGATGAGATCAACTCGGCGCTGGCCGCTAAGAAGGCCGCGCTGGCCGATGCCGCGCTGGATGAGCGTCTGCGCACCGAATGGCTGGACGTTACCTTGCCGACCCGTTCGCGCCGTCAGGGCTCGATCCACCCGATCAGCCAGGCGACCGAGGAACTGACCGCGATCTTTGCCGAACTGGGTTTCTCGGTGGCCGAAGGGCCTCGGATCGAGGACGACTGGTATAATTTTGACGCCCTGAACATCCCCGGCCACCACCCTGCGCGGGCCGAGATGGACACGTTCTACATGCACCGCGCCGAAGGCGACGACCGCCCGCCGCATGTGCTGCGGACCCATACGTCTCCGGTGCAGATCCGCTCGATGGAGAAACAGGGCGCGCCGATCCGCGTCATCTGTCCGGGCGGCGTGTATCGCGCCGATTATGACCAGACCCACACGCCGATGTTCCATCAGGTCGAGGGGCTGGCTATCGACAAGGACATCTCGATGGCGAACCTGAAATGGGTTCTGGAAGAGTTCGTGAAGGCGTTCTTCGAGGTCGACGATGTCGAGCTGCGCTTCCGCGCCTCGCACTTCCCCTTCACCGAGCCGTCGGCCGAGGTCGACATCCGCTGTTCCTGGGACAACGGCCAGTTGAAGATCGGCGAGGGCGACGACTGGATGGAGATTCTGGGCTCGGGCATGGTCCACCCCAAGGTGATCGCCGCCGGTGGGATTGACCCCGAGGTCTATCAGGGCTTTGCCTTCGGAATCGGCATCGACCGCCTGGCGATGCTGAAATACGGCATTCCTGACTTGCGGGCGTTCTTTGACAGCGATCTGCGCTGGCTGCGGCACTATGGGTTCGCGGCGCTGGATATGCCGAACTTGCATGGTGGTTTGTCGCGGTGAACCAAAACTCGTTGAGTTATGCTGCTCAACTGATTTTTAGGCTTGCTCTTGGTACAATCCCAAGCCTGTCCACGGCTGAGCAAGTCAAAAAAGGCCACCTATGTTTCGAGCTGTGGCAGGACCAGGTTGCGGAGATTCGAAGTGCCTTCCCCGACGGTTTTCCATCAAACCAAGTTGTCTATTTTGCCGGGACCGATGGCAGAACTTTTGACTGCCTAAATGTCGGTGCTCCCTCTAGCGTTCGTGAAGAATCAGAGTTTTGGTCGCAGCAAATCGCGCCGCATGCTGATGAAATGGCGAGAGAGTCAGATGAGGTTTCTGTCAACTTCTGTAACTTAAGTCGCCAAAGAATAGGCGGGTTTCAAGTTGTTGCAGTACACTTGCCTTATGAAACAGAGGAGCTGACTTCTTCAACATGCCAGAAGAGGCTCCGCGACCTCCCGGACCGTATTAAGGTCATCTTCAATTAAGTGGCATGTGGTGCCTTTCGAAGCTTATCAATTCGTATTTTGAGGCGCGGAGCAAAGGCCGATAGGCCGCCGCGCTATCGCCAGACCGCCCGGACGGGCTGGCGATTTGTCTCCGTAAGCGCAACGCTCGTACAGTACGCGGATTTGGCAGGCATAAAGTGCGCAGCACAGCCGAAGATCGCCACCCCGCGGTCTGGCGACAGCGCGGCTCGGTTTTTGGAGCGTATGTAGGCCGGGCTTCAGCCCGCCATTCGCCGGGTGCCGGGCTGAAGCCCGGCCTACGGTGTTTTATTACAGTTTCCCACAGGGTTGTGACGTGACACAGGGCGTCAGGGGGCTAGGGTCGGGCGCATGATATATCGACTGATTGCTTTGCTGATGCTGATGGCCTCTCCGGCGCTGGCCGCGCGGGACTGTCATGGACAAACCGCTTGCCCTGTGGGTGACCGCTCGTACCACGTGCTCGAGCCCGAGGGGTGGGATGGCGAAACGCCTCTGCCGATGTTGCTGCATTTCCACGGCTGGGCACGGCAGGGCACGCTGGTGGTGAATCATGAGCGCATCGCAGGCGCGACCAAGCTGCGCGGCGTGCTGTTGGTGGCCCCAAACGGCGCGAACAAGACGTGGGATTTCTGGGCAGCGGACACGCCGGACGTGCCTTTTGCCGATGCGGTGCTTGAAGATGTGGCGAAACGCTATCCGGTAGACAAGGACCGCATCTATGTCTCGGGCTATTCCTTTGGCGGGGCGATGGCGTGGCGCTATGTCTGCCAGTCGGGCAATGATATCGCGGCGCTTCTGGGGGTTGCTGGTTCAATCTCGCAGACCGAAGATTGCCCCGAGGCCCCGCGCGAGGCGCGCCATGTGCATGGGCTGGACGATACGGTGATGGATTTCCCCTACGGTACGGGCGGGGACACGACCTATCCGGTGGCGCTGTGGCGCGCGGCGTATGACTGCCACGATGGCACCCCGCGCGGCGATTGGAGCGTTGAGCCGTTCCTGACCCTCAGCAGGGTGGAGTGGACTGATTGCGCGCACGGGCAGGTCACGCTGGACACCCATCCGGGCGGGCATTTCATCCCCCATGGCTGGATCGGGCGGCAATTGGACGAGCTTTTGGGCCGCACCCCCACCTATCCTTGACCCGCAGCGCTTGCACCTTGGCGCATTCTTTGTCATTGCCTGTGCCGACTGGATATCTGCCAAAAAAGGCCCCGAGCAATGAAATTCACTCTGTCCTGGCTGAAAGACCACCTCGACACCGATGCGTCGGTTGATGAGATCACTGAGGCGCTGACCGATCTTGGCCTTGAGGTCGAAGAGGTCGTGAACCCGGCGGACCGTCTGGCGGGCTTTACGCTGGGCCATGTGAAACAGGCCGAGAAACACCCCGACGCCGACAAGCTGCGCGTCTGCACGGTGGCGACGGATGAAGGCGATCTGCAGATCATCTGCGGTGCCCCCAACGCGCGCGAAGGCATCACCGTCGTGGTCTGCAAGCCGGGCATGTATATCCCCGGTCTGGATATCACCATCAGTGTCGGCAAGATCCGTGGCGTTGAGAGCTTTGGCATGATGGCCTCAGAGCGCGAGCTGGAGCTGTCGGATGAGCATGACGGCATCATCGAGCTGCCTTCGGGTGAGGTCGGCGACACTTTCGTCGACTGGCTGGCCGAGAATGACCCGTCCAAGATCGACCCGATGATCGAGATTGCGATCACGCCGAACCGCCCCGATGCGTTGGGTGTGGCTGGCATCGCTCGTGATCTGGCAGCGCGTGGGGTTGGCACGCTGAAAGAGCATATCCACGCGCCAGTGCCGGGGGATTTCGAATGCCCGATCAAGGTGACGATTGATGACGACACACTGGACGGCGCGCCGCATTTCACCGGTCGTGTAATCCGGGGCGTCAAGAACGGCCCCAGCCCGCAGTGGCTGCAGGATCAGTTGAAGGCGATTGGTCTGCGTCCGATTTCGGCGCTGGTGGATATCACCAACTATATGACCTTTGACCAGAACCGGCCGCTGCACGTGTTTGATGCGGACAAGGTGCAGGGCAACCTGCGGGTTCACCGCGCCAAGGGTGGTGAAACGCTTGTGGCGCTGGATGAGAAGGAATACACTCTGCAGCGCAGTATGATGGTGATCTCGGACGACAAGGGCGCGGAATCCATCGCGGGTATCATGGGCGGCGAGGAAACCGGCTGTACCGATGAGACGGTCAATGTCTTCCTCGAAAGCGCCTTCTGGGATCATGTGCAGATCGCCCTGACGGGCCGCGCGCTGAAGATTAACTCGGACGCGCGTTACCGCTTTGAACGCGGCGTTGACCCGCAATTCACCCGTGAAGGGCTGGAGCAGGCGACGCAGATGATTTTGGATATCTGCGGCGGTGAAGTGTCTTCGGTTGTTGAGGCCGGGAAGGCTCCGAACCACGCGCGTGCCTATAAGTTGGATGCGGCGCGGGTGCAGTCTCTGGTCGGGATGGAGATACCCGAAAGCGAACAGCGCCAGACCCTGACCCGTCTGGGCTTCCGTCTTGAGGGTGAGATGGCCCATGTGCCCAGTTGGCGTCCCGATATCATGGGTGAGGCCGATCTGGTGGAAGAGGTCGCGCGGATCGCCTCCCTGACCAAGCTGCAGGGCAAACCGCTGCCGCGTGTGACTGATGGCATCCCCAAGGCGGTGATGACACCGACGCAGCGCCGTCAGTCGATGGCGCGCCGGACCTGCGCGGCGCTGGGGTACAATGAATGTGTGTCTTATACGTTCATTGATCAGGCGTCCGCTGCCCTGTTCGGGGGCGGCGATGCCGCGACGCAGCTGGAAAACCCGATTTCCTCGGAGATGAGCCATATGCGCCCCGATCTGCTGCCTGGCCTGCTGCAGGCGGCCGCGCGTAATCAGGCGCGCGGCTTTGCGGATGTCGCTCTGTTCGAGGTTGGTCCGGTCTTCCATGATGGCGAGCCGGGCGATCAGAAAACCCAGATCGCCGGTCTCTTGGTGGGCCGCGATGGCCCAAAGGATGTGCATGGGGCCACGCGCGCAGTGGATGTGTTCGACGTCAAGGCGGATGTCGAGGCTGTGCTGGCGGCCATCGGAGCGCCCGCCAAGGTGCAGGTCCTGCGCGATGGTGATGTGTGGTGGCATCCTGGGCGGCACGGCAAGATCTGCCTGGGGCCGAAAAAGGTGCTGGGTGTGTTCGGTGAGCTGCACCCGCGTATTTTGCAGGCGATGGACATCAGGGGCCCGGCGATGGCGTTTACCATCTGGCCGGACGAGGTACCTCTGCCCCGCAAATCCGGGGCGACCCGTGCGGCATTGGAGCTGCGCGATTTGCAAGCGGTCGAGCGTGACTTTGCCTTTGTCGTCGATGCGGATGTCGAGGCTTTGACGCTGGTGAATGCAGCGGCGGGGGCGGATAAGGCCTTGATCGAGGATGTGCGTGTTTTCGATGAATTCATCGGCGGTAGTTTGGGTGAGGGCAAGAAATCTCTGGCCATTACCGTGCGTTTGCAACCGACGGACAAAACCTTGAAGGAAGAAGATATCGAGGCGGTTGGCCAGAAGATCATCGCCAAGGTCGGCAAGGCCACTGGCGGCGTGTTACGCGGTTAAACCGGCCTTGATCCAAATGCAAAGCGCGCCTGCGGGCGCGCTTTTCTCGTTTCTGGGGATGGTGTTGCCGTGTCGCAACAGAAAGCTGTGGGCCCTTTCAGGGGGTTGAGCAGAATCAGCAAGCCACCCTATTGACGACTTCCTAACGTAATCAAACCCCGGAGTCTGCCAGATGCCAGATCCCAAACGCGCCCAAGCGCCTTTCATTTTCTGATTGCCCGCCAGCATTCCGGCGGGCCTTGTTTCCCGTTGGAGAGCTGTCATGAAACTTCAAGACATCTCGATGATCCGGCAAATTTTGCCGCAAGAGATGCCCTTTCCCTATTATCCAGGCCGGCAAAGCCCGTGGTTGCTGTGCCAGTCGATACAGGCCGAGATGCCGATCTCGGACCTTAAACAGTCTGAACTGTCCCGCTTTCTGATGCGCCCTTTGGTGCAGCCGATCGTTGCGTCTTGTGGCGGGGTCTTGCGGCGGCACGATGTAATGGCCGTGGCCCATGCGGACCGCGCGATGCGGCTTGGGGCTTTGGGCCCGGCGGCGACAAGGGGGCTGGAGGTTGCGTATCAATCCGATTGGCTGGATTTCTGCCTGAGCTTCGACATCTGGTCCGGCGAGCAGACGACACGTAAAGCCCACAATCTGGTGGTTCAGCTTGGGTTCCCAAGCGAACACGCGGCGTTACTGTGGCAATTCGAACAGCGCGCTGAGGTTGGCGCCTATCAAAGCAGCCTGCACCCGGTTCGCAGACACGGGCGCCCGACACTGGCATGGTGTCGTCTGGATCTGGACCTGCAAAGCGGCCATTGCCTGATCGAAGAGATCCAGTCCGATTGGCTGCGTTTCGTAGGTCGCGCCCGGCGGCGGTTGCAACATCGTGCGCCCCGGTCGCGGGCATTGCGGCTGACCAGCGACTATGAGCAAAGCCTGCAGCAGAGATACGCCAAAATCTGGGCCGATGTGATGATGCTGTCGGTCCTGATGCTGCTGCGGGATGAGTTTGCCGTGCGTGATGTCTGGATGCACCAGCCAGAGTCCGGCGCTAAACTGAAAGGGATTACATGGGGTCGGCTGCCGCCGCGTTCGATCTATACCCGACTGCCGCGTGCATTCGGGTTCCAACAAACGCGCGAGATGCCCCCAATGCTGGGCAGCAAACATCGCAGTACAGCCCGGCGGGCGGTGAAAGAGGATCAGCCGATTTTCTGGCGGTTACGCTTCTGAACGCCCCTTGGGTTGCCACCGATTTCTGACTAGGGTCGCAGACAAATAACAAGGAGTTAACTATGGGCCTGAACGTATACCTCTCGGGTGAAATCCATACCGATTGGCGGGAACAGATCATCGATGGCGCCAAGGGGCTGGATGTCACTTTCAACAGCCCCGTCACCGATCACGCCGCCAGCGACGATTGCGGCGTGGCCATTCTGGGGGCAGAGTCGAACAAATACTGGCACGACCGCAAAGGTGCGATGGTCAACGCCATTCGCACCCGAAAGGGTATTGCGGATGCCGACGTGGTCGTTGTTCGGTTTGGCGACAAGTATAAACAGTGGAACGCCGCGTTTGATGCGGGTTACGCCGCCGCGTTGGGCAAATCGCTGATCGTGCTGCACGGCTCCGATCATCAGCACGCGTTGAAAGAGGTCGACGCCGCAGCGCTGGCCGTCGCCGAGCACCCCGCTCAGGTGGTCGAGGTGCTGCGCTATGTTCTGACCGGACAACTGCCCGGATAGCGGGCGTTGGGGCGGGGCAATGCCTCGCCCCCGATCTGCCTTAGCTTGTCGCAGGTATAGTTAATCCGCGCTGGACTGCTGGACGTTCCAGGAAACGGTCCACATAAGGCTGAAGATTGGCGAAATCCGACCATCCGAGCAGGTCTTTGACGCCGTAGTAGTCCAACCCGCGCAGCCATGGGACTATGGCGATATCAGCGATCGAGTAGTCCCCGGCGATCCAGTCCTGCCCGTCCAGCTGCGTGTTAACGACGTTCAACAGACGCTTGGCCTCGTTGATGTAGCGCTTGCGCGGGCGAGGGTCTTCGATCTCGCTGCCAGCGAATTTGTGGAAATAGCCAAGCTGCCCGAACATCGGACCCAGCCCGCCCATCTGGAACATCAACCATTGGGTCACACGTGCTTTGTCCGCCGCGGTTTTTCCGATCAGCTGACCGCTTTTCTCAGCCAGATACAGCAGGATCGCACCGCTTTCGAACAATGAGACCGGCTCGCCATCCGGTCCGTTCGGGTCGATGATGGCCGGGATCTTGTTGTTGGGGTTCAGCGAAAGGAATTCGAGGCTTTTTACGTCTGAGTCCGCCAGCGTGACCAGGTGCGCCTCATAGGGCAGGCCGATCTCTTCGAGCATGATCGAGACTTTGACGCCGTTGGGCGTGGGGTAGGAATAGAGTTGCAGTTTTTCCGGTGACTGTGCGGGCCAGCGGGCAGTGATCGGGTGGTTTGCGGCGTCCAGCATAGGGGCTCCTGTATGAAGGTTCCGAACACAGTTAGGTGTTGCGGTGCCGATCTACCAGTGGCGCGCGCTGTGCGTTACTGGTCAGATATTGTGCATTCGGGAACAGGCGGGGAAAAGCAGAGAAATCCGCACCTAGACTGACGCGCATTTATCGCTCACAGTTTGGTGATCTCCGCGCGCGTCGCGGGTTTTCTTATGGCTTGTAGAAGGAGAAACGCGTGGATGAAGTTGCTACACAGGTCGGTGCTTTTGCGCCGCTGGTGATGAATGCCGTGAAGGCACTGGTTGTTCTGGTATTGGGCTGGACCGTAGCTGGGATGATCGCGGGCGTGGTGCGGCGTCGCATCAACGCAACCCCACAAATCGATCCAACGCTAGGGAATTTTGTTGCCAGCCTGGTGAAGTGGGCGATCCTGGCGATGGTGCTGGTCGCTGTTCTGGGCATTTTCGGGATCGAGGCCACAAGTATCGTCGCTATTCTGGGTGCCGCCTCGCTGGCCATTGGTCTGGCCTTGCAGGGGACGCTCAGCGATTTGGCGGCCGGGGTGATGCTGGTCGTATTCCGGCCGTACAAGCTGGGTCAGTATGTCGATATTGGCGGTACTGCCGGGACGGTGAAGGATCTGAACCTGTTCACAACGGAACTGGTCACCCCTGACAACGTCCAGATCATCGTGCCCAATGGGCAGGCCTGGGGCAGCGTGATCACAAATTTCTCGGCCCATGACACGCGCCGCGTCGATCTGGTGTTCGGGATCGACTATGGCGACAGTGCGGATGCCGCGATGCAGATCATCCTGGACGTGGCCAAAGCCGACAAGCGTATTCACAGCGACCCGGAGCCCTGGGTACGTGTGACAAATCTGGGCGATAGCTCGGTCGACCTGACAGCGCGCCTATGGTGTGACGCGGGAGATTACTGGGACGTGAAATTCGAGCTGACCAAAGCTGTGAAAGAGGCATTCGACGCCAAGGGCGTTTCGATCCCTTACCCGCATTCGGTCGAGATTCACAAGCAGGCGTAAATCTCCCGCCCGTCATACGGGCATTGAAATGCCCTTTTCCGGTTGGGCCCAGCGCCGCGCTAATCGCGCGGCGCTGTTGCGTTTTGCGGGAGCGTTCGTCTTGTGCCCTCCGCGCCGCGTCGCAGACGCGGCGCTATGCCCAACGCTGTAGGCGCCCTCGGGAGAGGGCGCTCTCAGGGGCGGGAGCCGTTCAGGCTTTGATGACCACGTTGGGGGAAACGACGTCAATCCCCAGAGCCTTGCCAACCGCATAGTAGGTTAGCTGACCTGCATGGACGTTCAGACCGGCCATCAAGTGCGGATCGTCCTGGCAGGCCTGTTTCCAGCCCTTGTCAGCCAGAGCCAGCATGAATGGCATCGTCGCATTGCCGAGGGCGATGGTCGATGTGCGCGCCACGGCACCGGGCATGTTGGCAACGCAGTAATGCATGACGCCATCGACTTCGTAGATCGGATCGGCATGCGTGGTGGCCTTCGACGTCTCGAAACAGCCGCCCTGGTCGATGGCAACGTCGACCAGAACCGCACCGGGTTTCATGGTGGACAGTTGCGCGCGGGTGATCAGTTTGGGTGCTGCTGCGCCGGGGATCAGAACCGCGCCGATCACCATATCGGCCGTCTGGATCAGCTCGGCGGTGGCACCAGCGGTTGAATACTGGTTCTTGAACTGCCCGCCGAACACGTCATCCAGATAGCGCAGGCGGGGCAGCGAGCGGTCCAGAACCGTCACATCCGCGCCCATGCCCGCAGCGATCTTGGCCGCATGCGTGCCGACCACACCGCCGCCAATCACAACCACTTTTGCGGGCCCGACACCTGGCACGCCGCCCATCAGCACACCGCGTCCGCCATTGGCTTTTTGCAGCGTCCAAGACCCGACCTGCGGGGCCAGACGCCCGGCAACCTCGGACATAGGAGCCAGCAGCGGCAGGCCGCCGCTCGCGTCCGTCACTGTCTCATAGGCGATGGCAGTACAGCCCGAGGAAAGCAGGTCATGGGTCTGATCCGGGTCGGGGGCGAGGTGCAGATAGGTAAACAGCAACTGGCCTTCGCGCAGCATCTTGCGCTCACCTGCCTGAGGTTCCTTGACCTTGACGATCATGTCAGCGGTGGCGAATACCTCGGCGGCGGTGTCTACGATCTGTGCACCAGCAGCGACATAGTCGGCATTGTCAAAGCCCGAGCCCAGGCCCGCGCCGGTTTCGATGATCACCTCATGACCCCGCGCAACCGCTTCCTGCGCAGCATTCGGGGTCATGCCGACGCGGAACTCCTGCGGTTTGATCTCTTTTGGGCAACCGATTTTCATTTGGTCTCTCCGTTCATAAACTGCCTAAAGAATGGGCAAACTGTGCTGCAATTTCTGTGAAACTCTGCCTGTCCAGGCGGTTTTTTTCGGGAGAATTTCCTGTATGATGCTCCAATCACGCAAAGGAATTGCGCCCATGAGCCTAGATACGACGGATCGAAAGATTCTGGCCTCGTTACAGAAAAATGGCCGGATGTCTAATGCAGAGCTGTCCGAGCAGGTGAATCTATCGCCCTCGGCCTGCCATCGTCGGGTCCAACGGCTTGAGGCTGAGGGCTATATCCGCAACTATGTGGCCCTGCTGGACGCACGTAAGATGAACGTACCGACCACGGTGTTTGTCGAGATCACCTTGCAGGGGCAGGCCGAAGAAGTTCTGGACGCGTTCGAAAAAGCCGTTGCCCGTATCCCCGATGTGCTGGAATGCCATCTAATGGCCGGGACGGCGGATTACATTCTGAAAGTCGTGGCCGAAAATACCGAGGATTTTGCCCGCATTCATCGCCAATACCTTTCGCGCTTGCCGGGTGTGGCGCAGATGCAAAGCTCATTCGCGCTGAGAACTGTGTTCAAGACTACGGCGCTGCCGGTCTGACGTCAGGCGGGGCCGGGATAGGTGAACAGCGCCAGATGCGCGGCGTTGAAGGCGAAATGCATCAGAACCGGCACCCATAGCCTGTTGGTCGCGTAATATCCCAATCCGCATCCCGCGCCCAAAATAGCTGCGAACACGACAAGCGACGGGCCACCGGCAAAATGCACCAGCCCAAACAACAAGCTGGCCGCAGCGATACCAAAGGCCGCGCCGAGCTTTGAGGACAGGGCCGATTGCAGATAGCCGCGAAAAAAGGCCTCTTCCGCCAAACAGGTTAGGAACAGGTTGGACAGCGCAAAGATCAGCCACCAATGTGGCAGACCAACCTCGGGGCGCACCGCTTGCTGGGACAGGCCTAGCGCAAATAAAGCGGGCAAGGTCAAAATCCCCAGGATCAATGGCGTTTTGCGAATAGCGGGCAAGCCTGCATTCTGTCCGGGCCAGACCAGAAGTGCGGCGAACAGAACCAAAGGTTTGTCCAGATTCATATACATGGAGAAATCGGTACTTCCGGGTCCGGCCTGCACCTGATCAAGCACCAGAAGATTGTTGAACCCCGGAACGATATGCGCACCCAAGGCCACACACCATAAGATCAGCGCGAAATGGCCGGGCAAAGTCCAAAGCCCGGATGTGCGGCGCAGCGCTGCGGCCCCCGCAAGCCCGGCAATCGCGACCATTAAGGCGCTGGCTGAAACCAGCCCCTGCGCGAAGGCGACTGTTCCGAACAGGCTCAGCAACGATGCGCCAAGACGCCATCGACCGGATATCGCGCTGATCTGAGCGGCGATCAGGATGAACCAGGGCCAAATAAGGGGCAGAAGGGAAAGGAAATACGCCACAGGCCTCTCGCGGTTTTGACCCGGCCTTGATGCAGCAACAGGGTACGTTGATGCAAGCCGGCGGAGTGCAACCCATTGGCAATGCGGCAATTCCGTTGCTTGCATTTGGGCGTTTTCAGGTCCACATATTTGGAAAGGGTGCCGTTTCCGTGTCCGACCCGCGACCTTGCCGTAACGGTCCGATGAGCATAGGAAAGGGCTTTCATCAATTCATCTGATGACATCAGGCGGTTACATGCGCCCGATAGGGTCCGAACCCGGTTACTAGTAAGGAGCAGACCTTGGCTGACGAATACAACGACGCCCCCAAAGACTGGCTTGAGGCCGAGCTGGAAGACACGCTAGACGAAGATTTCGAGATCGAGTTTAGCGAGCCCATGCTCTCGATGGAGATCCGCAAGATCTATAAGGATCAGCACCCTGAGATGCTGGACCGCAAGGTCTATTTCCGTAACCTGCTGCGCCTTCAGGCTGAACTGATCAGGGTGCAGGATTGGGTACAGCATACCGGGGCCAAGGTTTGTATCCTGTTCGAAGGGCGTGACAGCGCGGGCAAGGGGGGCGTGATCAAGCGGATCACCCAGCGTCTGAACCCTCGGGTCGCGCGGGTTGTGGCTTTGCCCGCGCCCAGTCGCCGGGAACAAAGCCAGTGGTATTTCCAGCGCTACGTTCCGCACCTGCCGGCGGCGGGCGAGATCGTGCTGTTTGACCGGTCATGGTACAACCGCGCGGGCGTCGAGCGGGTCATGGGTTTTGCCACCGAAGATCAGGTTGAACAGTTCTTTCAGGATGTTCCCGAATTTGAACGGATGCTGGTGCGCTCGGGCATCATTTTGCTGAAATACTGGTTCTCGATCACCGATGAAGAACAGCAGTTGCGATTCTTGATGCGTATTCACGATCCGATGAAACAGTGGAAGCTGTCGCCGATGGATCTGGAATCCCGCATCCGGTGGGAGGCTTACACCAAGGCCAAAGAGGATATGCTGTTCCGCACCAATATCTCGGAAGCGCCGTGGTACATCGTCGAAGGCAATGACAAAAAGCGCGAACGTCTGAACTGTATCGAACACTTGTTGACCAAGATCCCCTACACCGATGTACCGCAAGAAAAGGTCAATCTGCCGGATCGCAAGTACAACCCCGAATATGAACGTCGTGTTCTGCCGGATGAGCTGCACGTGCCCAAAATCTACTGATCCTGACGCCCCTGATGTTCCGGGGCGTTTTTCTTTGGGCCAGAAACGACAAACCCCCGAGCGATGCGTCGGGGGTCGTCAAATAGTGTCATCCAAAGCTGGACGAGCGGGGTTTTAGAGCAAACCTTCGCGCTGTGCTTTCTTACGTGCCAGTTTACGGGCACGGCGGATCGCTTCAGCTTTCTCGCGCGCTTTTTTCTCGGACGGTTTCTCGAAATGTTGCTTCAGCTTCATTTCACGGAACACGCCTTCGCGCTGCAGCTTTTTCTTCAGGGCACGAAGCGCCTGATCGACGTTATTGTCGCGAACACTAACCTGCATGTGGTTGTCACCACCTTTCTAGATAGAGTTGCAAGGAAATTGCAGGAAGTGGCCGTATAGCAAAGCCGTTCTAACTTGTCTAGTACTGGTGCCAGAACCCGGAGAACCGCCATGACCACCACTTATGTAGACGCAAAAGAGCAGCTATTGAATGCGATGCTGGACCATGTCCCGTTTGACGGATGGTCGGAAACCAGCTTTCGCATGGCCATCAGTGATTGCGATATTGATGAGGCGCTGGCCCGCTCAATCTGCCCCCGTGGCGCGGTCGATATGGCGCTGGCTTTTCATGCCCAGGGGGATGCGGCCATGGTGGAACGCTTGAAAGCCGAGGATTTGAGCGATCTGAAGTTCCGCGACCGTATCGCCGCTGCGGTCCGGTTTCGCCTACAGGCCGTCGATGATAAGGAATTGGTGCGCCGCGGCATGACGCTGTTTTCGCTGCCGATGCATGCGGCGGATGGGGCGAAGGCGATGTGGCAGACCTGCGACCTGATCTGGGACACGCTGGGGGATACCTCGGATGATGTGAACTGGTACACCAAGCGAGCGACGCTGTCGGGGGTCTATTCCTCGACCGTGCTGTTTTGGCTGGGGGATGATTCGCCGGATCATCAGAAGACGTGGGAGTTTCTGGATCGTCGCATCGATAACGTCATGCAGTTTGAAAAGCTCAAGGCGCAGGTGAACGGCAACCCTCTGTTCAAACCTTTCCTTGCGGTTCCGAATTGGTTGGCCGGTCAGGTGAGGGCTCCGATGAAGATGCGGGCTGATCTGCCGGGAATGTTGAACCCACGCAAGTAGCACGTAAGTGTCTGGGCCTTTCCGATTTCGCCTGCTAGGCAATGCGCCAAGGAGGACTTGCCTATGACCCAAATGATGCGCGCCGTTGAAATCACCAAGCCCGGCGGCCCGGATGTGTTGCAACTGACCGAACGCCCAGTGCCCGAGCCCGCCGCTGGTCAGGTGGTGTTGAAAGTGGCCTATGCGGGTGTTAACCGCCCGGATGCTTTGCAGCGTGCGGGCGCGTATGATCCGCCTCCGGGCGCGAGTGATCTGCCGGGGCTTGAGGCGTCGGGCGAAGTCGTTGCCCTCGGCGCAGGGGTCGAAGGTGTCGCCATCGGCGATCAGGTTTGCGCCTTGTTGCCCGGCGGTGGCTATGCCGAATACGTTGCCACGCCCGCTGCCCATTGCCTGCCGGTGCCAGAGGGGATGGGCCTTAAGGAGGCTGCGTGTCTGCCCGAGACCTTCTTTACCGTCTGGTCCAATGTGTTTACACGCGGCGGTCTGAAAGCGGGCGAGCGGTTTTTGGTTCACGGCGGGTCCAGCGGGATCGGAACAACGGCGATCCAGCTTGCAAATGCGTTCGGCGCACGGGTCTTTGCCACCGCCGGATCGGCCGAGAAATGTGCCGCCTGCGAGATACTGGGGGCCGAAAAGGCGATTAATTACCGGGATGAGGATTTCGTATCCACCGTGCGCGCCGAAGGCGGGGCGAACCTAATCCTTGATATGGTGGGCGGGGACTATATCCCGCGCAACGTTAAGGCTCTGACCGAGGATGGGCGGCTGGTTCAAATCGCCTTCCTGCAAGGCCCCAAGGTCGAGCTGAACTTTGCCATGATGATGGTGAAACGCCTGACCTTGACCGGCAGCACCCTGCGCCCGCAATCCGATCTGGCTAAGGCCAAAATCGCCCAGGACCTGCGCGAGGCAGTCTGGCCGCTGTTGGATGCAGGCAAGGTTGCACCGGTTATGGACAGCGAATTTGATATGGCCGAGGCCGCAGCGGCCCATACGCGGATGGAAAGCTCGGGCCATATCGGCAAGATCGTTCTGAAAGTGGGCGGCTAAACACCGCCAGCCTGTTCAGGCCACGGCGCGGCGGTAGAGATGCCACGTGGCGTGGCCCAGAACCGGGATCACCACGATCAGCCCCAGCAGCAGCGGGATCGCGCCCAGGATAAGCATTCCGACGACGATGAATCCCCAACCCAGGATGACGGCGGGGTTCTGTCTCAGCACCCGGACCGACGTCACCACAGCAACCGGCAGCCCGACCTGGCGGTCCAGCAACAGCGGAAAGCTGACAACGCTGACCGCAAGCGCGATCAGGGCGAACAAAAAGCCGACCGCGTTACCGAACAGGATCATGGTCCAACCCGCGCCGGTCGAGAAGGTCTGAGTCAGAAATGCGCCCAACGACTCTGGCAGATCAGGACCAAGGGTTCGCACATAGATGCTCTGTGCGACCATCAGCCAGATCAGAAACAACATAACCAGATAGAACCCCAGCGCGAGAATGGCGCCGAAGGAAGGTGAGCGGAATACAGACAGCGCGTCCAGCCAATGCGCCTCGCCGCCCTTTTCACGGGTGCGGCTGATCTCATAGAGGCCAACGGCGGCCACAGGGCCGATCAGCGCGAACCCTGCGACCAGAGGGGCCAGCAGAGGGATCATGTTGCGGTCCAGCCCCAACCCAAACATCAGCAAGCCCGCAATCGGATAGATCAGCACGACAAACACCGCATCCGCGCGGGTTTCCAGAAAGTCGCGACCCCCGGCCTTCAAACATTCCCGCAGGTCCTGCATGGTCAGATCTCGAACAACTGGCAGTTTTCGTGTGTCGGCACTGCCAAGGCTGTTGACGCTTTCCGCGATGTGATCGCTGGTAGCGCCAAGATTTCGCGCAGCCCAGCTTACCGGGTTTCCAATCGTTTTCGCCATCGTCATCCCCTCCTCTTTTGCGGCTTGGCGCAGCAGAGAGAATCCGGCATCGGTTGCCCTGGGCCGGACCCGCCGGCAACGCTTACCCCCGAGTATAGCACAGTTTTTCCCGATTTGCGCCGGGTTGCGCTTTTGTGCCGATTGCGCTGCGTCACAAGCGTGTTAGCTTGTCGTCAGGGTACAGGAGGTGAGTATGCAGCAAACGGCACGTACAGTCGTCATTCACAAACATGGTGGCCCCGAGGTTCTGACCCTCGAAGATCGCCCGATGGGCGAGCCGGGACCGGGCGAGGTGCGCATTCGTCACCGTGCCTGCGGACTGAATTTTATCGACGTGTACCAGCGCGCGGGTCTTTACCCGCTTGAGCTGCCACACGCGCTGGGAATGGAAGCCTCGGGCGTGATCGAGGCAGTGGGCGAAGGCGTGACCCATCTGGAACCCGGTCAGCGCGCGGCCTATGCCGCAATGCCAGCCGGGGCCTATTGCGAGGCGCGGGTGATGCCTGCGGCGCAAGTGTGCCCGCTGCCTGAAAGCATCTCATTCGACACGGCTGCGGCAATGATGCTCAAGGGGATGACGGTCGAATATCTATTTCATCGCACGACGCCGTTGAAACGCGGGGATACGGTTCTGTTCCACGCCGCTGCCGGAGGTGTAGGCTTGATCGCCTGCCAATGGGCCAAATCCGAGGGGATTAAACTTATCGGGACCGCAGGAACGGACGAAAAATGTAGCCTCGCCAAGTTCAACGGGGCGGCGCATTGCATCAACTATCGCACCGAAGACTTCGCCGAGCGCGTGGCCGAGATCACGGGTGGTAAAGGCGTGGACGTGGTAATGGACTCGATCGGAGCGGATACGTTCAACGGCTCGCTCGACAGTCTCAAGCCACTGGGGATGATGATCTCGTTTGGCAATGCATCGGGCTCGGTACCGCTTATCGACATCGGCATTCTGGCCAAGAAAGGCTCGATCAAGATCACACGGCCCACCTTGTTCACGCATATTGCCGATCACAGCGTTTGTCAGGCGATGGCGCGCCGTCTGTTCAACAAAGTTGATGGGGGCGAGGTCAAAATCCACATCGACCAGCGTTTCCCGCTGGATCAGGTGGCCGAGGCGCATCGCACGCTTGAGGCACGCAAGACAACGGGCAGCACCATCCTGGAACTATGATCTGACATGGCCCCGACTTCTGGTCGGGACCAAGCTTGTGCGCAAGGAATGGGTCAGAACCGGTATGCGGCGCGGGCCTGAAAGGTGGTCGCATCGACGTCGACGCCGGATGAATTGAAGTCGTTGAACTCGTGATACAGGATTTCGCCACCGATGCTTACATTCGGGGCAACGATCTGTTCGTACCCGGCACCGATGAACCAACCATCGTCACTGCCCAGATTATCGGTTCCGGCTTCGGCAAAGCCGCCGATGCCATAAAGCAGCCCTTGCGATGTGACTTTGTTACCCGCGCGCTTTGATGCGCCAAACATCCTCGACCGTGGCTGCGCCACTCAGATCAACGTCTGTCCAATCGTAGTCGAAGCCGCCGCCAACAACCCAATCGCCAAGATCGTAGTCATAGCCCAGAATGATGCCGCCAATCGCACCGTCGCCGTCGATGCCCGAGATGTTTGTGTCGATATCGGCATATCCGACTTGCAGACCGCCATAGAAGCCCGTCCAGTCGCCTGAAGATTGCGCAGCGGCTGATCCCGCCGCCAGAAACGCAAGGCCAGTGGCCGCCAAAATCTTTTTTCTCATGTCGTGCTTCTTTCCCTCAGCTCAGTTTATTGCGCCTTTCCCGGTTTGGATCGCGCACTTGTATATTTGAATACGTTTGAGCGAAGGGTTGGATCACTCGGTGATTTAGCGAAGGAGGGGGTTTTCACCGAACCGACGTGGCAGAGGGGCGGCGTGCGGTTGAAAGTTTGCTTGCGGAAGGGAAACTATCTACAGATAGCTGTTCAACGAAAAACGGCGGCAGATTTCTCTGCCGCCGCCCCGAGGTAATCCGTGAGTGGATTATTGAGCTTGCAGCTCTGCCGGAGTTTTGCCGGCAATGTCTTTCCAGTTGGCGTCTGCGCGCTCGTTAAAGCCCGGGATGTCGCCTTCCCAGCGTTCCTGAATGTCGGCCGACAGGTTCAGGTACAGCTTGTTGTCAACGATTTTCCAGTAGTTCGGGTCGCCGTCAAACTTGAAGCCCATCGCGGTGCCGAATGCGCAGTAGCCGCCATATGCGGGCAGGTACGCTTCGGGGTTTTCTTCAAATGCAACTTTGTTTTCTTCCGAAGCAAAGCGGTACAGCGCATCGTTGTGCAGTGTGGTGATGCGGTAGTCGCCCTTGGTGGCTTCGCCAACGGTGAAGTAGGCAACCGGGTCATAACCCTGCAGCGCCAGGCCGGTCGAGCTTGCGTTCAGTTCAACGCCAGCGGCCAGAGCCGTGCTTGCAACTGCGACGGACAGCGCAACGCCGCCGATGAGGGATTTGATCTTGTTCATGGTGTTCACCTTTCGTGAATTGAGCCACCGGACGACACAGTAATTGTATCTGGGCAACCCTGTCGATTTTGTTCTGTGCGGTCGGTAATTGGCCGTCACGACCCCGAAGTGGGGGCCGGTCTGATCACGTTCAAAACAATCAAATGTGATCATGAGGTAACAAACGCGTTTCGCCCATGAATAAAGGGCGATGCTTACTTTTCGGGCTGAAAAGAAATCACGAATTCAGTGACTTTTTGTGCCGACATCTCACAGGGGCGCAGCAGGGCGCCGCTGTTTTTGGTCAGATAAAGGTTCAGGCTGATATAGTCCGGCCCACCGCGTTCACGGGCCACCAGCTTGTGGGATTTCCCACCTGCCAACTCGATGCGGCTGACGACATAGGATCTGCCGCCGCTCTGCCCGTAGGACGTGCCAAGAGGGATTGCGAAGAATGCGGTAAGAAACGGGTCCGAGGCGGTCAAGACTGACCGATTTTTGGCTCGGTCCCAGCTTTGATGCGCGCGATATTGGCGCTGTGGCGCCAGTAGACCAGCAAGGTCAGGACAACACCCAGCCCAAATGTCGGGGACTCAGTCAGCACCATGATCCAGATTGTCGACATCGCCGCAGCCATCAGAGCCGCGAGAGACGAGATGCGCCAGATCAGCGCCGTCACCAGCCATGTCAGGCAACAGGCTACGCCGACGCGCCAATCCAATGCCAGCCACAGGCCGAGGAAGGTCGCGACACCCTTGCCGCCCTTGAACCCCAGCCAGACCGGAAAGCAATGGCCCAAAAACGCGGCCAGGGCGGCGATTTGAGCGGCGTCTTCTCCGGCCAGTGCGCGCGCCAGCAGGACAGCGACCCCGCCTTTGGCGGCGTCAAAGATCAGGGTCAGCGCAGCAGCGCGTTTGTTCCCGGTACGCAGGACATTGGTCGCGCCGATATTGCCCGAGCCGATATTGCGCAGATTTCCCAGCCCCATCACCTTGGCAAGGATCAGACCAAAAGGGATCGACCCTATCAGATAGCCAAATGCGGCCCAAAGGATCAGTTGGGCCGTGGAACTGTCAATTGGGGGCATCAGGGTCTCCGGTATACTTCTTGGCCTGCGACATAGGTTGCCGTGACCTTACCCTGCATCCGCTGGCCGTCAAACGGAGTGTTCTGCGATTTCGATTTCAGGCTGAAGCGATCCAGCACAAAGGGCACGTCCGGGTCAAACAGCACCAGATCAGCTGGTGCGCATTCGGCCAGTCGTCCGCTCTCCAGCCCCAGCCGTTTGGCCGGGTTCAAGGCCATGGCGCGGAACAGGGTCGGCAGGTCCAGTTGCTCGGCGTGATAGAGGCGCAGTGCGGCAGGCAATAACGTCTCAAGCGCCACTGCGCCCGATGCTGCCTCTTCAAACGGCAGGCGTTTGCTTTCCTCGTCCTGTGGCGTGTGCATCGAACTGATGATGTCGATCAGCCCAGTGCGCACCGCCTCAATTGCGGCTTGCCGGTCATCCTCGGACCGCAGCGGCGGCTTGACCTTGAAGAAGGTGCGATAGTCGGCCACGTCCAATTCGTTCAGCGTCAGGTGGTGGATCGAGGTGCCTGCGGTGATATTCAGCCCGTTCCGCTTGGCGCGCTCCAGCGCGGGCAGGGCGCGGGCGGTGGTGATCTGATCGGCGTGGTAGGCGGCTCCGGTCATCTCAAGCAGAGCAATATCGCGGTCCAGCCCCATGCGTTCCGCCATGGGCGAAACGGCAGGCAACCCATAAAGCGCGGCGAACTTGCCGCTGGTAGCGGCGGCCCCGGTGCTGAGTCCCGGTTCCTGCGGATGCGCTATCACCAGCACGCCGCAGGATTTGGCATAGGTCAGCGCGCGGGAAAAAACCTTGGTATTGGCGACTACGTGGTCGCAATCGGTAAAGGCCACAGCGCCTGCATCTTGCAGAAAGCCGATCTCGGTCATCTCGCGCCCTTCGCGGCCCTTGGTCAGCGCGGCCATGGGCAGCACATTGACCGGCGCATCCGCCTGCGCGCGGCGCGTGGCGAATTCCAGCGTTTCGGGTGTGTCGATGGCGGGCAGCGTATCGGGACGGGTAACGATGGTGGTTACGCCGCCCGCTGCGGCAGCCAAGCCGGCGGATTTATAGCTTTCCTTGTGCCGTTCGCCCGGCTCGCAAACCTTGACTCCGATATCGACGATGCCGGGGGCCAGACATTGCCCGCCGCAGTCGATCACCTGTGCGTCTGTGGCCGGAGCGGCACCTTCGCCGAGGCCAGCAATGCGGCCTTCCGAGACGTGCAGCCAACCAACTGTGTCCGTTCCGGCCTCGGGGTCGATCAGGCGGGCATTGGTGAAAATCTGGTCGGTCATGTCTGGGCCTCTCGGGCTTTGATCAGGGCTGCCATGGCGGCGTCCGGGTCGGGCAGGTATTCGAATACCAGAAACCGCAGCTGCGAAAAAACGATGTTGTGTCCGTTGCGATAGAATTTCAGGTCGGGATGAACGGATAAGGATTTTGCTTTGAATATCTCGCTGATCCACCAGACGTTGCGGTTGGTCACGACGTAGACGCGCCGCGTGCGGATCAACCGTTCCCACCACATGAAAAACGCCAACAACAACGTGCAACCGATAAGCTTCCAATAATCGCGCACAGTCTCCGCAAACCATGGGCTGGCAATCCAACTGAGCGCAAGGCAGGCAATTAGAATGCCATATGCCCATCTCAGGCGTGGAGGAAAATATCCCTGGTCAGGCCGCCCATGCCACAGCACCTGTTCAGTGTCGGGTATTTTCTTGCGCCACCGGTCGTCGCTCATCCCATGGCCCTTTCTATGGCGGCTTTGGTGGCGGCGGGGTCGGCTTGGTACTTGATCAGGTGCTTGTCGCCGCTTTTGGTGACGACCTGCACGAAACTGCCCATCGTGTTGACGGCTTCGATCTGGTTCAGCGCAACCTTGCGCGGGCCGGGACCGGTGAGGGTGCTGTCAGACATTTCCCACGCATTGCTCAGTTCCTCGGACGCCAGATACCACGCGCGGATGCCGATGGCTGCAAGCCCGGCGGGCGCTCCGGTCCAGACATAGGGGTTTCCGATCAGCCAAAGCACGATCATCGCGCCCGCCATGGCGATGGCGGCCAGGGTCAGGTTGGTTTGGATATAGGCGCGCTTGTTCGGGGTGAAGACTACAGGATCAGCCACAGGGCACCTCCGACAACAAACAAGATGATCACCGCCAACAGGGCCGAGCCGATGCGGTTGGGTGCGCCGGTCTCGATCGGGGATTGCGGGGCCGAGAAGGGCCGCGCGCTTTCAGTGTCGATCGCGCCGCCGGTCCAGTTGGTGGCCTCTTCGGTATAAAGTCCTTGCAGGTGAAGGCGGGCGTCAGGCGTCAAGTTGGCCGCGCGATCGTGAAACGCGGCACTGCGCACCACCATCACCCAGCCTTCGATGGCGTCCAGCGTGGCGCGGTTCAGCTGATCCTCGGACACACCGCAACCTTCGTGCAGGTATCCATAAAGCCCGAGGTCTTCGAGGTCTGAAACGGGAAAGATATCGATCTGCCCTGTATCCAGACCATCGACCCCAAGAACTTGATCGGCGGCACCGGGTTCGCGCAGGAACTTGGCCTCCTCAGCGCGCATATCCAGCTTGAATAGGCGGATCACGCCGCGTTCATGGGGGGCGACGGTCAGGTTGTTCATGCCGCCTCGCGCAGGTTGCGGGCCAGCAACTCCATCGCGGCCATGCGGACGGCGACGCCCATTTCGACCTGTTCCTGAATGACCGAGCGGTTGATATCATCGGCCAGCGTGCCGTCGATTTCCACGCCGCGGTTCATCGGGCCGGGATGCATGACGATGGCGTCGGGTTTGGCCAGCGCCAGTTTTGCCGAATCCAGCCCGTAGCGGTGGTAATATTCGCGCTCCGAGGGGATAAAGCCGCCATCCATCCGCTCTTTCTGAAGGCGCAGCATCATCACGACGTCGACGTCCCTCAGACCTTCGTTCATGTCGTCGTAAATCTCGGCCCCGAACTCGGCAAAGGTCGAAGGCACCAACGTCGGCGGGCCGATCAGGCGGATACGGTTTTCCATCTTGCCCAGCAGGATCAGGTTCGACCGTGCCACACGCGAATGCGCGACGTCCCCGCAAATCGCGATGTTCAGACGGTGCAAACGACCCTTGGCGCGGCGGATGGTCAATGCGTCCAGCAGCGCCTGCGTCGGGTGTTCGTGCTTGCCGTCACCTGCATTCAGCACAGCGCAGTTCACCTTTTGCGCCAGCAGGTCCACAGCACCGGAATGCGGATGCCGCACCACCAGCAGATCGGGGTGCATCGCGTTCAGGGTCATAGCCGTGTCGATCAGAGTCTCGCCCTTTTTGATTGAGCTGGCCTGCATCGCCATGTTCATCACATCCGCGCCCAGCCGCTTGCCCGCCAGTTCGAAACTGGCCTGCGTTCGGGTCGAGTTTTCAAAGAACATGTTGATCTGCGTCAGCCCTGACAGCACGTCGGAATGCTTGGTCGACTGTCGGTTCATGTCGACATAGGTCTCGGCCAGATCAAGGATGGCGGTGATATCGGATTGTGACAGATGCTCGATGCCAAGAAGGTGACGATGGGCGAAACGCATGGGCGGGCTCCTGTCTGACAATCGAGCCGCTTATAGAAACCTGCGGGGGCTAAGGCAACCTATGGTTCCGACCCCTCGGGCAGTTTCTCGCACCCGCCTTCGGGCAGGCAACGCTCGCCGGGTCTGCACCATTTGGCATTGCCGCAATCAACGGCCTTGACCGGGACGCAGCCTTGATTGGCTGAGCATTTGAATCCTTGCCGACATTGCGAGCCGGTTTCTTCGCATAGGAACCAGCCCGGACGGGTGCAGCCGCCGCCCGGCAAGCAACTTGTACCGCTGGCGCAGGTGCTGCCGTCGTCACATCTGGCTTGTGGGCGGGGCAGGTTAAACTCCAGCTGGATCGCTTCGCATTCACCGCGCCCGTTGCACGAGGTGCCACTGGGACAATCCAGGCTTGTTCGGCACTTGTTCTCGCCTTTTGGGGCGCAGCGGCGACTGCCGATGCAACGCTCGAACGGACCGCAGGAAAACCCGCCGCCGCAATAGGTGCCGCCGGGTGGGATGCAATGTCCGTCAAAACCGCAGCGTTGCCCGACCGGACAGCAGTTGCGCCCGCACCGCAATTGCCCCGCGCGGCATTGGTTGACGCGGTCCTGAACCCGGTTGCGTTGCGACAGGCCGTTGCGGTTATGGATGCCTGGGGTTTGAATGCCGAGGCGGTCATTTATCTGCGCAAAGCTTGGGCTGCTGAAGGGGATCAGCAACACGGCAACCAGAAAGAATCGCAAAAGGGTCAACATGAATGCGACAATGGTCGGCGCGGCAGGGCGGGCGATCAAGTGCTATTCGCTTTCCCTCGGTCAAAAGCTGGTTAGATTGAGGGGCATGGAATCGGCTTTGGACTATTACACCGCGCGGGCGCTGCTGGATTGGCAGATCGAACTGGGCGCAACGGATGCAATTGGCGACGCGCCGGTTGACCGATATGCGCTGCCCGATACCGCACCCAAAGCCAAAAAGCCGGAGGTGCAGGCCGCGCCTGCAAAGCCCAAACAGGTCGATCCTGTGGCGGTTGCCAAGGCCGCGGCCACAGCGGCGGGGTCGCTGGATCAGTTGCGCGCGGCGATGGACGGGTTTGATCATTGCGAGTTGAAGCGCGGCGCGCGACAGTTGGTTTTTTCCGATGGCACGCCGGGTGCGCGGGTGATGATCATCGGTGAGGCTCCGGGCCGGGACGAGGATCGTGAGGGCAAACCTTTCGTAGGCCGCGCGGGTCAGTTGTTGGACCGTATGCTGGCGGCGATTGATCTGGATCGGCGGGAAAACGTCTACATCACCAACGTGCTGCCATGGCGGCCGCCGCAGAACCGCGACCCCAAGCCCGAAGAGATCGGGATGATGAAGCCGTTTCTGGAACGTCACGTGGCACTGGCCAAGCCCGACGTGCTGGTGGTCATGGGCAATATAAGTTGTCAGGCAGTGCTGGGCAAACGAGGTATCACCCGGCTGCGCGGGCAATGGGCTCAGGCGCTGGATCTGCCGGTGATCCCCATGTTCCACCCTGCCTATCTGCTGCGCCAGCCGCAGGCCAAACGACAGGCCTGGGCCGATCTGCTGGAACTGAAAGCTCGGCTGGAGGGTAAGTGATGCGCATTCTGGCCTTTTCTGACTTGCATATGGCACGTCACCGCGCCTCCGAACTGGTTGCTGCGAGTACCGAGGCCGATCTGGTGATCGGCGCCGGGGACTATTGCAACATGCGGCAGGGTCTGGGTGAGGCGATGGACATGTTGTCCGGCATCACCGCTCCGCTGGTTCTTGTGCCCGGCAACGCCGAAAGCGCCGAGGAACTGACCGCTGCCGCGTCGCATGGCGTTCATGTCCTGCACGGGACAAGTATGACTGTGGACGGGTTGCGCCTGTTCGGTCTGGGCTATGGCGTGCCGCCGACGCCGTTCGGAGACTGGTCCTGTGACCTGTCCGAGGGCGAGGCCGCTGAGTTGCTGGACCGGTGCGAAGGGGCGGAAGTTCTGATCACGCATTCGCCTCCCAAAGGCTATGGCGATGTGACCTCGACCGGTGATGCGGTTGGGTCGACCGCGGTGCGAGATGCGATCGAACGGTTGCAACCGCAGATGTCGCTACATGGGCACATCCACGACAGCTGGGGCTATCGCGGCACGCTAGGGCAGACACAGATCGCCAATCTTGGGCCGCGCGTGAATTGGTTCGAGGTTGAGATATGATCGAAACAGTCACTCTATTGGCTTTCATCCCGGCGGCAATGGCGCTGAACTTTACGCCCGGCGCGGACATGATGTTCTGTTTCGGGCAGGGTTTGAAATCCGGAGCAAAACCCGCGCTGGTCGCTAGTGCCGGAGTTTCGACGGGGCTGATGGTGCATGTGTTGTTGGCCGGGCTTGGGCTTGGGGCTGCGGTTTCTGCTCTGCCATGGTTGTTCGACGTGATCCGCTGGATGGGTGTGGCCTATCTGCTGTATCTGGCCTGGGGTGCGATCCGACATGGGGCTGTGTCTGCGGATGCGCCTGCTAAACCGGCGCGCTATGCGTTTCGGGACGGGATGGTGGTGAACCTGACCAATCCCAAAGTGATCCTGTTCGTGCTGGCCTTTATCCCGCAATTTGTGAACCCGGCCATCGGACCGATCCTGCCGCAATTCCTCATCCTGGGCGTGATCATCGCGCTGGGTGGGTTCGTGGTGAACGGACTGGTGGGGATTTTTGCTGGAGGCGCTGGGCGAGTGCTGATTTCGAACCCGCGCGCCTCACGTATCATTGGTTGGGTGACGGGCGGGATTTTCACTGCTCTGGCGATCCGCCTTGCTATTCTGGAAAGGGCCTGACGCAAGATGTCACGCATTGATGAAACCATGGATTTCATTCCCGTTCGGATTGCGGTCCTGACCGTCTCGGACACCCGTTCACTGGATGAGGACCGTTCGGGCCAAACCTTGGTGGACCGGATCGAAAAGGCGGGCCATTCGGTGGCGGATCGCAAAATCATCCGCGATGAGCGCGCCCAGATCGCAGATCAGCTGCGCACTTGGATTGCCGACCCCGAGATCGACGTTGTGATCTCGACCGGCGGCACCGGGCTGACGGGGCGTGATGTGACGGTCGAGGCGCATCGGGACGTCTACGAAAAAGAGATTGAGGCCTTTGGCACCGTCTTCACGATTGTCTCGATGGAGAAGATCGGTACCTCGGCCGTTCAGTCCCGCGCAACGGGCGGCGTGGCAGGTGGCACCTATCTGTTTGCGCTGCCCGGCAGCCCCGGTGCTTGCAAGGACGCCTGGGATGCGATTCTGGAAAAGCAGTTCGATTATCGCCACCGTCCCTGCAATTTTGTAGAAATAATGCCCAGATTGGACGAACATCTGCGACGGAAGTAGACTGCTCGCACGTTCAACATTTTATAACCGCTTTGTGGCTTGGCATTTTTGACCGCCCGGCTACCTTTTGTAGGTGGCGGCTTGATGTAACCGGGGTAAGTGCAACATGCGATTTCTGAGGCAGAGCCTTGTCGGTGTGTTTCTGGCGTCCGTGACGCTGGCGCTGCTGTTTGTTGCGGCCCAGATGATCGCGGGGGCCGTGCAAGAAGTGCTGACCCGCGAAGATCGCCCGCCGAAGGCTCGTGAACGCATCTTTGCCGTATCCGTACGCCCGGCCGAGTTTGTAACCGTCACCCCTAATCTGGAAGCGTTCGGTGAGGTTCAAAGCCGTCGCCGGTTGGAACTGCGCGCGGCGCTGGGTGGGCGGGTCGTTGCCCTGTCTGAGGATTTCGAGGATGGCGGTGCGGTAACCGCAGGCGAAGTGCTGGTCGAGTTGGACCCGGCAAATGCGCAATCGGCCCTTGATCGCGCCAAATCGGATTTGCTGGATGCCCAGTTCGAAGAACGTGACGCCGAGCGTTCGCTTCTGTTGGCGCAGGATGAGTTGAAATCGTCAGAAACGCAGGTTGAATTGCGAAACCGCGCGATGAAACGGCAGCAGGACCTTCTGGCTCGGGGTGTTGGTTCTGTCGCGGCGGCGGATGATGCGGAACTTGCAGCAGCCGCGGCCGAGCAAGCAGTTCTGGCCAGACGTATCGCATTGGCGCAGGCGGAATCGCGGGTGGATCAGGCGACGACACTGCTGTCTCGCGCCCGTATCGCGCTTGAAGCCGCCGAACGTGATCTGGGCGATATGACCATCCACGCCCGATTTGGTGGAACGCTGACGGATGTCACGCTGGTCGAAGGGCGTTTGGTTGCGGCCAACGAAAAGCTGGCCGAACTTGTGGACCCCAACGCGCTGGAGGTCGCTTTTCGCATCTCGACTGCGCAGTTCGTGCGTCTTTTGGATGCAAATGGCGATCTGATCTCGGCCCCGGTCACGGTCTCGCTTGAGGTCACGGGCGCGGATCTGACTGCACAGGGACAGATCAGCCGTGACAGTGGGTCTGCCGGGGAAGGGCAGACCGGGCGTCTGATCTATGCGCGGCTTGATGGGGCCTCGGGCTTCAAGCCGGGGGATTTCGTGACCGTCACTGTGCAGGAACAGCCGCTGGACAATGTGGTGCGCCTGCCTTCGTCTGCTTTGGATGCGGTGGGGACGGTTCTGGTACTGGGCCCCGATGACCGGCTTGAGGCGCTGCCTGTGCAACTGGTCCGCCGTCAGGGGGATGAGGTTCTGCTGCGTGGCGAAGGCTTGGAAGGGCGAGAGGTCGTAATTGGCCGCACGCCGCTGCTGGGCGCGGGGGTACGTGTGCGCCCGTTGCGGGTTGAGGCGAGCGCCGGAGCGGATGCGGGCTTGGTCGAACTGTCAGACGAACAGCGAGCGCAGCTTGTGGCGCAGGTCGAAGCCAGCGACCGGATGCCCAAGGACATGAAAGAGCGCGTGCTGACTCAATTGAGCGAGCCTAAAGTCCCCGCCTCGCTGGTGCAGCGAATTGAAAACCGGGCCGGAGGATAGGCGCGATGATGCGCGAAATCCCCGGTGCGGCCAGCGGCATTCTCAGCTATTTCACCCGCCATAGGACCGTCGCCAACCTGTTGTTGCTGGTCATGGTGGTTCTGGGCGTCGCGGCTGCCCCAAACATGCGGGCGCAGTTCTTTCCCGATGTGATCCTGGAACGGGTCGACGTGAATGTCGCGTGGGAAGGCGCGGGCCCCGAAGACGTGGATAACGGGATTGTTCAGGTGCTGGAGCCGGCACTGTTGGCGGTTGAGGGCGTGGCCAGCACAGATGCGACGTCGCGCGAGGGCAATGCCCGCATTCGGCTGGAGTTCGAGCCTAACTGGGATATGTCGCGCGCGGTCGAAGAAGTCAGAACTGCCGTTGATGGCGTGACCAACCTGCCCGAAGATGCGGACGAGCCGACTATTCGGCGCGGGGCTTGGCGCGATCGGGTGACCGATCTGGTTGTGACAGGGCCGGTCGCGCCGGATCAGTTGGCAAAGTTCACCGATGAATTGATCAACCGCCTGTTTGCCGTGGGCGTCACGCGGACCACGATCCGGGGCCTTGCTGCGCCGCGCATCGTGGTCGAGGTGCCCACCGCGCAACTGATCGCCAATGACATCACCCTGTCCGAGATTGCACAAGCTGTCGCTGCCGAGGTCACAGCAAACCCCGCAGGCGATGTGACCGGGGCCAATGCGCGCATCCGCACAGGTACCGAAAAACGGAGCCCCGAGCAGATTGAGGGCATCCCTTTGCGTAATTTCGACGATGGCTCGAAGCTGTTGATCGGCGATGTGGCGCAGATCCGGGTCGAGGGCGTGAACCGCGATCGCAGCTATTTCGTCGGCGAAAACCCGGCCATGTCGGTGCGGGTTGACCGCTCGAACCTGGGGGATGCGATTGAAATTCAGCACACGGTCGAAGACGTGGTCGCCGAAATGCAGGCCAGTCTGCCCGAAGGTGTCACGGTCGAGCTGATCCGAACCCGTGCGCAGGCCATCACCGACCGTCTTGATATTTTGATCGACAACGGGCTGGTCGGGTTGGGACTGGTCGTGTGCCTGCTGTTTCTATTCCTCAACGCGCGGATCGCCTTTTGGGTGGCGGCGGGGATTCCGGTGGCGATGTCTGCGGCGATTGCCTTCATGTATATCGGCGGGTTGTCGATCAACATGGTCTCGCTGTTTGGTCTGATCATCACGCTCGGTATTGTCGTGGATGACGCCATCGTGGTGGGCGAACACGCCGATTTCCGTGCCCGACGACTAGGCGAGCCGCCCATGGTCGCCGCCGAACGCGCCGCACGCCGGATGGCCATGCCGGTCTTTGCCGCGACGTTGACGACGGTGATTGCCTTTTTCGGCCTGACCGCGATTGGAGGTCGGTTTGGCGAGTTGATCCGCGATATCCCCTTCACGGTGATTGCGGTGCTGATCGCCTCGTTGATCGAATGCTTCTTAATCCTGCCGAACCACATGGCCCATGCTATCGCGCATTCGGCCAAGGAGCATTGGTACGATCTGCCCAACCGCGTGGTCAATCGCGGGTTCCGCTGGGTGCGGGATCATGTCTTCCGCAAGGTGATCGCCTGGGCCGTCGCCGGACGGTATGTGGTGGTGGCTGCCATGGTGATGGTGTTGGCCAGCCAGGTGGCTCTGTTCATCAAGGGCGACGTGAACTGGCGGTTCTTTAACGCGCCCGAACGTGGCTCGGTCACCGGTAATTTCATCATGGTCGAGGGTGCGACCCGCACGGACACGCTGGCGATGATGCGGCAGTTGCAGATCGCGGTCGAAGAGATGGGGCAGATCTACGAAGAGCGCCACGGCCGCAACCCCATCGAATACGTTTTGGCCGAGGTCGGCGGCACCGCCGGGTTCGGACTGGCTGCGGCGGACGGCAAGGATTCAGATCTGTTGGGCGGGATTTCGATCGAACTGATCGATGCCGACCTGCGCCCATATTCCGGCTTTGAGTTCATCGGAGAACTTCAGGACTACGTCCCGCGCCATCCGAAGGTCGAATTGCTCAGCTTTAGGGGATGGCGGTCAGGACCGGGCGGCGATGCAATCGACGTGCAGTTTTCCGGAGCGGATGTGAACACGCTCAAGGCGGCGTCCGAGGACCTGCAACTTGAACTGTCGAAATACCCCGAAGTGTCCGCGCTGGAAGACAATCTGGCCTATGACAAGGAAGAATACATCCTCGATCTGACGGCACAGGGGCAGGCGTTGGGTTTCCGCATCGAAACACTGGGCCGTGTTCTGCGTGACCGGCTAAACGGGATCGAGGCCGCGACCTTCCCCGATGGCCCTCGCAGCGCTGAGATCAGGGTTGAACTGCCAGAGGGCGAGTTGACCGCAGATTTTCTTGAACGCACGCTGATGCGTACGCCGGATGGGGTTTACGTGCCGCTGGCCGATATCGTCTCGGTCCAGCGCAAGTCTGGCTTTTCCACCGTGCGGCGTGAGAATGGATTGCGGGTGATCTCGGTCAACGGAGATATATCGGAAGACGATCCGGCCCAAGCAGCCGAGATTGCGCGCGCCATGCAAGAAGAGATCCTGCCCAATATCGCCGCTGAACGGCAGGTGGAATGGACCATGGCTGGCCTCAGCGAACAAGAAGATGAATTCCTGACCGAGGCGCGCACCGGTCTGATCCTGTGCCTGACCGGTATCTATCTGGTTCTGGCCTGGGTCTTTGCCAGTTGGACGCGCCCACTGGTGGTCATGGCGATCATTCCGTTCGGTCTGGTTGGCACCATTTGGGGGCATTACATCTGGGATGTCCCGCTGAGCATGTTCACGGTTGTCGGTCTGTTGGGAATGACCGGGATCATCATCAACGACTCGATTGTTCTGGTTACGACCATTGATGCCTATCAGCAGGACAGGGGGCTTGTGCCCTCGATCATCGAAGGCACCGCCGACCGGTTGCGACCGGTAATGCTGACGACGCTGACCACGGTTCTGGGTTTGACACCCTTGCTGTATGAGGGCTCGCAACAGGCGCAGTTCCTGAAGCCGACTGTCATCACACTGGTCTATGGGCTGGCCTTCGGGATGCTGTTGGTGCTGCTGTTGGTTCCGGCGCTGCTGGCGATTCTGAACGACCTGTCGCGCCCGATGACCGCCATGCGCCGCGCCCTGCGTGCCCCGGATCGGGTCGTACAGGCGATGCTGACGGCAACGGGCTTTGTGTTGCTGGTCTGGTTCGGGCTGACCATGGTCTGGCCCGTGGCCACTGGGGCACCGATATCGATGTTGACTGGTCTTTACGGGGCCGAAGATGGAATCGTGGCGTTGAATATGGGGCTTGGGGCCTTTGTCGCAGGGGCTGCTATGATTTTAGTGATAAGTATTTCGCTGTCCGGCCTGCTCTATGCGCGGCTCAAGGGGCGCATGGCCTAGCCTCGGCGCAGGGCGGTTGCCAGAAGGTCGGGGACGCGGTCGCTCATCGGCAGGTCGCCGCGTTGGATCTGATCCAGCGGAAACCACCGCGCATCCCGCGCATCATCACCTGCGGCAGGCTGACCCGAGATATATTCACAGGCCACACCGACCAGCAGATAATGGTTTAGAACCGCACCTTGGGCATCCCGGCGCAGCAGGTCCAGATTGTCCAGATAGTGCAACGGGCGCGCGTTGACCGAGGTTTCCTCCAGCAATTCCCGCCGGGCGGCCTCCAGAACGGTTTCGCCCCATTCGACATGACCCCCGGGAAACCCCCACAGCCCGGCATCAGGCTGTTTGCCACGCTGGACCAGCAGAACCTGCCCGGCATGCACGACAACGGCCAGCGCACCGATTTTGGGGGTTTGGGTCATGCGGGGTCAGCCTGCGCTGCACCCCTGAATGTCGACGGCATGGTTTTCGCCCAGAACGGTGATCCGAATTGCAGACCGGTTCAGAGCAAAAGCGGCCCCATAGGCGCTGACGACTTCAGAGGTCGCAACCAGCGTATCGCCCTGACGCGAAGTGTCGGGCTGCGAAGCCCAGAGCGTTGGGTCGCCGGGCTCGATCACGGCGATCTCCTGCCCTCCGGCCGAGGGCATGGTCACGCGTGCTTCGATCTTGACGCCGTCCGAAGTGGGCGTCAGGCTGCAATGCGCACCGGACACCCGTGCCTCTTTCGCCGAATAAGGGCGCTGAGCCAGCGCTGCGGCGATAGTGGGGTTGCGCCCGGCATCAGCGTTCAGCGTATGGTCAAAGCCCAGCCGTTCGGGAATGCAGACATCCTTGCATATGCCCAAGTCCATTGTGCCTTTCAGATGCACGGGCTTTGCCGGGTTGGTAGGCGTGATCTCGACCGGCAGGACAAGTTGGTCTTCGTAGCCGATAGATTGAAGGCCGTTCTGGTCAAAGATATCCGGTGCGGGCCACGTGATCGACACATCCCCGACATTGTCCGAACTGGTCCAGTCGAACTGAGGCGGGATACCCGCATCACCTGGCGCGCGCCAATAGGTTTTCCATCCGTCCTGCAACGTCACTCGCACGGCGCCCAGATAGGTGCCCTTGGCGGTGCGTCCACCATCCAGAATGTCCAGTTCAGCCACAGGGCCATTGACCTCGGCCGTGGCCGCACCGGCCGCACCGAGGATGAGGGTCAAAGCGACCGCTGAAAATGTCATATGCGCGTTCATAATATATAAATGCGCGGTTGCAGCGCAGATTCCAAGTCACGTTCCGGTCACCTGAATGAAATCTGCGGAAAACTGCTGTGATCCCTTGCCAATGCCCGTCCGCAGGGGCCATTGTTGAAGGTGACGCAGCAAGAGATGTCGTTTTATGGACCTAACCGGAAAACTGTTGATTGCGATGCCTGGCATGGGCGATCCGCGTTTCGATCATTCGGTGGTGTTTATCTGCAGCCATGGCGATGACGGGGCGATGGGCCTGATTATCAACAAACCGGCAGACCTGCGGATCAAGACCCTGCTGAGCCAGCTAAATATCCCCTGCCGTATTCCGATTGTCGGCGAACGTCTGGTGCATTTCGGGGGTCCGGTTGAGATGTCGCGTGGCTTTGTCCTGCACAGCGCGGATTATGACGCCAATCTGCATTCGATGAAGATCTCGGATGATTTCAGTATGACGGCGACGCTGGATGTGCTCGAAGATCTGGCCTCGGGGCGTGGGCCGCTGAATTCGACCCTGGCGTTGGGTTATTCCGGCTGGGGTCCGGGTCAGCTTGAGGATGAGATCGCTATGAATGGCTGGCTGACCACGGATGCGACCTCGAAACTGGTGTTCGACGTGCCCGATGATGACAAATGGGAGGCCGCGCTGGCGACCCTTGGTGTTGATCCGCTGACGCTGTCGGCCAGCGCCGGGCGCGCCTGATCAGCTATCTCGCGGCGCGGCGGCGCGGCGCAGGCGGTCATTGATGGCTACACCCAGCCCGACAGAGGGGATCGGCGACACCGCAATCGGGCGTCCGGTATCGTTCAGCTTGTGCAGGGCGGCAAACAGGTTGGCGGCGGCCTCGGTCAGATTGCCAGTGGGCGACAGATTCAGATCGCAATCCACCGCGCCGAAACCCAGCAAAACCTCATCCCCCTGCGCCTGATCAGCCTCAAGGCGAACCGGGGAATCCGGCGCGTAATGCGATTGCAGCTGACCCGGCGCCGTCAAGATGCCACCGGGTTGATGGTGGTGAAGCTCAGTGCCCAAGACATGTTCTATCTGGTCCAGGGCCACGCCGCCAGGGCGCAGCAGGGTTGGCTCACCTGCAAGCCCGACAATTGTGGACTCCAGGCCTACGCCACAGGGACCATCTTTCAAAATGGCCGCGATGCGCCCGTCGAGACCGGCGCGTACGTGGTCGGCGGTGGTTGGGCTGATCTGGCCCGAAGGGTTGGCAGATGGGGCGGCCACGGGGCCGTCAAACGCCGTCAAAATGGCGCGCGCTGTAGGATGGGCCGGAACCCGCACCGCCAACGTATCCAACCCGGCCGTGACCAGCGACGACACGCCATGATCTGCGCGCAGGGGCAGCACCAGCGTAAGCGGGCCGGGCCAGAAGGCATGCGCAAGTGCTTCGCCCTGATCCGACCACTGCACGAAGCGCTGTGCCGCCTCAACCGAGGCGACATGCGCGATCAGAGGATTGAAACTGGGCCGTCCCTTGGCCGCGTAGATGTTTGCGACCGCCTCACCGTTGCAAGCATCGCCACCCAACCCATAGACAGTCTCGGTCGGGAAGGCGACCAGCAGACCCTGCCGCAGCAGGTCCGCCGCCTGCGCAATTCCGGTCGGGTCGGCGGACAGTTCGAGGGTTCCGTTGGGGATCATGAGGGGTGACGCCGCGTTTCGATTGCTTGTATCATGGGGACAGGTACCTAATCGTCTAAATCCAGATGAATAACGGCGGGTGCCGGGTTTTCCAACCCTGCCGTTTGAGACCCATTGAAAGCCCCGAGGTGAAGCCATGCCCTATCGCGCTCCCGTTTCCGACTATGAGTTCCTGTTCCGCCACGGCGTCGCGTTCGATCAGATCGCGGCGACGGACCGGTTTTCGGAAGCCAGCGAAGATGTGGTGAGCGCAATTCTGACCGAAGCGGGCAAGATGTGCGAAGAGGTTATGGCCCCGCTACAACGCCCCGGCGATCTGGAGCCCGCGCGCCTGGAAAACGGCGTTCTGCGCACCTCGCCGGGCTATGGCGACGGTTGGAAAGCAATTGCCGAAGGCGGCTGGATCGGGATGAGCGCTGACCCGGAATATGGTGGTATGGGCCTGCCGATGACCCTGACCACGGCTGTTAACGAGATGATGTCGGCCGCCTGTCTGTCGCTGCAACTTGCCCCTTTGATGACCCAGGGCCAAATCGAGGCGTTGGAACATCACGCCAGCGACAGCTTGAAAGAACTGTATCTGCCCAAGATGATCGCAGGTGAATGGTCGGGCACAATGAACCTGACCGAACCGCAGGCCGGTTCAGATGTGGGTGCTCTGACCTCCAAAGCCGAGCCCAACGGTGATGGCACCTATGCGGTTTCGGGCCAAAAGATTTATATCTCGTGGGGCGATAACGATTTTGCCGAAAACATTTGCCATCTGGTGCTGGCGCGTCTGCCCGACGGTGTGCCCGGAACCAAAGGGATTTCGCTGTTCCTGGTGCCCAAGTACCTGCCGGATGAGAATGGGAACCCCGGCGTGGCTAATGACCTGAAAGTGGTTTCTTTGGAGCATAAAATGGGTCTGCACGGCTCGCCGACCTGTGTAATGCAGTATGACGGGGCCACCGGTTGGCTGGTGGGCAAGGAACATGGCGGTATGGCCGCGATGTTCACCATGATGAACAACGCTCGTCTGGGCGTCGGCGGGCAGGGCGTGGGTGCGGCCGAAGGGGCCTATCAGCACGCACTGGCCTATGCGCAGGAACGTAAGCAGGGCAAGACCCCCTCGGGCACCATCATCGACCATGCGGATGTGCGCCGGATGCTGATGGGTATGCGTGCCGATGTTTTTGCGGCGCGTGCAATCATGCTGGCCAACGCTGCGGCCATCGACATGGCCACAGCCACCGGGGATGCTGATTGGGTGGCGCGCGCAGCGCTGCTGACGCCAATCAGCAAGGTCTTTGGCACTGAAACCGGAATGCGGGTTTCGGAAACAGGGGTTCAGGTGCATGGCGGCATGGGCTTTATCGAGGAAACCGGCGCGGCGCAGTTCTATCGCGATGTGCGCGTGACCGCGATTTACGAAGGCACGAACGGCATTCAAGCGATGGACCTTGTCGCGCGCAAGATGATGGATGGCGGCGAGGCGGCGGGTCGCCTGCTGGACGAGATCGAAGATCACGCCGAAAAGGCCCGCGCAACCATGCCCGAACTTGCGGGCCCGGTTTGGGAAGCGACCGAAAGCTTGCGTGAAACCACCGAATGGCTGGTTTCGCAGAGCGATATGAACACCCGTTTTGCCGGTGCGGTACCCTATCTTCATGCGTTTGCGCGCGTGTTGGGCGGACATTTTCACCTCAAGGCGGCGCTGGCTGCGGCCGATGGACCTCGGTTCAAGCTGGCGCGTTATTATATCAACGCGCTGCTGCCTGAATGTGCCGGTTTGTTGGCGCAGGCGCAGAATGGCGCTGACGACATCTACGCAATGGACGTAGATGAAATGGTGGCCTGATGGACGGAGATACCGCGCTGACGATCCGCTATCCTTGGCCCGAGCCCCCGGCACCGGGTGAAGCGATCGAGATTGCCGAGGGCGTGTTGTGGATGCGCCTGCCGCTCCCTATGGCGCTGGATCACGTCAATGTCTATGCGCTGGATGACGGTGACGGCTGGACGGTGATTGACGCGGGGCTGTCCTCGAACAAGACCCGGCGCATCTGGACCGACCTGATGGCGGGTCCGCTGGCTGGCAAGCCCGTCAAACGGGTGGTCGTCACACATCACCATCCTGATCACGTGGGCAACGCCGGGTGGTTTCAGTCCGAACACAGGGCCGAACTGGTCACGACCCGCACTGCCTGGCTGTTTTCCCGAATGCTGCAACTGGACGTCCAGGAAACCTGGCCGACCGAGACGCTGGATTATTACCGCAGCGCCGGTATGGATGCGGATTTCCTGGCCAAACGGATGACCGAACGGCCCTTTAACTTCTGCGACACGGTCTATCCGATGCCACTGGGCTTTACCCGGATCAAGCAGGGCAGCGTGATCCGCATGGGTGGGCGCGACTGGGACGTGCATATCGGCAATGGCCACGCGCCCGAACATGCCACCTTCTGGAGCCGCGACGACAATCTGGTGATCACCGGCGATCAGATCCTCAGCTCGATCAGCCCCAATCTGGGGGTCTACGTCACCGAGCCGCTGGCCGACCCGGTAGCCGAATGGCTGGACGCGTGCGAGCGTTTGCAGGGCCTTGCGCAACCCGATCATCTGGCGTTGGGCGGGCACAAACTGCCCTTTACCGGGCTGCCGCTGCGGATGAAGCAACTGATCAACAACCATCACAGCGCGCTGGAACGTCTGACCGATTTTCTGAACACGCCTAGAACCGCTGCCGAGTGTTTTCCGCCCCTGTTCAAACGAGAGATCGGCAACGGCGAATATGGGCTGGCGCTGGTCGAGTCAGTTGCACATCTGAACCATCTCTATCACATTGGAGCGGTGACCCGGACGCGGCGCGCAGACGGGGCGTGGGAGTTTCAGCGCAAAGGGTAAAACCATGGACAAGATCGATACCTCGGCCGAGGCGGCAGAATCCGCAGCCCTTCCCCGATGCTACGAGGTCCATGCCAATCCTGACGCCCAATCCGGGGCACAAGAGTTGCCCAACACGCTGCAAAAACCGGTCGAGACCAAAAGCCCCGCGCAATGGGCTTACGAGCGGTTGATCCTCTATATCCAGAATTTCGAAAAGACGCTGGATGCCGACCACGAAGTTGCCATGGGCTTTACGGGTGGCGACGCTGGCGTGATGCGGATCGAAGGGATGGGCTATTTCGATCCGGACATGATCACGTTCTATGGATCGGATGCGACGGGCGCGAGGACGCAACTGGTGCAACACGTCAGTCAGTTGAACGTGATGCTGCGCGCCCTACCCAAATCGGTCGAAGATAAACCGGCCAATCGGATCGGGTTCAGGCTGGCGGCTGATCTGGAAGATAGCTGATTACCTGACTTGCAATTCACGTTTGCGCAGCCTTGAATGAGTGCACCATTCAGGAGGGGCGCGGCATGACGACTTTCGTTGACGTTACAAATGCCTACAGGGGGGCATGGGCGCGATGGCACGTTTTTGTGCCGGTATACATCGCCGTACGGCTGCTGCTGGTGGCCCTGATTGCGCCCGGCGTGGCGATTGCGGTGAACTTGGCGGTCTCGCTGTCCGATCAGACCGCCCTGACCGATCAGGATATCGCGGCTTTCATCCTGTCTCCGGTCGGCTTCGTGGTCGCGATCGCAGTTCTCAGCATCTTTCTGCTGGCTGAAGTGTTGGTGTTTTCCGTCATGGCCGGATCACTGCGGATGGGGGAAAGCGACGCGTGGCGAGCGGGCAGTTCCGCGATCCGTTTGATCCTGTCGCGCTTGCCTGCGCTCTTTAGTTTTGCCGCGCGGTTTATTTTGCGGGTTTTGCTGTTGATTCTGCCTTTCGCGGCCGTCTCGGCCCTGATCGCGTGGTGGACGCTGACGGAATATGACATCAACTACTACCTGACCTTTCATCCTCCGTCCTTCTGGATTGCGGTAGGGCTGATCGGGGCGGTTATGTTGGCGATGGCATGGGTGTTGATCCGCCGGCTGTCGGCCTGGGCGCTGGGTCTGCATCTGGTCCTGTTCGAAGGGGTTGTTCCGGCTAGCGCCTTTAACATCAGCGCCAACCGGATGGAGGGTAAACGCGGGCGGTTGAAAATTGAGCTGGCGATTTGGCTTGTCCTGCGCCTTGTCATTGCCGGTTTGATCGCAACCGTTGCAGGGCTTCTGTTCGATCTGGTTCCGTTGCAAGGAGCGGCGCATCTGCGGCTGGCACTGATCTATAGCCTGATCGTTGCGGGTCTGTGGTCGCTGGCCGGGCTGATCCTGGCGGCAACTGCACTGGGCGCTCTGGCCGTGTTGCTGGATGGGTTTTTCGAGATCAAGACCTCGGAACCGCCGCACCCAGAGCCGGGCAACCTGCGTGTGCCGCTTTTGGGCGCCGTCGGTGCGGCCGCTGTAGCGGTGCTGATCGGGCTATGGCTGGGGCAAGGCCTGCTTGAGAACATTCAGGCCCCAGACCGGGCCGAGGTTATTGGACACCGGGGCGCGGCGGCGTTGCGGCCCGAAAACACCATGGCTGCTGTTGAAAAAGCGATCAAAGATGGCGCGGATTGGGTCGAGATCGACGTGCAAGAATCGGCGGATGGTGTTGTAATCGTGGCCCATGACAGTGATTTCATGAAACTGGCCGGTGTGCCCACCAAGGTTTGGGATGCCACGATGGAAGACGTGGCCGAGATCGACATCGGCAGTTGGTTCGATCCTGAATACGCCGATGAACGCACCCCGACCCTGCGACAGGTTCTGGAGGCAGCCAAAGGCAGATCCAAGGTTATTATTGAGTTGAAATATTACGGCCACGACGTCGATCTGGAAAACCGCGTCGCCGCGCTGGTGGAAGAGTTCGACATGCAGGACGACATCGCCACCATGTCGCTGAAATACCCCGCCGTGCAAAAGATGAAAAAGCTGCGCCCAGATTGGCGCGCTGGTGTTCTGGCGGCGACTGCCGTCGGCGATCTGTCCGGGTTGGAGGGTGAATTTGTCGCCGTTAACGCAGCGATGGCAACGCCGGGATTGGTTCGTAGCGTTCAGGCGGCAGGCAAGGATATCTATGTCTGGACTGTAAACGATCCACTGCAAATGTCTGCCATGGCCTCAATGGGTGTGGACGGGTTAATCACCGACCGCCCCGCCATGGCAAATGAGGTCCTGCGCGTTCGTGCCGAGATGGGTCCGGCTGAGCGCCTTTTGCTGTGGTTCGCCACCACCTTCGGAATGTCTGTTGATACTGAGACGATGCGCGATGAAAGCCCTTAAGTCAGCCATCCTTGTGATATTGATGGCGGGACCTGCGGCAGCACAGGACATCCTGCGCAATCTTGAAATGCCCGCCCACCGCGCGTTGATTGCAGCTGCGGCCGGTTCCCCTCTGACGCCATTTGAAACCGACGGCTGTTCTGGCGGTTTGTCATCAAGCTGGCGCTTCGTGGCCGAAACCTTTCCCAAGTTCCGCGCGCTTTATCAGACGCATCCGCCGTGGGAATATTGCTGCGTGGCCCATGACCGCGCATATCACAATGCAGGGGCCGGGCTTTTTGCTGAGGACAGCTATACCGCGCGCCTGTCTGCCGATGACACGCTGCGCGCCTGCGTCAAGCAGCACGGCGCCGATTACGCCCAAGAATATGCTGTTCTCTACGATATGACTCCCGACCAGATTCGCACCGCCCATTCGGTCACGGCCGAGGCGATGTATGCAGCGGTCCGGTTTGGGGGTGCGCCATGCTCGGGGCTGCCCTGGCGTTGGGGGTTTGGGTATCCGGGATGTTCGGTGTTTCCGTCTCTTGCACCTGCGCGCGAATGACGTGGTGACAGCCCTTGGATTTTCGATTATCCAACATTTCAAATACGCGAATTGGGAATCTTTCAGATGGCTGAACACAAGCACGGCGAAATGGACATCAAAGTTCAGGAAAAAACCTTTGACGGCTTTATCAAGGCCACCACCTGGTGCGTGGTTGCGATTGCCTTCCTGTGCCTCTTCTTGGCGGTTTTCGCCTCTTAAATTCAAGAATCGGGGTCGGTTGTGATCAGGATTTTAATGGCCTGCCTGCTGGCAGTGACAGTGGCCGGCTGCACCGGATCGCAACGCCCGCAAGCCGAGCAGGCCGAGATCGTGTCGCGATCTTATCGTGATCCCGGACCGTCGACCCTGACCCTTTATACGATGATCAGCACCCGGACGGGTTCGGGTGCCCACACGTCGCTGATGATCAGTGGCAGTGAAAGGGTGATCTTTGACCCTGCGGGATCATTCCGGGCGGATGTGGTGCCGATCAAGGACGACGTCCTGTACGGCATCACCCCCAACGTGGAACGCGCTTATCGCAGCAGCCATGCGCGCGAAACGCATTATGCGCGCATCCAAACCGTCGAAGTGACCCCTCAGCAGGCCGAGATTGCCCTGCAGCTTGCCAAGCAGTCAGGGCCGGTTGCAGGTGCGTTTTGCGCCAATTCGACGGCTCAGTTGCTGCAGCAGGTGCCGGGGTTCGAGCAGATCGAAACCACCTTTTATCCCGTCAAGCTGTCGGACCAATTTGCCCAGCTACCGGGTGTTCAAACCGCCGAGTACCGGGAAAACGACGACGCCGATCTGCAAACCGGTCTCGCCTTCAACAATGCGCGTTTGAACCAGTTGGAGGCTAGCTCAGCCCAATAGGTAGAGCAGTCCGTAAAGCGTTGCGGCCCCGCTGAAGATGGCTGCGACCACGTTCTTAGTGACAATCCCGACGGCCAGCGTGACCGCAGCGGCGGTCATTCTTGGGACATCTGGCTGCCCTTCGGTCGCGGTGGGCCAGACTACCAAGGGCGCGATCAGGGCCGGTACTATAGCCACCGCCGTGTAACGCAGGTGCCGCAGCAGCCATGCGGGCATTGGGCGGTCGCCAACGATGCCGATAAAAGTAAAGCGCAGGGCAAAGCTGCCCACGGCCAACCCGAGGATGATGATCCAGATGGTGGTCGTGTCGATGTGGGTCATGATTTCCTACGCTCCAGAAACAGCTCGGCCTGCGCACCTGCGATCATGCCCGCCGTGCCAGCAATCAACAGACCCAGATTAAAGGGCACAGCCACGGTCAACAGCGCGACCACGATGGCAACCAGAGCGGCGATTACATGCGCTAGCGTGCGCATCATCGGGCCGATCATGGCCAGAAAGGTGATCGGTAGCGCAAAGTCCAGCGCCCAGCTTTCGGGAATTTGCGTGCCCAGAACCGCCCCCAGATAGGTCGCCAACAACCACAACGGGGTCAGCGGCGTTGCGGTGCCAAAGAAATAGACCATGCGTTGCGGGATGGTCATGTTCGGCTCTTTTTCGAACCGCATGATCGAGCAGGCATAGGTCTGGTCCACCGTCAGATAAGCCGCACAGGCCCGCTGCCACAGCGGTGCCGCCCCCAGATACGGCGTCAGCGAGGCGGAATACATCGCAACCCGCAAGTTCACCGCCAAAGCCGAGGCCAGCACGATCGCAGTGGGTGTATTGTCCTGCAAAAGCTGCAAGGCGGTGAACTGGGCGGCCCCGGCAAAGACGGTGGCGGAAAAAGCCAGCGTTTGTACGACGTTCAGCCCGGCTTCGGTCGAAAAGACGCCGAACAGGGTACCAAAGGGGATCGCAACAAAGATGAACGGCGTCCCGTCGCGAAAACCCTTCCAGAAGTATGACTTGGATGTGGTGTCTGCCATGGCTAAATCCTATGGTGTTATCCGCAGCAGTAGCGGTCTTGGGAAAGGGTTGCAATTGGCCACCGAACAGAACCTGTCAGACTATCTCATTGCCCCTGATCCGGGCGCTGCCCGCCTGACCCGCGCGGTCGAGGGCGTGGACCAGAATGGTGAGGTCAGCCACATCTCGGTGGTCGAGGAACGCCCGCTGACCATTTTCCTCAACTCGCAGGAAATCGTGACGGCGATGACAATTGGTGATTATCCCGAATATCTGGCACTGGGCTTCCTGCGCAATCAGGGGATGCTGCTGGCCGATGATGACATCACCCGCGTTGACTATGACGACGATCTGGAAACCGTGGTCGTGCGGACCGCGCGTGAGACATCCTATGAGGACAAGCTCAAGAAAAAGACCCGCACCAGTGGCTGCGCAGTGGGCACGGTCTTTGGCGATATGATGGAGGGGCTCGAGGGTGTGCGCCTGCCACAGGTTCAGGTTCGGACCTCGTGGCTGTATGATTTGGCCGCCAAGATCAACCGCACGCCGTCATTGTACCTTGAAGCCGGGGCGATTCACGGCACGGTGCTGTGCCACGAAAGTCGCCCTCTGGTCTATATGGAAGACGTGGGTCGTCACAACGCGGTCGACAAAATCGCGGGCTGGATGCTGTCCGAGGGCGCGGTGGCCGAGGACAAGATCCTTTATACGACGGGCCGTCTGACCTCCGAGATGGTGATCAAAACGGCGATGATGGGCATCCCGGTGCTGGCGTCTCGATCCGGCTTTACGGCGTGGGGCGTCGAGATCGCACGCGAGGTCGGCCTGACCCTGATCGGTCGAATGCGCGGCCAGCGGTTCGTGTGCCTTTCCGGCGAGGACCGCCTGCTGCGCGACATCGACCCGGCCAGCGTGGCGGTTGAGGATAAGAAACATCGCAGGAAGAGTGCGGGATGATCTTTGATGTTCTTTACATTATTTTCTTATTTGTTCTTTTGATCAGCATCTTACCGCTGGGCGTTCTTGCCGCGTGGAACTACTCACGCAGCAAAAGAACCGTTGTAGAGGGAATGGCTCGATTGGACGAAAACACTCTGGATCGATTGGGTTGGGAGGCAAGAGAATACATCGGGGCTTTTGATCTGCGGGCTCCATTTCGATTGGGCTGGAACACGTGGGGGCTGGCTGTCAAGAAGCAGAACGTCGCCCTGCAGCGCACTCTATTGCGCGGTTTGCCAACTGGAGTTGACGTCTCAGATGAAACCAGAAAATCGGTTCACCGGTTCCGTCGCTATTTCAGTTTTTTTGTCGTGCCGGTAGCGGTCGTTATCCTGTTTCCAGCTTACATTCGTCTGAGCCATGATATGGCTAGCTTTTCCGGCCTGCCATTGTACGCGTGTTTCATTTTGCTGGGTTTGGGTGTCGGGCTTTCTATATTCATTCCCCCGGAAAAATTCCAAAGATGGCCAGAGATCGAGAACCAAACATGACCAAACCCCTCGGAGTTATCCTCGCCGGAGGACTGGCGACCCGGATGGGAGGTGGCGACAAAGGGCTGCTGCGCATCGGCGGGCAGAGCCTGATGGCGCATGTGATCGACCGGCTTGCGCCTCAGGCGGACGGGCTAGCGCTGAACGCAAATGGTGATCCTGACCGGTTTGCCGATCTGAACCTGCCGATCCTGCCGGATACGATTGACGGCTTCGCTGGCCCTTTGGCCGGGGTGCTGGCTGGTCTGGACTGGGCGGCGGAGCAGGGCGCGGACGCGATCGTCACCGCCGCCGCCGACACGCCGTTTTTCCCCCGTGATCTGGTGGCGCGATTGACCGATGCGGCACAGGGGCAAACTCATCCGCTGGTGCTGGCGACCACGCCGCGAACCGGGGAGGAGGTGCTGAAATCCGGCGGTGGCAAACGTGTCAACCGGCACCCGACCTTTGGCCTCTGGCCCGTTGCGCTGCGCGAAGATCTGCGGGCGGCGTTGCAGGACGGTTTGCGCAAAGTGGTGATCTGGACCGACCAGCATGACGGGCGCGAGGCGCTGTTCCCCGCCGACCCGTTCGATCCGTTCTTCAACGTCAACACGCCCGACGATCTGGCGCGGGCCGAACAACTGTTGGAGCAGGCATGAGGGTTTACGGCGTCACCGGCTGGAAAAACGCTGGCAAAACCGGGTTGATGGAGCGTTTGGTTGCCGAGATCACCGGGCGGGGGTTTTCTGTCTCGACCCTTAAGCATGCGCACCACAGCGTCGATGTGGATCAGCCCGGCACCGACAGCTATCGCCACCGAACGGCGGGCGCGTCCGAGGTGCTGCTGGCCTCGGGTCAGCGTCTCGCGATCATGCAAGAACTGCGCGGTGCGCCCGAGCCTTCGATGGCGGATCTGCTGGCCCGGCTGTCTCCGATCGATCTGGTGCTGATCGAAGGGTTCAAACGCGAGGATCACCCCAAGATTGAGGCCTTCCGGGCCGAGGCCGGGAACGCTCTGATGGCCCCTGGAAACCCGACGATCCGCGCCGTGGCCAGCGACACGCCGCTAAAGGTCGACCAACCGGTTTTTGACCTGAACGACACGGCGGCGATTGCCGATTTCATCCTGCAAGAGGTGGGGCTATGACCAAACCCGACATCACACCTCCGCCCTTGCGCAACGATTGTTTTGCCTTGCCTGCCGGGGTGAACTGGACCCCGGTCGAGGACGCGCTGTCCTTGCTGCGCGACCGGCTGACCGTGGTTGCGGGCGTGGAAACCGTGCCCTTGGCGCAGGCCACAGGGCGTATTCTGGCGCAGGAGGTTATCGCCCAACGTTCGAATCCGCCGCAGCCCAATACGGCGGTGGATGGCTATGGCTTTGCCGGGGCCGCGCCTGACGGGCCGCAAGTGATGCCGCTGCATCCGGGGCGCGCGGCGGCTGGGATACCGTTTGACGGCTTGGTGCCTGCAGGCCATGCGCTGCGTGTGCTGACCGGGGCAGCGCTGCCTGCGGGCGTTGATACCGTCATTTTGGAAGAGGACGTGACCGTTCAGGACGGGCACATTGCATTTCACGGACCCCTGAAACGCGGCGCAAATACCCGCAAGGCAGGCGAGGATGTGGCTGAGGGCGACGCGGTTCTGCCCGCCGGACGTCGCCTGACCCCGGCCGATCTGGCGCTGTTGTCGGCCACCGGTCTGGCCGAGGTTCCGGTGCGCAAAGTGCTGCGCGTGGCGGTTCTGTCCACGGGGGATGAACTGGTCGAACCCGGTGAATCCGCCGGTCCGGGCCAGATTTACGATGCCAACCGTCCGATGCTGTTGTCCTTGTTGGAACGCATGGGGTTTGAGGCGGTCGATATGGGCCGGGTGCCCGACGACCGCGAGGCGTTGCGGACTTGTCTGAACCAAGCCGCTGAACGAGCGGATGTGATCCTGACCAGTGGCGGCGCGTCTGCCGGGGATGAGGACCATGTCTCGGCCCTGTTGCGGCAGGCAGGGGCGATACAGGAATGGCGGATTGCACTGAAACCGGGTCGGCCTCTGGCGCTTGGGATGTGGGACGGAACGCCTGTGTTCGGCCTGCCGGGAAACCCGGTGGCCGCGTTGGTTTGCACGTTGATCTTTGCACGTCCTGCCTTGGGTCTGTTGGCAGGCGAGGGTTGGCTGGAGCCGCAAGGATTCGACGTGCCCGCCGCTTTCGAGAAACGCAAGAAACCGGGCCGCCGCGAATACCTGCGCGCCCGTGTGCGCGATGGACGGGCCGAGGTCTTTGCATCCGAAGGATCAGGCCGGATAAGCGGGCTGAGTTGGGCAGAGGGTCTGGTCGAGATTGAGGATGGCGCGCGCCATATCCAACCGGGCGACCTCGTCCGGTTCATCCCCTATGGTAGTTTCGGTCTTTAATCGAAGGTCCCGGCAACCCGTCCCAACAGCATGAACGCCCGCGCGGTGCGCGTATCGCCCAAGGCGGTCAGATCAGCATCGCTGGCTTCGGGTTCAAACTCGATAATCATATGGTCGAACCGGCGCAGAAAGTGATGTGCAGCGTCCCGGAAAATCGGGTCTTGCTTCATCCGGGCCGAAGTCAGCGCCAGAGAGGAGCGGTCCCGGATGCCGCCCAAGGCCGCCACGGATCGGCCCCGCGCGCCTTGCGCAAATTGCCGCCAAATCTCGGGGCGCGCCATGTCGGGGCGCAGGTCATCCATGTAGATGCCTTCCTGGCTAAGCAAGGTCAGAACATCCTGAGACGCCTGTACCAGTTGCGCCGCCTTGCGATCCTTCAGCGCCAGCCGCAGGGCGTTGAACCCTTCGGTATCTTCCTGGGTTTCCGGGAAATTTAGTGCGCGAATAAACACATCATTGCTGAGCGGGGGCGCGATATCTTCGGCCTGCGTACCCAGTTCCAGCGTGGTCTGATCCCCGTTTGCGTTGGGCGATTTCCCTCGCACCGGCTCAGTACGTTGGGTCGAGAATGTGGCCAGCGCGGTTTCGGTCTTCTTCGCGGTCTCAGCGATCTGGTCCAGCTTTTGCGTGACCGCAGGCTCATACCCGCTGGAGCTGCGCTGTTGCTGGGCGATGAACGTATTGCGCAACGCATCGATCGAGGTTTGCAGCCGCGTGCTTTCCTCGCGCATGATACGGCTGGCCCGCATCGCAGTCGCTGCAACCCAGATCATCGCAACGGGCATGAACACCGCCAGCAATGTCACCACAAAGCCGCCACCTTCGACCTTGTCGGGCAGCACCAGAAACACGACCGAAACGATCAGCCAGATCACGCTGAGCGCGATGGCCGCGATCTCGATCTCGGTCAGGGCAGGCAAGGCGGGCTTGTCATAGATACCCAGCGAAGTTGGCTGCTCGGCTTCCTGCTCTGTCGTGGGGTCGGACATGCGTGCGCTCCGGGGTCAGGCGTATTCGATAGTCAAGATCTCATACGAGCGCACGCCGCCGGGGGTACGCACTTCGACGCTGTCGCCTTCATCCTTGCCGATCAGCGCGCGGGCGATAGGGGATTTGATGTTCAGCAGACCCGCTTCGATATTGGCCTCATACTCGCCCACGATCTGCCAGGTCTTTTCTTCGTCGGTATCTTCATCAACCAACGTGACCTTGGCGCCGAATTTCACAGCACCGGACAGCTTTGCCGGGTCGATCACGTCGGCCAGCGACAGGATGCCTTCAAGCTCTTTGATCCGGCCTTCGATAAAGCCCTGTTTTTCGCGGGCCGAGTGGTATTCGGCGTTTTCTTTCAGATCGCCCAACTCTCGGGCCGAGGCGATGGCCTCGATGATCGCAGGGCGCTCGACGGATTTGAGGTTTTTGAGCTCGGCTGCGAGCGCGGCATTGCCCGCAGGCGTCATTGGAATTTTTTCCATATTCTTGTCGTCCACGCGTAAAGTGATTAGCCCCGCCGCACGAAATAGGCGCCGGGGCGAATGAATGGGTCGTCAATTACCTGACCCAAATGGCGTGGAAAATGCAAGGGGGCTAAATCGCCCCGATGCGGATTACAGCCTAGGCGTAGCTGATCACCTCGAATTCGATGCCATTGTCATCGTCGAAATAGAATCGTTTGCCCGGTTCGTAATCCGCGTGGGATTTTGGCGTGAATCCGGCCTTGACGACTTTGGCCTCGGTTTCGTCGATATCTTCGACCAGAACACCCACATGGTTCAGCCCGCCCACGATGTCATAGCTGCTTTCGGACGACGGTTTCGGATCGCTGGGCGCATAAAGCGCCAGATAGGTGTGCGCGCTGCCAACATGGACGGTGTATCCTCCGGCAATAGCCGGACCCTCCCACCGGGTTTTCCAGCCAAAGACGTCGTGCATCCACTTGGCCGAAGCCTGCGGGTCGCGGACGGTAAAGTTGGTGTGTTCAAGCGTCGCCATCATGGGATCTCCTTTGCGAATTGAGGCTTGTCCCGACTCACCGTAATTTCTAAACCTAACTTTAGGTCAAGAGATTTATAGAGGTTGAAATGGCGGTATCCGAAGGACTGGCAATTGGAGCTTTGGCCCGGCGCACAGGATTGGCGGTGTCGGCCATTCGCTACTATGAGGCGCAGGGGCTGATCACACCGTGGCGCAATGCGGGCGGGCAAAGGCGCTATCAGCGTGCCGATATCCGGCGGTTAAGTTTTGTTATGATCGCCCAGCAATTCGGGCTGTCCCTGCCGGAAATTCGTCAGGTGCTGTCGGGCCTGCCTGGAAACCGCACTCCCACGCCGCAGGATTGGAAAGAGATCAGCGTCGGGCTGCGCGCGCACCTGGATCAGCGAATCGACACGTTGACCCGGCTGCGGGACAATCTGGATGGCTGCATCGGCTGTGGCTGTCTGAGCTTGCCCAAATGCGCGCTCTACAATCCCGATGACCGGGCAAAATCCAATGGAAGCGGCCCCAGATACCTCATGGGGGACACTCCTGAGGGCTGAAGTGTCGAATAGCGGCCTTGTTACGCCGTGTTTCGATTGACCTATGTCTTTCTCAGCATGTAATCAGCCGTGAAACAAAATTGCGCCAGCCAAGCTGAAACAGCGCCAATTCGGAAAGTTAGCTAAGGAGCCCACGATGGCCGATATTGAACGCGAAGCGATGGAATATGATGTGGTGATCGTGGGCGCAGGTCCTGCGGGCCTGTCGGCGGCCATCCGTCTGAAACAACTGGATGCCGATCTGAACGTCGTGGTGCTTGAGAAAGGCTCGGAAGTGGGCGCGCACATCCTGTCGGGCGCGGTGCTGGACCCGTGCGGCCTGGATGCCTTGATCCCGGACTGGAAAGAAAAGGGCGCCCCGCTGAACGTGCCGGTGCATGAAGACAATTTCTATATGCTGGGTGAAGCCGGTCAGATACGTATCCCAAACTTCCCCATGCCGCCGCTGATGAACAACCACGGTAACTACATCGTCTCGATGGGCAATGTCTGTCGCTGGATGGCCGAACAGGCCGAAGAGCTAGGCGTGGAAATCTTCCCTGGCATGGCCTGCTCGGAGCTGGTCTATGGTGAGAATGGCGAAGTCAAAGGCGTGGTCGCCGGTGTCTTCGGTCTGGAAGCGGATGGTTCCTATGGCCCCAACACCGAACCGGGGATGGAACTGCACGGCAAATACGTCTTCCTGTCGGAAGGCGTCCGTGGCTCGCTGTCCAAGGAAGTGATCGCCAAATACGACCTGCAAGCTGGGAAAGAGCCGCAGAAATACGGCGTCGGCATGAAAGAGATCTGGGAGATCGACCCGGCCAAGCACAAGGAAGGCACCGTGACCCACACCATGGGCTGGCCCTTGGGCAGCAATGCGGGTGGCGGATCGTTCATTTATCACCTGGAAAACAATCAGGTCTATGTCGGTTTCGTGGTGCACTTGAACTACAAAAACCCGCACCTGTATCCCTACATGGAGTTCCAGCGCTTCAAGCATCACCCGATGGTGGCCGAACTGCTGAAAGGCGGCAAGCGCGTGGCCTACGGTGCCCGTGCGATCACCGAGGGCGGCTATCAGTCGATGCCTAAGCTGGTGGCACCGGGCGTGGCGCTGCTGGGCTGTTCGGCGGGCATGGTCAACGTGCCGCGCATCAAGGGCAACCACAACGCGATGCTGTCGGGCAAGGCCGCAGCCGAGGCCGCCTTTGACGCCATCAAAGCCGACCGCTCGGGTGACGAACTGACCGCTTATGAGACCGACGTACGCGACGGCGCTATCGGTGCAGACCTGAAGAAGGTGCGCAACGTCAAACCGATCTGGTCGAAATGGGGCCTGACCGCATCGCTGATGCTGGGTGGTCTGGACATGTGGACCAATACGCTGGGCTTTTCGCTGTTCGGTACCGTGGGCCATGGCAAGAACGACGCCGAGGCGACTGAGGACGCCAGCAAACACAATCCCATCGACTATCCCAAACCCGATGGTGTGCTGTCTTTCGACCGTCTGACTAACGTCTCCTTCGCGGCCACCAACCACGAAGAAAGCCAACCCTGCCACCTGAAGCTGGCAGACCCGGCGATCCCAGTCAGCGTCAACCTGCCCAAGTTCGATGAACCGGCACAGCGCTACTGCCCGGCGGGTGTCTACGAAATGGTCGAAGATGAGAACGGCCCGCGATTCGTCATCAACTTCCAGAACTGTGTTCACTGCAAGACCTGCGATATCAAGGATCCCAGCCAGAACATCACCTGGACCACGCCGCAGGGCGGTGACGGGCCGAATTATCCCAACATGTAAGCAAAAAACAGGCAATGGCGGCGTCGTGAAGGCGTGGCCATTGCCTCTTTCCGGCCGAAGCCCTAGCTTGTGTGGCAGTCAACAATAGCAAGGCAGGATTTCGGTGGCATCCCGTTTACGTCGCGCAGCACTGGCTGTGCTGTTTACTTCTACCTTTGCCATTCCGTCACTCGCAGACACGGGGTCCGGGGCGTATCTTGCCGGGCGTCAGGCAATATTCCAAAGCGATTACGCGGCGGCCGAGCAGTATTATTCCGAAGCGCTGCAGGCTGATCCCGAAAATAACCAACTTCTTGAAAGCGTGGTCGTGGCCCGCTTGTCGCTGGGCGAGATCAAGCGTGCCCTGCCTGTCGCTGAAGCGATAGAGGAGCGTGGCATGCCAAGCCAGGCGGCGCGCATGGTGATCGCTGCCAATATGGTCGCAGATGGCGCGTTGGACGAATTCCTGGAACGCGACCCGGAGACGCAGGGTGTTGGGCCGCTGGTCGATGGTCTGATGATGGGTTGGGCCCATATGGGTCAGGGCGCGATGACCAACGCGATGGAACAGTTCGACCGGGTCTCGACCCAGGAAGGCCTGCGCGAATTCGCGATGTACCACAAGGCACTGGCGCTGGCTTCAGTCGGGGACTTCGAAGGGGCCGAGGCGATCTTTTCGGCGGATAACGATGCGGTCGCGCGGTTCACCCGCCGTGCCGCGTTGGCCCGAACCGAAATATTGTCGCAATTGGACCGCAACGAAGATGCGTTGCTTTTCCTCAGCACAGTGTTTGCCGCCGGAAGCGATCCGTCCATCGAAGGGTATGAGGCGCGATTGGCCGCGGGCGAGACCTTGCCATTTACCCATGTCCGTACCCCACAGGATGGCATGGCCGAGGTGTTCTTTTCCGTCGGTGCCGCGCTTAGCAGCGAAGCCGCCCAAACCTATGTACTGCTATATGCGCAGGTCGCCGCGTTCCTGCGCACAGACCATGTCGACGCGATCTTGCTGACGGCTGAACTGTTGGATGCGTTGGAGCAATATGATCTGGCGGTTCAAGCTTATCGCCGGGTTCCCGCTGACAGCAGCGACTACCATGCCGCCGAACTGGGTCGGGCCGAGGTTCTAAGCCGGGCAGGCAAAACCGATGCCGCGGCCGAAGTATTGCAATCCCTCGCCGCGCAAAGCCCGGATTTGCCCAGCGTGCATGTGGCATTGGCTGATTTGCAGCGGCGGCAAGAGGATTACGCTGAGGCCGTTCAGACATATGACAAGGCCATCGAACTGATCGAGGAAGGTGCGGGCAGCAATTGGTTCCTGCACTACGCCCGAGGCATCTCGCATGAGCGTCTCAAGCAATGGGATCAGGCCGAGGCCGACTTCCGCCGCGCGTTGGAACTGAACCCGGACCAGCCGCAGGTGCTGAACTATCTGGGCTATTCGCTGGTCGAGCGGCAGGAAAAGCTGGATGAGGCGCTGGACATGATCGAACGCGCCGTGGCAGCCCGCCCGGACAGTGGCTATATCGTTGACAGCCTGGGCTGGGTTCTGTTCCGTCTAGGCCGCTATGACGAAGCCGTGGGCCATATGGAACGCGCGGTCGAGCTGATGCCGGTTGATCCGGTGGTCAACGACCATTTGGGCGATGTTTACTGGGCTGTTGGCCGCGCGCGCGAAGCTGAGTTCCAGTGGAAACGCGCCCTGTCCTTCATCGACCCCGAAGACACCGATGGTGAGGCTGACCCGGATCGCATACGCCGCAAGCTGGAAATCGGGCTGGACGCGGTTCTTGTCGAAGAAGGGGCCGAGCCGCTGAAGGTCGCCAATGAAGGCTGAGGCATTTGCCCCTGCCAAGATCAACCTGACCCTGCATGTGACTGGCCGCCGAGCGGATGGTTATCACCTGCTGGATTCGCTGGTGGTCTTTGCGGATGTGGGTGACACGCTGCAGTTCACCCCCGGCAACGATTTGTCGATTGCTGTGACGGGTGAACACGCCGATGGCGTTCCCCCGGACAACCGCAATCTGGTCTGGAAGGCCGCACAGGCAGCGGGCTGGACCGGGCATATCGACCTGAACAAGGTGCTGCCGCATGGAGGCGGCATTGGGGGCGGGTCCTCGGACGCGGCGGCGACGCTTCGGATGGCGGCAAAGCAGGGCAGGACAGTCTCGCCCGACGTGGCCTTGTCGCTGGGGGCCGATATCCCGGTCTGCGTCGCGGCTCAGGCCATGCGGATGCGGGGCATTGGGGACGATCTGACACCCGCTTCGATGCCTTCTCTGCCAGCCCTGTTGGTTAACCCTTGCGTCGAAGTCCCCACCGGGCGCGTGTTCGCGGCATTGGAAAGCCGCGACAACCTGCCAATGCCCGCAGAGATCCCTGAATTTGAGACTGTCGAGCCCTGCGCCGATTGGTTACGAGATCAACGCAACGACCTTGAACCGCCAACAACGGGCTTGGCTCCCGAAGTCGCCCGCGTTTTGGATGAACTTGATGGCACCAAAGCGGCCCTTATGGCCCGCATGTCAGGGTCGGGTTCGACCTGTTTTGCGCTTTATCCCACGATGAAAGACGCGCATTTCGCCGCTTATGAGATTGGCGCAGCCCATCCCAATTGGTGGTGCCGCGCGACTCAGCTTAATTGAGGCGCGAAACCACGTAGTCGGCCAAATCACGCAACAGCGTGCGGATCTCGTGGTTGGGCAGGGCGTCCAGCGATTCTTTGGCCTTGTTCGCCCAGCCAAAGGCATCCGCTCGCGTCGCTTCAAGCGTACTGTACTTGGCCATTAGGCCAAGGGCATGGTCCAGATCGCCCTCTTCCTGACGACCGCGCCCAATGGTGCGCTCCCAGAAGGCGTGTTCGTCGGGCGTGGCCTGTGCCACAGCTTTGATCACTGGCAGGGTCAGCTTACGCTCGCGGAAATCATCGCCCACATTCTTACCTGTGGCTGCGCTATCGCCTTGGTAATCCAGCAGATCATCCGCAATCTGGAACGCAATCCCCAGCGCGTCGCCATAGTCATAAAGCGCCTTGACCTGTTCCTCGGTTGCGCCGGAAATTACGCCACCCACCTCGGTCGCGGCCGAGAACAGCGCCGCCGTCTTACCACGCACAACTTGCAGGTAAATCGCCTCGGTCGTGCCCAGATCGGTCGCGGCGGTCATTTGCAGCACTTCGCCTTCGGCAATCGTGGCCGAGGCATTGGCCAGGATATCCAGGACCCGCAGCGATCCTGTCTCAACCATCAACTGAAAGCTGCGGGAGAACAGGTAATCACCGACCAGAACGCTGGATTTGTTGTCCCACAGAAGGTTCGCAGTAGGCCGCCCGCGCCGCTGGGCACTTTCGTCGACCACATCATCATGCAGCAGGGTTGCGGTGTGAATAAACTCGACCGTCGCGGCCAGACGCACGTGGTGATCTCCGGCATAACCAAACAGCCGCGCCGCCGCCAAGGTCAGCATCGGGCGCAGGCGTTTGCCGCCTGCCTCGACCAGATGCGCGGTGACTTCGGGAATGCGCGGCGCGTGTTCTGACGCCATGCGCGTGCGGATCAACTCGTTGACCGCGCCCATCTCGCCCGTCAGGATTTCCGCCAAACGCTCATGCGGTTTTGTGACCGTGTCGATATTCATCACACCCTTGATACAAGGCTCGACATCGCGGCCGCCTTGCCCTTACATCCATCCCCATGAAAGAACTTTTGCGCAGCACTGATCCGACGATTCTGGCCTTTGCATCCGCTCTTCTTGAGGGCGAGGATATAGACTGCTTTCAGATGGACGTAAATATGAGCATCCTCGAAGGTGGTATCGGAATCTTCCCTCGCCGCTTGATGGTGCGCGCGGATGACCTGACCCGCGCTGAACGTGTCATGCACGACAATGATATCCCTTTGGGTCGATGACACTGTTTGCTGACGCCGACCTGACCCGAAATGACTTTTTGGGAGGACGTGTGCGCCTGCGGCAACCCCGTAAGGGGTATCGCGCAGGCGTGGACCCTGTTTTATTGGCCGCATCTGTACCCTCAATGCCCGGCCAGACGGTTCTGGAATTGGGGTGTGGTGCTGGGGCCGCCGTTTTATGCCTGCTGGCGCGGGTGCCAGACCTGCAGGCTGTGGGGGTCGAATTGCAGCCTGCTTATGCTGATCTGGCGCGTCGGAATGCCGCTGAGAACGGCACCACGCTTGAGGTTTTTGAGGCTGATCTGACCGCTTTGCCGTCCGATCTCAAACAGCGCCAGTTCGATCACGTTATTGCGAACCCGCCCTATTATCGGGCCGGAGCGCACAGCCCTGCGGCGGATGAAGGCCGTAGCGCCGCATTGGGTGAAAACACGCCGTTGAACCTTTGGATCGAGACTGCGGCCAAACGCCTTGCCCCCCGGGGTTATCTGCACATGATTCAGAAAGCGGACCGGTTACCAGATATGCTGGCCGCCTGCGAGGGGTGCTTGGGGTCTGTCGAAGTATTGCCATTATCCCCCCGTGTTGGTCGACGTGCTGAACTGGTTATTCTGAGGGCTAGAAAGGGCGGAAAAGCCGCGTTTCAACTGCATGCCCCGCTGGTTCTCCATTCAGGTGAGCGCCATGAGGTAGACGGTGACAGTTACACTCCGCCAGTTTCGGCCGTATTGCGCCAAGGGGCTGGCTTGCCCGGATTTTCCAGCTGACAGGCATTAACCAGCCGATTTTGTCGGATTTGTTATATTTTCTATGCACCCGCAGCGTGACAGGGTGGAAACGATGTGCTCAACTTCTTACGTGAAACTCAGACATCAACAGAGGAGTACCGCCATGAGCGTGAGCGCACACCTGACCGAACTTAAGAAAAAGCACGAAAACCTCGGTCTTGAAGTTGAACAAGCACAACGCTCGCCTGGTATCGACGACCTTCACATTGCTCAGCTCAAAAAACAGAAACTAAGGCTCAAGGAAGAGATTGAGCGATTGTCGAGTTAATGGCGCATACTGGCCCGGGCGGCGATTGTAGCGCCGCCAGTGATTAAAACGGCCGCGATCGCCAGACCCCAGCTTGGGGCGGCGATCCCGGCGACCACCAGAACAAGCGTAGACAGAAGCGGGGCCGCGTAAGATGACGTGCCCAGAATTTGAATGTCTCCCTGCTTGACCCCGATATCCCAGACATAAAACGCCAAGCCAACGGGCCCCAGCCCAAGAGCTATGACCGATCCCCAGCTCAGAATGGTTTCTGGCCAGACTGTCTCTTCAATGGCGATGTGCAAAAGGCCCGAGGCAACGGCCGTGGCCACACAGAACACAGCGACCGAACTGGTTGGCGTGTCGCCCAGACGACGCGACAGCACGGAATAGCCCGACCATGTCAGCGCGCACAGCAGTGCCAGTGCATAGCCAGGCAAATGTTCGGCCTGGAAACCGCTGCTACCCCCACCCGCGATGATCACGGCGGCCCCGGCGAAACCCAGACAGGCTCCGATCAAATGGCCGATCCGCAGATGTTCTCCGGGCAAGAGCCCCGAGAGCAGAACAATCAGCAGAGGCCACAGATAGGCGATCAGCCCGGCCTCTGCAGCGGGGGCCATTCGCAAGGCCGAGAAATACAGCGCATGATAGCCAAAAAGACCGATTGTCCCGAACAGATAGGTGGTCCAGGGGATTTCTCGAAGCTGACTCAACCCGCCTGTGGCCCATGTCCAAACCAATCCCAGCGTCCCCCCGATGGAAAAGCATAGGGCGTTCAGCAGCAAAGGCGGCGTGGGCGCGGACCCAACCGTAAAGAGGGCCAGCAGGGCCCAAAGCAGGACGGCAACAAAACCGATTCCTGTTGCGTGCGTTCTTGTCACGGTGCGGGTACCTCTTCCACAGGAATGATTTCGAACTCATCCGATAAGTGCGCAGTCTTTTCAATCTCGGACATGAACCAATCGCGGAATGCCGCAATCTGAGGTCTGCTTTCGGCCCCTTTCAGACACAGGAACCGGAATCGTCCCATAGTCTCGATTGCGACCTTGAAGGGGGCGACCAACCGGCCGTCTGCCAGATCCTTGATAATCATAGCCCTTCGACCGAGCACGACGCCCACTCCGGCAACTGCCGCGTCAATCGCATGATCCGCGTTGGAAAAATGCGCGCCGTGCTGTGGGTTGAAGTCTACCCCGACGGCCCGAAACCAGGTGGGCCAGTCAGACGGGGGCCGCAGAAACGCAATCGAGTCGTCAAAGATCAATGGCGCCTCCCGCAGACTTTCAGGCGTTGGGAATTGTTCGGCCAAATCCGGGGTCATCACCGGGGTCAGCCATTCCTTGCGGACGGGCACGGAATACAGGCCCTCATCCCCGCCATAGCCAAAGCGGATCGCCACATCCACATCGTCCCGTTCGAGGTCCATGTTACGTAATGTGGCCGAGAACTTTAGGTCGATCTCAGGATGCGCCCGGGCAAAGTCATATAGTCGGGGAGCTAGCCATTTGGCCGTCAACGCCGGGCCCGCCGTAACGGTCAGACTGGTATCATTCCCTTGCCGCCGGGCGGCCTGCCACGCGGCTTGCAATGTGGCGAACCCGTCTGCCGCGCCAGGGGCTAAGGCGCGCCCAGCCTCTGTCAATTCCACCGCCCGATTGAGGCGACGAAACAGGGGGCGTCCCAGATGTTCCTCCAACGACTTAATCTGAAAGGAAAGGGCTGCGGGCGTGACATGCAGTTCCTCAGCAGCCTTGGCAAAGGACATGTGACGGGCGGCGGCATCAAAGGCGCGCAAGGCGGTCAGCGGCGGAAGGTAGTCGCTCATAGGGCAAGAAATTCTTAATTGAGATCAGAAAAAAGCTCGTTTGTCGCTCTAGAAAATAAGCCTCATATTGATCTCAAGTCAAACAAAGCTGAACTGAAAGGATACTTGTCATGATCGAGGCTACCTCCAGCCCCTCTGTCGCCCGCGCCTTTCGGCGTGCCCATTCCGAACGGTCCCGCGCGATCGGTGACTTGGTGAAGTGGCTATTTGGTTCCCGCTGAGCGCAGCGCGCGCGTTCTTACGGGATAAAAAAGGGCCGGTCACAGTGACCAGCCCTTTTTTGATTGTGAATTTGGGATCAGACGAAGAACTGCGCACCGTTGGCCGAAATGGTCGAGCCATTGATGAATTGCGAATCGTCCGATGCCAGGAAGGCCACGCAGCGTGCGATTTCTTCGGGCTCACCCAGACGTCCCGCCGGGATTTGGCCGATGATCGACTCGCGTACCTTTTCAGGCACAGCCATGACCATCTCGGTTGCGATGTAGCCGGGGCAGATGGCGTTTGCGGTGATACCAGCCCGCGCGCCTTCCTGTGCCAGCGACTTCACGATGCCCAGATCACCGGCCTTGGTCGCGGCATAGTTCACCTGTGCGAACTGACCTTTCTGACCATTGATCGAGCTGATGACGATGATGCGGCCGAACTTGCGCTCGCGCATGCCGGGCCAGACGGGGTGGACGGTGTTGAACACGCCGGTCAGGTTGGTGTCGATCACCTGATGCCACTGTTCCGGGGTCATCTTGTGGAACGGAGCGTCGCGGGTGATGCCCGCGTTGGCGACCACGATGTCGATGGGGCCAACCTCGGCCTCAACCTTTTCGATACCCGCTTTGGATTCGTCATAATCAGCCACGTTCCACTTGTATGTGGCGATGCCGGTTTCCTCGGTGAATTTTGCGGCCGCTTTGTCGTTTCCGGCATAGGTGGCTGCAACATTGTACCCTTCGGCTTTCAGCGCCTTGGAAATTGCTGCGCCGATGCCGCGGGAACCGCCGGTGACGAGTGCTGTACGTGCCATTTAGGCTTCCTCCAATTTAAGTCGTCTTGGTAATGCTGTTACTTTGATAGGTGATCTTGCGCAATATTGTTTCGTCGAGAATCATCGAAACCCATAGGGCAATATCGTCGCATCTTTGGGTCAGCCCCAATGTAACAAAAAAGGGCGCCTGCGGGGCGCCCTTTCTATGTTCAGTGCTTAATAGCTTAGTCGCGCTCCACGCAGAGGGCGACGCCCATGCCGCCACCGATGCAAAGGGTCGCCAGACCCTTCTTCGCGTCGCGGCGTTTCATTTCGAACAGAAGCGTGTTCAGAACGCGGCAGCCCGAGGCGCCGATCGGGTGGCCGATGGCAATTGCGCCTCCGTTTACGTTTACGATCGACGGGTCCCAACCCATGTCCTTGTTCACGGCGCAAGCTTGCGCAGCGAAGGCTTCGTTGGCCTCAATCAAATCCAGGTCGTCGACTGACCAGCCCGCTTTTTCCAGCGCTTTGCGCGAGGCGTAGATCGGGCCAACGCCCATGATCGACGGGTCCAGGCCCGCCGTCGCATAGGAGGCGATCCGGGCCAGAGGTTCAATCCCACGCTTCTCGGCGTTTTCTGCCGACATCAAAAGGGTCGCCGCTGCGCCATCATTCAGGCCGGATGCGTTGGCCGCCGTGACCGAGCCATCCTTGGTGAAAGCGGGGCGCAGCTTGGCCATCGCCTCCATCGTTGCGCCGTGCCGGATATATTCGTCGCTGTCCATCACGATGTCGCCCTTGCGGGTTTTGATGGTGAAGGGCGTGATCTCATCTGCGAACTTACCAGCTTTTTGTGCGGCTTCGGCCTTGTTTTGGCTGGCGACGGCAAATTCATCCTGCATATCGCGGCTGATCTGCCATTTCTCGGCTACGTTCTCGGCTGTCTGACCCATGTGGTAGCCGTTGAACGCATCCCACAAACCATCGCGGATCATGGTGTCGATATATTTCATGTCACCCATCTTGTGACCGGCGCGCAGCGCGGCAGCGTGAGGAGACATGGTCATGTTTTCCTGACCACCAGCAGCGACGATTTCCGCATCGCCCAGTTGGATATGCTGCGCACCCAGTGCAACCGCGCGCAGGCCCGAACCGCAGACTTGGTTGATCCCCCAGGCCGCGCTTTCCTGTGGAAGACCCGCATTGATATGCGCCTGACGCGCTGGGTTCTGACCCTGTGCCGCAGTCAGAACCTGGCCCATGATGGTCTCGCTGACCTCACCCTTTTCGATCCCAGCGCGTTCGACGACGGCTTCGAGAACGGCGGTACCCAAATCATGCGCGGGTGTGTTTGCGAACGAGCCACCAAAACTGCCGACGCCTGTGCGTGCTGCGGATGCGATTACTACGTTGGTCATTAAGACAATCCTTTACCGTCAAGGTTCTGTGGGAAACGTGACGGCGCAGGCGATAGGGAAAGGCCCTTATCGGTTCAGAGCGCCTCATGATCCCCCGCTCCAACTGTCCATGGAATAGCGCAATGCTGCACATGCAGCAACGGTCAGCTTGTCTCAGGCCGAAGTTGGGTAATGCCGCGCGGGTCAACCCGCTGATTGTTCAATGTTCTTTGCTGTCCATGGCGCCGATACGCTGGGTGCGCCGAACAAGAAACCCTGAAGGCAATCGACGCCATTTGCGACAAGAAACTCTGCGTCTTCTTTCCTTTCGACCGATTCGGCAGTGACAAGAATCTCAAACTCGCGGGCGACGGCGATCAGGGCGCGGACCAGGGCCTGATTGTCCCGGTTGGCGGCAATGCCGCGTACGAACTGGCCGTCGATCTTGGCGGCATCGAACAGAAACTCTCGGAAATGGCGGAAACTGAAATTGCTGGCGCCGAAGTCGTCCAGCGCAAAGGCAATACCGCGCGGTTGCATCCGATCCATGAAATCCATCACCAGATCGGGCAGGGTCATCGCCGAGCTTTCCGAAATCTCAAGGATCAGGCGGTCGCCGATGCTGGTGTCTTTCTTCAAGAACCGCTCCAGCACGCGGGACCATCGCGCGAAGCCGATCGAGCGCGCGGACATGTTGATGGACAGGCGGATATCGGGGTGTCGGGCCAGTGTGCGCAACCCCATCTCTAAGGCAATACAGTCCAGTTCCCGACCGATAGGCGTGTTTTCCAACTGTGGCATGAAATCTCGCGCGGGAATTACCCGGCCGGTTTCGTCCAGTACCCGGATGAACCCTTCGTAGAAGGCGACGCCGTGCGGCGCGTTGGCCTGCATCACCGGCTGAAAGGCCAGCTTGCATTGTCTGTGCTTCACGGCGTCCGAGGCCATTTGAACCGTTGAGGCATCGCGCGATGTCACAGCCGCGTCCAAAGGGCTGTCCGACCCTTCGGGCAAATCTGCCAGGTGTTTGTCCGCCATGATTGCCTTGCCTTTTGTCGCTTTAGGTCAAGGTTGGATTTCAGACGAAACTTGTGAATTTGAGGTTAATGAGGGTGCGATTGCCGACTAACGGGCAACCTCCCAGGCACGACCGACCGTAATCGCCGCCCCGATGACTGCGCCTGCAAATCCCAGAGCCATCATAATGAAACCAAACGCGATAAGAGGCGCTGCACCGCCGCTGAGCGCGGACAACATGGCCACGACCAGACCCGCCAATCCCAGAAAGGTCGAAAGGGTCGTGATGCGGGTCATATCAGATCTCCGGGTTAAGCGGCTGCGTATCAATGTGATATGGACCGCTCGGATCGGTATTCAAGAAACGAAACCGTGTGGATCGGCGAATTTAAGCCTGTTCTGCCTGCGATTTGGGCAGGTCGGCCCGGAAATGCTCGAATCCGGGCGTTCCGCGATCTTCGGGGTGCAGGGCGATGTGCTTGGCTTTGATCTGTTGGGAATTGTCCCGGCTTCCATCGTGGCTATACCCCGGTGGGGCAAAGCAATAGGCCAGACGCTGGCGTAGGGTCAGGCCCGGTTGCGAGGCATCGCGCCAGATCCCGACCCATTCGTGAAACGCCACGCGCAACGGATTGAATGTGCCGATATTGTGGACCAGTCCGAAATCAACGCGGTCATCCTCCTGCTCGGGGACGAAGGTTCCGAACATCTTGTCCCAGATGATGAAGACACCGGCATAGTTGCTGTCCAAGTAGCGCGCATTGCGGCCATGATGGGCGCGGTGGTGGCTGGGGGTGTTCATCACCGCCTCGAACCAGCGGGGCATCTTGCCGATGGCTTCGGTGTGGATCCAGAACTGATAGATCAGGTTCAGACCGCCCACGAACAGAACCATGGCCGGGTGGAACCCCAACAATATCAGGGGTGCGCGCACGACCATCATGAAAGTGAAGGTATAGGTCCAGGTCTGTCGCAGCGCGGTCGTCAGGTTGTAATGCTGCGAGCTGTGGTGGTTCACATGGCTGGCCCAGACCCAGCGGATGCGATGGCCGAACCGATGCACCCAGTAATACCGCAGGTCATCCAACACAAAACAAAGGACGATGACGGGGATCGAGGTGCCCAGATCCAACGGAGTGATCTGCCACAGCCACATGAAGAACGCATAGGCGATGAACCCCAGCAGCAGGCCCGAAGCGATATTCCCCGCGCCCATGATCAACGAGGTTATAGCATCGCGTGTCTCGTACCGGCCACCTTTGCCTTTGACGGCTATCCAAAGAAACTCGGCCAGAATCGCAGCGATGAAAAAGGGGACGGCCCACTGAACGGCATCCGGAAAGGTGACTTGGTCGGTCATGCGGGCTCCATCAGGTTGTGCCAGTGCTGGCGCTCGGTGTCATCGAGGTGGATCAGGACGCGGGGCGTGCCGAAGTCGTGAAAGCGGACCTCGAACCCTTTGGGGTGGTCCAGCCAATCGAAATCCTGAAGGTGTCGCGCGACCGTGTCGGCGCCGAAAGACCAAACAAGACCGTTGCCCGCAGGTGTGCGGATCAAAGCCGTATGGCCGTCATTGGTGATTGTTACATCAACAACCTCGTCGCCGGGTACATGTCGCAACCAAGCGGCTTTTGCGACGTCCGGGGTTAGCTGCGTGACACGAGACTTGCCCGCAAGATGCATCATCAAGGTGATCCCCGCGATCCCCCCGATCACCAGAACCAGCAATATTCCAAGCGGCATGACCATCCTCCCGCAGGACAGAGTGCAAGTCGGCTGCGGCAGTGTCAAAGGTGGCGTTGCGTAAGCCTTTCGCAGAAAACGACCGGCCCGCGAGGCACGGACCGGTTACTGCATTTATAAAGTCGACTGCGATCAGCTTTCGCCGCCCACCAATGCGCCGACAATCGCCTTGGCACTGTCCGAGTTCCATTCGGCATCGCCGATCAGACGGGCAATCTCGTCTCCGTTGGGATCAAGGATCACAGTAATCGGCAGGGCAATCACGCCGAATTCCCGCGCCACAGCCGAACCGGGATCCTGATGGCGGGGCAAGTTGTCGATACCGGTTTCGTCGAAGAACTTCTTGATACCGGCAGGTGAGTTACGGCCAGTGGCAAGTGTCACAACCTCGAACTTGTCGCCGCCGAACTCTTCCTGAAGCTCAGCGATCTGGGGCATTTCCTTTCGGCAAGGCGCACACCACGTGGCCCAGAAGTTCACCAGAACATATTTGCCTTTGTAATCGGCCAGTGTCGCTGTACCGCCGTCATCTTCCAACTGAAACTCAACAGCGGCCTTGGGCTTGGGCTCTTTGTGCAGGATCAGCCGTTTCAACGTGCCTTCGCGCAATAGCTTAAGAGTTTCTATATCTGCGGCCAAAGCCGCATTTGCACCCAGCGCAAGGGCCATATAAAGGGGGATCAGACGAAATAGGCGCATATCAACTCCGGGTTTTCTTACATGACCGATCAATCCTCGAACCAGATGTGGGGCGGCCGCTTTGCCGCCGGTCCAGACGCGATCATGGAGGCAATCAATGCCTCGATCGGGTTCGATCAGCGGATGGCAGCCCAGGACATCGCAGGCTCGCGCGCCCATGCCGCCATGTTAGCGGCCACAGGCGTCATAAGTGATAGTGATGCGCAGGCTATTCGGGAAGGGCTGCTCACAGTCTTGTCAGAAATCCAGTCCGGTTCGTTTCAGTTTTCGACGGCGCTGGAAGACATCCATATGAATGTCGAGGCGCGCCTGAAAGCGGTGATCGGAGAGCCCGCGGGTCGTTTGCACACAGGGCGTTCGCGAAACGATCAGGTCGCGACTGATTTTAAACTGTGGGTGCGTGATCAGTTCGATGCGGCCGAAACCGGCCTGCTGGCGCTGATCCGGGCGTTGTTGACACAGGCCGAGGCTGGGGCCGATTGGGTCATGCCCGGATTTACCCACTTGCAAACGGCGCAGCCCGTCACATGGGGTCATCACATGATGGCTTATGTCGAGATGTTTGGCCGCGACCTTTCCCGTGTCCGTGACGCCCGCGCGCGGATGAACGAATCTCCCTTGGGCGCTGCTGCGCTTGCGGGCACGTCTTTCCCTATCGATCGGGACATGACCGCCCAGGCGCTGGGCTTTGACCGCCCAGCCGCGAACTCTCTTGATGCGGTCAGCGACCGAGATTTTGCTTTGGAATTCCTGTCCACCGCCTCGATCTGCGCAGTTCACCTGTCGCGTTTTGCCGAGGAACTGGTGATCTGGTCCTCGGCCCAGTTCCGGTTTGTGACGCTGTCGGATCGCTTCTCGACCGGTTCGTCGATCATGCCGCAAAAGAAAAACCCCGATGCGGCCGAGCTGATCCGCGCCAAGGTCGGCCGGATCTACGGGGCGAACACCGCGCTGATGATGGTGATGAAGGGCTTGCCGCTGGCCTATTCCAAGGACATGCAGGAAGACAAGGAACAAGTCTTTGACGCCGCCGACAACTGGATGCTGGCGCTGGCCGCGATGGAGGGCATGGTCAAGGACATGACCGCCAACCGCGACAGTTTGGCGGCTGCGGCAGGGTCAGGTTTCTCGACGGCGACCGATCTGGCTGACTGGCTGGTAAGGGTGCTGGGCCTGCCGTTCCGCGATGCGCATCACGTCACCGGATCGCTTGTTGCCATGGCCGAAGCCCAGGGCTGCGACCTGCCTGATCTGACCCTTGAGGACATGCAATCGGTTCACGCTGATATCACCGACGATGTCTATTCTGTCCTTACGGTCGAAAATTCGGTAAACTCGCGTCAATCCTTTGGCGGCACGGCACCCGATCAGGTGCGGGCCCAGATCAAGCGGTGGAAGGCGCTGGTGTGATGCGGATTTTACGTGTGGTGCTTTTGGTCTCGGCTGGTGCGGTGCTGGCCGGGTGCGGTGCGGATGGCGAGCCGATCCAACCCACCATGAGCGCCAATATCGGCGTCGGCAGCAGCGGCACCTATGGCGGCGTTGGTGTCGGGTTGCGTAAAGGCGGTCTGGGCGTGTTCCTGGGGCTGTAATTAATCGTCAATCTCTATTCGGCACTTTCAAACCTGACCCGATCAGCAGGATCGGATCGAGATACATGAGACAAATATGAAATTTATCGCACTGTTACTGCCCGTTCTTTTCCTGGCCGCCTGTGATCCGTCCTACACACCGCGCCCCGAGCCTGAAGCGCAATCCAGCGGGTCCGGTATCTCGCTTTCGGGCTATGGTCGGGTCGGCGTCGGCGTTCGCAAGTAACGGCCCGCGCAGCCGTGTACGGAATCCATTGATCCGCAGACCTCTTTTGGTCTAAGCGCGCTTGTATGGATCACTTTCTCTACCGCGACGGCGCGCTTTTCGCCGAGGATGTCCCAATCTCCGAAATCGCAGCCGCGGTCGGAACCCCGTTCTATGTCTATTCGACGGCGACCTTGCTGCGGCATTTCAAGCTGTTCGATGACGCGCTGAACGGGATGGATCACCTTGTCTGCTACGCGATGAAGGCGGCCAGCAATCAGGCGATTCTGAAGACGTTGGCGCAGGCGGGCGCGGGGATGGATGTGGTGTCGGGGGGGGAATATCTGCGGGCCAAGGCCGCAGGCGTGCCTGGCGACAAGATCGTATTCTCGGGCGTTGGCAAGACAGCGGATGAGATTCGCACCGCGCTGACCGGTGGCATCCGCCAGTTCAACGTGGAATCCGAGCCTGAGATGGAAGTGATCAACACGGTCGCACTGGACTTGGGCGTGATTGCGCCGATCACCGTGCGGGTGAACCCGGATGTAGACGCGAAAACCCACGCCAAGATCGCTACCGGCAAGTCGGAAAACAAATTCGGCATCCCAATCGCGCGCGCGTCCGAGGTGTATGCCCATGCCGCCACCCTGCCGGGATTGGATGTGATTGGCATCGACGTCCATATCGGCTCACAATTGACCGAGTTGGCACCGTTCGAGCTGGCCTATGCCAAGGTTGCCGAGCTGACCGAGCAGCTTCGCAGCGAAGGCCACAATATCCGCCGTCTTGATCTGGGAGGCGGCCTGGGCATCCCCTACACCCGCGCCAATGACGCGCCACCGCTGCCGGTGGAATATGGAGCTTTGATCCAGAAAACGCTGGGCCATCTGGGCTGCGAGATTGAAATCGAACCGGGCCGTCTGATCGCGGGCAATGCGGGTTTGATGGTCAGTAAGGTGATCTATGTGAAATCGGGCGAGGGACGCGATTTCCTGATCCTGGATGGGGCCATGAACGACCTGATCCGGCCTGCGATGTACGAGGCGCATCATGATATCGTCGCCGTGACCGAGCCCGCGCCGGGTGTGGAACAGCAGCCCTATGACATTGTAGGCCCCGTGTGCGAAACCGGCGACACCTTTGCCAAACAGCGCAACATGCCGCCGCTTGCGGCCGGTGATCTGGTCGCTTTCCGCAGCGCCGGGGCCTATGGTGCGGTGATGGCCAGTGAGTACAACACGCGCCCATTGATCCCCGAGGTTCTGGTGCACGAAGATCAATTCGCCGTAATTCGTGAACGCCCGAGCTTTGACGAAATCATAAACCGCGATACCATACCCGAATGGCTCTGACGCGATAGGCGCGCGGGCCTGCTGACGGAGGCCCGCCTTAATGGCTAAACAGACCCTGCCGATCCCTAGACTGTCCCTGTGGCTGACCCACGCAGGGATGTTGGCTGAGCAGGTCTGGCGGGCTTTCTGGCCGTTTTTCTCGATCCTGATGGCGGTTCTGGCGGCTTTGATGCTGGGATTGCAGGATTTCGTACGGGTTGAAACCGTCTGGGTCGTCGGCGCACTGGCTTTACTGAGTCTGTTGGGCGCGCTGGTCATTGGCGCAAGGCGATTCCATATCCCCAGCCGGGCCGAGGCGCTGATGCGGTTGGATGAGACCCTGCCAGGGCGACCGATTCAGGCTCTGATGGACGATCAGGCCATTGGTGCGATGGATGCCGATTCTGTGGCGTTGTGGCAGGCGCACCAATCCCGCATGGCCGCACGTGCCGCGCAGGCTGAGCCGGTGAAGCCCAACCTGCGGCTTGCGGATCGTGATCCCTATGCCCTGCGCTATTCGGCCCTGTTGGCGCTGGTGATCGCAACGCTCTTCGGGTCGTTTTGGCGTATTGGTACGGTGGCCGAGATGACCCCCGGCGCCGCTGTCGCAGGACAGGGGCCGAGTTGGGAAGGCTGGGTCGAGCCTCCGCGTTATACCGGTCTGCCGACATTGTATCTGGCCGATCAGTCCTACCCGACCTTGTCGATTCCTCAGGGAAGCCGAATTACTTTGCGGTTTTACGGAGAAGTCGGCGCGCATAGCCTGACTGAAACCACCACGCCTCTGGGCACCGAAGGCGCGACCGATCCGGAACAAGAAATCGTTGTCGATAAATCGGGTGTTCTGAAAATCGACGGACCCTCGGGCCGGGATTGGGCGCTGGATATCATCGCAGACGCACCGCCCCATATCGCGGTGGCAGATATCGCCGAGTCCGAGGCGGGTGGGCGGATGAAGCTGCCTTTCGCAGCGGGGGATGATTATGGGGTCGAATCCGGCTCGGCCCTGATTGAACTTGACCTGGCCTCGGTCGATCGCCGCTATGGCCTGACGCTTGAACCCGAACCGCGCGAGGCGATTGCGGTGGAGCTACCGATGCCGATCACCGGCGACCGGTCTGATTTCATCGAAGACCTGATCGAGGACTTCTCGGAGCACCCTTGGGCGCATCTGCCGGTCAAGATTACCCTGACCGCGCGCGATGCGGCTGATCAGGAAACGCAGTCTGAGCCCTATATGACCGCTTTGCCGGCGCGCAGGTTCTTTGACCCGCTGGCGGCGGCAATCATCGAACAACGTCGCGACCTGCTTTGGACACGGGACAACGCAACGCGAGTCTCCCAACTGTTGCGCGCGGTGTCGCACCTTCCCGAAGGCTTCTTCCGCTCGGATACCGCATACTTGCGGCTGCGCGTGACATTGCGGCGGCTTGAGACTTTCAATGAATACGGTCTGAAACCTCAGCAGCAGGCCGAGATTGCGCAGGCCCTGTGGGATCTGGCGGTGCAGATCGAAGATGGAACGCTGGCCGATGCGCTGGAACGGATGCGGCGCGCGCAAGAACGCCTGACCGAAGCGATGCAGAATGGTGCGACAGATGAGGAAATCGCGGAGTTGATGCAAGAGCTGCGCGAGGCCACGGACGAGTACATGCGTCAGCTTCAGCGCCTAGCGCAGGAAGGGGATAGCGAAGAGCGTCAGTCCGGCCAGAATGGCGAAAGCATGCAAATGACGCAGGACGACCTGCAACGCATGATGGACCGTATTCAGGAGCTGATGGAACAGGGCCGGATGGCCGAAGCCCAACAGGCGCTGGAGGAATTCCAGCAGATGATGGAGAATATGCGTGTCACCCAAGGACAGGGTCAGGGCCAACAATCCGAAGGCCAACAGGCCATGGAAGGACTGGCCGAGACGCTGCGCGAACAGCAGGGACTAAGCGATCAGGCGTTCCGGGATTTGCAGGAACAGTTCAATCCGGGCGCGCAGGCTGGTGAAAACCAAGGCAATGAAGGCCGCAACGGTGGTCAGGGGCGCGGCGAAAGCCATGAAGGGCAAGGCGGCCAGGGTCAGGGCTCGGATCAGGCGGGCGAGGGCCAGCAGGGTCAGGGATCGCTGGCGGACCGACAACAGGCCCTGCGCGATGAATTGAGCCGCCAGCAGCAGAACCTGCCGGGTGGCGGAACGCCCGAAGGGGATGCCGCACGTGACGCATTGGACCGCGCGGGTCGTGCCATGGATGATGCAGAACAGGCCCTGCGCGGCGATGATCTGGCCGAGGCGATTGACCGTCAATCCGAGGCGATGGAGGCGCTGCGCGAAGGGATGCGCTCATTGGGCGAGGCATTGGCGCAAAACCAGCAGAACCAACCGGGTCAAGGCACGCAGGACGGTGATATGCAGGCCAATAACCGCGATCCGCTGGGGCGCAGTCCGGGGTCGTCTGGGTCAATCTCGACCGATGAAGGCATGCTTCAAGGCGAGGACGTCTATCGCCGCGCGCGCGAGCTTCTGGATGAAATCCGCCGCCGGACCGGTGAATCAGACCGCCCGCAGCTTGAGCTTGAATACCTCAAACGTCTGCTCGAACGGTTCTGATTTCTCAAGGTCTGATTTACTGCGCGCCTGAACTGGTCTGCGCTTGTAGCCACAGCCGCGCCTGATCAACTAACGAGACATAGCTGTCCAGCACCGGATCGGCTTGAGGGACAGCTTCGGAAATCTGTTGCGCGTTGCCGTAGATCAGAAACAGGATCACGCCAATGACGACCATCAGCAGGAATCCGCGGCGGAACCCGCCGCTGGGGGCCTTGCGGGGCAAAGGCTGAACCTGTTCTTTCTTCTTTTTCTTGGGCTTCTTTTTCGCAACAGGTTCGTCGCTGCGCAGACTTGAATTTATGGCCTCCACGTCCGGCAAATCTTCTTTTTTCGCAGAGTCTTTGGCGGCCTCGGTGGCGGTCAGTTCGCGGATCGCCTGCTCCGGATCGGGTTCAGGTTCAGGCTCCGGCGTAGGTTTGGGTTCTGGCGGGGTCAGGGCCAAATCGGTCTGCGTTTCAAGGCTTTCTGCCTCTTGCGCCCGCAGATCGGCCTCGCGCGCGGCCTCTTCCTTGAGGATGCTGGAGACCGATGGGTCGACATGGCTGCCTGTGGGGGTATCCGCAGGTTTGGGCGCCGCCTGAGGTGTGGGTTGGGGTTCCGGTTCCGGCTGAGGCGGCGGCGCGGGCTTTGGTTCTGGCTGTGGTGGCGCTGCCTCGGGCTCCGGCTGCGGCGCAGGTTGTTGTGCAGGCTGCGGCTCGGGTTCTGGTTGCGGCGCAGGTTGTTGTGCAGACTGCGGCTCGGGTTCTGGCTGCGGCGCGGGTCGCGAAGCCGGTTGAGGCTCGGGCGCTTGTTCGCTTGCCTCTACCTCGGGTACAATCGGGTCAGGTTGGGGTACGGTGGTCTTGGCCTGAAACCAGGTCTTTTCGCAGTTCGAACATTGCACATCGCGGCCTTCTGCCGGGATCACCTCGTCCGGAACCTCATACTGGGCACTGCAATTCGGACATGTAAGACGCATACTGCCTCCTGGCCACAATATTGGCCCGATAATAGTTTTTTCAGGAATGATATTCCGTTAAGACCTGACCGCAAAGGGTGTTTTCGGTTTCACACGACAAGTGTCGCCAATTCGACCCGGTGCAGAGATTGAAACATAAACCGCGCTCGGGCAAGAAGGGCGGTGAACAACCTGGGGGCCCCTGTGATCGAGCTGGAAAATGTCAGCTATACCTATGGTGGTGACGCATTGCTGAGCGATGTGTCCCTGCATCTGCAACCGGGGTCCTTCCACTTTCTGACCGGCCCGTCTGGCGCGGGCAAAACCACGTTACTGAAGCTCTGCTATGGCGCATTGTTGCCAACTTCGGGACGGTTGACTGCCTGCGATCAGAATGTTGCGGAATTGGATCGGGATCAGATGGCTCTGTTACGGAGGCGGATTGGGGTCGTCCACCAAGATTGCCGGTTTCTGGATCACCTGACATTGGCGGAAAACATTGCTCTGCCACTGATGGTGTCCGGCAAAGGTGAAAACGCGCAGAAAGAGGATATGGACGAGTTGCTGAACTGGGTCGGGCTGGGCGCACGGCAGGATGCTTTGCCCCCCGAGCTGTCCGGCGGCGAACGGCAACGCGCCGCCCTGGCACGGGCGGTTATCCTGTCGCCAGATGTGGTTCTGGCCGACGAACCCACCGGAAATGTCGATTGGGACATGTCGCAGCGCCTGTTGCGGCTGCTGGTCGAGTTGAACAAGATGGGTAAAACTGTGCTGATCGCGACCCATGATCTTAGCCTGATCCGGGCGGCCAAAAGCCAGGTGCAGGCACGGGTTCTGCGGATTTCGCAACGCAACGTGCAACTGGCGGGGGCTGATCTGTGACGCAAGACAGTCTTCGCAACATGCTGTTGCCCGATAGCAGGGCCGACCGGGTGGTGCCCCCGACCGGGTATACGGCGCATCTGACCCTGTTCGTGTCCGGCGCGATGGCCTTTCTGGCGGTGTTTGCACTGGCACTGTCGCTTGCATCTGACCGATTGGCCGAACGATGGGCCACGGAACTGGCTGGTGCGGCCACCCTGCGTATCAATGCCCCGGCAGATCAGATGGCGGCCCAGACTAAGGCCGCGTTGGATGTGTTGTCACAAACACCGGGTGTGGCTTCGGCGCGCGCGTTGACTGCCGAGGAACAGATCGCGTTGTTGTCCCCCTGGTTCGGGTCCGACCTGCCACTGGACACGCTGCCCGTACCGCAATTGATCGAGATTATCGAGGGCGAGCCCGGCATGGATGTGGCCGGTCTGCGCCTGCGTCTGGGGGCCGAGGCACCGGGCGCCGTTCTGGACGACCACACCCGCTGGCGCGCACCGTTGGTCGATGCGGCCATGTCACTGCGGCGTTTGGGTTGGATCTCGATCCTGCTGATCGGAGGGGCAACGGCGGCAATGATTACTCTGGCGGCTAATGCGTCGCTTGCGGCCAATGCCCAGATTATCGAGGTTCTGCGGCTTGTCGGTGCCCGCGACCGGTTCATCGCCCATGCTTTTGTGCGCCGTTTCACCTATCGCGCTTTCTTTGGGGCTGTGGTCGGTGTTCTGTTCGGTATGATTGGGGTGTTGCTATTGCCCGAAGCCTCGGATGAGGGAGGGTTTCTGACCGGTCTGGGATTTCGCGGTTTGGGCTGGTTGTTGCCGGCGCTGATCCCGATCCTCGGTGCAGCCGTGGCTTTTCTGGCGACCTGGACGGCGGCAACGCGCAAATTGAAGGAGCTTTCGTGATGGCGGCAGTTCAATGGGTTCGGTCACTGATCTTCATGATCGTGATCTATGTGTGGATGCTGATTCTTGGGATCGTGTTCGCCCCCTATGCAATCTTTGCCAAACAAGGTGCGCGACGGGCGTGCAAGACCTATGCGCGCAGCACCATGTGGCTGGCTAGCTGGATGGTCGGTATCCGCTGTGAAGTGCGTGGCACGCCACCGGTTGATGAAGTGGTTGTTGGGGCAAAACACCAGTCGTTTCTTGATATTATGATGATCTTCAATGCCATGCCGCAGGCCAAGTTCATCATGAAACGCGAGCTTATGTGGACACCGATCATCGGGATATATGCGCGTCGGCTGGGCTGTATCCCGGTGGATCGTGGCAAGCGTGGCGCGGCGGTGGCCAAGATGGTCAAGGATGTGGCCAAAGAGTTTTCCGAACCCGGCCAGTTGGTGATCTACCCGCAAGGAACGCGCGTCGCGCCCGGCGCGCGCAAACCCTATAAGGTTGGAACCGCCGTGCTGTATGAGGGGCTTAACTTTCCGTGCATTCCTGTGGCGACCAATGCGGGTGTTTTCTGGCCCCGCACGGGCATTATGCGCAAGCCGGGCCTTGCGATCGTCGATTTCCTTGACCAGATCGAGCCCGGCGTTGACCGCGATCCGTTTCTGGCCCGCCTAGAAGAGGTGATCGAGACGCGCTCGAACGCGTTGATGCAGGAAGTGGGGTTTGACCTGGATGCAGTACATTGACGATATCGAAACGCTCGAGGCACTCTATGGCACGCCAGCGGCACCATCTTTGCGCAAAGTTGCGCCTCGTCTGACTCCGCTTTACCGGCAATGGATCATGGCTTCGCGGCTGTGCATCCTCAGCACGGTTGGGCCGGAAGGTGTGGATGGCAGCCCGCGTGGCGACGATGGTCCGGTGGTTCTGGAGCTGGACGACAGGACACTTGCCCTGCCGGATTGGCGTGGAAACAACCGGTTGGACAGCCTGCGTAATATCGTCCGTGACCCGCGCGTGGCGCTGATGTTCATAGTGCCCGGTTCCAACAACGTGGTGCGCGTGAACGGAACGGCCCGCGTGACTGCGGATCCCTGCTTGACCGCCCGGTTTGACAAAAAGGGCAAGCACCCCGCCACGGTGATCGTTATCGACATCGCTGAGGTCTACACCCAATGCGCCCGTGCGTTGATGCGGGCCCGTACTTGGCGCAGTGGTGACGAAAGCGCCACCCTTCCGACGATGGGGGAGATCCTGGCCGAAGCTTCGAACGGAGACGAAGGCGGCGCGCGCTATGACGCCGAATGGGGCGCGCGCGCCGAGAAAACGATGTGGTGATCAGCCCACAATATTTCACGGTATCGCCACACGGGTGGACAAATACGGACGCAAAAATAGGATGAGCGAAACCGGAGGCTTAGATGCAGCAGTTGCAAACATATTGGCAAGAGTTCCTGATCCACGCAAAAAGCGTGTTGTTGTATCCGCTTAACCCAGATAACCGAGTTTATGTCCTGTATCTGGCAACTTCTTTCCTCATCGCGTTCTGGATCTATGCCCGGAAAAGGCGTGTGTCTTCAGAGGTTGACGGAGAAACGACGTTCTTCGGGTTTCTGTTTCCAAAGAAAGTTTGGCGACATCCGTCAGCGTGGCTGGACGTAAGATATTTCTTCTTCCACATGCTGATTGGGCATTTCCTATTGCTAGGTCTTCTGGCCGGCTCTGCGGCGGTATCCTATTATTGGGCCAGTGGTGGGTTTGATCCTTCCACCGTTGAGGATGGCAAACACCTCACAGGTTGGGTGGGGGCCACTATCACCATAGTCTATATGTTTGTGCTCTTTCTGGTGTTGGATTTCATTGGCTTTTACTGCCACTATCTACAGCACAAAATTCCACTGTTGTGGCAGTTTCATAAAGTTCATCACAGTGCTGAGGTCATGCATCCGATCTCGAACTTCCGCGAACATCCCGTTGACAACCTGTTCTATCACCTGGCGATTGGCCTAGGCAGCGGCGCGGTAACGGGTTTTACCTTTCGCATACTGGGGTATCATCCAAATATTCCCGTTATTCTAGGTGTGCCGCTGTTGATGTTCTTGTTCAATGCCGTGGGCTACAATCTGCGGCATTCCCATATTTGGCTGCGTTGGCCTGGTGTTTGGTCCAAGGTCTTCCCATCTCCGGCTCATCATCATGTGCATCACAGTTGTCACCCGGATCATCTGGACAAGAACTTTGCCTTCATGTTTCCGGTCTGGGACGTGTTGTTTGGCACATATGTCATGCCGGACGACAATCGAGATGTGAAATTTGGTGTGACCGAGAAAGACAACGGTCAGGAACTGAATACGTGTATGAGATTGTATTTCGTGCCCTTCAAGGACGCATGGACCCTTATGCGACGTAAACGCCGGGTCAAACACAATACGCAGCAGCCTCACAGCAATGAACCTGCCGAGTAATTCTTCAAGTTAAGGTGCGGCGCGATGTACTCGGAGCATCGCGCCGCTTTTCCGTATCAGCTGTGGATCGGGCCATCACCACAGGCCAGAGCCGCCTCCCGCACGGCTTCGGAATAGGTCGGGTGCGCGTGGCAGGTCAGGGCCAGATCTTCGGCCGAGGCGCCGAATTCCATTGCAACGCAGACCTCGTGGATCAGGTCTCCGGCACCGGGGCCGATGATGTGGGCGCCCAGAATGCGGTCGGTGTCCTTGTCGGCGAGGATTTTTACAAACCCGTCGGCGGCAAAGTTAGCCTTGGCGCGGCCATTGCCCATGAACATGAACTTGCCAACTTTGTAGGCGCGGCCTGCCTCTTTCAGCGTGGCTTCGGTTTCGCCTACATTGGCGACCTCGGGCCAAGTGTAGATCACGCCCGGAATGACGCCATAGTTCACATGGCCATGCTTGCCTGCGATCTGTTCGGCTGCGGCCATGCCTTCATCTTCGGCCTTATGGGCCAGCATCGGGCCTTCGGTCACGTCACCGATGGCGTAGATGCCGGGCACGTTGGTTTGCCAGTCACTGCCGACCTTGATCTGACCGCGCGGTGTCATCTCAACCCCCAACGCGTCCAGCCCCAGCCCGTCCGAGAAGGGTTTGCGCCCGGTGGCGACCAGCACGGTGTCGGCCTCGATCATATGCTCGCTGTCATCTTTCAACAGCTTATAGGTGACTTTGGCCTTGGTCTTGGTGGCTTCGGTCTTTTGAACCGCAGCCCCCATGACAAAATTCAGACCCTGTTTCTTGAGGATACGCTGGAAGGTTTTCTGAACCTCGGGGTCCATGCCCGGCGTGATCTCCTTGAGGAATTCGATCACTGTCACCTCGGCCCCTAAACGGCTGTAGACCGAGCCCAGTTCCAGCCCGATCACGCCCGCGCCGATTACAACCATCTTTTTTGGAATCTTGCCCAGCGACAGCGCGCCGGTCGATGTCACGACGACCTTTTCGTCCACCTCAACACCGGGCAGCGAGGACGGCTCGGACCCTGATGCGATGATGATGTTTTTGGCGGTGTGAACCTCGTCACCCACCTTCACCTGGCCGGCAGCTGGGATCGAGCCCCAGCCTTTCAGCCAGTCGATTTTGTTCTTCTTGAACAGGAACTCGATGCCCTTGGTGTTGCCGTCGATCACCTCGTCCTTGTAGGCCTGCATCTGTTTCCAGTCGACCGAGGGGCTTTTACCCTTGAGGCCCATCTTGGCAAAGTTATGTTCTGCCTCGTGTAGCTGGTGACTGGCATGCAGCAGCGCCTTGGACGGGATGCAGCCCACATTCAGGCAAGTGCCGCCCAGCGTTTCACGCCCTTCGACAACTGCGGTTTTCAGGCCCAGCTGGGCGCAACGGATGGCGCAGACATAGCCGCCGGGGCCGGCTCCGATTACGATGACGTCATAGTTTGCCATTCAAATGGTCCTTTGTTGTTCTCGGGGGAGGGCATGCGCCCGGGTCCGTAGGCTTCTTATACCAGCGTGAGATGCAAGATTAAAACAGCGCCTCAAGCAGCATTGCGACAGTTGCGAAAAAGCTGACAAGCCAGACGATTGTACGCCATGGTGTCCAACCCAGCGCATAAGCGGGGACATAGATGACGCGTGCAACCAGAAAAATCCAGGCAGCAGCGGCGGTGAATGAGGTCGATTGTCCTGTCACGGTAATCACGAGGGCGGCGATGGCAAACAGGGTCAGCCCTTCGGTCAGGTTGCTGAGCGCACGATGCATCCGCCCCGAGGCTCCGGGCCGGTCAATTTCCGTGTCGCGGGGCCCGATCGCCTTGTTCACATCCATTTTGCCGTGGCTGACGGCCAGATAGGCAATGAACTGAACGGCCCAAAGCAAGGCGGCCAGGGTCAGAACTGTGATTTCGGGGGTCATTTGGTTATCCGATTTTAGCAGGGCCTGAGAGTGGCCGCGTCGCCAAAGCCGCGGCCGAAAACGCCTCAAAGCGCCTGGAGGTATAGATAGGCCGTTGCGAAAAATCCGGCCAGCCAGACGGTTGTGCGCAGGAACGGTACGGGAATGGCAAACGCGTAGATCGGAACAAAAACGATCCGCGCGATCAGGAATATCTGCGCGGCAAACAACGTACCGCCGGTAAAAGCGTCCTTGGCGGACAGGATCAGAATGGCAGGTGCAAACAGTGCCATAGCGACGACTGAATTGGCCAAAGCGCGCTCCACCCGACCTGCGACGCCGGTCAGCGGCGGCATGTCATCGCGTGCGCCGCCCAGCGTCATCAACCCGACCTGAGACATTGCAGTCAGGATATTCAGCAAAACCACAATAATGACCACCAGGCCATAGAGGGCAAGAATCGAAAGCTCGGAAGACATGATAGGTATCCTTTTGTCAATCTCAGTCCGGTCTTGCGACTACCATTCACCGGGCGCGAAGGCAGGCTGGGTTCACGGGTATTTGCGTGCCCGTGTGCGAGTTGACCCCGCACACGGTTTTTTTCAGATCAGACTGGTTTCAGCAGTTTCACTTGAATATGGGCCACGCCGCCGCGTTCGTGGTGCATCGCCAGTTCCTGCGAATCCAGAAAAGCACGGGCCTTGTCCAGATCGCGCACCTCAAACATGGCGATGGCGTGATCGCGCTGATCAGGATCGCGCCAGACGTGCAGGTCATGGATACCTGCCGCCTTGCGCATTGGCTGATCTTCGCGGAACACGGTCAGCCAGGCGTTGAAATCAGCCACATCGGCCTGCCAGAGAACATGGGTTGCCATGATTACAGATCCATCAGCAGGCGGCGCGGATCTTCCAACGCCTCTTTGACGCGAACCAGGAAGGTCACCGCACCTTTACCGTCAACGATCCGGTGGTCATAGGACAGCGCCAGATACATCATCGGGCGGATCACCACCTGACCATTGATCGCCATCGGGCGGTCCTGAATCTTGTGCATGCCCAGAATACCCGACTGCGGGGGGTTGAGGATCGGCGAGGACATCAGCGAGCCGTAAACACCACCGTTCGAGATGGTGAAGGTGCCGCCCTGCATCTCAGCCATGGACAGCTTGCCGTCACGGGCGCGCTTACCTTTTTCGGCAATGGCTTTCTCGATCGCAGCAAAAGACATGCTGTCAGCATCGCGGATGACCGGAACCACCAGACCGGTCGGCGTGCCGGCGGCCACGCCCATATGAACGAAGTTCTTGTAGACAATGTCGGTGCCGTCGATCTCGGCGTTCACCTCGGGCACTTCTTTCAGCGCGTGGCAGCAGGCCTTGGTGAAGAAGGACATAAAGCCCAGACGCACGCCGTGCTTCTTCTCGAACTGGTCCTTATACTGGCTGCGCAGTGCCATCACTTCAGTCATGTCCACCTCGTTATAGGTGGTCAGCATGGCGGCGGTGTTCTGGCTGTCTTTCAGACGCTTGGCGATGGTCTGGCGCAGGCGAGTCATCTTGACCCGTTCCTCGCGCGCGGCGTCATCGGCGGCCACAGGCGCGCGCGGCGCAGGGGCAGGTGCCGGAGAGGCAGCAGGCGCGGGTGCGGCAGCCGTTGCCACGGCGCGGGCCACGTCCTCTTTCATGATGCGGCCGTCGCGGCCGGTGCCGGTGACCTGATCAGCCGACAGACCGGCTTGTGCCATCGCTTTCTCAGCCGAAGGTGCGTTGGACACGTCCTTGCCCGTGGCCGCAGCTGCAGGGGCCGCCGCTGCCGGAGCAGCCGCCGGAACCGCAACAGCACCTGCGCCCGAGATCACGGCCAGTTTCGCCGATGCGTCAACGGTCGTGCCCTCCGGCGCGGTGATTTCCGCAAGAACACCTGCGGCGGGGGCCGGAACTTCGACCGAAACTTTGTCGGTTTCCAGCTCACACAGCATTTCATCCTGCGCGACGGCGTCGCCGACCTGTTTGAACCATGTGGACACGGTCGCCTCGGTCACGGATTCGCCCAGAGTGGGGACCATTACGTCAACGCTGCCACCCGATGCGGCCGGAGCCTCAGCTGGCGGGGCCGCCGCCGCCGGTGCCGGAGCAGCGGCTGCGCCTTCGCCTGCGGTGATAGTGGCCAACAAGGCATCAACGCCAACGGTTTCACCCTCGGCCGCGACGATCTCACCCATCACGCCCGCTGCGGGGGCAGGAACTTCGACTGTGACTTTGTCAGTCTCCAACTCGCACAGCATTTCATCCACGGCCACTGCGTCACCCGGTTTCTTGAACCAGGTTGCAACTGTGGCCTCGGTGACCGACTCGCCCAGCGTGGGAACACGAACTTCAATGGACATCATTATTTTCCTTCAATGCTCAGCGCTTCGTTCACCAGCGCTTCTTGTTGGGCTTTGTGTTGGCTGGCCAGACCCGTCGCGGGCGAGGCCGAAGTAGCGCGGCCGACATAGCGGGGCCGTGTATGTTTTGCTTTAATCCGGGTCAAAACCCATTCGATGTTGGGTTCGATAAAGGACCAGGCACCCTGGTTCTTGGGCTCTTCCTGACACCAGACGATCTCGGCCCCTTTGAAGCGCTCAAGCTCATTGATCAGCGAATGCGCCGGGAACGGATAATATTGCTCGATCCGCATCAGGTAGACGTCGTCGATCCCGCGCGCGTCGCGTTCTTCGAGCAAGTCATAGTAGACCTTGCCTGAACACAGAACGACCCGCTTGACCTTGTCATCTGCGACCAGCTTGGTGTCCGAGTTGCCATGCTGCGCGTCATCCCACAGCACCCGGTGGAAGCTGGATCCGGTGGTGAATTGATCCGCGGTGCTGACGGCCAATTTGTGACGCAGCAGTGATTTTGGCGTCACCATGATCAGCGGTTTTCGGAAAGTCCTGTGCAGCTGGCGGCGCAGGATGTGGAAATAGTTCGCCGGCGTCGTGCAGTTCGCCACGATCCAGTTGTCCTGCCCGCACATCTGCAGGAAGCGTTCCAGACGCGCGGACGAGTGTTCAGGCCCCTGACCTTCAAACCCGTGCGGCAACAGACAGACCAAACCGGACATACGCAGCCATTTGCTTTCACCCGAGCTGATGAACTGGTCAAACATGATCTGCGCGCCGTTGGCAAAATCGCCGAACTGCGCCTCCCATAAGGTCAAGGCATTGGGTTCGGCCAGCGAATAGCCGTATTCAAAACCCAGCACCGCATATTCCGACAGCATCGAGTCGATCACTTCATAGTGCGACTGTCCGGCCCGGATGTTGTTGAGCGGATAGTATCGTGCCTCGGTCTCCTGATGCACAAAGCCCGAGTGGCGTTGGCTGAATGTCCCTCGCGTTGCATCCTGACCGGACAAGCGGACCGGATAGCCCTCGGTTAGAAGCGAGCCAAACGCCAGCGCTTCGCCGGTTGCCCAGTCGAACCCCTTGCCGCTTTCGAACATCTTTTTCTTGTGGTCCAAAAGTCGGCCGACGGTTTTGTGCAGCGCGATATCTTCGGGCACATGGGTCAGAGCGTTGCCGACCTCGGCCATGGTTTCCGGCGAGATCGCCGTGTCGCCCCGGACATACTCTTCTTTGTTTTTGTCCAGATGTGACCAGCGCCCGTCCAGCCAGTCGGCCTTGTTGGGTTTGTAATCTTTCCCGGCCTCGAACTCGTCATTCAGGTGGGCCTGGAAAGCGGCTTTCATATCCTCGATTTCGCCTTCGGGGATCAGGCCATCCTTGACCAGACGTTCTGTATAAAGCGACAGCGTGGTCTTATGCGTCTTGATCTTTTTGTACATGATCGGGTTGGTGAACATGGGCTCATCGCCCTCGTTGTGACCAAACCGGCGATAGCAGAAGATGTCGATAACCACGTCCTTGTGGAACTTCTGGCGGAATTCGGTCGCCACTTTTGCGGCGTGAACCACCGCCTCGGGATCGTCACCGTTCACGTGGAAAATCGGCGCTTCAACCATCAGCGCGATATCGGTGGGATAGGGGCTGGAGCGGCTGAAATGAGGCGCCGTGGTGAAACCGATCTGGTTGTTCACCACGATATGCATGGTGCCACCGGTCTTATGCCCCCGCAGGCCGGACAGCCCGAACCCTTCGGCCACAACGCCCTGACCTGCAAAGGCCGCGTCGCCGTGCAGCAGAATGCCCATCACCGCCGTACGCTCGTCATCCTTCAGCTGGTCCTGCTTGGCGCGGACCTTGCCCAGAACTACCGGGTTCACGGCCTCAAGGTGGCTGGGGTTGGCGGTCAGCGACAGGTGGACATTGTTGCCGTCAAATTCCCGGTCGCTGGACGCACCCAGGTGGTATTTTACATCGCCTGAGCCATCCACATCCTCGGGCTTGAAGCTGCCGCCCTGGAATTCGTTGAAGATCGCGCGATAGGGTTTGCGCATCACGTTGGCCAGAATGTTAAGACGGCCTCGGTGCGGCATCCCGATAACAATGTCACGCACACCCAGCGCGCCGCCGCGCTTGATGATCTGTTCCATCGCGGGGATCAGAGCCTCACCGCCGTCCAGACCGAACCGCTTGGTGCCCATGTATTTGACGTGCAGGAATTTCTCGAAACCCTCGGCCTCGACCATCTTGTTCAGGATCGCCTTGCGGCCTTCCTTGGTGAACGCGATTTCCTTGCCATAGCCTTCGATCCGCTCTTTCAGCCACGCGGCCTGTTCGGGATCGGAAATATGCATGTATTGCAGCGCGAAGGTGCCGCAATAGGTCCGCTTCACGATATCGACGATCTGCCGCATCGAGGCCATCTGCAGGCCCAGCACGTTGTCGATAAAGATCGGCCGGTCCATGTCGGCCTCGGTAAAGCCATAGGTCTTGGGGTCCAATTCGGGGTGGTTGGTCGCAGCACGCATCCCCAACGGGTCCAGATTGGCGGCCAGATGACCCCGGATACGATAGGCCCGGATCAGCATCAGTGCGCGCAGGCTGTCCAGAACCGCGCGCTTGATCTGATCTTCGCTGACCGCAACGCCCTTGTCCGCTGCTTTGTCCTTGATCTTTTTGCCCGCCGCCTTGGCGTCGATCTCGGCCCACTCACCGGTAAGCGCGCCCGTCAGGTCATCCGCAGGCATCGGCGGCCAGTCAGTGCGCGCCCAGGACGGGCCCTCGGCCTCGCGCTGCACATCCGGCGAAGCATCGCCCATGGCGCGAAAGAACTCGACCCAGGCCGCATCTACTGCATTCGGGTCCCGCGTGTATTGAGCGTATAGCTGTTCCAGATATTCGGCATTGTGCCCCTGCATGAAGCTTGAGGCATGAAAGGCGGAGTTGGGCGAGTGCTCGGTCATTGGGTTACCTCATATGGGTTGGGACCGTATTGGTTGGTGCCTGGCTGGCTGGGGCGGGTCAGCCACCACAGCACCAGGAGGGGCGAGATCATCAGGACTAGAAGTGTGGGTATAACAATCAGTAAAGTCGCGCGGGTGAACAAGATATCCAGATTGCCGCCATGCTGGAAGCTGGACGCCATTCCAATGCCGAACACCAGCACCGCAACGGCCCCGGCCATCAGCAGCAGCGGAAACAGGGCATAAAGCCCGCTGCGTCCGGTATCATGCATCCGCCGCCATGCGACCGCGAGATGTGGGAAGAAGACGATTAGGCTGACAATGCTCTGCACCGGTTGACTCGATGTGGCAGCGACGGATCTCGTGGTTTCGGTCTCGGTCGTGGCGACTTGCGTGAAAAACTGAAGGTCAATGAAACCTGCGATGAGGCTCCAGATCACGATGAACAGGAAAAAGAACCAGTATTCAGGCCGCGAGGCGCGACCCGAGAAGGTGAAGAACTTGGAGAAACAGGTGCGGATGGCGTCAGAGAAGGTCATGGGATCGCTCCAACAGGGTTCAAACCATATCGATTCGAGCTGTTCTCAGGTTTTACAAACCCAATCCAGAAACACCACAATACGCTTCCGTAGGGGATGAAGCCCAATAGCATGGCGGGAACAAGGATTTGCACGGCAGTTTCTGCACGCCCAGCCAGGAAAAGCATCGCGCAAATCGTGAGGGCAGCACCTGAAACGCCGTTCATCCATGCAGCAATGTAGAACCAGCCACCTCGCCAGCCATAGTCTTTGAACCTTCGGGATACCGTCGGGAGCATTAGAAAACAAAAGAGAAAAACGGAAGCTGAGACCATCAAGCCAAGCGGAAGGTTTTCCGCCGTTAGCGGACCGGATGCCAAAGCGCTTGACCCCAGTGACGCGACTATGAGGCTTGCCGAGAAAATCTGGAAGATCAGAGTGACGACCAAACTCGCGAGAAACATCCACCAGAATTCGGATCGAGAGGCGCGTCCCGAAAAATCAAAGACCTTTCGAAAACCCAACGATATAGCGCATTTTGGTCCCATCAGCACCCACCCGCCCGGCGGCAACGCCGGGCAGTGCCCGACCCTCCCCCCGGGAGGGCGCTTGCAGCACCCACCCAGGGTCGGGCGCTACCCCCAGCGCCTGTGGAGAGTCGGTTTGTCATCAGCCAATCGCTTCCAGCACGGCCTCACCCAGCGTCGCGGGGCTTTCTGCCACAACGATACCGGCCGACCGCATGGCTTCGATCTTGTCCTCGGCACCGCCTTTGCCGCCGGCGACAATCGCGCCCGCGTGGCCCATGCGGCGGCCCGGAGGGGCCGTGCGGCCAGCAATGAAGCCAGCAACCGGCTTTTTGCGGCCCTTCTTGGCCTCATCCGCCAGGAACTGTGCGGCTTCTTCCTCGGCCGAGCCACCGATCTCACCGATCATGATGATCGAGTGGGTCTCATCATCCGCCAGGAACCATTCCAGCACGTCGATATGCTCGGTTCCTTTGATCGGGTCGCCGCCGATGCCGACGCAGGTGGACTGGCCCAGACCCACATCGGTGGTCTGTTTGACGGCCTCATAGGTCAGGGTGCCCGAGCGCGACACAACGCCGACCGAGCCACGCTTGTGGATGTGGCCGGGCATGATGCCGATTTTGCAGGCGTCGGGCGTGATGACACCGGGGCAGTTCGGGCCGATCAGGCGCGATTTCGAGCCTTCCAGCGCGCGTTTCACCTTCATCATGTCCAGAACCGGGATGCCTTCGGTGATGCAGACGATCACTTCCATCTCGGCATCAATCGCTTCGAGGATCGAATCTGCGGCGAACGGCGGCGGAACATAGATCACCGAGGCGTTCGCCTCGGTCACATGCTTGGCCTCGTGGACCGAGTTGAACACGGGCAGGTCAAGATGTGTCATCCCGCCTTTGCCGGGGGTCACACCGCCGACCATCTTGGTGCCATAGGCGATGGCCTGTTCGCTGTGGAATGTGCCCTGCGAGCCGGTAAAGCCCTGACAGATCACTTTGGTATTTTCGTCGATGAGGACTGCCATTTTTAGGAGTCTCCTGAAATTGCCGCGCCATAGGCGCGAGTGTTAAGCCTCCGAGGCGATAACCGCCCCTCCTAGTTTTTTCCTTCGGCCTTGCCGCCATGGGAGTGGTGCAGTCGAATAACTTCAAAACGATCTGAGTCATTTGATTCAACAAACACTGACTCTACTTTGGCTCGACGCATAGACTTTTCGATTTCGTCCATTGCATCCCTCCAGTGATCGTAGAAACCCAAGTCTCGGTAGAGGTTGCCGGATTGTCTGATAAGTGCTGCGGACACAGGGCCATCATTCAAATTGCAAACTTCACGCATTTGGGAAACGTAGATTGTGTCTGTTCGATTTGGGTCGGCCAGCCGGTTTTCTTTCACCACAAAGACAATAATGACCAGTGCAGCGAAGGCTAACAGAGCAATGGCTTCTCCCACTCCCATTTTGACTTAACCCTTAACCGCCTTCACGATCTTCTCGGCGCCGTCTTTCAGGTTGTCCGCCGCGATTACGTCCAGGCCAGAGGTGTTGATGATCTCTTTGCCTTTCTCAACGTTCGTGCCTTCCAGACGCACGACCAGCGGGACCTGCAGGCCGACCTCTTTCACCGCGGCGACAACGCCCTCGGCGATGACGTCACAGCGCATGATGCCGCCGAAGATGTTGACCAGAATGCCTTTGACGTTCGGGTCCGAGGTGATGATCTTGAACGCCTCGGTCACTTTCTCTTTAGTGGCACCGCCACCCACGTCGAGGAAGTTGGCAGGCTCGGCCCCGTACAGTTTGATGATGTCCATCGTGGCCATCGCCAGACCGGCACCGTTCACCATGCACCCGATCTCACCATCCAGCGCGATGTAGTTCAGGTCGTATTTCGAGGCTTCGAGTTCCTTGGGGTCTTCTTCGGTCTCGTCGCGCAGTTCAGCGATATCGGGGTGGCGGTAGACCGCGTTGCCGTCGAAACCAACCTTGGCGTCCAACACTTTCAGATCACCCTTGTCCGAGACAATCAGCGGGTTGATCTCCAGCATCTCCATGTCCTTCTCGACGAAGGCGGAGTAAAGCTGGCTCATCAGTTTGACGCATTGTTTGACCTGTGCGCCTTGCAGACCCAGCGAAAATGCGATGCGGCGGCCGTGGTAAGGTTGATAGCCGGTGGCCGGATCAACCGAGAAGGACAGGATTTTCTCGGGCGTGGCTGCAGCCACCTCTTCGATATCCATGCCGCCTTCGGTCGAGCAGACGAAGGAAATACGGCTGGTCTGGCGATCCACCAGTAGGGCAAGATACATCTCGGTCTCGATGCCGGAACCGGCCTCGATATAGATGCGGTTGACCTGTTTGCCCGCAGGGCCGGTCTGATGCGTGACCAGCGTGCGGCCCAACATTTTTTTGGCCTCTTCGGCGGCTTCTTCGACCGATTTGGTCAGACGGACACCGCCCTTTTCACCGGCGTCGGCCTCTTTGAAGCTGCCCTTGCCGCGCCCACCTGCGTGGATCTGTGCTTTGACAACCCAAAGGGGGCCATCCAGTTCACCGGCTGCGGTTTTGGCTTCCTCGGCGCGCAGAACCGCGCGACCGTCGGAGACCGGGGCGCCATAGCTGCGAAGAAGCGCCTTGGCTTGGTATTCGTGAATGTTCATCGAAATTGTCCCGTCTGACTACGATTGACCTTTTATAGGGGTGTGTAGGGGACAAGTTTAAAGGCTTTTTTGATAGCAAAGCGGTATTTCACGAAGATTTTCACTATTTGTGATCACAGTATTTTCAGGTGTGATCACAAAAATAAACTGATGTGGAAAGTGATTCGAGCACGCCATCTTCGCGATAGGTAACGCATTCAGAAACCGGTATTTACTCTGTTTGCGCCAACATGTGCGACCGATATGCGACGACACGCGACCAAAAGAAAACCGGCCCAGAATTGGACCGGTTTCAATTTGGATTGGGTCCGCAGCTTACGCCAGAGAGTTGTCGATGCCCTTACATGCTTCGATCAGGCCTTTCACGGCGTTGACCGAGTTGTCAAAGCCAGCTTGCTCTTCTTCGTTGAGCTTGATGTTGACGATCCGTTCAATGCCGCCGGCACCGATCACGGTGGGAACGCCCACATACATGCCGTCAACACCCAGCTCGCCATTGCAAAAGGCGGCGCAAGGCAGAACGCGCTTCTGGTCTTTCAGATAAGCTTCGGCCATTTCGATAGCCGAGGTGGCCGGAGCGTAGAAGGCCGAACCAGTTTTCAGCAGGCCAACGATTTCGGCGCCTCCGTCACGGGTACGCTGAACGATGGCGTCCAATTTCTCCTGCGTGGTCCAGCCCATCTCGACCAGATCCGGCAAAGGAATACCGGCGACGGTTGAATAGCGCACCGACGGCACCATCGTGTCGCCGTGGCCGCCCAGCACAAATGCGGTCACATCGCGCATGGAGACGTTGAACTCTTCCGACAGGAAGTGAGCAAAACGGCCCGAGTCCAGAACGCCTGCCATACCGCAGACTTTGTTGTGGGGCAGGCCCGAGAATTCGCGCAGCGCCCAGACCATTGCGTCCAGCGGGTTGGTGATGCAGATGACGAACGCATCGGGCGCGTTGGCGGCGATGCCTTCACCCACGGATTTCATGACCTTCAGGTTGATGCCCAGCAGGTCGTCCCGGCTCATACCCGGTTTGCGTGGGACACCAGCCGTCACGATGCAGACGTCCGCGCCTGCGATGTCTTCGTAGGACTGGGTGCCCTTAAGCTTGGCGTCAAACCCTTCGGAGGGGCCGGATTCTGCGATGTCCAGCGCCTTGCCTTCGGGGGTGCCTTCGGCGATGTCGAACAGGACGACGTCACCCAGTTCTTTCATTGCAGCGAGGTGGGCGAGCGTGCCGCCGATCTGACCTGCGCCGATCAGCGCGATCTTGGGTCTGGCCATGTGGAATATCTCCGATGGATTTTGAAATCGCGGTTGTGCTAGTCGCTAAAGCGGCAATACGCAAGGGTTTCACGACGTGGCATACAACCGCATACCGTTGCTGGGTCGCTTTGGTTGCGCTAAACGGCCTTTGAGATACGCTTTTTCGGAACCGCCGCATGTTTGAGTTAAATTTTTTGTTTTTTGCGGTGGCGATCCCTGCGGTGATCTTTGCGGGCATTTCCAAGGGCGGGTTTGGGTCGGGCGTCGCCTTTGCTTCCTCGTCGATTCTGGCGCTGATCTTGACGCCGGGACAGGCGCTAGCGCTGATGTTGCCCATCCTGATGGTGATCGATGTTGCCACGTTGAAGCCTTATTGGAAGCGCTGGAGCTGGCCGGATTCGCGCCTGTTAATCCTTGGCGCTGTGCCCGGCATCGCGCTGGGCGCGTGGCTGTACCGCGTGACAGATGACGATTTGTTGCGCCTGCTGATCGGAGGGATCTCGGTTGGGTTCGTGATCTGGCATATGGCGCAAAGCAAGGGCTGGATTCGCGGATTTGCCAACCGGTTGCCGCCCTCGGCCGGGCTGTTTGCGGGGCTGGTGGCCGGGTTCACCAGCTTTGTCAGCCATGCTGGCGGCCCACCCGCCGCCGTCTACCTGCTGTCGCAGCGCCTGTCGAAGACCGAGTTTCAGGCCAGCACCGTGCTGGTCTTCTGGGTGATCAACGCGGCGAAATTTGTGCCCTTCGCCTATCTGGGCCTGTTCACCTGGCACACCGCGCTGGCGGATTTACTACTGACCCCTTTCGCCATTCTTGGCGCGTGGTTGGGCGTCCGGGCACATTTCATGATGTCCGAGCGCCTGTTCTTTGGCATCGCTTACGTCCTGCTGACCCTGACAGGCGGCAAACTGATCTGGGACGCGCTGACCTAGATGTTGGGCGGCAGCGCCTCGGCCATATCCTCATAGGACTGACCGGACGCGATCAGGCAGGTTACCCCGTCCGGCAGTGTGACAGTGATCGTCCAACTGCCGCTTGCGGCCGAGGCGTACACCTCCATCATCGCACCCTGACGCGCGATGCCGATAACCTGCCGGGTCTCGCCATAGGTTTCGGTTAGCCGTTTGACCACGTCTTCGCGCGGGGCGCAGGTTCGAGCCTGTACCTGCTGGGCGGCCAGAACCATGATTCCCAGCCCAATTGTCATCGTGAACAGCGTCTTCTTCATCCTTGCACCCTTTCGATTCCATCTGTCTTAAAGGGTGCGGGCCAGGCACCGAAATCCGGTTAAACCAACGCACGTTGCGTCGCGAATGCTGCGATGCGGCGATTTTGCTCTTGAACTTTCCGAAAAAAAATGCCCCATTCTGCGCAACTTTATTTCTTTTTGGAGAGGCCAATGGACCCCCGTCAGCGCCCCTATCGCTCTGTACTGTATATCCCCGGCTCGCGTGATCGGGCGCTGGACAAGGCACGCACCTTGCCGGTCGACGCGATCATCTTTGATCTGGAGGATGCAGTTGCAGCGGATGAAAAAGAGAACGCGCGTGAAACGCTCAAGGCTGCTCTGGCCGCAGGCGGGTACGGCGCGCGGGCCAAGATCGTGCGCATAAACGGGCTGGACACCGAATGGGGTCGCGCCGATGCCGAGGCCGTGCGGGACATGGATGCCGACGTGGTTTTGCTGCCTAAGGTGAACTCGGCCGCTGATGTAGACGCGCTGGCTGCGATCACCGGCGATATCCCGATCTGGGCGATGATGGAGACCCCGCGTGGGATGCTGAACGCGGCCGATATCGCCGCACATCCGCTGATGGCGGGTTTCGTGATGGGCACCAACGACTTGGCCAAGGAGTTGCAGACCCGGTTCCGCCCCGACCGCTTGCCGCTGATGACCTCGCTGGGCCTGTGCCTGTTGGCCGCCAAGGCCGAGGGGCTGATCATCGTGGATGGTGTCTACAATGCCTTTAAGGATGACGAAGGTCTGGCCGCAGAATGCACGCAAGGCCGCGATATGGGCTTTGACGGCAAGACGCTGATCCACCCCGCTCAGGTCGAGATCACGAACGCCGCCTATGCGCCCTCGGACAGCGAAATTGATCTGGCGCAACGTCAGATCGCGGCCTTTGAAGCGGTCGAAGCGCAGGGGCAGGGCGTTGCTGTCGTGGATGGCAAGATCGTTGAAAACCTGCACGTTGCAACCGCCCGCGAAATTCTGGCAAAAGCAGAGGCGATTTCAGCTTTGCAAGCGGGGTAAGCCAGCATGGGCTTTGTTCTTCTGATCTTTGGTGTGGCGATTTGGTGGGCCGCACATCTGTTCAAACGCGTCGCGCCCGCGCGGCGTGCAGCAATGGGTAATGGCGGCAAAGGCGCGGTGGCACTGGCGCTGGTGGCTTCGATCTTGCTGATGATCTTGGGCTATCGCATGACTGATTTCATCTATGTCTGGGCGCCGCCCACGTTCCTGATCCACGTCAACAACCTGCTGGTGCTGATTGCCATCTTCCTGATGAGCCCCGCACCCAAGAAAGGCCGCCTGCTGAACAAGCTGCGCCATCCGATGCTAGGCGGGTTCAAGCTGTGGGCCTTTGCGCATTTGCTGGTGAATGGCGATCTGGCCTCGATCATCCTGTTCGGCGGATTGCTGGCCTGGGCCGTGGTCGAAGTGATCGTGATCAACAAGTCCGAACCTGACTGGACCTCCGGCGAACCCGGGACTTACGGCAAAGACGCGATGTTCTTTGTGGCCTCGATCGTTCTGCTGGGTTTCATCGGCTATATCCATGGGCTGGTCGGCCCATCGCCGTTCGGATCGTGAGGGGAATAAGATGGCAAAACTCTATCGTCTGCTGACCGAAGAGGACACCTCGGCCTTTTGCCACAAAGTGTCCGACGCGCTGGCCAAAGGGTGGGAGCTGTATGGCGACCCGTCTTATGCCTTTGACGCCGCCAATAACGTGATGCGCTGTGCGCAGGCTGTAACCAAAGAGGTCGCGGCCGACTATTCACCCGATATGAAACTGGGACAACAATAATGGCAAAAACCAACTCGGGCCGCTTTTTCGAGGACTATTCCGTCGGGCAGGTGCTGCAGCATGCGGTGCCGCGCACCGTAACCGATGGTGAGCGCGCGATGTATCACGCGCTCTATCCAGCGCGTCATGCGCTGTATTCTTCGGATGAGTTTGCCCGAGCCTCTGGCCTGCCGCAAAGCCCGCTGGATGATCTGGCGGCCTTCCACGTGGTGTTCGGCAAGACAGTGCCGGATGTATCGCTGAATGCGGTGGCCAATCTGGGCTATGCCGAGGGGCGCTGGCTGAAGCCGGTCTATGCCGGTGACACGTTGCGGTCGGAATCCGAAGTGATTGGGATCAAGCAGAATTCGAACGGGAAGACCGGGGTGGTTTACGTACGCACCCGTGGCCTGAACCAGCGCGACGAGGCAGTCATGGAGTATGTCCGCTGGGTGATGGTGCGCAAATCAGACCTGTCCGCCCCCGCGCCCGAAGCGGTTGTGCCGCAGTTGAAAAAGGCGTTGGAGCCAAGTGATCTGGTCATTCCGCAGGGTTTGAATTTCTCGAACTACGATTTTGCCCAAGCCGGTGAGGCGCATCGCTGGGGCGACTATGAGATCGGCGAAAAGATCAACCACGTGGACGGTGTCACCATAGAAGAGGCCGAGCATATGCTCGCCACCCGCCTTTGGCAGAACACCGCCAAAGTGCATTTCGACCTGACCTTCCGCCCCGAGGGGCGACTGATCTATGGCGGGCACGTGATCTCGATGGCGCGGGCGTTGTCGTTCAATGGCCTGGCCAACGCGCAGATGATCGTGGGTCTGAACGGCGGTGCGCACGCCAACCCGTGTTTCGCGGGTGACACGATCAAGGCCTGGTCCGAGGTTCTGGACAAGGCCGAAACCGGTGTGCCGGGTGTAGGTGCCATCCGCCTGCGTTTGGTTGCTACGAAAGGCGGCGAACCATTTGAATTGAAAAATGAGGACGGCCGATACATGCCGGGCGTGCTTTTAGACCTCGATTATTGGGCGCTGATGCCAATCTGATCTGTGCGCACATTCATGTGATCGCAGCTCGGCACAATCGTGCTAGGCTGCGCGCATGTTGCTTCGATCCTTAGCTGCCTGCATTCTGCTTTCGCCGCCCGCCTGGGCGTGTGATTTGGCATTGGCGCTTGCGGTGGATGTCTCGGGTTCGGTCGATTCGTCGGAATACCGTATCCAGATGGACGGGCTGGCGGAAGGATTGCGGGATCCCATCGTCTCAGAAGCTTTGGTGCGCGGAAACGCGCGCCTGATGCTGGTTCAGTGGACCGGCGCGTCGCGGCAAAGAATAACCATCCCCTGGACCAAAATCGACAGTTTCGAAACCCTCGACCGGTTTGCTGATCAGGTGGGTGCTGATCCTCGGGTCTGGCGCAACTTCTCGACAGCTATCGGAGAAGCACTTGAGATGACTCTGGTGAATTTTGACGAGGTTGCCACCTGCAAGCGGCATTTGATCGACATCTCGGGTGATGGAATTTCCAATGAAGGGGTTGAGCCGACCGAAATTCACGAGACCCTGCGCCGCCGCGGCGTCACTGTGAATGCCATTGCCATCGAAGAAAGCGAACCCGACCTTACGGCATATTTCTTCGAAAACGTCATCGTGGGTGAAGGTGCCTTTGTGGTGTCGGCCGCCGGGTTCGAAGATTACCCCGAGCGCATCCGCAAAAAACTGCTGCGCGAGGTGACGCAGCAAACCGCTGGATTGGAATAGATTCGAGGCTCGGGCGCTAACATTCCAAGCGCGTGATTAATTTTGTGATCACGTCATTATTTTGCGTGATCACAACTTGCCGATATCTGCCATATTGCGTCAATTTGCGGCTTTTTTGCATGTGCAGCACGTGACAGTGTCGCAAAAACCAGTAAAACGTTCGGTAGCCAACCGAAAAGGAGCCGCCATGGCCGATGTTAATCGGGGCAATCGCCCGCTTTCTCCGCATCTGTCGATCTATCGTCCGCAATTGACCTCGGTCACATCCATCCTGACACGCATCACCGGGAACGCCATGATCGTGGCTGCTTTGCTGATCGTCTGGTGGTTTCTGGCCGCTGCGACCTCGCCCGAGGCATTCGAGCGCGCGAACTGGTGGCTGACGTCGGTTTTGGGCGATCTGGTCATGGCGCTGTCTTTGTGGGGGCTGTGGTATCACACGCTGGCCGGTATTCGGCATCTGATTTGGGACAACGCGATGGGCCTGGATATTCCCACTGCTACTAAATTGGGTTGGGCTGTAGTTGGCGGATCGGTTGTCCTGACCCTTCTGACCCTGATTATCGTTGCTTAAAGGAGGCCAACCATGCGTTATTTGACAGACCGCAAACGCGCAACTGGCCTGGGATCGGCCAAAGCGGGCACAGCCCATTTCTGGCGGATGAAGGTCAGCTCGGTGGCTTTGCTGATCCTTGTTCCGCTGTTCATCTTCACCTTTGGTCCCGTGTTGGGGCAGCCCTACGATGTGGTCTTGGACTATTATTCGCGCCCGTTCCCGGCGATTGTTGCGGCGCTGACATTGGTGATCGGTATGAAACACTTCGCCGAAGGCGCACAGGTGATGCTTGAGGATTATGCCCACGGCACGACCGAGAAGGTCCTGATCATCCTGACAACCTGCCTGTCCTATGGCGCGGCTGCGGCGGGCCTGTTCGCCATCGCCCGCATTGCCCTCTAATTCCCGGAGCTGAAAGAAATGGCTGCATACGAATACGAAACGCATGAATATGACGTGGTCGTTGTCGGCGCCGGTGGGGCGGGTCTGCGGGCCACCCTGGGCATGGCCGAACAAGGGCTGCGCACCGCCTGCGTGACCAAGGTTTTCCCGACCCGCTCGCACACGGTTGCGGCGCAGGGTGGCATCGCAGCATCACTGTCGAACATGGGGCCGGACCATTGGCAGTGGCACATGTATGACACCGTCAAAGGCTCTGACTGGTTGGGCGATACTGACGCGATGGAATACTTGGCGCGTGAGGCCCCCAAGGCAGTATACGAGCTGGAACATTATGGTGTGCCGTTCAGCCGGACCGAAGAAGGCAAGATCTATCAGCGTCCCTTCGGCGGCCACACCACTGAATTCGGCGAAGGACCCGCAGTACAGCGTACCTGTGCGGCTGCTGACCGGACCGGCCACGCGATCCTGCATACACTGTACGGGCAATCGCTGAAGAACAACGCCGAGTTCTACATCGAATATTTCGCCATCGACTTGATCATGTCCGAGGACGGGCAGTGTCAGGGCGTCGTCTGCTGGAAGCTGGACGACGGTACGATGCATGTCTTCAACGCCAAGATGGTTGTACTGGCGACCGGCGGCTATGGGCGCGCCTATTTCAGCGCCACATCGGCCCATACCTGCACCGGTGACGGCGGTGGCATGGTCGCCCGCGCGGGCCTGGCCCTGCAGGATATGGAATTCGTGCAGTTCCACCCGACCGGTATCTACGGCTCGGGCTGCCTGATCACCGAAGGTGCTCGGGGCGAGGGCGGATACCTGACCAACTCGGAAGGTGAGCGGTTCATGGAGCGTTATGCGCCCCAGTATAAAGACCTTGCGCCCCGTGACTATGTCAGCCGGTCGATGACCATGGAAATCCGCGAAGGGCGCGGAGTGGGTGGAGAAGGGGATCACATCCACCTGAACCTGTCGCACCTGCCTGCCGAGGCACTGGCAGAACGCCTGCCGGGCATCTCAGAGTCGGCCAAGATTTTCGCCGGTGTCGACGTGACCAAGGAACCGATTCCGGTTCTGCCAACGGTTCACTACAACATGGGTGGCATTCCAACGAACTACTGGGGTGAGGTTCTGAACCCCACTGCCGATAACCCAACCGCCGTGGTTCCCGGTCTGATGGCTGTCGGCGAGGCCGGATGTGCCTCGGTTCATGGGGCAAACCGCTTGGGCTCGAACTCTTTGATCGACCTTGTGGTCTTTGGCCGCGCGGCCGCGATCCGGGCCGGTAAGGTTGTAGATGCCGAGGCTGCGAATCCGGTACTGAATCAGGCGTCGGTCGATAAGGCGTTTGACCGGTTCGATGCGGCACGCAACGCCAATGGTTCGATCCCGACCGCTGACTTGCGACTTGAGATGCAGAAAACCATGCAGGCTGACGCGGCAGTATTCCGTACCGCCAAGACCATGGCTGAAGGCGTCGAAAAGATGACGGCCATTGCAGCCAAGATGGACGATCTGAAAGTCACCGACCGCTCGCTGGTCTGGAACAGCGACCTGATGGAGACGCTGGAACTGGGCAACCTGATGCCGAGCGCATTGGCGACGATCGTCGGAGCCGAAGCGCGTAAGGAATCTCGTGGTGCCCACGCCCATGAGGACTTTGCCGAGCGCGATGATGAGAACTGGCGCGTTCACACCGTTAGCCGGGTCGAGGGCAACAAGGTCGAGCTCAGCTATCGCCCTGTGATTGCGGACCCGCTGACGACCGAAGCCGAAGGCGGCATCAGCTTAAAGAAAATCGCCCCGAAGGCGCGGACCTTCTGATCGGTTGATCTGTCAAAGCCATCCCGAATTGGGGTGGCTTTTTTGTTTGGCGCGTGTGCGGATCAAACAAGTTCTGACAACGCATTCTTTAACAATCCCGAGACACGCATCGGATCGCGTTGGACGGCGAATTCGAAACAGGCAAGCCGTTTCTCATTCAGTTCCGCGTCAGACATCTCCATCATACGCATCATCATACGGATCAACCCGCGGGGGTTTTGCGCAGGGTAAAGCAGATCGTGGCAGGTTTCGGGTGTGGTTTGTTTATGCGCCTCGATATCGGGTCCGACTATTGGCAAGCCGAAGGTTTGCGCCAACATCGCCGTGCCCGAGGTGAAGGTGGTTGTCGATGGTAGCACATAGACGTGGGCCTGCGAAAACAGCTGGGGTATTTCGCTGTCGGGTATGCGATCGGCAATGACCGAAACATTGGCGATGCCATCCAGCCGACGCGCCAATCGGCGGCCCTTTCGAAATACACGCCCGGCGATCGAGACGTGAAACGCGTGCCCTCGATTGGTGAGTTTACGGGCCGCGAGGTGAAGCCGGTCCAACTCACGATTGCCGCGCATGGCGCCGAAGGTCAGAAACCGCGTGATCTGGCGGGGTGCGAGGGGACGGGCCATTGAGACTTCGGCATCTTCATAAACTCCCAGATAGCTGGGATGCGGGATCAGGCGCAGTTTTTCAGACTCGGCCCCGTATTCGGATATCATATAGGCCCATGCATGAGGCGTGTGCACGTGGATCAAATCCGCCATTTTCGTCAGGGCACGGCGGTTTTCGGAAAATAGGTCGTTGGCGTCACCATGGCTGTGGGCCTGTTGGTTGTGGATGGTCCAGATCAAGCGGCCACCGTTTTGCTTGAACCGGTCCAAGTGCGCGCGCGCCTGCTGGAATTTAAGCGCATCATCCTCGCCTGATTCTCGAAACAGCCTATCATCCCAATGTAGGTGGAGAATCCTGTTTTCTTCCTGAAAATCAGGGTGTGCAAATTCTGAAAACTCCACGTTCTTAGATGTGGTCAGATTGAATTCCGGCCCGCAGGCGGAATACATCATTTTCTGATACGGGTTCTTTGTCCCGAAAGGAATATTTGCGACGTTTGTCGGCATTTTTCGGGTTTGCACCTGCTGGAATTCCAAGCCATTTCACTTCTTGCACGTTTCCCGCGCAAAATCAGTTTGTAAAGGCGAAAATGCCTAATTTTATTGACTGTTTTCAAGGCGAAAAGGTTGGCTTTCCGCCTCTCAAAGTGTATCAACAGGCAGGAATTTAGCGAGGTCGGAAATGGTACAACTCACCCTGCCAAAGAATTCCCGGATCACCACCGGTAAAACCTGGCCCAAGCCGGATGGCGCGACCAATGTGCGAAAGTTTCAGATCTATCGCTGGAACCCGGATGATGGTCAGAACCCTCGGGTGGATACCTATTTCGTCGATATGGACAGCTGCGGCCCGATGGTTTTGGACGCGCTGATCAAGATCAAGAATGAGATTGATCCGACGCTGACCTTCCGCCGGTCCTGCCGCGAAGGTATTTGCGGATCCTGCGCGATGAATATCGACGGGATCAACACGCTGGCCTGTATCTATGGCATGGATGAGATCAAGGGCGACGTGAAGATTTACCCGCTGCCCCATATGCCCGTGGTCAAGGACCTGATCCCTGATCTGACGCATTTCTATGCTCAGCATGCCAGCATCATGCCGTGGCTGGAAACCAAGACCAACCGCCCGGCGAAGGAATGGAAGCAGTCCATCGAAGATCGCAAAAAACTGGATGGCCTGTATGAATGCGTGATGTGCGCAAGCTGCTCGACCTCGTGCCCCAGCTACTGGTGGAATGGTGACCGTTATCTTGGACCCGCCGCGTTGCTGCACGCATATCGCTGGATCATCGACAGCCGCGATGAGGCAACGGGTGAGCGCTTGGATGAGTTGGAAGATCCGTTCAAGCTGTATCGTTGCCACACGATCATGAACTGTGCCAAGACCTGCCCCAAGGGTCTGAACCCGGCCAAAGCGATTGCCGAAATCAAAAAGATGATGGTCGAACGCGCGGTTTGACCCGCGCTGCCATGCTTTGCCGCCTTGCGGTAAGCGCATGGCAAGATTGCAAAATCATGCACTGCGAAGGGTGCTGATCGGGCTTATAGTCTGGTCAGGGAGGAGTGATTGAACCAATTAGGGATCGCTCCGATGGAAAAAAAACCCTCAGAAAAACAAGCCGCTGCGGCAAAAGCACTGGAGTTGCTGGATCAGGCGTGGGCCTACTACATGCCCGAGCCGAACTCGACCCAAGAGCAGCATGAACCAGAGTTATTTGAATACGCAAACGCGGCTTGATCCGCCGATCGGAATGGGCGATGGAAGGCCATGCCCATTCTGTTGCTTTTGCTTGCTGCCGGAGTCTTCGCCTATCTGTTCTGGCGATCCCGCACAACGACTCTGACGCGTGATTGCCGTTGGCGTCAGCACCGCAAAGAAGGGATTTGGACTTGCGCTTTTTGCGGCGCGCGGCAGGAGGGCGAGACCTCTCCTACCGCATGCTTCAAAGGACGAGAGTGACGGTAGGTCCGTCTGGATTCAGGTCTCAGGAAACGCGGCCTGCAAGGCAATTTCGACCATGTCGCCAAAGCTGCTTTCCCGCTCGGACGAAGGGAGCGCCTCACCGGTCAACAAGTGATCAGAAACCGTCAGCACCGCCAGCGCGCGGCATTTATGGCGCGCGGCCAGAATATAAAGCTCGGCGGCTTCCATCTCGACGCCCAGAATGCCGTGGCGCACCATCTGTTCGTTCAGATCGGGCCGTTCGTCATAGAACACGTCCGACGAATAGATGCCGCCCACATGGGTCGGCGTGCCTTTGGCAGCCGCAACCTGCGCCGCTGCTTGCAACAGGCCCCAATCGGCACAGGGGGCAAAATTCAGCTCTTTCATGATGCCCCGCGAAGGCGTGCTGAGTGTGGTCGACGTCATCGCCAAAATCACGTCGCGGATATTGACGCTGTCCTGCATTCCGCCGCACGAACCGATGCGGATCAGAGTTTTTGCGTCGTAGTCACGGATCAATTCGTTCACGTAGATCGACAGTGAGGGCATGCCCATGCCGCTGCCCTGAATCGTAACCGGGTTACCTTTCCACGTGCCGGTGAAACCCAACATGCCGCGCACATTGTTGACCTGTTTTGCGTCGTCTAAAAAGGTCTCGGCGGCCCATTTTGCCCGATAGGGATCGCCGGGCAACAATACCGTTTCTGCGATTTCGCCTTTTTCAGCGCCAATATGAATTGTCATGTCAGGTCAATTCCAATCAGATTTCCAAATCAGCCATATTGGCGCCGGAATTCAGCGCATCATGCACCCATTGCGGTTTTCGGCCGCGCCCGGACCAGGTTTGATCGGGCGAAGAAGGATTGCGATATTTCGCTTTGGATTTGGCTTGTTTTCCAGTCACAGAACCGCCATCTGACAATTCAGCCAGCGAAAACCCGTATTCCGCCGCTGCTTTTTCAGCAGCTTTCAGAGCTTCTTGCCGCTCTCTTTTATCTGCTTTTTTCAACGCCTTATCAACATTTTCGCGCAGAGCGATCAGCTCTTTGCGCGACATGTTTTCCAGATTGGTTCCCATCTGATTTCCCTTGTATTCGAATCGAATTCCGGATGGTGTCAAAGCCAAACCGGAATTCCAATGACAGGCATTATCTATCCCTTTTCTCAAGGAATAGAAATTGAGAATCCAGAAAGAAACAGAACTGTTATTGCGCCGCCAGATTTTGCGGATCGACCAGAGTCACGATGTCACCCATAATCGCATTCAGTTCGAAATTTTTGGGTGTGTAGATTTCGGAAACACCCATCGCTTTCAATTTCTCGGCGTCGTCATCCGGGATGATGCCGCCTACGATCACAGGCACGTCCAATCCGGCCGCGTTCAGGCGCGTCATGACGTCCTCGACCAGCGGAATATGGCTGCCCGACAGGATTGATAGACCGATCACATGTGCCTTGTCTTCGATAGCGGCGTTGACGATTTCCTCGGGCGTCAGGCGGATGCCTTCATAGCTGATGTCCATGCCGCAATCGCGCGCGCGGAAGGCGATCTGTTCTGCGCCGTTGGAATGGCCGTCCAGCCCCGGCTTGCCGACCAGGAATTTCAGACGACGCCCCAGCTTGTCGCTGACCGCATCCACAGCGGCGCGCAATTCGTCCAGCCCTTCGGTTTTGTTCGAGACCGACCCTGACACACCAGTGGGTCCGCGGTAGGTGCCGTAGACCTTGCGCATCTCTTCGGCCCATTCACCAGTGGTGACGCCCGCCTTGGCGGCTGCGATCGAAGGCTCCATGACATTGGCACCGGTCTGCGCCGCTTCGCGCAAAGCCGCGAGCGCTGCGGAGACTGCGGCGTCGTCACGCTCGGACCGCCACTCGTTCAGGCGGTTGATCTGTTCCTGCTCGACAGCCGGATCAACTACCATGATGCCGCCATCTTCGGTTTGCAGCGGCGAGGGCTCGCCCTCGGTCCATTTGTTCACGCCGACCACGACGGTCTCATTTCGTTCGATCCGGTTCAAGCGTTCGGCATTTGAATCCACCAAGCGGGATTTCATGTATTCGATCGAGGCGACCGCACCGCCCATCGAATCCAGGTTGGCAAGTTCTGCGCGTGCACCTTCCTTTAGGTCTTCAACCTTGGCATCGACAGCAGGGTTGCCGTCGAACAAGTCGCCATATTCCAGCAGGTCGGTCTCATAGGCCAGAATCTGTTGCATCCGCATGGACCATTGCTGATCCCAGGGGCGCGGCAGGCCCAACGCCTCGTTCCACGCAGGCAGCTGAACTGCGCGGGCGCGGGCTCTCTTCGACAGGGTCACGGCCAACATCTCGATCAGGATGCGATAGACGTTGTTTTCCGGCTGTTGCTCGGTCAGGCCAAGCGAGTTCACCTGCACGCCATAGCGGAAGCGGCGGAATTTGGGGTCTTCTACATCGTAACGGTCTTTCAGAATCTCATCCCAAAGATCCACAAAGGCCCGCATCTTGCACATCTCGGTCACGAAACGGATGCCCGCGTTCACAAAGAACGATATCCGACCACAGAGCGCGGGGAAATCTTCGGACGGTACGCGCGGGCGCAGCTCGTCCAGAACAGCGATTGCTGTTGCCAACGCATAGGCCAGTTCCTGTTCGGGTGTCGCGCCAGCCTCTTGCAGGTGGTAGGAACACACGTTCATGGGGTTCCATTTCGGCACGTTGGTATAGCAGTACTCGGCCACATCCGCGATCATCTTCAGCGACGGTTTCGGCGGGCACACATAGGTGCCGCGGCTCAGGTATTCCTTGATCAGATCGTTCTGAACCGTGCCCTGCAACTTGGACACATCCGCGCCTTGTTCTTCGGCCACGGCGATATACAGCGCCAGCAACCATGGTGCGGTCGCGTTGATGGTCATCGAGGTATTCATCTGTTCCAACGGAATCTGGTCGAACAGTACCCGCATGTCGCCCAAGTGACTGATCGGTACGCCGACCTTGCCGACTTCGCCGCGCGCCAAAGTGTGGTCGCTGTCATACCCTGTCTGAGTCGGCAGATCGAAAGCGACCGAAAGGCCGGTCTGACCTTTGGCCAGATTGCCGCGATACAGCGCGTTTGACGCCTTGGCGGTGGAATGACCGGCATAGGTTCGGATGAGCCAGGGGCGATCTTTCTGCATCTGCGTCATAGCGGGGCCTCGTGTCTTTATTGGGCAATAAAATTACTCACGAAGCCTCTAAAGCGCAATTTTTGGGATATGTCAATTCGCTGCGTTGCGGCATATGTGGTTCTTGTGATTGTAGGACGCAACGTTTGCTGTCAGGGTGCGCGCATGACTGAGACCGTGGAGCTTCCGCTTTGGCTGTTTTTGCTGATCCTGGTATTTGCCGCGGTCACATTTGCTTCGCATTTCCTGTTCCCTTCGGTGCGGTGGTTCTTTCGCCGTCGCCTTGAACGCGCAGTCAAACGTCTGAACACTCGCCTGCAACGCCCGATCCAACCGTTCAAGTTGGCCGAGCGGCACGACATGATCCAACGTCTGATCTATGATCCGCAGGTGGGGCAGGCTGTGCAAGACCACGCCCGCGAAACCGGGGTGCCCGAGGCGGTGGCCTTCGAAATGGCCCGCCGCTATGCGCGTGAAATCGTGCCCTCCTTTTCAGCCGTAGCCTATTTCAGCATCGCCATAAGGTTGGCGCGGATGCTGAGTAATGCGTTTTATGACGTGCGGCTCAGCTATCAGGATGAAGAGGCAATCAAGACTATCGACCCGGATGCGACCGTTGTGTTCGTGATGAACCACCGCAGCAACATGGATTACGTGCTGGTCACATATCTGGCCGCGCAACATTCAGCGCTGTCTTACGCGGTGGGGGAATGGGCACGAGTTTGGCCACTCAGCCGCTTGATCCGGGCCATGGGGGCCTACTTTATCCGGCGCAGATCGGGCAGTGATCTGTACCGGCAGGTACTGGCCTGTTACGTGCGACACGCGACCGAAGCGGGAGTGACGCAGGCCATGTTCCCTGAAGGGGGGCTTAGTCTGACCGGGGCCTTGGGGCGCCCCAAGCTTGGTCTGTTGAAATACATACTGGACGGGACCAAGCCGGGCGGCAAGGACGTGGTGTTTGTTCCTGTTGCGCTGAATTATGACCGGGTGCTTGAGGACACGATCCTGACCAAGGCCGCACTTGGGAGTGAGAGGCGGTTTCGGGCTCGGATCGGAGTGATCACCGGGTGGATTCTGAAGCAGATCGGCCGCCGCCTGATCGGGCGCTATACGCGCTTTGGTCTGGCGTCGGTGCGCTATGGCCGGCCCATTTCGTTGCAGGACTTCCGGGCCGAACATGAACAAGACGTCATGACTGACCTCGCCCGTGCTTTGATGGGACGTATCAAGGATGCAATCCCGTTGGTACCGCTGCCTGCGATCTGCAAGCTGATCCAAGACCGAACCGAGTTGCTGGAGGATGATGTGCGCAGCCTTGTCGCGCAGGCCATGCGACGTGACGGAACTTTGACCGACCCGAGTGAGGCTGCAATCACCCAAGCTTTGGATCAGCTTGTCCAAAGGCGGATTCTGAGACAAGTGGACGGGAAAATATCCCAATCTGGTCAAAGGGTTGACTTGCTGGAGTATTATGCGGCCTCGGTTCCGGGCGATGTGGAGTTCGGAGATGCTGCGCTCGCAAAGGGAATTTCTGCATCCGCTGGGTCATAAAATTACAAAAAAGATACAAAATTGGTTGCAATATTTCCCGTGGCCCAATATTTCATCTGGTAAGGCCTGCGATTCTGCATCGCGGCAAACATTGAGATGGAAGGAGGCCAACATGGCTTTGGACACCGAAAGCGGTATCGCGACCTACGACGCGCCGGAAAAAGACCTCTATGAAATGGGTGAGATCCCTCCGATGGGGTTTGTGCCCAAGAAGATGTACGCGTGGGCAATCCGCAAGGAGCGCCATGGCGAGCCGGACACGGCCATGCAGCTGGAAGTGGTCGATGTGCCCAAGCTGGACAGCCACGAGGTGCTGGTTCTGGTGATGGCGGCAGGTGTGAATTATAACGGCGTTTGGGCGTCGTTGGGCAAACCGATCAGCCCGTTTGACGGTCACGGTCAACCGTTCCATATCGCGGGTTCGGATGCTTCGGGCATCGTCTGGGCCGTGGGCGACAAAGTGCGCCGCTGGAAAGTGGGTGATGAGGTCGTGATCCATTGCAATCAGGATGACGGCGACGACGAAGCCTGCAATGGCGGCGATCCGATGTACTCCGACAGCCAGCGTATCTGGGGCTATGAGACACCGGACGGGTCTTTTGCCCAGTTCACCAATGTCCAAGCGCAGCAGTTGATGCCGCGCCCGAAGCACCTGACCTGGGAAGAAAGCGCCTGCTATACGCTGACACTGGCCACCGCATACCGGATGCTTTTTGGTCACGAGCCGCATGACCTGAAACCCGGTCAGAACGTTTTGGTTTGGGGCGCTTCGGGTGGTCTGGGGTCTTATGCGATCCAGCTGATAAATACGGCGGGCGCAAATGCGATCGGTGTGATCTCGGATGAAAGCAAGCGTGATTTCGTGATGGGTCTGGGCGCAAAGGGCGTTCTGAACCGTAAAGATTTCAACTGCTGGGGTCAGCTGCCTACCGTCAACACGCCGGAATATGCCGAGTGGTTCAAAGAGGCCCGCAAATTCGGCAAGGCCATTTGGGACATCACCGGTAAGGGTGTGAATGTCGACATGGTGTTCGAACACCCCGGCGAAAGCACCTTCCCTGTCTCGACCTTCGTTGTGAAAAAGGGCGGTATGGTCGTGATCTGCGCCGGAACAACCGGCTATAACCTGACCTTCGACGTGCGTTACATGTGGATGCACCAGAAGCGCCTGCAAGGTTCGCACTTCGCGCACCTGAAACAGGCGTCCGCTGCGAACCAGTTGATGGTCGAACGTCGTCTGGACCCTTGCATGTCTGAAGTCTTTGCGTGGAACGAGCTGCCCGAAGCCCACATGAAAATGATGCGCAACGAACATAAACCGGGCAACATGTCGGTTCTGGTTCAGGCACCGCGCACTGGCATGCGGACTCTGGAAGAGGTTCTGGACGCACGCGGATAACCGACCTGCTCTATCAGAAATCGCGCCCGCGAATCGTTAGTCAGGTTCGCGGGCGCGCTGCGTTTTATGCGCAGGTGATCCTTTTCAACGACTTGCAGAACCCAGCCCCGCTATTTTTGGGGAGTAGAAACCAGTGAATAGCCTAAAAAACACTGCACATGTTATGGTTGTGTTAACCCTTCGTTAACCGTTTCGGAGCGACTCTAGATGGCGAAAAATGAGTGGATACTGGACGTTTTGTCGGATCTCAACGCCTTTGCGGTTGAGAACGGTTTGACCGCCCTTGCCGAGCAGTTGGATGACACCAAGCTGATCGCAGCGGCCGAGATTGCGTCCTTGAAGGATGAGGCTCGGACGCCCGCGAATGGGAACAGATCTGGATATGGCTCAGGTCCTGGAGGACTTGGAAAACACCAGCACGCTTGATGAATTGGGTGCGGTCGCCCTTGGATTACGCGACCGATTGCACATCGAGCATCTGATCTATCATTGGGTCGACGGGGCCGGGGACCAGTACGGGTATACGACCTATCCCGACGCCTGGGCCGAAAGATATCTCGAGCGGAATTACCACCGTATTGACCCCGTCATCCTGGGATGCTTTCAGCGCTTTCATCCTGTGGATTGGAAATCTCTGGACTGGTCCGGCAAGGTGGCGAAGAATTTCCTACAGGACGCGTTGGAGCACGGGGTAGGCAACCAGGGCTATTCGATCCCGATCCGGGGCCCGAACGGCCAGTTTGCGCTCTTCACCGTAAACCACACCTGCGACGATGCCAGTTGGAAAGCTTTCATCGATACCCATGGGCGTGAGCTGATCCTGATTGCGCATTATTTCAATCGAAAGGCGCTGGAGTTTGAACGCGACCGTCAACCGGATGCGCCGCGCGGGCTGTCCCCACGCGAGGTGGATGCCATGACCCTTCTGGCGCTGGGCTATAGCCGAGCGCAAGTGGCGCATTCCTTGTCAATCTCTGAACACACGCTGCGTGTTTATATCGAAAGCGCCCGCGCCAAGCTTGGGGCGCAGAATACCACCCACGCGATCGCAACGGCGCTCAGTCGGGGATTAATAGTCGTTTAACGACCGCGCGCCCCTCGAACCGGAAATTAACCACGACTTTGTACCCCCTTCGTTCCTGCACAGGACGACAAGGGGAAAAAGTCATGCTGCGCTATTTGTTTGCCGACGAACTTCACAAGTTTCCGGATCTCGCCGACGGAATGTTCCGCGACCGGGCCGATCAATTCAAAACCCGGCTGGGTTGGGACGTGCGTATAAACGAAAAGGGGGAAGAGAGGGATCAGTATGACGATCTGAACCCGCTCTACGTTATCTGGGAAGAAGAGGATGGTAGTCACGGCGGGTCCATGCGTGTGTTGCCTACCACTGGGCGCGTTATGTTGAACGAAGTATTCGGGCATCTGACTGGGGGTGAACCGATCAACAGCCCCCTGATCTGGGAGGTGACACGCTTTTGCCTGTCCCGAACGGCCAGCCCACATACCGCCGGTGCCATTATGCTAAGCGGGGGTGAAATCATGGAAGGGTTCGGCCTGACTCATATCGCGGGTGTGTTTGATGCGCGCATGATTCGGATTTACCGGCTGATAGGGTCGTCTCCGGTCGTTCTTGGCTCGGAAGGGAAGGGGCGTGATCAGATTTCCGTCGGGTTGTGGCCTTATTCTTCCGACGATTGCAACCGTGTGGCCGAGCGTGCCGGTATCCCGCGTGAACTGTCGCGCCTTTGGTTCAAGACCGCGTTTGGCACCGGTCGGCAGCATCGGTTTGCTCTGTCGGCATAAGCTGTTGAAAACCGGAAACCGCATCTGGTGATAGCGGGCGCGGCCTTGTAGGGTCGCGCCATGTCTACGCCCTTAGTGACCTTCTCGGACGACCAAGCCGCTGCCTATGACAACATCGCCGAGATGTTGAGGTCGGCGGGCGTTGATCTGGATGACGATGCCCTTCTGAAACTGCCGGGCAATGGCAAATCCGGTGTGATGGCGGTGATCGGAAAGGCTGGGTCGGGCAAGACGCTGCTGTTGGCCGAGCTTTACAAGGCGCTGGCTGAAACTGGCGTTCAGATCGTCTCGGGCGATTTTGAAAGCCGCAAGGCGCGGGACAAACGCAGCCTTGCTATTCTAGCGCCCACCAACAAGGCGGCCAGTGTGTTGCGGTTGCGCGGCGTTCCTGCGACCACGATCCACCGTATTCTCTACACGCCGGTCTATGACCCAGAATATGAGCGGATTGCCGAGTGGCTGGCCGGAAACGACGAACGCCCCGAAATCGAAGGGTTGACGGACGAGGCATTGGACCGTGCCGCCGCGTTTTATGAAAACAACAAATCCATTCCGGGTGCTTTGGCTGCTGCTGGGCTGCGCGGGTCGGATTTCATTACTGGCTGGAAACGTCGGGAAGAACCTTTGGATATCGGGTTCGTAGACGAAGCCTCGATGTTGGACGACCGGCAGTTCGAGGACCTGCAGGAGATTTTCCCGACACTGTTGCTGTTTGGCGATCCGGCGCAGTTGGCTCCGGTCAATCAATCGGGCAGCATGGTGTTTGACGGTCTGCCCGAGCCGCGAAAACAAATCCTGCATCGCGTGCATCGTCAGACGGCAGACAACCCCATTCTGGATCTGGCCCATGCGCTGGCGGACCCTGCCATGGGGTTTGAAGATTTCGAGCGTCTGGTTGAACAAACGGCCCGGCAGGATGACCGCGTTCTGTGGGGGCAGCGGGTCGAGGTTGATCTGATGGCCCGCAGCCCGGTTCTGGTGTGGCGCAATGCGACCCGCATTCGTTTGATTCAGGCATTTCGACATGTGCATGGCGCTCCGGACACTGAATTGCTGGAAGGTGAGCCATTGATCTGCGACGGGATCGAACTGCCCTTGAAGCATCGAAAGAAGCGCCTGGACCTTGAGGCGCGCGGGCTGATCAAAGGGGCGCAGGTTGTTTATCTGGGACCGGGTCGCAAGCCGGGTTTTTCGCGCCTGCATGTCATGGGGGCCGAAGACCCGCAGGTCAGCGCGGCCTCGATCGTCAAAATCGAAATGCCGGATGAGGAAGAGCCGTTCATCCCCTATGCCGCCCGCATGGGCGCGACTTTTCTGCATGGGGCGGCCGTGACCATCCACAAGGCGCAGGGCTCGCAATGGGACACGGTGCAGGTCTTTGCACCCGATATCTACGCGGCTGCTCGGATGGGCCGAACCGAAGCGGGGCAGCCCCTTTGGAAACGTCTGGCCTATGTGGCCATCACGCGTGCGCAGGAACGGTTGATTTGGGTAGTGCGGAACCGTTTGGCCAAGCCGACCTATCCCTTGCGCGTGGATGACCTGCGGGCGGTCCCGGCGGCCTCGCTGACATTGGAGGCGGAAGAGACATGAAGACGATCATCGTAACCGGCGCAAGCTCGGGCATAGGGCGCGCCACAGCCGAGCTGTTTCTGAACACCGGCTGGATCGTCGGCCTGTTGGCTCGTAGCGCCGATAAGCTGGATGAAATCGCCCAGCGGCACCCCAAGGCGATCGCGCTGGCGGCAGATGTGACCGATCCGGTCGCCGTCGCACGGGCCTTTCGGACGTTTTCCAACCGGGCGGACAGGCTGGATGCCTTGTTCAACAACGCGGGCATCTTTGCGCCCGGCGGTACGATTGATGAGATCGCGCTGGAAGACTGGTATCAAAGCGTCAACGTGAACTTGAACGGCATGTTCCTGTGCGCGCGCGAAGCCTTTCGGATCATGCGACACCAGTCGCCGCAAGGTGGTCGGATCATCAACAACGGATCGATTGCCGCTTATGTCCCGCGGACGAATTCGGTGCATTATTCGGCGACCAAACACGCGATCACGGGGCTGACACGCAGCCTGTCGTTGGATGGGCGTGATTTTGGCATCGCCTGCGGTCAGATTGATATCGGCAACGCGCGAACGCAGATGGTGCAAGGGCTTGTGGACAGTGCCCTTGCTGCAGGGCAGCAGCCGGACCCCACGATGGATGTTGAGGATGCAGCCCGGTCCGTGCTGCACATGGCGTCTTTGCCGCCCGAAGCGAATGTGCAGTTTATGACGGTGATGGCCACCACGATGCCCTATATCGGGCGCGGCTAGATCAGTTCTCGCGCAGCAGGCGGAAGGCCGTGGATGCCCCCCAACCGGCAGCAATGGCGATGACCAGCGACATCAGCCCGTACCACACAGGTTGTTGGCGGGACATGTTGTAGAGGAACCGCTCTAGCCCAACCTTGCGCACGTCAATCGTTGTCTCGAACTCAGAGATCACTTCGCGACCTCGGGTCAGGAAAATACGCGCGGCATAGTCGCCTTCGGTCAAATCGGCGGGCATGGCGATCGAGGTTCTGAACAGGGTCTGCTCATCCACCGCCACGGTGTTTTCGCGGATCGAATAAAGGCCCTCATCCTCGCGAATACGCACTACGGCATCCGCAAAATCCTGCGCGCCCTTGATGTGCATCGCGGCTCCGACCGAGCGGATGGCTCGTTCGATCGAGACGCGGTATCTCAGATCCTCGGTATCCGACAGGATTTCCTTCAGCGGCCCGCTTGTGGCCACGGCGTAAAAGCTGGGGGCGAGGTCGACCAGAACGCTGTCAGTGTTGACCCAGATGCCCAGCTTACGCTCTTTCCGCCGGACAGTTACGGGGCTGGACGGCCCGGCCACGGCGACGATCACCTCAAGCGGAGGCCCGTCCGGGATCGGTGTTTCGCGTTTGACGGCACCAAAAATCAGGATCTCGGACCCGTCGAAGGTTGCAGTGATTGCTACGCGGTCTTGGCTGAGGCCAAGCACTACGGATTCTTCTTCGGCCAAAGCCGGAGTGGTGCAGAGGGCAAGTAACAGGATCAGCCGTTTCAGCATGATCAATGCCCCCCTTCCGCGCCAAGCGAATACAGCTCGGACGGTTCCAGTAGCAGGTCCAGCGCCAGTTTACCGCACACCACCAAAACCAGCGCGGCCAGCAGAACCCGAAGCTGCTCAGCCGGCATACGCGCGCCAATCACGGTCCCGATCTGCGCCCCGACAACACCGCCCACTAGCAGTAGGACAGCCAGCACGATATCGACCGTGTAGTTCGTGGTTGCGTGCAACATCGTGGTGAAGGCCGTGACGAAGATGATTTGGAACAGCGAGGTCCCAACAACCACCTTTGTCGGCATTCCCAGCAGATAGATCATCGCGGGCACCATGATGAACCCGCCGCCCACGCCCATGATGGCGGACAAAACGCCCACGCACAGGCCGACCAGAACCGGCGGAATAACCGAGATATAAAGGCCGGACGTGCGAAAGCGCATCTTGAACGGCATCGCGTGGACCCAGCCGCGCTGACGGCGCGCTGCGGGCGCGGCCCCGCCTTTTTTAGACTTGCGCAGCGCATTCAGGCTTTCGATAAACATCAGGCTGCCGACTACGCCCAGAAATACGACGTAGCACAGTGTGACCAGCAGATCGACCTGACCGAGGCTTTTGAGGTAGTTGAATACCACCACCCCAAGGGCCGCGCCCATTAAGCCCCCCGTCAGCAAAACAGTCCCCATCTTGAGGTCGACGGTCTTTCGTCTGAAATGAGCCAACACCCCGGAAAAGGACGAGGCGACGATCTGGTTTGCTTCGGTCGCCACGGCGACAGCTGGGGGGATGCCTATGAAGAACAGCAGCGGCGTCATTAGAAACCCGCCACCGACACCGAACATGCCGGATAGAATCCCGACCATGCCCCCGAGTCCCAGCAGCAGAAAGGCGTTGACGGAAACTTCGGCAATGGGAAGGTAAATCTGCATGATAAACTAGTACTTGAGGCCAGATGCGCCGTTCAACGCCGCAAAGCTCGTTTCAACAGAAAATGACGGAAGCCGGGTGGGACCCGCTAAGGCAATCCGCAGAAAACCGGCCACAGTGGGCTTTTTTCCAAGGACAGCTATCACAGGAAACACTCGCATACCTCTTTAGAGCGGGTGCTGCATGTAAAATCAACTCTACATGCCGCTCTGCAGCAAAAAGGACTGAAAGGAATCCTGAAACTGGACCTATCAGCGCTCTTTCACGTAGGGTTCGCCACCCGCGCGGGGAGGTACAGCCTTGCCGACGAACCCGGCCAGAATGACCACGGTCAGGATATAAGGCAGCGCGTCCATGACCTGTACAGGGATGATGACACCGCCAAGGTCGATATTCTGGAACCGCAGCGCAATTGCCTGAAGCAGGCCGAATAGCAGGCAGGCGCCCATCGCGTGCCAGGGCCGCCACTTGGCAAAGATCAGCGCGGCTAGTGCGATGAACCCGCGACCGGCGGTCATTTCTTTGACGAAGCCGGCTTGCAGGGCGGTCGCCAGATAGGCGCCCGCGATCCCACACAGAACACCGCAAATGGCCACGGCAGCAAAGCGCAGTCCCACGACCGAGACCCCGGCCGTATCAACGGCGGCCGGGTTTTCGCCCACGGCCCGCAAACGCAGGCCAAAACGGGTGCGGTACAGAATCCACCACGTCAGCGGCACCATCAGGAAAGCGACGTAGACGAGGATCGAGTGCCCTGAAAGTAACTCGGAATATATAGGCCCAATGATAGGCACACTGCTCAACGCGTCGGCAAAGGGGAAGTTGATCGGCTCGAACCGGCCCCCGCCGAAAAGGGACGGGGTTCGCCCGCCCTGCTGGAACCAACTTTGTGCGACCAGAACGGTCATCCCCGAGGCTAGGAAGTTGATCGCCACGCCCGAGATCAGCTGATTGCCCCGGAACGTGATCGAAGCAACGCCATGCAGGGCCGACAGGATCAGTGAAGCCCCGATCCCAGCCAGAAGGCCCAGCCAGACCGAGCCGGTCACAGCAGCCACGGCGGCCGAGAAGAAGGCGGACATGAGCATCTTGCCCTCAAGCCCGATGTCAAAGATGCCCGCGCGTTCCGAATAGAGCCCCGCCAGACAGGCCAGCAGCAGCGGCGTTGCCAGTCGAATTGTCGAATCGAGGACTTGGATAAGAGTTACGAAGGCCTCCATCACTGCGCTCCTTTCCGCAGGCTCAGGAACAGCTTTTCAAGCGGCATCCGTACCATGTTGTCCAACGCTCCGGTGAACAAGATCACAAGGGCCTGAATGACCACGATCAGTTCGCGCGGGATCGATGTCCACAGCGCAAGTTCTGCGCCACCCTGATAAAGGAACCCGAACAAGATCGCCGCAAGGAACACCCCGAACGGGTGAGACCGCCCCATCAGCGCCACGGCGATTCCAATAAAGCCAGCGCCCTCGGTCGAGTTCAGGACCAGACGTTCCGCCTCGCCCATGACGTTGTTGATGGCCATCATTCCGGCCAATCCGCCCGAGATCAGCATGGCGATAATGGTTATGCGCACCGGGGAAATCCCGGCATAGACGGCCCCGGTTTCCGAATGGCCATAGGCGCGGATTTCATAACCCAGCCGCGTGCGCCAGATCAGCGCCCAGACCGCGACACAGGCCAGCAAGGCCACAAAGAACGAGATATTCGCGGGCGCGCCCCGGAACAGAGCATTCTCGGCGGTTGAGAACATGGACTGGAAGGTTGGCAGATGCACCGTTTCGGGGAAACGTGCGGTTGCCGGGTCTTGCGAGCCCTGCGGGCGCATCACGTTGACCAGCATATAGTTCAGGAAAGCTGCCGCGATGAAGTTGAACATGATCGTGGTGATTACGATGTGGCTGCCGCGCTTGGCTTGCAGGTAGGCGGGGATTGCCGCCCACATGGCACCGAACAGGGCGGATCCGACACAGGCGGCCAGCAGGGCAATACTCCAGTGTGGCCAGTCAATGTAGAGGCACACCATGGCGACGCCCAAACCGCCCAGCATGGCCTGACCTTCACCGCCGATGTTGAACAGACGCGCGTGAAATGCCACGGCTACGGCCAAACCGGTGAACATGAAGTTGGTCGCGTAATATAGCGTATAGCCCCAGCCATAGGTCGACCCCAGCGCGCCGGTGACCATCAGGTTCACGGCCTCGATAGGGTTTTCACCTATGGCGAGGATCACCAGCGCCGAGAGGATTGCGGCCAGTACCAGACTGATCAGCGGGATCAGAACGACATCGGCCCATTTGGGCATTTTATCCATGCTTCACGCGGCCTTTCCCGCAACACCGGCCATCAGCAGGCCCAGCTCTTTTTCATCCGTCTCATGGGGCATGCGTTCGCCCATGATATGTCCGTCAAACATCACCGCAATCCGGTCGGACAGCGAGAAGATCTCTTCCAGCTCGACCGAGACCAGCAAGATCGCCTTGCCCTGATCGCGCAGAGCGACGATCTGTTTGTGAATGAACTCGATCGCGCCAATATCCACGCCGCGGGTGGGTTGACCGACGAGCAACAGATCGGGGTTCCGCTCGATCTCGCGCGCGACGACGATCTTTTGCTGGTTCCCGCCCGAGAAGTTCTTGGCCGCAAGCCAGCCATCGGGCGGGCGGACGTCGAACTTTTCCATCTTGGCCTCTGTATCAGCGCGCAGGGCGGAGTTGTCCATGAACAGCCCCCGCTTGTAGGCCGGGTCGCGGTGATAGCCGAAGGCCACGTTCTCCCACGCGTGAAAGTCCATGATCAGACCTTCGCGCTGGCGGTCCTCGGGTACATGCGCAATGCCTTGCGCACGGCGGGTTTGACCATCCGAGCCCGCCCCGCTTAGCACCAAGGGCGCGCCGTTCAGGCGGATCGTGCCTTGACCCGGACGCATCCCGCCCAGAACCTCAAGCAGTTCAGACTGACCATTTCCGGCAACCCCAGCTATCCCCACGATTTCACCCGCGCGGACGGTCAGGTCGATGCCTTTGACCCGCTCGACACCCGCACCATCGGTGACACTCAGATTTTCAATCTCAAGCACGGGCTGGCCGGGTTTTGCGGGCAGTTTATCAACCTGCAACAGCACTTTGCGCCCAACCATAAGCTCGGCCAGTTCCTGCGGGTTGGTATCGGCGGTTTTGACTGTGGCCGTCATCTCACCACGTCGCATGACCGAGACGGTGTCGGTGTTTTCCATGATCTCGCGCAGCTTGTGGGTGATCACGATGATCGTCTTGCCCTCGGACCGCAGCCGGTCGAGGATGCGGAACAGCTGATCGGCCTCGGCCGGGGTCAGAACCCCGGTGGGTTCGTCCAGAATCAGAATTTCGGCCTTGCGATACAGTGCTTTGAGAATTTCGACACGCTGCTGCATGCCCACGCCGATCTCGTCGATACGCTTGTCGGGGTCGACGAACAGCTCGTATTCTTCTTCCAGCGCTTTCAGTTCTTTACGCGCTTTGGACAGCGAGGGGGCCAGCAGCCCTCCGTCCTCGGCGCCCAGAACGATGTTTTCCAGAACGGTGAAGTTTTCCACTAGCTTGAAATGCTGGAACACCATCCCGATGCCCGCTGCAATCGCGGCTTGGCTGTCCGGGATGTCGGTCTTGGTACCGTTAATCCAGATCTCGCCCTTATCGGCCTTGTAAAAGCCGTAGAGGATGCTCATCAGCGTGGACTTGCCCGCGCCGTTTTCACCGATGATCCCATGGATCGTACCGGGAGTGACGCTGATCGAGATGTCTTTGTTGGCCTGAACCGGCCCAAAGGCTTTGGAAATGCCCTTAAGCTCAATGGCGGGGACGCTCATGTCTTGTCCTCAGATTGCCGAAAAGGCCGCATGGCGCGCGGCAGGGTAGGAGGCCGGGCGGAGGCTAAAACCCCCGCCCGCGCGATATCAGAACTGCAGTGCGGGGCAGCTGTCGTTCTCGTAATAGCTGGTCACCGTGACATTGCCGTCAATGATGTCCTGACGCGCCTTTTCGACCGCGCCTTTCATCTCGTCCGAGACCAGCGACGCGTTGTTGTCGTCCATGGCAACGCCTACGCCTTCTTCGGCCAGACCCATGGCGAAGACGCCGGTTTCAAGGTTCTCACCCGCTTTCATCGCGTCATAAACGGCGACGTCCACGCGTTTCAGCATCGAAGTCAGTACCTTACCCGGATGCAGGTGGTTCTGGTTGCTGTCCACGCCGATCGACAAAATGCCTTCGTCGGCAGCGGTTTGCAGAACACCCACGCCGGTGCCGCCTGCGGCTGCATAGATCACGTCAGCACCCTGGCTGATCTGCGCCTTGGTCAGCTCCGATCCCTTCACCGGGTCGTTCCATGCGGCAGGAGTGGTGCCGGTCATGTTGGCAACAACTTCGATGTCAGGGTTCACAGCTTTGGCACCCTGGGCATAGCCACAGCCAAAGTGACGGATCAGCGGGATGTCCATGCCACCAATGAAACCAACGGTGCCAGATTCAGACGCCATCGCTGCCATCATGCCAACCAAATACGAGCCCTCATGCTCGGCAAAGCCGATCTGACGCACGTTGGGCGCGTCCAGCCAGTTCACGTCAACTGCGACGAATTTGGTGTCGGGATAGTCGCCCGCAACAGCCGACAGCGGATCGGCCATGGCAAAGCCCATGGTGATGATCGGGTTCAGACCGGCCTCGGCAAAGCGGCGCAGAGCTTGTTCGCGCTGGGCTTCGGATTGCAGTTCGATCTCGCGATAGCTGCCACCGGTTTCATCGGCCCAACGCTGCGCGCCATTATGGGCGGCCTCGTTGAACGATTTGTCAAACTTACCACCCAGGTCGAAGATCAGGGCCGGTTCAGCGAGGGCCGCACCTGCGGTCAGTGCGACGGCCGCGGCGGCGCCCATCAAGGATTTCATCAGGGTCATTTGTTACTCCCGTTGTTATTGTCGGTCGGGGCCAAGATAGCCCCGTTCACCCACTAAGAGCGAGCATATCTGTTGTGATGGCGGGAATTAAGGCCGTTTGCAACAGCCGGGGTCAACTGATTTTTGACCAACTGGTCGAAAAAAATTTGATACGTCGTTCAGGTCAAGTCACATTCCATCACAACGGCGTCAATTTTCTGATTGTTTTCGCGCACATAGTAGCCCCGTCGCAATCCGCAGGGGCGATAGCCGCAGGTTTCATACAGGGAAATTGCCGCAGCATTGTCTTGCGCCACTTCCAGAAAAGCTCGCCTCGCGCCCAAAGTTTTAGCCAAAGCGTGCCATTCTTCCATCCGCGCCCGCGCCAACCCCTGACGCTGCATCTGGGGGCAGGTCGCTATTGTCAGCAGTTCGGCCTCGTCTGCGATGACCTGAATCAGTGCGAAAGAGTGTTCGTTTCCAACCACATGGGTAAAGTGATTCTGTAGAAGGTCGTTGAATTCGGCCTCGGTCCACGGTCGCGACTGCGTGAAGGCCGCCGCGTGGGTGCCGGCCAACGCGCGGGGGGTCATTCGTCCAGCAGGACCGGAGGCAGGTCCTTGGACGGAGCGGCGTCCGCAGCCCGCGCATAAAGCGGGGCCGGAGGGCCGTCATTGCTCTGCCATCTCTGTCGGGTCACATGCGCGATGCCGCGGACCTGCAATTCAGCGTCGTCATTGAAGATCAACGGGCCGAGTGATTCTGCCTGATCAAGCGGGATCAGAGCGGGCGAGTGACCAGCAGGCGCAACATAGACTTGATCGCGGGGCGCGCGAATGGCGGGAACCGCGTCTTCTGCGCCATCGGCAAGCGCATCGAACCCCGAGACTCCGACCGCAGGGATGCCCAAACCCAATACAAGGCCACGTGCGGCGGATACCGATATGCGGATGCCAGTGAAATTGCCCGGGCCGATGCCGACGCCGATGGCCGACAGATCCTGCCATGTGCAGTCTGCCTCAGCTAGCAATTCCTCTAGCAGGGGCATCAGACGTTCGGCCTGGCCACGTGTCATCTGTTCAACGCGGGTTGCGACGATCTGGTCCCCGTCTAACAAAGCGGCCGCGCAATGCGCGGCCGATGTGTCAAACGCCAGAATGATCGGATCAGACGGCAACAGGGCGTACCTCGGTCACTTCGGGGATGTAGTGACGCAGCAGGTTCTCGATCCCCATTTTCAGTGTCAGGGTCGAGGACGGGCAGTTCGCGCAAGCCCCCTGCATGTGCAGATAGACAACGCCGCGGTCAAATCCGTGGAAGGTGATGTCACCACCATCCTGAGCGACCGCAGGGCGCACACGACTGTCCAGCAGGTCCTTGATCTGGTTGACCACCTCGGCGTCTTCGCCGGTATGTTCTGCGTGGCCCGACTCCGTCGTGGCATCTGCCGCCATGACCGGCTGGCCGGATTGGTAGTGCTCCATCACCGCGCCAAGGATAGCGGGTTTGATATGGTCCCACTGCACGTCTTCCGATTTGGTGACGGTTACGAAATCATTGCCAAAGAACACGCCAGTTACACCGCTGACGGTGAAAATCCGGTTGGCCAGAGGTGATTTCTCTGCCGCGTCTGCCGATGGAAAGTCTGCAGTTCCTGCCTCCAGCACGGTCTGGCCGGGCAGGAATTTCAGGGTGGCGGGGTTCGGCGTGGATTCGGTCTGGATGAACATGGCGCGGCTCCGTTTCAGTTGTTCCTGATATGCGGGTCCATGCGCGGGAAGTCAAGATTTGGAACGGTTCTAAATTTCAGCCGCCAACTTTATCGCATCGTCCAGACGGTCATCGCCCCAGAACAACTCATCCCCAACCAGAAAGCTGGGCGCGCCAAATAGCCCCTTGGCCTGCGCGGTTTTGGACTGTTCGATCAGGGCCGCCTTGATCGCCGGGTCCTGTGCTTGGTCTATGAAACCCGCAGACAACCCAACCGCGCTCAAGCAACCGGCAAGTACGTCATCGTCGGCGATATTCTGACCGTCCGCAAACTCTGCGGAATAGACCGCCCGCACAAACTTGGCCTTTGGGGCCGCATCCTTGATCGCCAGTGTCAACCGCGCTGCTTTCAAACCGTTCTGAGGAAACATGCCGGGACGCTGGAACGGCAGCCCGCGTTGCGTTGTCAGCCGTTCCATATCACGCCACATGTAGTCACCTTTGGCGGGATAGAGGTTGAATGGCGAGTCGTTCCAACCTTGCGCAGCAAATATCGGCCCCAGCAGAAAGGGTTGCCAATCGACCTTAACGCCATGGCGACCTGCGGCGTCTTCGATCCGCATCGCGCTGAGGTAGGAATAGGTTGAGGCGAACTCGAACCAGAACTGAATGCTGAGCGTCATGGTTGACCCTTAGGTAATCGCTTCCAGCTTTTCCTTGCTCAGGTCACCCGGAACGATAGTGATCGGAATTGGCAGGCTGCCCGAGTTCTTGGTCAGTTGCGTGACCAGCGGGCCGGGCCCTTTCTTTTCGACACCTGCACCCAGAACGAGTACGCCAATCTCGGGGTCGGATTGCACGTGTTCGATGATCTGCGGCACGGGGTCGCCTTCGCGAATGGCCAATTCGGGGTCGACGCCCTGCTTGTCACGCATCCACTTTGCGAAAACCTCATAATGGGCGTGGATACGTTCACGGGCTTCTTCGCGCATCACTTCTGCCACGCCGATCCAGTGGTTGAACTCATCGGGGGGAATGACCGACAGGATCGTCACGCCACCGCCGGTATGCGCTGCGCGCATAGCTGCAAAACGCATTGCGTTCAGACATTCGCGGCTGTCATCCAATACCACCAGGAACTTACGCATGGGTGTCCTCATTCATTTCGGGCGATCATGCCCGACCTGATGCGCGCTGGCAACCGAAGCCTATCGCGAGCTGGCAGCCCAATCCCAATACAACTCGCGCGCACGACGGGCGATAGGCCCGACCTGATATTGCGTATCCTGCAGCGCCGTGACCGGGGTGATTTTGCTCATGTTGCCGGTCATGAAGACCTCATCAGCTTTGTGGAAATCCTCGAAACTCAGGATCGCTTCGTGCACGGTCACACCGTCTGCACGCAGGTTTTCGATGTGGCGTGCGCGGGTGATTCCGGCCAGAAACGTACCATTGGGGGTGGGGGTGAACACCTCGCCATCCCGGACCATAAAAATGTTCGCAGTCGCGGTTTCGGCCACATGTCCCAGCGCATCCGCGACCAGGGCGTTTGAGAAACCGTTGGACCGAACCTCTTGCAACATTCGCGCATTGTTGGGGTAAAGGCAGCCCGCCTTGGCGTTTACAACCGCCGATTCCAGAACCGGGCGACGGAAGCGCGTGTAGCCCAGTGTCACCGACGCAGATTCGGGCGCCATTGGAATCTCTTCCAGGCAAATCGCGAAGCCCGTACTGTTCTCCAGCGGTACAATTGCCGTGCGGTCGCCGTCGATGCCCCAATACATCGGGCGGATATACACCGCCGCGTCCGGCGCATAACTTTCCAGCCCTTCGCGGATGATCTCGACCATCTGCTCTGTGGTCACAAACGGCGTCAGCATCAAAGCCTCGGCCGAGCGATTCACGCGGGCACAGTGCGCCTCAAGATCGGGGACTAGACCGTCGAAATAGCGGGCTCCATCGAAGACGGACGACCCCAGCCAAGCGCCGTGATCGGCTGCCCGCATGATGGGCGCATCCCCGTCATGCCATTGACCTTCGAAATACGTGCGAATATTCTTGCCGACTGCCATCACGCCCTCCCAAGCTTTGCGGCAAACCTAGGAAGACGCCGCGGTAACGTCCAGAGCAATCAGCCCTGTTTTGCGCCAACCATACCCACGATTTCGTAAGTTTGTTGCAGGATCGGGGCGGCAACAGCGCGCGCCTTTTCTGCCCCATTGGCCAGAATCCGGTCAATCTCGCCCTCTTCGCCCATCAGGCGGGCCATCTCGCCCGAAATCGGAGCCAGTTTCGACACGGCCAGTTCGGCCAGCATCGGTTTGAACTCGCCAAACTGCTTGCCGCCAACCTCGGTCAGAACCTGCTCGGCGGTCTGATCGCTGAGCGCCGCGTAGATATTGACCAGATTGCGCGCCTCAGGGCGTTCGGACAGGCCATCCACATCCGAAGGCAGAGCATCGGGGTCGGTCTTGGCCTTGCGGATTTTCTTGGCAATCGTGTCGGCGTCATCGGTCATGTTGATCCGCGTCATATCCGAAGGGTCCGAGGACGACATCTTGCGCGACCCGTCCCGCAGGTTCATCACGCGTGGGGCAGGGCCGCCGATGACGGGTTCGGTGACAGGGAAGAACTCTACGCCATAGTCATGGTTGAACTTGATGGCGATGTCGCGGGTCAGTTCCAGATGCTGTTTCTGATCCTCACCCACTGGCACATGCGTCGCGTGATAGGTCAGAATATCCGCCGCCATCAGCGCCGGATAGGCAAACAGACCCAGTGAGGCATTCTGCGCATTCTTGCCGGCCTTATCCTTGAACTGCGTCATCCGCTGCATCCAACCCATCCGGGCGATACAGTTGAAAATCCAGGCCAGTTGCGTGTGCTCGGGCACTTGGCTTTGATTGAACAGGATGGATTTTTCCGGGTCCAGACCAGCGGCGATGAAACCGGCGCAGACCTCGCGGGTCTTTTCGCGCAGGCGGGCGGGGTCCTGCCAGACGGTGATCGCGTGCAGATCGACCATGCAATAGATGGTCTCAAAATCGTCGCCCTGCATATCCACGAACCGCTTGAGCGCACCCAGGTAGTTGCCAAGGTGCAGGTTCCCCGACGGCTGGATGCCGGAAAACACGCGCGGTGTGAACTGGGTGTCGGTCATCGAAGGGAACTCCCGTCTGGAAAAATCAGCCCCCGTCGCTTACCCATGAGGCAAAGGGACGTCAACAGCCGCGAAAGGCCAGCCCAATGAGCAGTGAGCACTATACACCCGCCGTGAACCCTTTGCCGCCCGTGGTGGTGGCGCTGGTCTTGTTCATTTTCGGGATCGAGGTGATCTTCATGCTGGGCGCGCGTGGTCTGGTCGGCGGGCCAGGAGCGATTGGTTGGCGGCTGGATGCCTTGCAGCACTACGCGTTTTCGCCGGACATTTTCGATTGGATGATGAAAAACGGGCGCTGGCCGTTTGAACACCTGATCCGCTTTGTGACTTACCCGTTTGTCTCGGCCAATTTCACGCAGGCGGTCTTTGTCTGTGTTTTTGTTCTGGCCATGGGCAAGATGGTGGCCGAGGTTTTTGGCAGTGTTGCGATGCTTGTGATCTTTGTTGTCTCGGGCATTGGCGGTGCGCTGGTCTATGCACTGCTCTTGGACCCGCGCTATCCCTTGGTGGGAGGGTTCCCTCCGGTCTACGGCCTGATCGGCGCGTTCACGTGGATCTTGTGGCGCAAGCTGTCGCTCGTCGGTGAGAACCAGTCGCGCGCGTTCAGTCTGATCGCGGTTCTGATGGGCATCCAACTTGTGTTTGGCCTGCTTTTTGGCGGAACGCTGGATTGGGTGGCGGATCTGGGCGGGTTCGCTACAGGCTTTGCTCTGTCATTTGTGGTTGGTCCCGGCGGTTGGACAAGGATCATTGGGGGTATCCGCCGCGATTGATCAGGACCGCCGCAGTGCCTTTTTGAACTCGGTGATTTCAAAGGCGCGCAGAAGGTGGCCCAGCACAAAATACAACGCTGCCGCACCGATGATGAGGGCCAACAGTGCCACATAGCGCCAGCCTGGCAGGTGAAATGCCCACCCGAACAGGGAAAGCGCGGCAAAAAGGCCAACGCCCATCCCAAGCGATGCGGCCACGATCCGCCATGCCCGGCGTTTGAACCGGTCATCAAAGCGCGCCTCCTCGCCCATGCGACGAGCGCCCAGCGCCAGCAGTCCGACCATGGCCCACCCGGCGACCGAGGCCGCAATCGCAGGCGCAATCCAGCCCAGCAGCGGATAAAGCCCAAAGGCCAGCCCCGCGTTCACCACCATCGCCACCACCGCATAGCGGAACGGAGATTTTGTGTCCTCGCGCGCGAAGAACAGCGGTTGCAGCAGCTTTTGCAGCATGAAAGCAGGCAGGCCGATACCATAGATCGCCACGGCCAGCGCGGTGGCGGCGGTATCCTCGGCGGTGAATTGGCCACGCTCGAACAGGACCGAGACCAGAGGGATCGGCATGATCACAAAGGCCACGGTTGATGGAAGGGTCAGCAGCAGCGTGAACTCTCCGGCGCGGGAAAAGGCGTTGCGGGCTCCGTCTTTGTCACCCGCACGCAGGCGGCGAGACAGGTCAGGCAGCAACACGATTCCCACGGCGATGCCCACCACACCCAAAGGCAGTTGATACAGCCGGTCCGCGGCAAACAACCAACTGACCGCGTTTTCGGTTTTTGAGGCCACAAGCTGCCCCACCACCAGATTGACCTGTGTCACCCCCATCGCCAGCGCGGCGGGAACGGCTATACGGACCATACGCCTCATCTCGGGGCTGAGTTTCGGCAGGCCGGGGCGGATACGGATACCCGCGCGCTCGGTCGCGACCCAGACCAGTGCAAGCTGCGCCACACCGGCCAAGGGGATGATGGCGATCAGCCAGCGTATGACTTCGCCGCCCGACAGGGCTCCGGCGATCATGGCGGTGCAGGCAAAGATGTTCAGCAGAACGGGCGCTGCGGCAGCGGCCGCAAAGCGGCCCGTGGCGTTCAGAACGCCCGAAAACAGTGCTGCCAGTGACATGAACAGGATGTAGGGGAAAACCACGTAACCATAATCCACGGCCAGATCGAACCGGTCGCCGCCATAGAACCCTTCGGCGGTTATCCAGACCAGTGCGGGCATGAACACCATCGCCAGCCCAACCAGCGCTAAAACGGCCACGGCCAGCAGGTTGAAGGCATCCTGTGCGAATCCTTCGGCGTTCTCGTCCCCTTCCAGCCGTTTGGAAAACATCGGCACGAAGGCCGCGTTGAACGCACCTTCGGCAAAGAAGCGGCGGAACATGTTGGGCAGGCGGAAGGCGGCCACAAAGGCGTCCATCACAGGGCCCGGCCCGATAAAAGCCGTCAGCAGGATTTCCCGCAGAAACCCCAATATCCGACTGGCCAGGGTCCAGAACCCGACCGTGAACAGGCCCGAGAACAGCCGGATCTGCTTCATGATTCCGCGCGCTCGGCGCCCTCGGTGATGGCTTTGCGCAGCTTGGCCTCAAGCCCACGCTGCTTGCTTTCGGAGTGGTATTTCAGCCCGAACATATCCTTGACATAGAACGTGTCCACCACCTGCTCGCCATAGGTCGCGATCACCGCGTTGGCGACATAGACATTCGCTGCGGCCAGCGTGCGTGCCAGATCATAGAGCAGACCGGGGCGGTCGCGGGTATCGACCTCGATAATCGTATAGATCTCAGACCCGTCATTGTCGAAGATGATATGTGTCGGCACGTTAAAGGCGCGTTCGCGTTTCTTGATCTTGTCGCGCGATTTCAGCGCGTCGCGCGCCACAACTTCGCCCTTTAGCGTTTTGTGTATCATCTGCGTCAGGCGTGGCAGGCGGCTGGCTTCGAATGGGCGGCCATCTGCGTCCTGTATCCAGAATGCATCCGTGACATAACCATCCTTGGTCGTATAGCTGCGCGCATCGACCACGTTCGCCCCAACCAGCGCCAGCGCGCCAGCGATCCGCGCAAAGATGCCCGGATGGTCGCCCATGGCGAAACAGGCGCGGGTGGCGTCGCGGTCCTCGTCCGGTTGCAGGCGAATCTCCATCGCGCCCGCGTCGCCACTGCGGTCAAGTGCCTGCAGCATCTCCGCGAATTCCACATGGGTCGAGAGGTTGAGCCCCTGCCAATACGGGTCGTAATGCCGCCCGGTCTCGGTCTTGAGGTCGGCCTTGGACCAATCGGCCAATTCGGCGCGTAGGGTCTTTTTCGCCTCAGCCCCGCGATTGGCACGGTTGAGGTCTTCCATCCCGGTCTCAAGCGCGCGTTTGGTTTCCGCGTGCAGTGCGCGCAACAGGGTGGCCTTCCAGTTGTTCCAGGTATCCGGACCGACGCCGCGAATGTCACAGACCGTCAGGACAGTCAGCAGGTCCAGCCGCTTGACCGTCTTCACCGCCTTAGCAAAGTCGCGCACTGTGCGCGGGTCGGAAATATCGCGCTTCTGCGCCATGTCGGACATCAGCAAATGATAGCGCACCAGCCATTCGACCGTTTCCGCGTCAGCCTTGTTCAACCCAAGCCGAGGTGCAATTTTGCGGGCCAACTGCGCGCCGAGGATCGAGTGATCTTCGGGCCGCCCCTTGGCAATATCGTGAATCAGCAGGGCGACATACAGAACCTTGCGGTTCACCCCCTTTTTCAGAATCGAAGAGGCCAGCGGTAGTGACTCGATCAACTCGCCCCGTTCGATCTGGGCGAGGTTCACGATGCACTGGATGGTGTGCTCGTCCACCGTGTAGCTGTGATACATGTTGAACTGCATCATCGCGACGATGTGCTCGAATTCCGGGATAAAGGCCGACAGGACCCCCAACTCGTTCATCCGGCGCAGGGCGCGTTCTGGATTGCCATGTTTCAGCATCAGATCAAGGAAGATGCGCTGGGCTTCCTTGTCCTCGCGCATGTCGTCGTCGATCAGGTTCAGATTGGCTGTTACCAAGCGCATCGCATCCGGGTGAATCAGCATCCCCGTGCGCAACCCTTCTTCGAACAGGCGCAGCAGGTTCAGCTTATCGGCCAGAAACGTCTCGGCGTTGGCCACATCCAGACGTCCATGCACCACCTTGTAACCCGGTTTGGCCTTTGGACGGCGACGGAATATCCGCTCAAGCAGAGGCGCACCCTTCATATGGGTGGCTTCCAACTTAGTCAGGAAGATGCGGGTCAGCTCACCCACCTTCGTCGCTTCGCGGAAATAGCGCTGCATGAACACCTCGACCGCGCGTCGTCCGGCGCGATCCTCGTATCCCATGCGCTCGGCCACCTCGACCTGCATGTCAAAGGTCAGTTGTTCGGTTGCGCGCCCAGTGACCAGATGCAGGTGCGAGCGCACGGCCCACAGGAAATCTTCGGCCTGAACGAATGTGTTGAACTCATCAGGTGTGAACAGGCCAAGTGGCACCAGTTCGGCCACGTCCTGCACGCCATAAATGTACTTGGCGATCCAATAGAGCGATTGCAGATCACGCAGCCCGCCTTTGCCCTCTTTGACATTGGGCTCGACCATATAGCGCTGGCCTTGCTTCTGGTGGCGTTCGTCACGCTCTTGCAGTTTGGCTTCGATAAAGGCCCGTTCGCTGCCTTTGAACAGCTCATCCCGCAAGCGGGTGTTCAGTTCATCTGACAATGTTGTTTCACCAGCCAGATAGCGCTGTTCCAGCATCGCCGTTCGGATGGTGAAATCCTCGGCCCCCAGCCGCAGGCAATCCTTGATCGTGCGCGAGGAATGCCCGACCTTCAGCCGCAGATCCCACAGGATATACAGCATGGATTCGATAACACTCTCGGCCCAGGCGGTGATCTTGTAGGGGGTCAGAAACAGCAGATCGACATCCGATGACGGGGCCATTTCACCCCGGCCATAGCCGCCCACTGCCAGAACCGCGATCCTTTCGCCCTGCGTTGGCGTCGCCAGAGGGTGCAGATCTTGGCTGGCCACCTGCATCGCCGTACAGACCAGCCCATCGGTCAGATAGGTGTAGGAATGGGTTAAAGGGCGCGCGTCGAACGGACGCTGGGCAAAGGCGTCGGCAATGGCCTGACGCCCAGCCTTTTGCGCAGCACGCAGGACGCGCACAGTCTCGGATCGCCGTGCGCTGTTGTCTGCGGTGTTTTCAAAGGCCTCCGAAAGATCGGCCATGACGGCGGCACTGTCGAAAATATCTTCGGCCGAGCAAATCAGCTCACCCTTGGGGGTCAGCGTCAGGGCCGGTCGATCAGAAACCGGCGCCAGAGAAGCTTTGTGGGGCAGGGTCAATCACTACTACCTGTTTATTCTGGATCGTGGCGACTGCCAGACCTCGTTCATTGGTGCCATCGGGGCGCAGGCGGAAGATGCCGCCGACACCTTGGAAACCGGCATTCTGGGTCAGGGCCGAAGCTGTCAGCGCGTCTGCTTTCCCCTGGCTGACTAGAGCGCCGATCGCGGCAATACCATCATAGGCCAACCCGCTGATCGGATGAGGTGCTTCGCCATAGGTGTTGTTATAACGCTGGCGGTAGGCTTGCGCCTTGGCAGGGTCGGGCAATGCGAACCAGCCCCCCTGCACACCCGGCAGCTCTAGTGTTTGTGCCGGGATGTCCCAGCGGGTCAGGCCAATATATTGCGTTATGGTCGGTGACACGCCTGCTTCGGGCAAAAGCTGCGACAGCAGCGGCAGAGCCCCCGCCGTAGTCGCTGTCAGGATGATCGAATCCGCGCCTGCGGCATCGACGGTTGCTTTGATCGTCGGCACCGAGTTGATCACGCCCTGTTGCGACCGGTCATAGCCGACCGTGCCCGCATTATTCACCCGGCTGGTGCTCAGCGCGCGGGCAATTGCGGATTGGCCCAACTGGCCCGCGGCATCGTTGGAATGTACGATGACCATTCCGTTCTTGCCTTGCGATCCAGCGAAATTGACTAGCCTGTTGGCAGTGTTGTCAAAAGTCGGACCCAGAACAAAAACGTTGCCACCTGCAATGCTTGTGTTGTTTGAGAAGGACAAGACATTGACGTTGTTGTTCAAAACCGCCAGACCGGCCGAGTTTGCGGCCTGCGCATAAACCGGCCCCAGGATGATTTTGGCCCCCTCGGCAACCGCACGTTGCGCCGCAGCCGAGGCTGTGCCCGAGTTGCCTTGCGTGTCATAGACCCTCAGATCAATTTGCACATTCTGCAAGTCCGCCATGGCCAGGCGGGCCGCGTTTTCCAGGCTACGGGCCAGCGCTGCGTCACCCGAATTCGCTGAACCTGCTGGAACCAGCAGGGCCACGGGAACGGGTTTGGACGTGTTGATCGAGGGGCCACCACCGGTTCCGCCGGGGACGCAGGCGGTCAAAAGCGCCGCGGTTGCCAATGCGATGGCGGATTTCGCCAGTTTGCGAACGGGCTTGCAAACGCTAAACATCTAAAAGAAAACTCCCTGTCCCAGCGGCTTGATGCTCCGCCATTCTGTTAGGCCGCGATAATAAACGTCACGCTGTGAGGGTCCAGCTTTGAATCACCAAAAAGTCAGATTGGGCTCGGGCCTGTATTTTGTTGCCACTCCGATCGGCACGGCGCGCGACATTACGCTCAGGGCACTGGACGTGTTGGCCTCGGCAGATGTGATCGCGGCTGAAGACACCCGCAGCCTGCGCCGGTTGATGGAGATACACGGTGTTCCGCTGGAAGGCCGTCGTATTCTGGCCTATCACGATCACAGCGGCGCTGGCGCGCGACAGAAAATTCTGCAAGCTCTGGCGGATGGCAGCTCGGTGGCCTACGCGTCCGAAGCCGGGATGCCTTTGATTGCCGATCCGGGCTATGACCTTGGCCGCCAGGCGGCCGAAGCGGGGCACACCGTCACCTGCGCCCCAGGTCCCTCGGCGGCTTTGATGGCGCTGACGCTTGCTGGCCTGCCCACGGATGCCTTCTTTTTCGCTGGATTCCTGCCCAACACATCGAACGCGCGAAAGTCAAGGATCGAGGCGCTGCGCGATGTGCCGGGCACACTGATCTTCTACGAATCACCCAAGCGCGTTGCGGCCTGCCTGTCGGACTTGGCCGCAATGTTGGGTGACACAAGACAAGCGGCAATGTGCCGGGAACTGACCAAGAAATTCGAGGAAGTGAAACGCGGAACTCTGGCCGAGTTGGCCGCTGATTTAAGCGGACAGACTGTCAAAGGCGAAATTGTCCTGCTTGTGGATCGCGGGCATTCGGAAACTGTTAACGAATTGGACGTAGAACAGGCTTTGAAGGAAGCCTTGGAAACCCATTCGGTTCGGGATGCGGCAGATCTGGTGTCGGATATGTTCAAACTGCCCCGTCGCCCGATCTATCAAAAGGCTCTGAAGCTGGGAAAGAGATGACATGTCCGCACACGCTGTTCGAAGTTCAGTTTCTTATCAGGCAGGCCAATCCGCTGAATTGCAGGTGGCTACGGACTATGAACATCGCGGCTATTCCATCGCGCATCGTCGCTGGCGCGGGGCCGGAGGGGAGATTGACCTGATCGCGCGGGATGGTGACTGCCTTGTGTTCATTGAAGTTAAGAAAAGCAGCAGTTTTGACCGAGCTGCGGAACGGATCAACCAGCGTCAGATGAAACGGATCTGCGCCTCTGCTTCACAGTTTTTGGAAAATGAACCCGCAGGACAACTGACGAATGTGCGCTTTGACGCAGCGCTGGTGGATGCAACTGGCGCAGTCAAAATCGTTGAAAACGCCTTTGGGCAAGCCTGACCCCCATTGAACCCTCGGGCTCGCTGGGCCATGTATCTGGCGTGAAACTGAGGGACACGCCATGAAAATCGCCTTTCAGATGGACCCAATCGGGGCCGTGGATATCAATGCAGACAGCTCATTCCGACTGGCCGAAGAGGCGCAGGCACGTGGGCATTCGCTGTTTTTCTACGGACCGGATCAGTTGGCGTATCAGGAAGGGCGCATAAAAGCACGCGGCCATGACATGACGGTGCAGCGTGTGGCAGGAAACCCGGCTGAACTGGGGCCTGAGCGTGAGGTTGATCTGGCCGATTTCGATGTGGTCTGGCTGCGGCAGGATCCACCGTTCGATATGCACTACATCACCTCGACGCATTTGTTAGACCGTTTGAAGGGCAAGGCGCTGGTGGTCAATGATCCGTTTTGGGTGCGCAATTACCCCGAAAAGCTGCTGGTGCTGGATTTCCCCGATCTGACGCCACCGACAACGATTGCGCGCGATCTGCAGACAATCAAAGCTTTCAAGGAAAAGCATGGCGATATCATCCTCAAGCCGCTTTATGGCAATGGTGGTGCGGGCGTGTTCCGGCTGGATGCCAACGACCGCAACCTGACTTCGTTGCATGAGTTGTTCACCGGTTTCTCGCGCGAGCCGCTGATTGTTCAGAAGTTCCTGCCCGATGTAAGCAACGGCGACAAACGTGTGATCCTTGTGGATGGTGAGCCGGTTGGCGCAATCAATCGCGTGCCAGCCAAGGGCGAGACGCGGTCGAACATGCATGTGGGCGGTCGCCCTGAAAAGATTGGCCTGTCCGACCGGGATTTGGAGATTTGCGCCGCCATTGGTCCTTTGCTGAAGGAAAAAGGCCAGATTTTCGTCGGCATCGACGTGATCGGAGATTACCTGACCGAGATCAACGTGACCTCGCCCACCGGCATTCAGGAGCTGGAACGGTTCGACGGTGTCAACATCGCTGAAAAAATCTGGCAGGCGATTGAAGCCAAGGTTTAAGACGCCGCCCGGGCGCTGATACGAAAGCTCAGCGCCTCGGCCACATGGGGGCGGCGGATATCCCGCGCGCCCTCAAGATCGGCAATGGTGCGCGCGACCCGCAGGACGCGGTGATAGGCGCGCGCCGACAGGCCGAACCGTTCGGCGGCTTTCAGTAACAGCTCTTTGCCTTCGGCGTCGGGTGCGGCGATCTCTTCCAGCAGCTTGCCCTCCATATCTGCGTTCTGGCGCGGCTCCATGCCCTCGAACCGCTCAGCCTGCACGGCGCGTGCGGCTTCGACCCGTGCGGCAACGGTGGCGGAGCTGTCCCCAGAAGGCGGCAGGTCCAAATCGGTGAACCCGACCGGAGGCACCTCGATCCGCAAGTCGAACCGATCCATCAGCGGGCCAGAGATGCGGCCCAGATAATCCTCGCCACAGACCGGCGCGCGGGAACAGGCGCGGGCAGGGTCGGTCAGGTAGCCGCATTTGCAGGGGTTGGCGGCGGCCACCAGCATGAAGCGGCAGGGGTATTTCACATGGGCATTGGCGCGGGCCACCATGACCTCGCCCGTTTCGATCGGTTGGCGCAGGGTTTCTAGAACGGTGCGTGGAAATTCAGGGAATTCGTCCATGAACAGAACCCCGTTATGAGCCAAGGAAATCTCACCGGGTTTCGCGCCTCGACCACCGCCGACAATCGCAGCCATCGAGGCGGTGTGATGCGGTTCTCGGAATGGGCGGGTGCGGCTGATCCCGCCTTCGTCAAGCAATCCGCAGAGCGACTGGATCATAGAGGTTTCCAGTGCCTCGGATGGGGTCAGAGGCGGCAGAATTCCCGGCAGACGCGCGGCCAGCATCGATTTGCCCGACCCCGGTGTGCCGATCATGATCAGGTGATGCCGCCCGGCAGCGGCGATCTCTAACGCGCGTTTGGCTCGCTCTTGCCCTTTCACGTCGCGCAGGTCGCGGACGCTGGGCGCAAGGCAGACCTCGCCGGGTTGGGCGGCGGATAAAGGGGCCTGACCTGAGAAATGCCGCACCACATCGCCCAGTGATGTGGCCCCGATAACCTGTGTAGCATCGACCCAAGCCGCCTCGGCGCTGGAGGCTTTGGGGCACAGCAGCGCGCGATCTTCGGCGGCGGCGGTCATGGCGGCGGGCAGGGCGCCGACGACGGGTACGAGCGATCCGTCCAATGACAGCTCACCCAGCGAAACCGCGCCTTCGGCAGCATCGGGAGGGATTATTTCCAATGCAGACAGCAGCGCGACGGCGATGGGCAGGTCGAAATGGCTGCCCTCTTTCGGCAGGTCGGCGGGCGAAAGGTTGATAGTGATGCGTTTGGACGGCAGCGCGATGGCCATGGAACTGAGCGCGCTGCGCACCCGGTCGCGGGCCTCGGACACGGCCTTGTCGGGCAGGCCGACGATGGAAAAGGCGGGCAGGCCCGGCGCGACGGCGCATTGCACCTCGACCGGGCGGGCCTCGACCCCTTGGAAAGCGACGGTATGAGAGCGGGCGACCATGAACGACCTTTTGGGTTAACAGGTCGTTGCTGGCACGCAGGCGGTTTAGGAATCGTTAACGCCTGCGACCATGTCAGAGAATTTCGGCCAAGCGCCAGGGTCTGCGGCGGTTTTGTCACGGCAGAACGGGTTGCAGAAGCCCCAGATGCGGCCATCCAATTCAAGGAAATCCGTCACAGGGTCGCCGGAATAGGGGCAGGTGGCGTTGACCGAGGGGCCTGCATCCACGGCGCGGGCTGCGGGCGACCCGACTGGCCATGGCTGGGTGGCCAGATCCAATGCATAGGGGAAGGGGTTATAGGACACAGTCAATCCCATCGCGCGCCATTGGCGGACGGACAGGTCAGACAGCATTTCAAGGCAATAGGTTCGGTTTGCGTCCGAAACGGGCAGGCCATAGCCGATAATCCGCGCGGCCACGGGTGTGTAGAACACATCCGCAAGGGAATAGTCCCCAAACAGTGGGCCGCTGACCGCCCCGGATACGCTGCGAGCATGCGCCCAAAGGGTCTCGATCCGATCAAGGTCACGCAGTGTATCGGCCGATGGTTCAAACCCAGTCCAGCAATGGTGCAACTGCATCGGGCATTCGCCGCGCAAGGCGGTGAACCCGGCCACCAACTCGGCGCATAACCAGCGCGCGGTGGCGCGGGCGGCTGGATCTGCAGGCCACAATCGGGCCTCGGGGTGGCGTTCGGCCAGCGTTTCGGCCATGGCGAGGCTTTCGCCCACCACCGTCCCGTCGGGCAGGCGTAAGGCGGGCACCAGACGGGCGGGGGCGAGTGGCTTCATATCCTCGGCCATGGTGCCGGAATAGAGGCCGATCATATGGGCTTTGTAAGGCAGGCCGAACCGTTCTAGCATCAGCCAGCCGCGCATGGACCAGCTGGAAAACAGGCGGTCCCCGATAAACAGATCATAAGTCATGTGGACAGAATGGCGCGGCATGACGCGGCGGTAAATCAGTGAATTGTGCGCAGGTGCATCACGCCAGGTGATTGATCCGCCCGACCGACCAGCGATCCCCGTGATGAGTCAGTTCCGTGACCGAGAGGTTGTCGATCTTGTGGCTGAACGCCTCTTGCGCGGTCACGTCCAGCGCGCGCTGCACCTGCGTCAAGATCACGCCGAAATGCACCACCACGACCAGATCGTGCCCTGTATGATCGGCCATCAGCCGGTCGATCACGGCATCCACCCGTGCGCGCACCTCGTTCCAGCTTTCGCCATCCGGGGGGCGCACGTCGCCGGGATTGTCCCAATAAGCAAAGGCGAGGTCGGGGTCTTCGGCCTCAATCTCTCGGAACCCACGCAGCTCCCAAGTGCCGAAATTGATCTCGCGCAGGTCGGGGTTGTGGGGCAGGCGGGTGCGTGTCCCCTGAATGGCCGAAGCCGTATCGGCGGCGCGGGACAGGTCGGACGAGATCACAACCGCATCAGACGGCAGATGGTCATGCAAGCGCTGGAGCGCCACTGTGTCGCTGAGGTCAGCGGGCAGGTCGGACCAGCCGACCATGGTTTTTGCATGGGTCGGCCCATGGCGGACAAGGTGCAGCCGGGTCATGGAAGCTGCCCTTTCAAAACCAAGGGCAGGCCCACCGTGACCTGCACCACCAGATCGGCCTGTGCCGCCAGCGCGATGTTCAGCCTTCCCTGCGCCTCGCGGAACCTGCGGGAAAGGGCGTTGTCGGGGACAATGCCCTGGCCCACCTCGTTCGAGACGACGATGACCGGGGCCCGACATCCGGCCAGAGCATCCAAAAGGTCCGCCTGCACCTGATCCAGATCGTTGTCAGCCAGTAGGTGATTGGTCAGCCACATGCTGGCGCAGTCGATCAGGCAAACTTGGCTTTTGTCCAGCGTGGCCAGCGACGGGCGCAGGTCCAGCGGGGCCTCAATGGTGGTCCAGCCATCGCCGCGCTGGGCGACATGCCGCTTCACCTTTTTGTGCATCTCGTCATCAAACACTTGTGATGTCGCCAGATAAATGCGGCTTTTTTCTGTTGAAACAGTAAGTTGTTCTGCAAATGCAGACTTGCCCGAGGCAGCTCCGCCTATAACAAAGGTTAAATCCGGATACACTATTCTTACCTTCCATGTGATCCACCCGGTTTCGTTCTGCGTATCGGCCATAGGTCGGCAAGGCAAGGCCGGGGTGCGCCTGCGAAAAGGGGAGGTTTCCATGGCACTGGATAACGCAAACGATTTTTCGATGTCACGGCAGGCAATGAAGGCCGAATTGCTGGACGCGGAGACCGAATTGAAATTGGCCTATGCGTGGCGTGACCACCGCGATGAAAAGGCGCTGCATCGGTTGATCACCGCATATATGCGGCTGGCGATCTCTATGGCGGCCAAGTTCAAACGCTATGGCGCGCCGATGAATGACTTGATTCAAGAGGCCGGTTTGGGCCTGATGAAAGCCGCCGACAAATTCGACCCGGACCGGGGTGTGCGGTTCTCGACCTATGCGGTCTGGTGGATCAAAGCCAGCATTCAGGACTATGTGATGCGCAACTGGTCGATGGTGCGTACTGGGTCGACGTCCTCTCAGAAATCGCTGTTTTTCAACATGCGCCGCGTGCAGGCTCGGCTAGAGCGTGAAGCTGCGACGGAAGGGATGGAATTGGACAGGCACCAGCTTCATCAGATGATCGCCACTGAAATCGGTGTCCCTCTGCGTGATGTCGAGATGATGGAGGGGCGCCTTTCAGGGTCGGATTTCTCGCTGAATGCAGTGCAATCCGCAGATGAGGATGGGCGCGAGTGGATTGACGCGCTGGAGGATGAGCGCGAGCAGGCCGCCGAAACCGTCGAGAACAGCCATGACACCGCGCAGTTGCGTGAATGGCTGGTAACTGCCATGCGATCCCTGAACGATCGTGAGCAGTTCATCGTGCGCGAACGCAAATTGCGGGAACCGGCGCGGACATTGGAAAGTCTGGGTCAGGAATTGGGTCTGTCGAAAGAGCGTGTGCGTCAGCTAGAAGCCGCCGCTTTCGTCAAAATGCGCAAGAACCTTGAAGCGCAATCGCGCGAGGTGCAACACTTCATCGCATGAGACAGTTTGCGATTCTGCTGTGTGCGCTTGTAGTTACAGCCGGTGTAGGCCGGGCCGATGGACTGATTCCTGATGATGTTGCCGACGCAATGCGCGCGGCGGATGTAGTGATTTTGGGTGAAATCCACGACAACCCACAGCATCACATCGTCCAAAAAGAGGCGTTGGAGATCATCAACCCCTCGGCCGTGGTCTGGGAAATGGTCACCGAAGAGGGCGCGCAACGGCTGGCTCAGAAAGCTGCGACCAACCCCGAGGAATTGGACCGTATCCTGAAATGGGCCGAGATGGGGTGGCCGTCCCTCAGCATGTATTACCCGGTCTTTCAGGCTACCGATGCGCCGGTCTATGGGGCGATGGTTCCCCGTGCGGCGGCGCGCGCTGCAATGGAACGGGGTGCTGCCACGGCGCTGGGCGCGGATGCGGCGCGCTATGGGCTGACCGTGCCTCTTTCGGCTGCGGATCAGGCTGAACGCGAGGCAGATCAACTGGCGGCGCATTGCGATGCGCTCCCGCAAGAGGCGCTGCCTCAGATGGTGGCCATCCAACGTTTGCGCGACGCGGTTCTGACGCGTTCGATCTTGCGTGCCGATGACGAAACAGGCGGGCCGATTGCTGTGATCACCGGCAATGGGCATGCCCGCAAGGATCGCGGGATTCCGACGTTCACGTCCCGGCTGCGCCCTGGTTTGAAAGTCTTTGTGTTGGGGCAGTCCGAGGATGGCGCGATCTCAGGCGAGTTTGACGCGGTGATCGACAGCCCTTCGGTCGAACGCGAAGACCACTGTCTGGCATTCCAGACGCAGAATTAACCGCTGGAACTGTCTGGCCTGCTTGCCTAATGTCAGGGCCGACCGGGACGGGAAGGGCTGAACATGCTGGCATCGAAACGAATTCTGCTGATCATCGGCGGAGGCATCGCAGCCTATAAATCACTGGATCTGATCCGACGCCTGCGCGAGCGCGGCGCGGCCGTGACCCCGGTTCTGACCCGCGCGGCTGAAGAATTCGTGACGCCTTTGTCCGTGTCTGCCTTGGCCGGAGAGAAGGTCTATCGTGACCTGTTCGATCTGACCGATGAGGCCGAGATGGGCCATATCCAACTGTCCCGTTCCGCTGATCTGGTGGTGGTTGCCCCGGCCACCGCTGATCTGATGGGTAAGATGTCCAGCGGGCTGGCCAATGACATGGCCTCGACCCTGCTGATGGCGACGGACACGCCTGTGCTGTGTGCGCCCGCCATGAATGTGCGGATGTGGGATCACCCCGCGACGCAGCGCAATCTGGCGCAATTGCAGGCGGATGGTGTTCGCTTTGTGGGCCCGAACGAGGGCGATATGGCCTGCGGCGAATACGGCCCCGGCCGCATGTCCGAACCGCTGGAGATCGTCGCGGCGGTCGAGGCGCAGCTGGGTGGCGGCCCCTTGCAGGGCAAGCGTATTCTGGTCACGTCTGGCCCCACACATGAACCTATTGATCCGGTGCGCTATATCGCCAACCGGTCCTCGGGCGCGCAGGGAACGGCGGTGGCGCGGGCGCTCGCCGCGCTGGGGGCCGAGGTGGTGTTTGTCACCGGCCCGGCGGATGTGGCTCCGCCCCAAGGCGTACAGGTGGTTGCGGTCGAGACCGCGCAACAGATGTCGGATGCGGTGGACGCCGCCTTGCCCGTGGATGCGGGCGTGTTTGCGGCGGCTGTAGCGGATTGGCGGGTGGCCAGCGCCTCGGACCGGAAGCTAAAGAAAACTCGCGACGGCCTGCCCGCGCTGGAATTTGCGGAAAACCCCGACATTCTGAAACGCATCTCGCATCTGGAAACGGGTCGCCCCGCGCTGGTCGTGGGCTTCGCCGCCGAGACCGATAGTGTGATCGAACACGCCACCGCGAAGCGCGCGCGTAAGGGGTGCGACTGGATTGTGGCCAATGATGTCAGTCCCGCCACCGGCATCATGGGCGGGTCCGAGAATGCGGTCACGTTGATTTCGGACGCAGGGGCCGAAGAATGGCCACGTATGAGCAAGGACGCTGTGGCCGAGCAGTTGGCGCGCAAGATCGCCGACGCGCTGACCGCGTGAGGGAAAGGAAACAAGATGGTTGCAATTCGCGTGATCCGCGAGGACGGCTCTGACCCCTCAGTACCGTTGCCGTCCTACGAAACCACTGGTGCGGCGGGCGCGGATGTTCGAGCCAACCTACCGGATGGAGCGTCGATAACGCTGGACCCCGGACAGCGCGCCTTGGTTCCCACCGGCCTGCGGATCGAAATCCCGAATGGCTATGAGGTGCAGGTGCGTCCAAGGTCCGGGCTGGCGTTGAAACATGGGATCACGCTACCCAACACGCCGGGTACGATCGACAGCGATTATCGCGGCCCGCTGGGTGTGATCGTGCTGAATGCCGGGCAGGAGGTGTTCGAGATCACCCACGGCGAACGCATTGCGCAGCTTGTCGTGGCCCCGGTCGTTCAGGCCACGTTTGAGTCTACCGATACGCTCAGCGACACCGAACGCGGCGCGGGTGGGTTCGGCTCGACCGGGCGCGGCTGATGCTGTTGGTTTTCATTCTGGCTGCCGGGCTGTGGGGCGTTGGCTATCTGGCTGGCGTGTCGCGCACCGCGCGGATGACATCCGTCGGGGTGTTGCTGTTGGGCGTGATCACGGCGCAGCTGGTTCTACCGGACGGGCACCCCTTGCGTCAGGCGACTGGCGGCTCTGCGGCGATGTGGCTGATCCTGACTGGTTTCGCGGTTCTGGTTCTGGTTTATGGAAGGGTGCTGAAAGCGTTACGCAACCGCGCGACGCCCGCCACGAAGGAGTCCGCCATGCCATCCGACCAATTCTCTGAAACCGAGCTGGAACGTTATGCCCGCCATATCGTGTTGCGGGAACTGGGTGGGCCGGGTCAGAAAAAGATGAAACAGGCCCGTGTGCTGGTCATTGGCGCAGGTGGTCTGGGCGCGCCCGCCCTGCAATATCTGGCTGCAGCCGGGGTTGGAACCATCGGTGTGATCGACGATGACGAGGTCGAGAACGCGAACCTGCAACGTCAGGTGATCCACCGCGACGCGGATATCGGGATGCCCAAGGTGTTCTCGGCGCAGCAGGCCATGCAGGCGCAAAATCCTAATGTGATCGTTCTGCCCTATCACCGTCGTTTGACCGAAGAGATCGCGCAGGATTTGTTTGCCGATTTCGATCTGATCCTCGATGGGACTGACAATTTCGACACTCGCTATCTGGCCAACCGCACGGCGGTTGCGCTGGGCAAGCCGCTGATCTCGGGTGCGCTGTCGCAATGGGAAGGGCAACTGAGCGTCTTTGACCCCGCTCATAACGCCCCCTGCTATCAGTGCATCTTCCCCGAGGCCCCGGCCCCCGGATTGGCCCCGTCGTGTTCCGAGGCGGGGGTGATCGGCCCTCTGCCCGGCGTTGTGGGCTCGATGATGGCGGTTGAGGCGATCAAGGTGATCACCGGGGCGGGGCAGGCCCTGCGCGGTGAAATGCTGATCTATGACGCGCTTTATGGTGAAAGCCGCAAGATCACCCTGTCGCGCCGCGCCGATTGTCCGATTTGCGGTAAGTGAGCGCGCGCACTGGATCATCCCGCCCTGCGTTCCTAGGTTGTGCTCAAAGGAGAGTTTCATGACCAACCCGATCCTGTCCGACTGGACCACACCGTTTGAAATCGCGCCCTTCGACACGATTGCCGACACCGATTTCGCGCCCGCGCTGGATGCGGCCTTGCAGGCGCATAACGCGCAGATCGCCGCCATCGCGGACAACCCCGACGCGCCCAGCTTTGCCAATACGGTTGAGGCGCTTGAGGCTGCGGGTGAGCAATTGGACAAGGTCCTGTCCGTCTTCTTCACTGTGGCCGGGGCTGACAGCAACCCGGCGCGAGAAGAGCTGCAGCGTGACTTCTCGCCCAAGCTGGCGGCGCATTTCTCGGGCATTTCGTCGAACAAGGCGCTGTTTCAGCGGGTGGCCGACCTGTGGGACCGAAAGGATGATCTGAACCTGACCGACGAACAGGCGCGGGTTCTGATGCTGAACCATCGGGGCTTCGTGCGCGCGGGCGCGGCGCTGACCGGGGATGCAGACGCGCGGATGCAGGAAATCAGGGCGCGGCTGGCCTCGCTGGGTACATCCTTTACCCAGAACCTGCTGGCGGATGAGCGTGAGTGGTTCATGGACCTGTCCGAGGATGATCTGGAGGGTCTACCAGATTTCGTCGTGGATGCGGCCCGCGCCGCAGGGCAGGAAAAGGGTGTAGATGGTCCCGTTGTCACCCTGTCCCGCTCGATCATCGTCCCATTCCTGCAATTCTCGCCCCGCCGCGATCTGCGCGAGGTGGCCTATAAGGCCTGGACTGCGCGTGGCGCGAATGGGGGCAAGACGGATAACCGCGAAAATGCCGCCGAAATCCTCAGCCTTCGCGAAGAACGCGCCAAGCTTCTGGGCTATGACAATTTCGCGGCCTACAAGCTGGAAACCGAGATGGCCCGCACGCCGGACAAGGTGCGTGACCTGCTGATGCAGGTCTGGGAACCCGCCAAGGCCCGCGCCGATGCGGACGCCGAGATTCTGACGCAGATGATGCAGGCGGATGGGGTCAATGGCCCACTGGCCGCGTGGGATTGGCGCTACTACGCCGAGAAACGCCGCAAGGCCGAGCATGATCTGGATGAGGCGGCGCTGAAACCCTACCTGCAGCTGGACCGGATGATCGAGGCCACCTTTGCCTGTGCCAACCGCTTGTTCGGGTTGGAGTTCGGGCCGCTGGACGTGCCGCTCTACCACCCCGATTGCCGCGCTTGGGAGGTCACGCGCAATGGTCAGCATATCGCGGTGTTCATCGGGGATTACTTCGCGCGGGGCTCCAAGCGATCCGGCGCGTGGTGCAGCGCGATGCGGTCGCAGGCCAAGTTTCCCAAGGTGCAGGCTCCGGTCGTGATCAATGTCTGTAATTTTGCAAAGGGCGATCCGGCGCTGCTGTCTTATGATGACGCCCGGACGCTATTTCATGAATTCGGCCATGCGCTGCATCAGATGCTGTCGGATGTGACTTATGAAAGCATATCGGGTACGTCTGTCGCGCGCGATTTCGTAGAACTGCCCAGCCAGCTTTACGAACACTGGTTGGAAGTGCCCGAAGTTCTGGCCGAGTTTGCCACCCATGCCGAAACCGGCGCGCCGATGCCGCAAGACATGCTGGACAAGGTGCTGAAGGCCGCCAATTTCGATCAGGGGTTTCAGACGGTCGAATATGTCGCCTCGGCGCTGGTCGATCTGGAATTCCATGACGGCGCGGCCCCGGTGGACCCGATGGCAAAACAAGCGCAGGTGCTGGACGGTCTTGGGATGCCTCCGGCCATCGGGATGCGCCACGCCACGCCGCATTTCGCGCATGTCTTTGCGGGTGACGGCTATAGCGCGGGCTATTACAGCTATATGTGGTCCGAGGTCATGGACGCCGACGCCTTCGCCGCCTTTGAAGAGGCCGGTGGCGCATTCGATCCCGACCGCGCCAAGGCGCTAGAGGAGAACATCCTGTCCACCGGAGGCTCCCGCGAGGCCGAAGACCTGTATCTGGCCTTCCGGGGCCGGTTGCCGGGGGTCGAGGCGTTGCTGAAAGGGCGCGGGCTAGTAGCCTAAAGCGCGGTCGACGAGGTGCAGGTAGGGTTCACCCGCCTCACCGCGTCGAATGTTTTCAACGATCACCTGCGCGGCTGTCACTGGCCGCGTTTCCGAGGCGATATGCGGCGTGACCGTCACGTTCGGATGCGCCCAATAAGGGTGGTCGATTGGCAAGGGTTCAACCCGGAACACGTCCAGCGTGGCGTGGCCGATTTGTCCGGCGTTCAGCGCATCCAGCAGGGCGCTGTCGTCGATGAGAGGGCCTCGGCCCGGATTGATCAGACATGCGCCCTTAGGCAGCAGGGCGAGAGTTTCCGCGTTCAACAGGTTCTCGGTCGCCGGTGTGTCGGGCAGCAGCAGAACGACGATTTCAGCTGTGGTCAGCGCCGCGCGTAGCCCGTCTTCGCCGTGCAGGCAGGTGACACCGGGGATGTCCTTGGGCGACCGACTCCAGCCCGTGACGTTGAAACCCAATACAGCAAGTGCCCGCGCGGATGCCTCGCCCAACATGCCAAGGCCCAGTATGCAGACGGTGCGTTCAGGGGCCAGCGGTGGGGCCTCGGGTGTCCATGTGCCGTCCTGAACAGTGATATGGCGGTCCATTCCAAGATGGTATCGCAGCACGTGGCCGACCACCCATTCGGTCATGCCTTGCGTCAGGCCGAAATCCACCATTCTAGCGAGGGGAACGGTTAGGGTCGCGTTATCTGCGATGCTTTCGACCCCGGCCCACAGGCTGAGCACGGCCTTCAGCCGCGAATACGGCGTGAAGTCCAATAGCCCACCGTTTGGCGCATAGACCACGTAATCGACCTGATCCGGGTCCATCTGCGTTCCGATTGCCGCATCCACCCCCGCATTGGTCAAGCCGTCTGACAAGAGGGGTTCATACACGGGCCACAATTCAGGGCGCGCGGAAAACAGGACGTTCACGGGCATCGGAGGCCTTTCAAATCAGCGAGGACGATGGATATGCGCGCTTTGCACAATACCGAAGGCCGCCATCAGGACAAGCATGGCCGAGCCGCCATAGCTGACCATTGGCAGGGGCACACCCACGACCGGGGCCAGTCCCATCACCATCGACATGTTCACCGCGAAGAACAGGAAGAAGTTCAGCGCGATGCCCAGCGTCACCAGCGACGAAAACCGGTCCTTGGTCGACAACGCCGTCACCAGACAGAACACGATGATCAGGCCATAAAGGATCAACAGGGTAATGCCACCGACAAAGCCGAACTCCTCGGCCAATGTGGTGAAGATGAAATCGGTATGTTTTTCCGGCAGGAAGTTCAGCCGCGATTGCGTGCCCTGCATGAAGCCGCGCCCGTTCCAACCACCTGATCCCAGCGCGATTTTGGACTGAGTAATGTGATAGCCCGCGCCCAGCGGGTCGGTGGAGGGGTCTAGAAAGGTATCAATCCGGCGGAATTGGTAGTCCTTAAGCAACTGCCACTCGGTTCCGCGGCTGTTGAAAACGGTTGCGATCAGCCCGACCACGGCGGCGATGACAGCGGCGAAATAGGCCCAGTGGACCCCAGCCAGAAACATCATCCCACCCCCTGCGGCCAGCAACAGGATCGAGGTGCCCAAGTCGGGTTGTTTGAGCACGAAAAACACCGGGATCAGGATCAGGATCACCGGAAGGATCACCCATAGCGGGCGCGAGGTTTTGTGCGAGGGCAGCCAGTCGTAATAGGCGGCCAGCACCATCACAAGGGCGACCTTCATCACCTCGGACGGTTGCAGGCGCATGAAGCCAAGGTCGATCCAGCGCTGTGCGCCCATGCCAATCGTCCCAAACAGCTCGACCACGATCAGCAGGCCTATCGAGCCCAGATAGGCCGCAACCGACATGTTGCGCCAGAACCAGATGGGGACAAGCGCGATGATGAACATCACCGTCAGGCCCAGCCCGAACCGCTCCATCTGCGGTTCGGCCCAAGGGGTCCATGACCCGCCTGCAACCGAAAACAGCATCAGGAACCCGGCGCTGGCCACGCTGATCAACAGCAGGGTCAGGGGCCAGTTCATATACAAGAACTTGCGGAACCCCGAGGGCGTGGATTTGACCGTATACTCAAGATAGCTCATGCGCGGTCCTTTTCGGACGGGCGCGCTTTGGGGCGGCGATCGCCTTCAAGCTTCTTTTGCAGCTCCTTGATCCGGTCGCGGTCGGCCACCGGATAGGCGTCCAATGGCGGCGTCCCATTATAGAGCGCCTGTAACATGATATCCCGCGCCACAGGGGCTGCAGCTTTCGACCCGCCGCCGCCATGTTCCACCACCACGGCAATCGCGTATTTCGGCTTGTCATAGGGCGCGAAGCTGACAAACAGAGCATGGTCTCGACGCTCCCACGGCAGGTCTTCGTTGCGGATGACGCCGGCGGCACGTTCGGCCTTAGTGATGTTGCGCACCTGGCTGGTGCCGGTTTTGCCCGCCATTCGGAAATCATCGGCTATGATGCGGCTACGATAAGCTGTACCGCGCCGGTCATTCGATACCGTCCACATCGCCTGCCGAACTTGTTCCAGATTACGCGGGTTGACGTCCAGCGGCTCACCTGCGCCCGAGGGTTGCTCGACCCCGTTCATCGACCGAACAAGACGCGGCGAGACAGATCGCCCGGTCGCAATCCGTGCGGTCATCACGGCCAGTTGCAGCGGCGAGGCCAGCATGAACCCTTGACCGATCGAGGCATTGGCCGTGTCACCCACCAGCCATTCCTGCCCATGCACACGCCGCTTCCAGTCTTGATTGGGCGCCAGCCCGGCGGCCACGGCGGACATCGGTATGTCATGCTTGATGCCCAGCCCAAAAGTCCGTGCCATGTCCGAGATTTTGTCGATCCCCGTGCGCAGGGCCACGTCATAGTAATAGACATCGCAACTGCGTTTGAGCGAGGTTTCCAGATCGACTGTGCCATGCCCGCCGCGTTTCCAGCAATGGAACCGGCGGCTGCCAACCTTCAGGTGGCCAGGGCAATAGACGGTGTTCGATGGTCCGATCACTCCGGCCTCCAACGCGGCCATGGCGGTGATCATCTTGAAGGTCGATCCCGGCGGGTAGGTGCCCTGCACGGTCTTGTTGGCCAGCGGGCGGTAATTGTCCTGCGTCAGGGTCCGGTAATCCGCGACCGAGATGCCGCGCACGAACAGGTTGGGATCAAAACTGGGGGCTGAACTTATCGCCCGGATATCGCCGGTTTCGCAGTCGATCACGACCGCAGCGGCGCTTTCGCCCGCCAGACGTGCCTGCGCGTATTGCTGCAGATCGGCATCGACAGACAGTTGCAGATCGGCCCCGGCGGTACCTTCCTGCCGGTCAAGCTCGCGCATGACGCGGCCAGTGGCGTTGACCTCGACTCGTTTGGCCCCGGCCTTACCCCGCAGGCTAATTTCCTGTTTGGCCTCTAGCCCGACCTTGCCGATCTGGAACCGAGGTATGCGCAGCACGGGTTCGGGGTCTTCGATCTGGCTGAGGTCATAGTCGCTGACCGGGCCGACATAGCCAACGACATGGGCGAAGTCCTCGTATCTGGGATATTGTCGTGTCATGCCGACCTCGGGCGTGACACCGGGCAGGGCGGGGGCGTTGACGGCGACTTTCGAGATATCTTCCCACGTGACCTGATCGGCCAGCGTGACCGGCAGGAACGGGGCCGAGCGGCGCATCTCGGTCTTGGCGCGCTCGATCTCATCATCGGTCAGCGGGATCAGGTCAGACAGTCTGGCGATAACGGCGTCTACGTCGCCCGCATCCTCGCGCACCATCACGATCCGGTAAGAGGGTGAGTTCTGCCCGATGATCTGCCCGTTGCGGTCGTAAATCCGACCGCGTGTCGGTGGGATCAGGCGGATGTTGATGCGGTTTTCTTCGGCCAGCAGGCGGTATTCATCCGCTTGATCCACCTGCATATACCGCATCCGTGCGGCCAGACCGCCAATAAACACGGCCTGCAATCCGCCAAGAACAAATGCGCGACGGGGCAGTCTTTTATAGGCCAAACCCTGCGATTTCTGTTTGCGTGGCTTCATGGGCGGGCTCCTACTGCGCCGGACTCCGAGGTCGAAACCCGCCGCACACCGAATCCGCTCTGGCTGAGCAGAACAATCAGCGGATAAACCGCAATCGTCAGAACCACTTGTATCACGACCGGACCCAATGCTGCCTGTTGCACGGACAGAATAGCAAGAATGACGCGGTTGAGGGCAAAAACAGCCGTGATGACGACGGCGGCGCTGGTCCATTCGCCCATGAACCCGGCGTCACGTAAGCCGGGGGCTGCGTTGCGCAGATAGGACGCGCCCATCACAACCAGCGCGGCCAGCAGACCCGGAGGACGTTGCAGCAGCAGATCGGCCAGCAACATCACCACCGCGATCAGAGGGATGGGCACAAACTCGGGACGCCGCAACACCCAGGCGAATGTCAGCGCAATGATCAGATCAGGAAAGGGCCAGCGATCTGGCCGCGCGTTCAGTGGCAGCAGATGAAAAAACAGGATCAGAAGGGCCAGAAACAGATACAAGCCGCGTTTGGCCCAAAGCTGCGAAGTCTGACTATCCATCGCCGACCTCCGATGGGGTCAGGGCGGCTTCGGGGCGTCTGGGGCCGACGACATCGCCGGAATCTTCGATACGTGGAGCCGAATGGAAGCGCAGCACGCGTAAAAATTCCAGTCGTTCGAAATCGGCGGACAGGCGCACACGTAGGCGCCCACCGGGGTCGGCGGCGATCTGTCCGATCAGCAGGCCGCCAGGAAACACCCCGCCATCGCCCGAGGTCACGACCCGATCACCCGGTCGTACAAGCTCGCGGTTTTCCAGGAATTCCACAGCGGGCGAAGGCGTATTGTCGCCGGTGATCAGCGCGGTTTGACCCGAAGGCTGGATCGTCGCCGGAATGGCGCTTGACGCATCAGTCAGCAGAATGACCCGCGCTGTATCGGGGCCGACTCCGGAAATGCGCCCGACGACGCCGATCCCGTCCATCGTGGCCCAGCCATCCATGATGCCGTCCCGTTCGCCCACATTCAGCAACACCGATTGCCTGAAGGGCGAGCCGCTATCGGCCATCACAACCCCAGTAATATAGGTCAAGCGCGGGTCAAGCCGCACATTGTTAAGGTCCAGCAGGCGCGCGTTTTCCTGTTCAAGCTGTAGCGCGGCCTCTTTCCAGGCCCGCATCAGGCGCAATTCGCTGCGCAGCTCCTGGTTCTGTGCGCTCAGCCGCTGATAGCTTTGGAAATCGCGGACAAGGTTTACAACTGCGGTGACTGGCACCATCGCCCATTCCATCGACGGCACCACGCGGTCCACCACCTGCGCGCGAAACCGCTCGACCCGAGGGCTGTCAATGCGCCAGACCAGAAAGATTCCCAGCAGGCAAAGCACCACGATCCCCAACAGCAGGCGGCGCAGAGGGGCCGTGTATTCATCGCGCTGTGATCGGTCGTTTGCCACAGGTTACCTTCCCGTGCTGCTCTTGCCCGAGTTTTCACCCCGAAAGGGTGCGCGCCTTAGCTTTCGTAGTCAATCGCGTGGCGCAGTTGTTTTTCATATTCCAGCGCTTTGCCGGTGCCCAAAGCCACACAATTCAGGCTTTCATCGGCAATCGACACAGCCAGACCAGTCTGTTCGCGCAGGGCAAGGTCCAGATCGCCCAGCAGCGCGCCGCCGCCGGTCAGCATCACGCCCCGGTCCACGATGTCGGCGGCCAGATCGGGCGGTGTGGTTTCCAATGCTGTCATTACCGCCTCGCAAATCTGTTGGACGGGTTCCGACAGAGCCTCGGCGACCTGAGCCTGGCTGATCTCAATCTCTTTGGGTACGCCGTTAAGCAGGTCACGGCCCCGGATATGCATCGACTGGCCACGACCGTCGTCAGGCATCCGGGCAGTGCCGATGGTGGTCTTAATGCGTTCAGCGGTGGATTCGCCCACGAGAAGGTTCTGCTGACGGCGCAGATACGAGATGATCGCCTCATCCATTCGGTCTCCGCCCACGCGGACCGAGCGCGCATAGACGATGTCGCCCAGCGACAGAACCGCAACCTCGGTGGTGCCGCCGCCGATATCAACGACCATGTTGCCGGTCGGGTCGGTGATCGGCATGCCTGCACCAATGGCGGCTGCAATCGGTTCGGCAATCAGGCCCGCGCGGCGCGCACCTGCCGACAGAACCGACTGACGGATCGCACGCTTTTCTACGGGGGTCGCACCGTGTGGGACGCAGACGATGATCTTGGGCTTCGAGAAGGTAGACCGTTTATGCACCTTGCGGATGAAGTGCTTGATCATTTCCTCGGCAGTGTCGAAATCAGCAATCACGCCTTCACGCATCGGACGGATCGCCTCGATCGAACCGGGGGTTCGGCCCAGCATCAGCTTGGCGTCCTCGCCGACGGCCAGCACCTTTTTGACACCGTCCTTGACGTGATAGGCGACAACCGAAGGCTCCGACAGGATCACACCGCGCCCTTTGACATAAACCAGCGTGTTCGCCGTCCCAAGGTCGATGGCCATGTCCGCTGTGAACAAGCCGCCCAGATTGCCAAAGATTCCCATGCTTTTAATGATCCCGTTCGTCAAAATTACCACTGCCCGCGACTCGACGGTTCCGGGACGGATGTCTTATAGGGTGCCATCTCGCCCGGTAAAAGGGCTGATTCCGCGTCAATCAGCACCTTTCCGCCTTATTGATAGGGACTTTAGAAGGCAACATGCTCTCATATCAACATATTTACCATGCTGGAAATCTGGCTGACGTGCAAAAGCACGCTTTGCTGGCGTGGATGCTGGATTATCTGGCGCGCAAGGACAAACCCCTGACCTATGTCGAGACTCATTCGGGGCGGGGTTTGTACAAGCTGGACGCTGCTGAAGCGGTCCGCACCGGCGAGGCCGCTGCAGGAATTGAGCGCGCGCGGCGTGACGGGTGGTTTGGTGCTGATCATCCTTTGTCGAAGGCGTTGACCAGCGTTCAGGCAACGCACGGGGCGCAGGCATATGCGGGATCGCCCCTGATTGCGGGCAATTTGCTGCGTGATCACGACAGTTTGCATCTGGCTGAACTGCATCCGCAGGAATATGAGGCGCTCTCACTGGCCGTTTCGCGGTTCGGAGCGAAGGTCTACAAGCAGGACGGCTATGCGCTGGCGCATTCATTGCTGCCGCCTACCCCTCGGCGGGGTTTGCTGCTGATCGATCCAAGCTATGAGGTGAAATCGGAATATGACCGCCTGCCGGGGTTCATTTCCAAGGTGCACCGAAAGTGGAATGTTGGGGTCATCGCGTTGTGGTATCCGATCTTGACCGATGGGCGACACAAGCCGATGATTGCGGCGCTGCGGGCGCAAACCCTGCCCAAAGCAGCATGCCACGAGGTGCGCTTTCCGGCCGCGCGCGAGGGGCATCGTATGATCGGGTCGGGAATGTTCATTGTGAACGCACCGTTTGGCATTCAGGACGAGTTTATGCGCCTATCCACCTTGTTTGAGCGGTTGTAGAAAGCCCTCCCGCCCCGATTGCCAGCATCAAAGATGCCGTCAATCGAGTTGGGCCCGGCAGCGCGCCGCAGGCGCGCTGCCGGGCCCAAAACCCAAGAAGGGTCGGCGAAGCCGGGCTGCCGCGGGTGCGGGAGCCTCTGCGCTCTCAGACGATCAGGTCAGGTCCTTGTAGCTGATCTCACGTGCATCCGCGCCCGGACCGGCCTTTTCGCGTCGCATGATCAGGCGGTTCAGCGCGTGGATATAGGCTTTAGCCGAGGCAACGACGGTATCGGTGTTGGCCGATTGACCGGTTGCAATCATGCCATCCTCTTCCAGCCGCACCGAGACTGTGGCCTGGGCGTCTGTGCCTTCGGTCACCGCGTGCACTTGGTACAATTGCAGATGCGCCTTGTTGGGATAGATCGCACGGATTGCCTTGAAGGTCGCATCAACCGGCCCATCGCCGTGTTCTGTGGCGATGATGTCCTTGCCGTCCATCTCAAGTTCGACCGTCGATTCCGCCTGACCGCCTGTGCCGCAAGTCACTTTCATCGACACCAGTTGCAGATAGTCGTCATGCTCATCCATGGTCATCAGCGCGATGAGATCGTCGTCAAAGACTTCTTTCTTGCGGTCGGCCAGATCCTTGAACCGAACAAAGATGTCCTTCAGCTGATTGTCGCCAACATCAAAGCCTAAGGTTTCCAGCTTGTCACGCAAGGCCGCGCGGCCTGAGTGTTTGCCCAGGGGCAAAGACGTGCCGGACAAACCGATATCTTCAGGGCGCATGATCTCGAAGTTTTCGCGGTTCTTCAGCATCCCGTCCTGATGGATGCCGCTTTCATGCGCAAAGGCGTTCTTGCCGACAATCGCCTTGTTGAACTGCACGTTGAAGCCCGACACCGTCGCCACACGGCGCGAGATATGCATGATCTTGGTGGTGTCGATACCCGTGTGCCACGGCATGATGTCATTGCGGGTGCGCAGTGCCATGACGACCTCTTCCAGCGCGGTGTTGCCCGCGCGTTCCCCCAGACCGTTGATGGTACATTCGATCTGTCGCGCTCCGCCCGCGACGGCGGCCAGCGAGTTTGCAGTCGCCATGCCGAGGTCGTTGTGGCAGTGGGTGGCGAAGATCACCTCATCCGCGCCCGGTACGGTCTCGATCAGGCGCTTGATCAGGTCGGCGCTTTCCACCGGCGCGGTATAACCCACCGTGTCGGGGATGTTGATCGTGGTCGCGCCCGCCTTGATCGCAATCTCGATCACGCGGCACAGGTAATCCCACTCGGTCCGCGTGGCGTCCATCGGTGACCACTGCACGTTGTCGCACAGATTGCGCGCGTGGCTGACCGTTTCGTGGATTTTATCGGCCATCTCGTCCATCGTCAGGTTCGGAATGGCGCGGTGCAGCGGAGAGGTGCCGATGAAGGTGTGAATGCGGTTTTGCCGTGCGTGTTTCACGGCGTCCCAGCAGCGGTCAATGTCTGCGAAATTGGCGCGGGCCAGACCGCAGATGCGGCTGTTTTTCGACCGCTCGGCAATCTCGCTGACGGCCTTGAAATCACCTTCGGAGGCGATGGGGAAGCCTGCTTCGATGATGTCGACGCCCATTTCGTCCAGCAGCTCGGCAATTTCGAGCTTTTCGTTATGGGTCATGGTTGCGCCGGGGCTTTGTTCGCCGTCGCGCAAAGTGGTGTCAAAGATCAAGACGCGGTCTTGGTCGGTCACGTTGGTCATGGGAATCTCTTTCTTCTTCTGTCCTAAAGCCTATGGCGCGCGGGCGTCCTCCTCTGAGCGGGCGCGCCGGATGGCACGCTCAGAGGCGGATTAGGATCAGTAGGCCACGCAGCCACGTACCGCGAAGGGCGGTGTCGGCAACAAGGATATCTGCGTGGTTGATCATGGGATTGAGGTTATACAGAGCGGAACGCGAATGAAAAGACGGAATTTACAGGTCTTACACGCGCAGGGACGTTTTTTGCGATGCGTTGAAGTAAGCGCTTGGGCTGCTAGGTGATCGGCTATGAAAAAAGCACTCATCATTGGCGCGTCGGGCGGGATCGGATCGGCGCTTTGTAGGCGGTTGGAGAAACAATCGGTCGCGGTAACAGGTTTGTCCCGGTCTTCGGTTGGGTTTGACCTGACCAAGCCAGACACCGTCAGTACCGCTCTGGCAGCGCTTGAAGGACCCTTTGACCTGATCTTCGTCGCCTCGGGTGCGCTTGAAATCAACGGGGCCGAGCCGGAAAAGACGATCCGCGCTTTGTCAGCCAAGGCGATGATGGATCAGTTTGCTTTGAACGCGGTGGGGCCAGCTTTGGTCTTGGCACAAGCTGCGCGGTTGATGCCGCGGGACCGGCGGGCCGTCGTGGCGGTGCTGTCGGCGCGGGTCGGGTCGATTGGCGACAACTGTCTGGGCGGGTGGATCAGTTACCGCGCGGCCAAGGCTGCTGTGAATCAGATCGTTCACACCTCGGCGATCGAATTGGCGCGGACACACAAGCAGGCGGTATGCGTTTCGCTGCATCCCGGCACGGTGCGCACCGAGTTCACCCGTAAATACGCAGGACGCCAAGCGACCGTTGAACCAGACGAAGCCGCGCAGAATTTGCTGTCAGTGATCGAGGCGCTGACCCCGGACGATACAGGTGGCTTTTTCGATTGGGCCGGGCAGCCGGTGCCTTGGTGAACCTAGCCGTCCGAAGGCGCGTCGGATGTGGTGTTTTCGGCCGGTGCAGCCTGGGGCTCGGCGGCGGTTTTGCCCGGTAGAACACCGTTTTCCCACACGCCTGATTCTTCTTGGCCGTTGGCATAGCGCATGGTGCCGTCGCCGTGGCGTTTGTTGTCCAGAAAGCCACCCTCATAGACGTCTCCCGTGGCATAGGTGGCGATCCCAGTGCCGCTGATTTTGCCACCCGCCCAATCGCCGGTATAGGTAAACCCACGCGGAGTGGTGATCGTGCCGAGCCCTTCGCGGACGCCATCGACGAATTCACCTTCGTACACGGTTCCATCCGGGAAGCTGGCGCGCCCTTTGCCGTGGCGGGCGCCCTCGATCCAATCCCCCTCGTACGTATAGCCGTTGGCGAAGGTCAGCACGCCGGTGCCATGGCTGAGGCCGTTTTTGAACTGACCCGAATACACGACGCCGTTGGGGTAGGTCGCCTTGCCGGAGCCTTCGAAGATTCCGGCGATCCAGTCGCCCTCGTAGATGATGCCGTCCGGGTAGGTGTGCAGCCCCTTGCCATGGGGTAGATCAGCGCTGAAGTCACCCACATAGGTGGAGCCGTCGGGATAGGTCATCTCGCCAAAGCCTTCGATCTGCCCGTCCTGCCATTCGCCGGTATATTCAAAACCGTCCGTGCCTAAGAAACGGCCTTTGCCGTGGCGGCGGTCGTCGGTGTAGTCGCCCTCATAGGTCGCGCCATTGGCGTAGGTGGCCTTGCCCTTGCCCTGACGCCGCCCGTCGACAAGATCGCCTTCGTAGACGTCGCCATTGGCCTGTACCATGCGGCCCTTGCCGGTCATGCGATCCTGCACCCAGTCTCCGGTATAAGTCATGCCGTCGGGCACTGTCAGCGTACCCTGTCCATGGCGCACACCATTGTCGATGTCGCCCTCATAAACGCTGCCTTGGGTCGAGGTGATCTTGGCCTTGCCCTGTTTCGCGCCCTCAACCCAGTCGCCCTCATAGATATATCCGCTGGGGTCGGTCAGAGTTCCTTTGCCGTGGTACTGCGCCTGTTTGAACCCGCCTTCATAGCGCGCGCCATTGGCATAGGTGGCAATACCTTGCCCGTTGATCGTGCCATCAGACCATTCGCCCTCATAGCTGCCGCCATCGGGATAGATGATCCGGCCGCGCCCTTCCGGCTGACCCTTTGCAAACGCACCGTCATAGATTGACCCGTTCGCATAGCGGGCTATGCCCTGGCCTTGAATTTCGCCTTCGGACCACTCGCCCTCATATTCGAAGCCGTCGGGCAGGCGATAAGTACCGGTGCCGTGCCGCAGCCCGTTCAGGAAAGTACCTTCGTAGACGCCGCCAACCTCATCATCCGCAATGATGACCTGCCCGTCCTGCGCACTGGCGGGCAAGACCAACAGGGCCATCGCGGTAGCGGCGATTGAGGTGCGGATGACGTTCATAGGGTTTTCCTGCCTGCGGGTGGTTGTTCTACAGCGCAAAACTAAGATACCGCCGGGGGCAGGGCAACGGGTTTTGCCGCATTTGCCTTTTCCTCGCGGTGCGATCTGGTAAATGGCATAGGAACTGACGAGGGCAAGAGGGCACCATGGCCGACCGTTTCCGCATCACTCTGGCGCAACTCAACCCTGTTGTAGGGGATATTGAGGGCAACGCGGCCAAGGCCGTCGTGGCATGGGAACAGGCGCGCGACGCAGGCGCGGACATGATCGCCTTCCCCGAGATGTTCATCACTGGCTACAACACACAGGATCTGGTGATGAAGCCCAGCTTTCACCGCGCCGCCATGGCTGCGGTCGAGGCACTGGCCGCCCAATGCGCCGACGGCCCTGCGCTGGCGATCGGCGGGCCGTGGGTCGAGGATGACAACCTGTATAACGCCTACCTGATCCTCAAGGGTGGCAAGGTCGGCAGCAAGGTGCTGAAGCATCACTTGCCGAATGAAACGGTCTTTGACGAGGTTCGCCTGTATGATTCCGGTCCGTTGGGCGGGCCGTATTCGGTGGGCAATACGCGGATAGGCAGCCCGATCTGCGAGGATAGCTGGCACCCGGATGTCGCGGAAACTCTGGAAGAGACCGGGGCCGAGTTTCTGTTGATTCCCAATGGCTCGCCCTATTTCCGCAACAAATACGACGTGCGCCTCAATCATATGGTGGCGCGCGTGGTCGAGACCGGCCTGCCGCTGATTTACCTCAACATGGTTGGCGGTCAGGACGATCAGGTCTTTGACGGCGGCACGTTTGGCCTGAACCCCGGCGGCGCGCTGGCCTTTCGGATGCCTGTGTTTGACGAGGCCGTTACCCATATCGATCTTGAGCGGGGCGATGAGGGGTGGCGGATCGTTCCGGCCGAGGTCGCGTCTCAGCCAGATGAATGGGAGCAGGACTATCGCGCGATGGTGCAGTCCTTGCGCGACTATATGGGGAAGACCGGGTTCAAAAAGGCGCTGCTTGGTCTGTCAGGTGGGGTTGATTCCGCTTTGGTCGCGGCAATTGCGGTGGATGCGATTGGGTCCGAGAATGTCCGCTGTGTGATGTTGCCGTCAGAATATACCAGTCAGGGTTCATTGGACGATGCAGAGGCCGTCGCCAAGGCACTGGGCGTGCACTATGACTACGTGCCCATCTCGGACATTCGCGCCGCCGTGACGGACACTTTGGCCCCGTTGTTTGCCGGGCGTGACGCAGACTTGACCGAGGAAAACGTCCAGTCGCGTTTGCGTGGGCTGCTGTTGATGGCGATTTCGAACAAGTTTAGCGAGATGTTGCTGACCACCGGGAACAAATCCGAGGTCGCGGTGGGATATGCCACGATCTATGGCGACATGAATGGCGGGTACAACCCCATCAAGGACCTTTACAAAACCCGTGTCTTTCAGACCTGCCGCTGGCGCAATGAAAACCACCACGACTGGATGATGGGGCCGGAGGGCGAGGTCATTCGGTCCTCGGTCATCGACAAGCCCCCCAGCGCGGAATTGCGGGCGGATCAGAAAGACAGCGACAGCCTGCCGGACTATCCCGAGCTGGATGCAATCCTTGAAATTCTGGTCGACGGCGAAGGCTCGGTCGCGGATTGCGTTGAGGCCGGGTTTGATGCCGCTACTGCGCGCCGGGTTGAGCATCTGATCTATATCAGCGAATACAAGCGGTTCCAGTCAGCCCCCGGAACGCGGCTGACCAGCCGGGCTTTCTGGCTGGATCGCAGGTATCCAATCGTAAATCGCTGGCGCGACCCGTCCTGAGTCGCCTGCCGCTGCGGCGCCTGCAGATCGTATCGTATCTGTAATCAATGCCGCGGCTAGGGTGGCATTGTCTGCAATTCGTCGTGCGATGGGTTGCAAGTTGATCTTTTCTCAAGGGCTTGCTTGAGCGCGCGCCATTTTTCCGACACATTTTTGCTTGATTATCGCCCTAGCTGGGGCAGGTGTGACACATCCGAGATTGGGTGTCTGTGTTAACGATTTGGTATCGCTATGTATGAGGAATATGACAAACCTCTTCATGCTCCGCCGCCGTGGAAGACAATGGCAGACAAGGGGCAGGATCTGAACGAAGCCGAGGTGGATGCCGCCATCGCCGGTATTTTGAGCGCGGCTGAGCCGCCTCTGCCTAAAGTTACGCCTACCGAGTTGCGCGAAGAACTGGTCGATGTTGACCTGCCCTTGCTCAAAGCTGCGGAGGATGAAGCCGAGACTCCGGTTGTCGGCTTTACCCAGGTTCTGCGTCAGAAATGGGCCGAATTATGCGGTGTGGCTTAGTCTGAATATCCCCGAAAATGGCGTGATTGACACAGGTCGTTTAAATCTGTGATCTGCGCCGAATGTCGTATTGCCTTGGGCCCAATCCCGCGCCTTCATTGCGTTTCATAGAATGCAGTATGAGCGGTTGATGCCCGGCCCCAAACCAACCCCCGTTGAACCTGATCTGAAACTTCCCAAAGTGGTAGACGTCGTCGTGATCGGGGGCGGAATCATCGGCGCGGCAACTGCGTTGGAGCTGTCCGAACGGGGCGTCTCGGTTCTGTTGTGCGAAAAAGGCCAGATTGCAGGCGAACAGAGCTCGCGCAACTGGGGATGGGTGCGATTGGGGCTGCGTGACCCGCGCGAAATTCCGTTGATGTGCGTGGCGCAAAAGATTTGGGACGGGCTGGACGAGAGGACCGGGCGTAAAACCGGGTTTACGCGATCAGGTATCCTGTTTGGCGCCTCCGGCGCGCGGGATGCGCAAAATCTTGAACGTTGGGCGCGACATGTCGATGGGTTGCAGATTGGCGCTCGGATGGTATCGGGGGCAGAACTGGACGACTTACTGCCCAGTCATCGGACCGATCTGGAGTGTGCCCTGCACATGCCCCGCGACGGCCGGGCCGAGCCGCAATGGGCGGCCCCCGCCATCGCCGAGGCCGCGCGCGACAACGGCGCAGTGTTGATGACCAATTGCGCTGTTCGCAGTGTTGATGTGCAGGGCGGGCGCATTGCGGGTGTTTTCACTGAACGCGGTCGTGTCGCCTGTGATCGCGTGGTGTTGGCCGGTGGCGCATGGTCGCGTTTGTTTGCTGGGAATGCGGGCATTGACTTGCCGCAGCTCAAGGTGCTGAACACGGTGCTGCGCACCTCTCCGGTCGAAGGGCCCGAGGCGGCGTTGTGGTCGGATGACTTCGCCGTGCGCAAGCGTGCTGACGGTGGCTATACGATCGCGTCCGGCCATGAAAACACGGTTGATATCGTGCCCGACAGCTTTCGGTTGGCATGGTGGTTCCTGCCCGCATTCCGGCAGGAGTGGCGGTCGCTGCGATTTCGGTGGTCGAAAAGGTGGGCCATTGAAGCCAAGCAGGACCGGAAATGGTTGCCTACGGATGTCACTCCGTTCGAACAGTGTCGCGTTCTGGACCCTGAGCCGTCTGGCAAGGTGCTGCGGCGGGCGTGGGCGAACGCGCGAAAGGGCATACCCGCGTTGCGGAACGCCGAGTTGGTGCAAAGCTGGGCAGGGATGATTGATGTTACGCCGGATGCAATCCCGGTAATCTCGGGCGTCGAAGAAATTCCGGACATATTCATCGCAACCGGTTTTTCCGGCCACGGATTCGGCATCGGTCCCGGAGCGGGACGGTTGATGGCCGATCTGGTCACAGGGCGATCGCCCTGTGTCGATCCGGCCGCCTTCCGCCTGTCCCGTTTTACGGATGGCTCAAAAGTGCGGCCGGACCCAGGATACTAGAGCTTAGCCTGCCATCTGATAGCTGACGGGGACAAAGCGGAACCCGTCGCCGCGGGTCTCGACATAGCCAGCGGCGGGGAAGGGCATGTGGTAGCCGATCATCGGAACCTTGTCGGCGGCGAGCATACCCAGAACATTGCGACGCGCTGCTGTCGCGGCCGCTTTATCCATATCAAAGCGGACCTCCCACTCGGGGTGTGCGAAGGACCAGACATAGTGGTTGGCAAGGTCGGCGGTCAGTACCAGACGCTGGCCGTTGCTTTCCAGGTGATAGACCGTGTGGCCAGGTGTGTGCCCATAGGCGGCGACGGCGGTGATGCCCGAGGTGACTTCTCCACCATCGGTGAGGAAGGTCATCTTTTCGGCCTGTGGGGTCACTTTGGCGGCAACCAGATCACCGACGCGGTTGCCTGCATCCTGTGCCGCCCAGAAGTCATATTCCGGTGCGGCGGTCACGAAGCGCGCATTGGCAAAGGTTGGTGCATCGTCGGTGGTCATGCCGCCGATATGGTCGGGGTGCATGTGGGTGATCACAACAACGTCGATCTGATCGGGGGTGACGCCTGCATCTGCCAGCGCCGCCTGAATACCGCCCTGACCCAGCCCGGTGTCGAACAGAACCAGTTCGGACCCGGTATTGACCAGCGTCGGGGTAAAGAAGAACTGCGCCTTGTCTGCAGGGATGAAGTTGTCGGCGGATACTTTGGCAAATTCTTCATCCGATGCGCCACCGCCGAAGATCTCCTTGGCACCATCGCGGGGCAGGCTGCCATCCAACAGGGTCGTGACCGTGAAATCACCGAGGTGGTACGATTTGGCGATGGTCGAGTTGGCTTTGGTCTCGGTTCCTGCGGCCAAAAGCGGGGTCGCGGCTGCAGCAAAAGGTAGTGTGGCCGCGGCGCCCAAGGCCGCTCTTCGCGTCAAATTGATGGTCATATCTAAGTCTCCCTGTCAGAACGCCAGCTTCAAAGCTAGGCCGGTGCGCGTCTCTTGGTAGGTTATAGACCCAAGATATGGGGTGCGTTGTTGAACAATACGTGTGAATTTTTGTTTAGGTTGTGTGTTGGCCATGTTTGAGTTCCTTGGTGGGCCTTTGCCCACGGCTGGACAAAACGCCCATCCTGTGACAAGAGCCGCGCCAACAGGAGACACCTATGACAACCACCCGTTTCGCCCCGTCGCCCACCGGTTACATCCATGTGGGCAACCTGCGTACTGCCTTGATGAACTATTTGATCGCCCGCAAGGCTGGCGGTACGTTCATCCTGCGCATCGACGACACTGATCCTGAGCGGTCGAAAGAAGAATATGTCGATGCGATCAAACAGGATCTGGAGTGGCTTGGGCTGCAATGGGACCGCGTCGAGCGTCAGTCCGACCGTCTGGATCGCTATGCCGAAGCGGCCGACAAGCTGCGCGAGATGGGTCGTTTCTATGAGGCGTTCGAGACGCCGACCGAACTGGACCTGAAGCGCAAGAAGCAGCTGAACATGGGCAAGCCCCCGGTCTATGACCGCGCTGCGCTGAACCTGTCGGAGGCCGAGAAAGAGGCGCTGCGGGCGGAACGCGGAAACGGTGTGTGGCGTTTCAAGCTGGATCACGAGCGGATCGAGTGGAATGACGGCATTCTGGGCGACATCTCGATTGATGCTTCTTCCGTGTCTGATCCGGTATTGATCCGGGGCGATGGGCAGGTTCTCTATACGATCGCATCCGTGGTGGATGATACCGAGATGGGTGTCACGGACGTGGTGCGTGGCTCGGACCATGTGACCAACACGGCGACCCAGATCCAGATTATTGAAGCGCTGGGCGGCGCTTGCCCGCGCTTTGCGCACCACTCGCTTCTGACCGGCCCGCAAGGTGAGGCGCTGTCGAAACGTTTGGGCACGCTGGCGCTGCGCGATCTGCGCGAGCAGGGGGTTCAGCCGATGGCTCTGCTAAGCCTGATGGCGCGTCTGGGCTCGTCCGATCCGGTGGAATTACGTTCGGACATGGCTGAATTGATAGACGGATTCGACATCGGGCGTTTCGGCGCAGCACCGACCAAATTCGACGTGCAGGACCTATTCCCGCTGACCGCGAAACATCTGCAGTCTCTGCCTCTGGCGGATGTTGCAGATGCGGTTACGGATGCGGGTGTCCCAGCAGATATGGCCGAGCCCTTCTGGGCCATGGCGCGTGAGAACATCACCACTCTGGCTGATCTGCAGGGTTGGTGGGAATTGTGCCGCGATGGGGCAGAGCCGCTGATCGACGAAGACGATCGTGACTTCATCACCGAAGCCGTGGCATTGCTGCCCGAAGGGCCGTTTGATGGCGAGACCTGGGGTGTTTGGACCAAGGCTGTCAAAGAGGCCACAGGCCGGAAGGGCAAGGGATTGTTCATGCCGCTGCGCAAGGCGCTGACAGGGATGGAGCGTGGGCCCGAGATGGCCGCGCTTTTGCCATTGCTTCAGGTGATCCGCGCGCGAGGGTGAAGGAACGCGCCTCTTGACGCAGACCGGGGTTCCACCCGTTTGGAGCTGAAACTGCCTATCGGACAGTTTCCCGGACGCCACTCACCCTGCGGCGGAGGAATTTTTGAACAGAAGAAGGGCCGGGGTTTGACCTCGGCCTTTTGCTATGAGGTATGGACGATGTTCGCAGCCAACTGTTGCAGGCGGGAGTCCACGAATTCAGTCTCGTGCGGTTTCAACTGCTGGTGTCGCGGATAGCGGGGCTCGGCGCGGTCATTCAGGATCGGAGCCTCCCAGCCGTCAGTGGTGGCAAAGAAGCGATCTGCCCCGGCCTCGCCATAGGCGCGCAGATAGCCCTGCACGACAACGTCGATATAGCTGAGTACCAAGGGGTGGTGGTTCGTGGGCTCGGTGTGGCGGCCATGTGGGACGGCATAGACGGCGATGTCGACGTCGTGGGTCAGCGTATGTGACACAGCCTGAGTTGCCGGGATGCGATCATAGGCCCATTCGCGTTCATCCAGCGCCGCCCAGTCGTTTTTCGGGACATGGGCGATCATCCCCTCAATCTCGCAATCGGGGTCGGGGATGGCTGTCAGAAAGGCCACCGGGCGCAGGTTTGTATGTCTCCAAGAGCGGCGCCAGCCTTTTAGTTTCGCAGGGCGGGGATCGGGGAAATCGTGGGTAGCAAGGTTCACCAAGCTACCGTAGCCAAAGAAATAGGGGTCTGCCATCTGTGCCGCGTCCTTTTCCGCCGATTGATGTATGTCAAACCGCTTTTTAGCCGGACATGCAATAAGGTCGCATCTTGAAATTTGGGAGGCGATCATGCGCATTACCAAACGGACGAATATCGCGGTGCGCTTGCTGATGTATTGCGCTGCACATCAGGACCGGCTTGTGACCAAATCCGAGATTGCCGAAGTGTGCAATATCTCGGAGAACCATCTGGCGCAGGTGATCAATCAACTGAGTCAGCTGGACTATCTCAGCACACAGCGAGGCCGAAATGGCGGCATGACCCTGGCGCGCCCTGCCGAGCAGATTCGCATCGGGTCGGTGTTTCGTCATGTCGAGGGCAACCTGCCGCTGGCCGAGTGCTTTGCGGATGCGGACAATACCTGCCCCTTGACCGATGCCTGCCGGTTGCGCCTTGCGCTGCAGGATGCGGCCGAGGTTTTCTATGCGTCGCTGGATGACATCACGTTGGATGCTTTGGTTTGTGACAACGACCAGTTGCTGCAAATCTTGCAGCCGGTTGCTTGCGTTCGGTAAGTTCAGTCGCTGGCCCGCAGGATGCGGGCCGGTCGAACCGCCAGCGGGCGCAGTGCAAAGAACAGGCCTGCACCGAGAGTCACGAGGAGGCCGGCGACAATAATTCCCAGCGCCGAACCCCAGATGATGCTGAAATCGGTGTCGAAGATATAGGTCGCCACTGCCCATCCGCCCAATATGCCGGTGAGCAGGGCCACCGCGCCCGCAGCGGCGCCGAGTAGGGCAGCGCGCAGGGCAAAACTCAGCAGGATGCGACCGCGGTCTGCGCCCAGTGTTTTCAGAATCGCTGCTTCACGCCTGCGGGCGGGCTCTCCTGCGGCGGCTGCGCCGATTAGGACAAGGAAGCCGGTCAGCAGCGATACACCTGCGCCATAAGATGTGGCTGCAGCCAACCCTGCCAACAGCCCCGAGATTCGGTCGATGGCGTCGCGGACGCGAATAGCAGTAATGTTGGGAAATTGCTCAGCCAGATCGCGTTGGATTGCGGCTTCGGCGGGCTCTTCGGCATAGACAGTGGCAATAAAGCTGTGCGGGGCTCCGGCAAGGGCCGATGGGTTCATGGACATGATGAACCCAATCCCCGCCGTCGAGAAATCAACCTCGCGCAGTGAGGTCAGTTCAGCGGTGATGTCGCGCCCCAGAATATTGACCGTCAGGGTGTCGCCCAGTTTCAGGCCCATCTCTTGCGCTTCTTCAGCGGCAAAGCTGACTTGCGGGGTACCGGAATAGTCATCTGCCCACCATTCTCCGGCGGTGACGCGGGTGTTTTGCGGGGGTGCTGCGGAATAGGTTACGCCACGGTCGCCGTCCAGAACCCAGTGGTCCCCGGCGACGTCACGAGCCGGTTGGCCGTTGATCTGCGTGAGGATGCCACGCAGCATCGGCGCGCTTTCGACGCGGGTGACGGCAGGGTCGGTTTCAAGACGTTCGGAAAAGCCGGACATTTGGTCCTTCTGAATGTCGACGAAGAAATACGAGGGCGCGACGTCTGGCAGATTGCCGGATATTGCATTGCGCAGGGTGCCGTCGATTTGCCCAACGGCGGCCAGAACGGACAGGCCCAGACCCAGCGACAACACAACCGAAGACGCACCCTCGCGCGGGTCGGAAATGGCGGAAAAGGCCCACCTCAGCGCCGGGTATCCACGCGCTGGACGGGCACCGTATCGGGCCAGTTTACGAATTACCATCGCCGCGACCGAGAGAAGGATCAGCGCGCCAACCAGCCCTCCGCCTGTCCAGAGCGTCAGGCGGGCAGACCCGCTGAACCACGCCGCCGACGCGATCAGCAGCGCCAGCCCCACCCCGGTGGCAACGATGTAGCGCGGGCGAGGCAGGGCGCGGGCCGACGACAGCGCGTCCCGAAACAAGGTGGCGGCGCGTACCTCTTCGGTACGGGCCAAAGGCCAGAGGGTAAACAGAAAGGCGGTCAGAACACCATAGAGCGCAGCCTCGGCCAGCGGTTCTGGATACAGCGAAAAGACGGCTGGGATGGGAAGCTGGGCCTCGATCAGAGGAGCGAGCGCCAGCGGGACCAGCCCACCCAGGGCGATGCCAAGCAGGACACCTATGCCCGAGAGAATGCCGATCTGGATCAGATAGGTCTGAAAGATCGTTGCGCGGTCTGCGCCCAGTGTGCGCAGGGTTGCGATTGTCTCGGTCTTTTGGGCGAGGAATGCAGATACAGCAGCCGATACGCCGATGCCGCCCACGGCCAGACCCGAAAGCCCGACCAGGACCAGAAAGGCACTGAGACGCGAGACGAATTCGGCGATCCCCGGCGCGCCGTTTCGTGCGTCCGTCCAGCGCATTCCAGTGCCGTCGAACGTTGTGTTTGCCTGCAATGCCAGTTCTGCAAGGTCTGCCGATTGCGGTAGATCCAGCCGGTATTTGGTCGAATACAGGGTGCCCGGTGCCAGCAGGCCAGACGCCTGCAAATCCCGCGTGCGTACCAAAGTACGCGGACCCAGACCGAATCCATCCGCAGCCCCATCCGGTTCATGGATCAGCGCGGCGGTCAGCAGAAACTCCTGCGTGCCCAGAGAAAACCGATCTCCGACAGATAGACCCAACCGGTCGATCAGTGAAGGGTCCATGACGGCCCCCGGCAGATCGTCAGCCCCGTCAAGTGCGGAGGGTAGGGGTATATCGGGGTCCAGCACCGGCGTTCCCACAAGAGGATAGGCCACGTCCACGGCCTTGACCTGCGTCAACGCACGCTCAGGGGTATCGCCTTGCCGCGCGACGGCCATTGATCGGAAATCGACAACTTCTGAGACGGCAGAGGCCACTTGGCCCATCCAGTCACGCTCGGCTTCGGTGGCAAAGCGATAGGTAAATTCCAACTGGGCGTTGCCGCCCAGCAATGCGGCGCCCTCTTGCGCTAGTCCGGTCTGGATGGCCTGACGCACGGACCCGACAGCGGCGATGGCAGCAACACCAAGGGCGAGGCAGGCCAGAAACACGCGGAAGCCACGCAGCCCTCCGCGCAATTCGCGCCGCGCCAGACGCCCGGCGAGGCGCAGGCTCATTCCGCGGCCTCTTTCTGGATATCTTCTGCAATGCGCCCATCGCGCAAGCGGACAACCCGGTCGCATCTGCGCGCAAGGCTGTGACTGTGCGTGACCAGAACCAAAGTTGCGCCGTGACGGTCGCGCAGGTCGAACAGCAGATCAACAATCGCGGCCCCGTTGGTTTCATCCAAATTCCCTGTTGGCTCGTCCGCCAGCAGGATCTGCGGGCGCGGAGCCGATGCACGCGCAAGTGCCACGCGCTGCTGCTCACCCCCCGAAAGCTGCGCAGGATAGTGATCGCGCCGATGCGACAGGCCGACCGCATCCAGTTCACGTTCAGCCCGGTCAAACGCGTCCCGGTGCCCAGCCAATTCCAGCGGCGTGGCGACATTCTCAAGCGCTGTCATCGTGGGGATCAGGTGGAAATTCTGGAACACGACGCCCATCGCATCGCGTCGAAACCGGGCGAGGTTGTCTTCGTCCAAATCAGTCAGGTCCCGCCCCAGAGCTTCGATCTTGCCGCCAGTCGCACGCTCTAACCCGCCCATCAGCATCAACAATGAGGATTTGCCGGACCCAGACGGGCCAACAAGGCCCAGAGTCTCGCCCTTTTGAACCGATAGAGTTATGCCGTGCAGGATTTCCACCCGTCCGGCATTGCCATTCAGCGACAAAGCCGCATCTTGGAGAGAAAGAACAGGTGTCGTCATAGGTCAATCCACACGGAGGCGTTCTTTTGGGATATGGAGCGGTTCGGATATTGCGCAAGGCTTTGGTGTCAGGCCTGTTTATGGTTTGCGGCTTTGCAGCCACAGCCGAACAGGTCGTGATTGCTGCATTGGGGGATTCGCTGACACAGGGTTACGGGCTGCCCGCCCAGGACGGGTTTGTGCCTCAGCTGGAACGTTGGTTACAGGATCAGGGCGTGGATGTGCGCCTGATCAATGCCGGAGTTTCAGGGGATACCACCGCCGGCGGCGCGGCGCGGGTTCACTGGACGCTGACGCCGGATGTGGATGGCATGATCGTGGCTTTGGGCGGGAACGACTTGTTACGTGGGATCGATCCGGCTGTGTCGCGGGCCAATCTTGAGCAAATCATGCGAGCCGCGCGTGCGTCAGAGGTGGATGTGTTGTTGGTTGGGATGCAGGCACCGGGAAATTACGGGCCCGACTACAAAGCGGCCTTCGATGCGATCTATCCCGAACTGGCCGCTGGGTACCAATCCGGCTATGCGCCCAGTTTTTTCGCCGGCCTGACCCGAGACGGCGATCCCGATGCAGCCCGCACATATATGCAACCCGATGGCATCCACCCCAACGCCCAGGGCGTGGCTTTGATCGTCGCCGAAATCGGCCCCTATGTGGTGGAACTGGTCCAAGCAGCGTCGGACTAATCAGATCACAGTCACGACGGTTCCTATCGGCACCCGCGCGTACAGGTCGATGACATGGGCGTTCAACATTCGAATGCAGCCATTCGAGGCGGCGGTTCCGATGGTGCTAGGCTGCGTCGTGCCGTGAATGCGGAAATAAGTGTCTACGCCGTTTTGGAACAAATACAGCGCGCGGGCGCCCAATGGATTGTCGCCACCGCCCGGCTGGACATAGTCGTTATCCTTGAAGCGGGCATAGGTGATGGGCTCGCGCTCGATCATCTCGTCCGTTGGGCGCCAGGTGGGCCACTCTTTCTTGACGTCGATCGTGGCGGTGCCGGTGAATTCCAGCCCGGCCCGACCAACCCCGCAGCCATAGCGGATAGCCTTGCGCGGCTCGGTCACGAAATACAGGTAGAATGAGCGGGGAACGACCAGCAACTGCCCCGGCAGGAATTCTTTCTTGATCCGCACATATTGCGGCGTGGGGTCGTATTCGGCTGTCTTCGTCTTGGCAGACGCCGCTTGCGGAACAAGGCTTGTCGCGGCGGCGGCCGTCAGGAACGTGCGGCGTGTGAACATATCGGGTCTCTTCAATACAACAGGAAAATCATCACCATAGTGTCGGGATGATAGCTGATCCGGTCAAGCGGAGGCGAAGAGTAACTGAAATGTGATGTTGCGCTGAAAACGCAGCGCAGCTTGGCAAAAGGGCAGGGGATACCCCTGCCCTTGGACCGGCTTACGCCAGCTCGATATTGTCGGCGCTTTCGCGGCCGTCACGACCCGAGCGAAGCTCGTAGGTGACTTTCTGGTTATCTGCCAGACCGGTCAGGCCCGAGCGTTCGACAGCCGAGATATGAACGAAGATGTCTTTGCCGCCATCTTCGGGTGCGATGAAGCCGTAGCCTTTGGTGGTGTTGAACCATTTAACGGTGCCTGCGGGCATATCCGTATTCTCCTGTTTGGTGCTGCCCACGGATTTGCGGCAGCCTGGCGTCGTAGTCTGGATCGAATGACTGAGCGCCGAAAAAGGAGACAGTAGGTCGAAATAGAAAAACGTTAGCCCTTTGGATATGGCATTGGTGTGGGGATGTGGCAAGGGTGATCGTCCTTGTGTACCGCAATCGGTACAAACCGCGACGAGAATGGTTCGAGGGCAACTTCAGGATTGCGAAAAGGTCAAAAAGCACCGTCTGGGATCGGGCGCGTTCAGGCCCAAGCGGTTGAAGCATAAGACGTTTGCGTGGAAATCTTGACTTTCAAATCCCGAAACACACCGGAAAACGTCTGCATTGCAGGCGCTTTTGTCTTATTCTCGACCCGAGACGGCAGTCTTGTCGCTGAAATGGTCTAGGCTGGGATAACCTTGCATTTGCTCAGGCCGAAGCGGCGTGTGAGCTTTGCGGCCCTCAGCGCTTTGACTCGACGGTCGCTGAGGAAAAGGCTTCGGTGCAAGAGGGGATCAATCCACAAATCCGGCCCACCCAAGGCGACGTCCGACACAACGAAATCGAAATCAGCAGGCTTCAGACCCCGTTTAATCCAAGTGTCAGGTTTATTCCCCAACGGTTTGACTCTGTTCTATTGCTCCGGAACAAATGCCGTTTTCTGCTCCCCCGATGCCAGAGTAAAATACTCCCCCTCTACCGGCCTCACACGGTCGTGTTGGCAAAGTTTCAATGGGTAAAGCTGCGTCTTCCCAAGGTCCGCTTCCCGAAGAACATCTGCAACCGCGCGGGAAACAACAGGACCGTACGTCCCACTGAAAATATCCGGTTGCGCCTTTAGCTTTTGGTCCCGATAAATTCCAAAAACCATATCTGGAAACGCATCAGGAGGTTGGGCGATCCCTGCGTAGTTGTTTTTTGCAATTGCACCGGCAGTCGGTAAATCGCTCAAAGCCTGATCTGATCTGATGTGAACGGCTTCATCAATGTAGAGACGGACATCATCCGGCTAAACCAAACCCCTGAATCACGCGTCACTTGCTTACCCTTCCCAACAAATACCTTTAAACCTCAGCAGGTTCTTACTCGGAACTTTCAAAAGCAAGCGAATAGGGGCGTCATCGATCGCCCGAGCTAGCGGGTTTGCGCTGGCCTTCCGCTTTGCACCTAAACCGGAAGCTTGGCGACAATATCAGCGTATTTGGGTGATGCTATAAAACACCTTGGCAGTTCTTCGACAATTTCATCAATCGAATCGTAAACATGGCTTGCCGCCGACCTGAGTTCAGTCGGAATCTCTTTGGGCGCGCGCTGTTCACGTTTCGGAAGCTTCATTTTCAGGCCGGTAAATTCCGATATGTCGCTTTGATGATCCCATATCGCATCATAGTGAACACATAAAACGGGGACGTCCTCAAATACGGCCCATTCTTTTATCTGCTTGGCTTGTTGCAGAATATCCCGCTGAAACAGATCGCAGTATTCGCCAGTCGCATGAAGGTGATAAAAATGCTGCCGGATCCATTCTTCCCCATACCGTTCTTTTGCCGAATAGACAGAAAAGGCCGAATCTTTGGTGGAACCGAAGCAAAAGATCACTCTGGTATCGGCTGGCCACTTCAACAACGCCTGCGGGAAATCATGGGTTTTGTAGACGAACGGCGCTTTGAATTCGGCGTCCCTGAGACGAGCAACGAAGGCCGAGCGTTCTGCCGCTGAAGGGTTTCTTTTTCTAAGTGCCTTGCTAAGAGCAAGATAAGTCACGGTACTTCCGGATCGACCGTTGCTTGCGACTATGACGCAATGGTCGCGGTCCGATGTCTTTCCAAACGGTGCAATGCGTCCAATCGCCTGAAACAGCGATTGGAACACACGTTTGAAAGTTCGGGTTCTCACCGGGCAAACTTCTTATGCTTCAAGCGCTTAGGCTCCAGCGCGTCCGGTCCCAGACGGCGCTTTTTGTCCTCTTCGTAATCCTCGAAGTTGCCCTCAAACCACTCCACATGGGCGTCGCCTTCGAAGGCCAGAATATGCGTGCAGATGCGGTCGAGGAAAAAGCGGTCGTGCGAAATCACAACGGCGCAGCCGGCGAAATCGACCAAAGCGTCTTCCAGCGCGCGCAAGGTTTCGACGTCGAGGTCGTTGGTTGGTTCGTCGAGCAGCAGGACGTTGCCGCCCTCTTTCAGCAGACGCGCCATGTGGACGCGGTTGCGCTCACCACCGGATAGCAGCGAGACTTTCTTCTGCTGGTCACCGCCCTTGAAATTGAAGGACGAGCAATAGGCGCGGGAATTGACCTGAGCATCGCCCAGCTGGATGATCTCGGCGCCGCCGGTGATCGCCTCCCAGACGGTGTCGTTGTCTTTCAGGTCGTCGCGGGACTGGTCGACATAGGACAGCTCGACCGTATCACCCAGCGTGATGGTGCCGCTGTCGGGCTGTTCCTGACCGGTGAGCATTTTGAACAGGGTCGATTTACCGGCACCGTTGGGGCCGATGACGCCCACAATGCCGCCGGGGGGCAGGGCGAAGTCCAGCCCTTCGATCAGTTGCTTGTCGCCCATGTGCTTCGACAGGCCCTCGACCTCAATCACCTTGCCGCCAAGGCGCTGACCGTTGGGGATGACGATCTGGGCGCGGGTCAGTTTTTCGCGCTCGGACTGCTCAGCCAGCTCGTTATAAGCGTTGATCCGGGCCTTGGATTTGGCCTGACGGGCCTTTTGGCCCTGACGCATCCATTCCAATTCGCGCTGTAGGGTCTTCTGCTTGGACTTGTCCTCGCGCGCTTCCTGCTCCAGCCGTTTGGCCTTTTGTTCCAGCCACGAGGAATAGTTGCCCTCGTAGGGGATACCGCGACCGCGGTCGAGTTCGAGGATCCAGCCGGTGATGTCATCCAGGAAATAGCGGTCGTGGGTGACGATCAGGATGGTGCCCTTGTAGTCGATCAGGTGCTGTTGCAGCCAAGCGATGGTCTCGGCGTCCAGGTGGTTGGTCGGTTCGTCAAGCAGCAGCATGTCGGGCGCTTCCAGCAGCAGCTTGCAGAGCGCCACGCGGCGTTTCTCACCACCCGAAAGGTTGGCGATGTTGGCATCGTCCGGCGGGCAGCGCAGCGCCTCCATCGAGACGTCGATCTGGCTGTCCAGATCCCAGAGGTTCTGGCTGTCGATTTCGTCCTGAAGCTTGGCCATTTCCTCGGCAGTTTCGTCCGAGTAGTTCATGGCCAGTTCATTATAGCGGTCGAGGATCGCCTTCTTTTCCGCCACGCCCAGCATGACGTTTTCGCGCACGGTCAGGGTTTCGTCCAGCTTTGGTTCCTGCGGAAGGTAACCGACTTTGGCACCTTCGGCCGCCCAGGCCTCGCCGGTGAAATCCTTGTCGAGACCGGCCATGATTTTCATCAGGGTCGACTTACCCGCGCCGTTGACGCCCACAACACCGATTTTCACACCGGGCAGAAAGCTCAGGTGGATGTTTTCAAAGCACTTCTTGCCACCGGGATAGGTCTTTGAGACACCCTGCATGTGGTAGACATATTGATAGGCGGCCATGTCGCGTCCTCTGGGTCGGGGAAATTGGGTTGGCCCGCTTGATATCCAAGCCGGGCGGGCGGGGCAAGCTGGTGGTTTTGTGATTTTGCATTTGGATGGGCGGCGGTAGATGTCCAAACGTAGCAAAGGGGGAGGCATGGCGGATTTGGCGGAATTGATTGCAGGATGGGCCAAGCCGGGTCGGCTGGAATGGATTGGTCTGCGCCCTGATCGCAGGGTCGAGGTTCAACCGGTCGATGCGGTTACGATCTCCGCCGACGGCTTGAAAGGCGACCGCGCAGGTGCCGGCAAGCGTGCCGTGACGCTGATGCAGCAGGAGCATCTGGCGGCGATAGGATCCTATCTTGGGCAGGGGCCGGTTGCGCCCGAAATCCTGCGGCGCAATCTGGTTGTTTCAGGGATCAATCTGGCCGCTCTCAAGGGGCGTGAGGTACAGGTTGGTGAGGCCATTCTTCGTTTTACCGTCATCTGCGCGCCGTGCAGCCGGATGGAGGAGGCATTTGGCAAAGGTGGCTATTCCGCCGTGCGCGGCCATGGGGGGTGGTGTGCCGAGGTCGTCAAACCCGGACGGGTCAAGTTGGGCGATGTCGTGCAGCCGGTTGATTGACAAGCCGTCCCAGTTCTGAACATCAGCAGGGTATGGAGCGTTACGCGATACCATATGCGCGGCCCGGTCAGGTGATCGGGCTGTTCGGGGGATCATTTGATCCGCCGCATCAGGGCCATGTGCATGTCACGCGTGAGGCGATGAAGGCCTTTGGGTTGGATCGCGTGTGGTGGCTAGTATCTCCGGGAAATCCGTTGAAGGAGCGCGGGCCTGCACCCATGTCCCAGCGGGTGCAGGCGGCGCGGGATGTGATGCAGCATCCCAGGGTCGAGGTGACGGATATCGAAGCTCTGACGGGGACGCGCGCGACCGCGGATACGTTGGCGGCGCTGCGCAGGTTATACCCGAGGGTCAGGTTCGTGTGGCTCATGGGGGCTGACAATCTGGCGCAGTTTCATCGCTGGAAAGACTGGCGGTTGATCATGGACAGCATCCCGGTGGGCGTGGTCGCGCGGCCGGGAGATCGCATCTCGGCCCGAATGTCACCGGCGGCACGGGTCTATTCCAGCTACAGGATCGACGGGCAGGCGCGGCATTTGCTGGGGCGGGCCGAGGCCCCGGCATGGTGTTTTGTCAACACACCGATGGTTGACGTCAGTTCAACTGATCTTCGCAATCGCGGCATCTGGGCGAATGGGGTGTTGCCGGAATAACCTTCGTGCGCACATAATCCTTTTTGACTGGTTGTTTGCCTGAACCCTCTGGGATTTTATCGACCCATGGCTGATCGCTTTTCACGACGTGGTTTTCTTGCAGGCCTTGGGGCGGTTGTGGTCCCCGGCATTGCGCTGGCGGATGCGCCCTTGGTTTCGTTGCGGCCTCAGATCCGAGGGCCACAGAAAAACGGGGCCGAACGGCTGATCCAATCGGCGGGGCTGCGGGGCGAAGTGGCTTTTGCCGTGGCCGACGTCAAGACCGGTGTCGAGTTAGAGGCGGTGGGCGGAGATCTCGGGTTGCCTCCGGCCAGTGTGGCGAAAGCTCTGACCGCGCTTTATGCGCTGGACGTACTGGGGTCAGACTATCGCTTTGAAACCAAACTGATCGCGAATGGGCCGGTCGAGAATGGCATTCTGAACGGAGATCTTATTCTGGTCGGCGGCGGTGACCCGCTGCTGGATACGGATGCGCTGGCCACAATGGCGGCCAATTTGCGAGAGGCCGGGATCACCGAGGTGCGCGGTGCGTTCAAGGTCTATGACGGGGCGTTGCCCTATGTGTTCAGCATTGACGCCGGTCAGCCGGATCATCTGGGATACAGCCCGGCGCTGAGCGGGATTGCATTGAACTTCAACAGGGTTCACTTTGAATGGAAGCGCGAGGGCACGGATTATACCGTGACGATGGATGCCCGAAGCGCGCGCTACAAGCCAGCTGTAGATGTGGCAACTATGCGGGTCGAAAGCAGGAAAGCCCCGATCTACACCTATGAACCAAGCGCGCGGCAAGATCGCTGGACCGTTGCCCGCGGGGCGCTGGGCAAAGGTGGCGCCCGGTGGTTGCCGGTACGCAAACCGGCGCTCTACGCCGGGGATGTGTTTCGGACATTGGCGCGGTCGAACGGGATTGTGCTAGACCGCGTGCAGGTTGCGAACCAAGCGCCACAGGGCAGTTTGCTGGTCACGCATTATAGTGACACGCTGGACAATATTTTGCGGGGAATGCTGAAATATTCGACCAATGTGACGGCGGAATTGGTGGGCATGACGGCGTCCAAGGCGCGTGGTGCCGATCTGCACACCCTGCAAGACTCGGCCGACGAAATGAATCGCTGGGCCGCCGAGGCATATGGGGTCAACGGCATTGAGATGGTTGATCATTCGGGGCTGGGGGATGCGTCTCGGGTCGCGCCGGGTGATCTGGTCAAGGCGTTGATCGCAGCGCAGAAAGCCGGAGCGCTGCGGCCTTTATTGAAGAATTTCAGGTTGTTGGACAGTCAGGGAAGACCCGTCAAAGACCACCCGATCAAGGTGGACGCCAAGACAGGGACGTTGAATTTCGTCTCGGGTTTGGGAGGTTTCATCACCACGCCAGACGGGTCCGAACTGGCCTTTGCTATCTTCACAGCTGATGTCGACCACCGGGCCACAATCCCGCGCGCGAACCGGGAGCGCCCGGCGGGCGCACGCAGTTGGAATGCGCGGTCGCGCAGGTTGCAGCGCGCTTTGATCGCACGTTGGGGAACGCTGAGCGGCAGCTAGGATCAGGTGGTGTGACGTGCCCGTGCGCCGCGTTCAATTGCAGCGGCGTGCAGGCGGTCGACGTTTAGTTCGTAACGGATTTCTTCTAGCAGGCGCAGTTCCGTCTCGGCCAGGGATCCGTCCGCAGCGGCCACGTCGCAAGCCAGGGCATATGCGGTTTCGTTCAGCCGCTCGGGCAGGTTTTCCCGGATCAGACCAAACAGCGCATCCAGCCCGTCCTCTTGTTCGAACAGGTCGAACACGATCTGCGAGACTCGGCGGGTGCGGTCGATGTCATACTCGGCAAAGACCGGCAGCATGTTCACAGCGGCTTCGATTTTAACCAGTTCAGCCGTGCGAATGGTTTCGTCCGATGCTGAGATCGCCACCATGATCGCAACAAGGCAATCCTGCGGAGACATCGGGTGAGGCACTTGATCGGTCATGGCGTGGTCCTGATAGAGCTGTTCTGAACGCGCACGATAGGAGGGACCGGGATCGGGTTCAACGGATTTCGGCGGCCAAAGCGTCACAAGATGGGCAACGGCCCACGCGTTTTGGTCTGGCGCAGCACGAAATTGCTGCGTGTGTCGCGGACAAGGCCGGATTTCAACAGGCGTTGCATGATGAAATGTTCAAGGTCCTCGGGGGTGCGCGCGTAGACCTTCAAGATGAAATCGTGATCCCCGGTGATCGAGGCGCATTCGACGATCTGGGCTTCGGTCTCAACCAGACGCAGGAAGGACGCGATGCTGTCCTCTTGGTGGTCTTTCAACGCGATGTGAACGTAGGCGATCGCATTCAGCCCCACCGATTTTGCGGGCACCCGCGCGGCATAACCGGAGACGACACCCGTTGCCTCAAGATCCCTCACGCGCCGCCAGCATTGCGAGGCCGACAGCCCGGTCCGGTCGGCAAGCTCTTGCATGGACAGACGTCCGTCTGACTGAAGCTCTTGCAGGATAGCGATGTCAGCAGGTTGAATGGTTTGGGTCATAATCAGCACATTATTGAAATGTTTGGGCCAAAAATCCAGCAATTTCTCATGCTATTAAGTCAATTTTACCACGAGTAAGGGCTAAAATTCTATCAAGGAGGACGTTCCATGCCCAAATCCACCAAATACGTGGCCAAGCAGGCCGACGCGCGCGGCCATATTGCCTATACCGCCGAGGAGGATGCGGTTTGGGCGGACCTTTATGCAGCGCAGCAGGAAAATGTGCAGCGCTACATGGCGCGGGAATATCTGGACGGGTTGAATCGGTTGGAGATGCCCAAGACCCACGTGCCGTCCTGCGCGGATATATCCGAGCGTCTTCTGGACCTGACCGGGTGGCGGGTTCAACCGGTTCCGGCGCTGATCGGGTTCAAGACCTTCTTTGGTATGCTGGCGGATCGAGTTTTTCCTGCAGCTTCGTTCATCCGGTCGCGCGAGGATTTTGACTATATTGAAGAACCCGACATCTTTCACGAAATCTTCGGCCACACGCCCTTACTGAGCGACCCACGTTTTGCGGCTTTCAGCCATGCAATCGGCAAGGCTGGGGTGCAGGCGGGGGGCAAGGACTATGCGTGGCTGATACGCCTCTATTGGTTTTCGATTGAATTCGGATTGCGCCGACAGGGCGGACAGATCAAGGCGCTGGGCTCGGGGCTGGCGTCTTCACCTACAGAGCTGGTTTATGCCGTGGAAAGTGACATACCCGACCGGGACCCGTTCGACGTGATGACGATCTTGCGTACGCCGTATCGGATCGACATGCATCAGATGGGGTATTTCGTGCTGGACGATCCCGAAGAGCTGTTTGCCGCTGCCGATCGGGATCTGCTGGCCGATGTGCATCAGGCGCAGCGAATGGGTTTGCTGCCGAACAAGTTCCCGCCGAAAGTGACGGCAGCCGAATAAACCGCAACCGGGGTTTCCGCTCAGAAAAACAGCGCGCTTTATTGACTCATGCTGCACCGGCACAATAGGAGGGGTCGGTCGGGTCGCAAAGGGCGTCCGGCGCTGTATTTCCCGATGGAGCACCTGAGAACATGTCTGAACTGCGTGAAACCGCGATGTCGTCCAAGGCCTGGCCTTTCGAAGAGGCGCGCCGGGTCCTAAAACGCTACAGACAAGGTGCGCCGGAAAAGGGATATGTTCTGTTCCAGACCGGCTATGGCCCGTCGGGCCTGCCGCATATCGGCACCTTTGGCGAGGTCGCGCGGACCTCGATGGTACGGCATGCGTTTGAACAGATCAGCGATATTCCGACCAAGCTGATCTGCTTTTCGGATGATATGGACGGCTTTCGCAAGGTTCCGACCAATGTGCCGATGCAGGACGAACTGAAAGAAGACCTGCATCTGCCGCTGACCAAGGTGCGCGACCCGTTTGGCACGCATGAAGGCTTCGCGCAGCACAACAATGCGATGCTGTGCGATTTTTTGGATAGTTTTGGGTTCGAGTATGAATTTGCCTCGGCCACCGATTACTACACCAGCGGCAAGTTTGATGAGGCGCTGCTGATCGCGCTGGAGCGCTTCGACAAGATTCAGGAAATCATGCTGCCGACCCTCGGGCCCGAGCGGCGCGAGACTTATTCCTGCTTCCTGCCGATCAGCCCGAAAACCGGTCATGTGCTGCAGGTGCCGACGCTTGAACGCAACGTGGCTAAGGGCACGATTGTTTATCAGGAGCCTGATGGCGAAAGGGTCGAAATCCCGGTTACGGGCGGCAACGTCAAGATGCAGTGGAAGCCCGACTGGGCCATGCGTTGGGCCGCGCTGGGCGTGGATTATGAGATGTCCGGCAAAGACCTGATCGACTCCGTCACGCAATCGTCGAAAATCTGCCGGGCGCTGGGCAAGCAGCCGCCCGAAGCGCTCAGCTATGAGTTGTTCAATGATGAGCAGGGGCAGAAGATCTCGAAGTCCAAGGGCAATGGTTTGTCGATGGAAGAGTGGCTGACCTATGCCGCGCCGGAAAGCCTGTCGTATTTCATGTACCAAAAGCCCAAAACAGCCAAGCGTCTGTACTTTGACGTCATTCCCAAGGCGGTGGATGAGTATCACCAGCAATTGCGCGCCTATCCGGGGCAGGAATTGAAGGCGCAGTTGAACAACCCGGTCTGGCATATCCATGGCGGTGACGTGCCTGCATCCACGCTTATGGTGCCGTTTGCGATGCTACTGAACCTTGCATCAGTGTCTGGTGCCGAGGACAAAGAAGCGCTGTGGGGTTTCATCCGCCGCTATGCGCCCGAGGCGACCGCAGAAACGCATCCCGATCTGGATCAGGCGGCGGGCTTTGCGGTGCGCTACTTCAACGATTTCGTCAAACCCACCCGACAGCACCGCGCGCCGACTGATCAGGAACGTGAGGCACTGGAAGCGTTGAAGGCCGCGTTGCAAGCCTATGATGGTCCGCTTGAGGACGAGGCGCTGCAATCAGTGGTTTACTCCATCGGGCGCGAGCGATTCGACCCGATGCGCGGATGGTTCACAGCGCTCTACGAGGTTCTGCTGGGGGCCTCGCAAGGGCCGCGCTTTGGTGGGTTTATTGCCCTTTACGGTGTGCCCGAAACGATTGCGCTGATCGACAAGGCTTTGACCGGAGAGCTGGCCTGATTTGACCTGACATGATGTGGGGCTACCCTTGCCAAAGGAGGTAGCCCCATGCGTCGTATCTTGCTTGCCCTTTCGTTGAGTGCCGGTTTGGCCACGGGTGCATTTGCCCAAAGCACCGAGATCGAAGCCAATATCGCGGCGCAGATACAGGCGTTCAAAGCGGATGATTTCGCCACCGCCTTTACCTTTGCAAGCCCCAACATCCAGAGCATTTTCCGCACGCCCGAGAATTTCGGGAACATGGTGCGCAACGGCTATCCTATGGTCTGGCGACCCGCTGATATTCGGTTTCTGGAACTGCGCGAGATCGCGGGCGCGCTGTGGCAAAAGGTACTGATCGTTGATGGTGCCGGACAAACTCATATTCTGGATTATCAGATGATTCAGTTAGAAAATGGCTGGAAGATCAATGGCGTGCAGTTGCTGGGCAACTCGGACCCCGCGGCGTGACGCAACACCACCGTCACGGTGACATGAGTAGCGATTAACACCCTTTCTGTACTCAGGCTTTTGCGCTCGGGGTGGCCCCGAGCCCTGGGTTAATGCGCGCTGATGGGTGCGATTGGGAAAGGGATTTCTATGAATAAGGCAATCACCGACGGCATCGTGTTCATGCCGCCTGCTTTTGCAAACGGCCTGAACGTCTGGTCCAGCGGCGACGGAACGCCCGGCTCGCCGACCTATGAAGGCTCGGGCACCGGCGCTTTTGTTCCGGCGGATGCGGATTTCGGCGGCTGCCTTGAAATCCTCAAAGTCAGCGCCACGCAAAAGCTGCGTTATATGGGGCAGACCCCGTTGCAGCCGGGGTGCTATCTTCAGATCAAGGCGCGGGTGAAGGCAATCAGCGGGCCTTTGCCCGAGGTTCGGATCGCGGCCTGGGCTGGTGGCGCGGGTGAGACACATTTGGATGGGGTGATCGAGCAAGGCCCCGCAACCCAACTGTCGGGCTATGGCGCCGTCCATGAAATCACCGCGATTGTCGGGGCGGGGCAGCGCACCGGCGTGGATATGCCCTGGGGCGTGACCGCGATTTATGGCCATTTCGGACTTGATCTGATCGGAGCGAATGGCTCGATCGTGCGGGTGGATGATATCGAGATCACGGATGTGACCGGTGTTTTTCTGCGCGACATGATTAGCCTTGTGGATGTACGCGATTTTGGCGCGGTCGGTGATGGGGTTGCAGATGACACGTCCGCCTTTGTCGCGGCGGACCAGGCTGCGGGTGGACGCCGGGTTTTTGTGTCTGAAGGCACTTACCTGCTGACTGAAAATACCACCATCGCGTCCGAGATCGAGTTTGAGGGCACCGTCACGATGCCTGACGATAAGATGCTGCTGTTGACCAAGAATTTCGACCTGCCAGCTTATATCACCGCGTTCGGGGATGAGGAGTTGGCATTTAAAAAGGCATTTCAGGCGCTGTTGAACAATGCGGACCATGAATCCCTGGACATGGGTGGACGCAAGATATCGGTAAACGGCCCGATTGAAATGGCCGCAGCCGTTCCGAACCGGCAGAGTGGTTTCTCCACCCGTCGCGTCATTCGCAATGGCCAGTTCGATGTCAAAGACAATGCAGCCTGGGATACCGAGACCTTCACTTCGGTCGCAACCTACAACCCATCCGATCCGACTCGGCTGACCAATGTCGCCAATGTTGCGAATATTCCAGTTGGGTCCTTGGTAGGTGGCAATGGTGTCGGGCGCGAGATTTACGTGCGGTCCAAGAATGTTGGTGCGGGCGAAATCACTCTGAACGCCCCGATTTATGATGCGGCGGGCACGCAGTCGTTCTCGTTTTTTTCGTTCAAGTACTTGCTGGATTTCATGGGTTTCAGCACCCTGCGCAAATTTGGCATGGAAGAGATCGAGTTCCAGTGCAACGGTCGATGCAGCGGCATTCGTCTGGCACCGTCTGGCAGTACATTTGCGATTACCAACTGCTTTGTCAGCCGTCCGAAGGATCGCGGGATTACTTCAATCGGTACCGGCTGTCAGGGGATGTTGATCGACAATTGCCAGTTCCTGTCGGCTGAGGAGTCTTTCAACGTCTCGGATCGCAGATCCATCGCCCTGAACGCGACAGCGAATGATATCAAACTGCGCCACAATCGTGCTGTCAGGTTCCTGCATTTTGCCGTTCTGGGTGGGACGAACAACCTGGTGCTGGGCAACCACTTCTTCCAGGGCGACAGCATTGCTCAGGGCGTGCGCAGCGCCGGGTTGGTTATGATCGGGACCTATAACAGCTCGACCATTTCCGAGAACTATGTCGATAATTGCTTTTTGCAGTGGACTAATGAGCGGGACGCCAATCCGGCGTACACGGCGGGATTTTCGTTCAGCGCGATGACCATAACCGACAATATATTCTATTGTAACGAGGTCGCACCCTGGTTCAGCAATATTGTCATTCGGCCGCACGGGCCTGGCCATTTCCTGAATGGTGTCGTTGTTGCTGGGAACAAATTTCGCTCCATCAACGGCGCGATCGACCGAGCCGAGCGGGTGGATACGACTTTCGCGGATTTCAACCATTTCGCGCATCTGAACGTGAGTTTCAGGGACAACACGTTTCATGGCATCTCGGCCAAGGTTGAAAACCCGCTGCGTCTGGTTCACGCGCAAAGCTCGAATTCGTCGGTCTGGAGTATTGGGTCGCAAGCGCGTCTTCCATTTGGCGGAAAAGCCCGCGGGTGTGACGCGGTTACGGTGTTGGGTCCATTGAAGAACGCTTTTGGCGGGACTATCCACGACACACCTTATGTGGAGCTGGAACAGGGCAGCGGGAAGGACGTTATTAACCTGCGCTGGGCGCAATCCTTGCGCGGATCAGTCTCGACCATCATCCGAATGGAGCGCTGAGCGGCGGCGTCAGAACTCGGACCAGATTGCCAGTTTGATGCCCGTGTCATTGCGGGCATCTTTCCGCTCCAGCCCCAGTACCCAGGTTGTCGGGCTGTCCTGCCACCGGATCATGGCCGACGGCCGGACCCGCCAGAACAGAGAGCTTCCGCTGCGATAAGCGGTCTCGACCTGAAGCAAAGGGTTGATCAGCCGCGCTGAATTCAGGCCTGTTGTCAGGTCCAGTTTGCGATAGAGCGCGTCGTGGGTGCGGTATTCCAATGATGCGTCCAGGGCCACCCAGCCATTGCCCCATCCGGTCGAGTACCCCTTTCCATAGGACAGGGTTGCCTTGTACAGCGCCCATGCTCCACGATAGCGGTGATGCACACCAACCCCGAACTCTGCGGCAAACCGCCCCTTTTGCTGTAAATCGGCAACCGGGATGCGGGCAAAGACGGTCGCATGACCGTAGAGGTCTCGGTTCTCTTCAAAATCGAACCCAATTGTCAGATTGTCCCGAGCACCCCATTCGGCATAAAGCGCGGATGCATAGTCATACCCCTGGTCGGGTTCCTTGAACACCGTCACCGACGCCGCCGTAAAAGCGGAATCCTTGCCGCGCAACCATGCGCCCGACCACGCAGGCGAGGCCAACAGGATAATGAACAAAAGGTAAAGAGCCCGGTACATGGGCGCAGCATCGGTCAGCATGGTTAACGGATCGTTAGTGAAATGACGAATTCCCGCAGCCGTGGCAAAGTGCTGAATTCGCCAACAAAGGCGGGACCTTTGGAAATCCTATGCTAGGCTGGGCTCAATAACAGGAGATTCCAGATGCCGAACATTGCCAAGAACACCAGCGTCCAAACCGTGATCACGACCTTCGAGATGACGCCCGGTACCTGTCAAGACCTGCTTGAGGCGCTGACTGACGCCTATGCCGATTTCATCTCGAAGCAGCCCGGCTTTGTGGCGGCGGGGCTGCATGTCAATGACGCTCAGACGCGGATCGCCAATTACTCGCAATGGGAACGGCGCGAGGATTTTCTGGCGATGCTGCGCACCCCGGAAATGCGCGACCGGAATCGCAAGATCAACGAGCTGTGCAAAAGCTTTGAACCGGTGATGTACGATGTTGCCGAAACTTTTAGCGGATCGTGACCTAAATCAAAGCCGTGCCTTGCGAATTGGCGCATCCTGACCGCGAAATGAACGGAGGTGCGCGTCATGTATCACAATATTCTGGTCCCGATTTCCTTTGATGCAGAGCGGGATATTTCCGGCCCGCTGAAACTGGCCAAGGTGTTGGCAACCCCGGATGCACAGGTCACGCTGCTGCATGTGGTCGAGCATATCCCGAACTACGCGATTTCCTATATGCCGCCCGAATATCTGCGCGAAGCCCGCAAGGCTCTGCAAACCGAATTGGACAGCTTGGCCGCCAAACTTCCCAATGCCAAAGGTGTGGTTGTCGAAGGGCATTCCGGGCGCACCATTCTGGATTGGTCCGAAGAACATAAGCCCGACCTGATCATCATGGCGTCGCATCGTCCGGGGATGCAGGACCTTCTGTTGGGATCGACGGCCAACCATGTGGTCCGGCACGCGTCCTGCGCGGTCCATGTCGTCCGTTAGCGGCGCGGATTTCTGTTCCCATCACTCTGGCCACCATCTTTTGGGCCTCGGTTTTGACATAAACCGGCGTTAGTCTTTGGCCATGTCGACGAACGAATCCGAGTCGCGCTCGCTTTTTACCGATCCCAAGGCTCCGGCACGTGTTCGACGCGCCGAGGCACTGCGTAAACGGGCTTTGTCGCCCGTTCGCATCTTGTTGATGGTCCTCATGCTGCCAGTAACGACTACGGGGATTGCGCTGGGCGTCTACCTGCGCACCTCGGAGTTCGAGCAGGAAGAGGCTATGCTACACCTAATCGCGATGGTTGGATGCGCGACGGCAGTCAAAGTGATCCCCGGCCCGTACTACGCTGGTGAGCCGGGTTATCACCTGCGAAACGACCCTGACGGGGATGGCGTAGCGTGCGGTTCGGCCCCGCGTCTTACCACCCCGGCCGTGACCGAAACCCCGCAAGTGGCTCAACCGGCCGAGCGCTCCGTCGGCAGTGCCAAATTTCTGCGACCCTAGTTTTCCAGGCAATGGCGATGACCCGAGACGAATTCAACGCGTTCTGCGCCAATCTCAAAGCCACAACCCATGTGGTGCAATGGGGCAATGCGGATGTGTGGAAAGTGGGCGGCAAGGTGTTTGCGATCTGCGGCTGGCACGAGGGGCGCGACGCCGTTACCTTCAAAGCCACCGATCTGGCGTTTGAGGTCCTGAGCGACGTCCCCGGCATCCGCCCGGCGCCCTATCTGGCCTCACGCGGGATGAAGTGGTTGCAGGTCTATGAGGAACGCGGGATGAGCGACGCCTCGCTGCGCGAGCATATCGTGACGTCTTATGATCTGGTGGTGGCGAAGCTGACCAAGAAGGTACGGGCGGAGTTGGGCGTTTAACCTACGCGCTAGCCCCGCAACATCTCAGTTCTATGCGCTGGGTTGCAACTTTGGAGTGTCAGTCAGCATGCTCGGGTAAGGCGCGTGGTTGAAAATGTGCTGAAATCGTAAGTATCAATACGAGATTTGTGCCTGCCATGCTACCTTCTGCGCGGCGGGATTTCTTTGATCGCGCCCTACGGCAATTTCGCCAGACGAGGGAGGAAAGTCATGTTTGCACGTATTACTCAATTCAAAATGAAGTCAGGCACGCGCGAGGCCGCGACGGCGAAAATGAACGCATTGAAGTCAGAAATCATGGGCATGCCCGGCATGCATAGCTTTACCAATGTGATGAACGAAGACGGCTCGGGCTATGTGATCTCGGTGGTCGAGAGCGAGGCGACCTCGAACGCGAATGCCCCGAAAGTGGCCGAACTGTGGGGCCATTTCGCCGAGTTCATGGAAGGGCCGCCGACACCGGTTGGGTATGATGTGATTGCCCATTGGGATAAGGGGTGAACGCTGACGTGAGCGAGAAAAACTCGCTCGGGTTCAAACCGATTGAGATTTGCTCACTTTGTCCACATTGCCGTGAAAACGCGATGAAATCTATGTCAGGGATGGTTGCGTTCCGGATGACTTAGGATAGTTGAGCTCCCGCACATTCGCGAAAAACCCGCACTGGGTCAGCAGCGCCGACCAGCGAGAATGTGGCCACATGATCCTGCGTGAATGCGTAGGCTATTTGGTTGTACTCCAACCCATCAAGCACGTTTCCGAAGCCCGTATTCGTGACGGTCAAAGACGTTGCGCCGTTGGAAAGAACATGGTGCGATGTAGAAATCTCGATCGGTGACGAGCCTTCAAAACGCATTGCAAACCACGGGGCTTGTTTCCAAACAGAGTTCGTTTGGGTCACGGTGATTGAATAAAGCGGTTTAGACGGGTCGTAGGTGAGAAATATTTTCGCTGCGTCAGTCTCGTGCGAAAGCGTACAAATTTGACCAACGGTTGCATCCCACGCAAAGGCAGGCGTGCTAAGGATCAGTGATATCAGAACGGCTCGCATACTTTGAACCTAGCCACGGAATGCGGTTAGGCAAGGCGGCTGACGCAAACAACGCCATGTGCTGCAACTTTGTATTGCGTCGCCAACAGTCTAACGCTTCCGTCGCTTCACATTCCCACCGCGTTGCCCCGGACGTCCAGCCGTTGACCGACCACGCGATTTCACCGCATCCTCGGATGCTTTCTCGACCGCCCATTGGCGCGCCATGGGGTCGTCGGCGACGGCCAGATCGACCGCCTCCAGACGTTTGATCTCATCCCGAATATTGGCGGCCTCTTCGAATTCAAGGTTCTCGGCGGCTTTGCGCATCTGTTCGCGCAACCCGTCCAGATGGGCCTCAAGGTTGGCGCCGTGCATCGGTTTGTCGATGGTGGCGGTGACGCGGTTCATGTCGACGTCGCCCTCATACAACCCGGCCAGAACGTCCTCGACATTCTTTTTCACCGTCTCGGGGGTGATCCCGTGTTCCTCGTTATAGGCGATCTGCTTGGCGCGGCGGCGGTTGGTCTCGTTCAACGCGCGTTCCATGGAACCAGTGATCTTGTCGGCATACATGATAACCCGGCCCTCGGCATTCCGCGCGGCGCGGCCGATGGTCTGGACCAGAGAGGTCTCGGACCGCAGGAACCCTTCTTTGTCGGCGTCCAGAATGGCGACCAGCCCGCATTCGGGAATGTCGAGCCCCTCGCGTAGAAGGTTGATGCCGACCAGCACGTCGAAGGCCCCCAGCCGCAGGTCACGCAGGATTTCGATCCGTTCGATCGTGTCGATATCCGAGTGCATGTAGCGCACCTTGATGCCCTGTTCGTGCAGGTATTCGGTCAGGTCTTCGGCCATGCGTTTGGTCAGGGTCGTGACCAACGTGCGGAAGCCATCGGCGGCCACCTTGCGCACCTCATCCAGCAGGTCGTCCACTTGCATCGAAACGGGGCGGATTTCGACCTCGGGGTCCAGCAGGCCGGTAGGGCGGATGACCTGTTCGGTGAAAACGCCACCCGATTGGTCCAACTCCCACGCCGCAGGGGTGGCTGAAACAAAGACGGATTGTGGGCGCATGGCGTCCCATTCTTCGAACTTCAGGGGGCGGTTGTCCATGCAGGACGGCAGGCGGAACCCGTGTTCGGCCAGTGTGAATTTACGACGATAGTCGCCCCGGTACATGCCGCCGATTTGCGGGACCGAGACGTGGGATTCGTCGGCAAAGACGATGGCGTTGTCGGGGATGAATTCGAACAGGGTCGGGGGTGGTTCGCCCGGCGCACGGCCGGTTAGATAGCGCGAGTAGTTCTCGATCCCGTTGCAAACGCCGGTCGCCTCAAGCATTTCCAGATCGAAATTGGTACGCTGTTCCAGTCGCTGGGCTTCCAGCAATTTGCCTTCGCCGACCAGTTGGTCCAGCCGGATGCGCAACTCTTTTTTGATGCCGATGATCGCCTGCTGCATCGTGGGCTTCGGCGTCACGTAGTGCGAGTTTGCGTAGACCCGGATCTGCTCCATCGTATCAGTTTTCTCACCGGTCAGAGGATCAAACTCGGTGATTTGTTCCAATTCTTCACCGAAGAATGACAGCTTCCACGCACGGTCCTCAAGGTGGGCAGGCCAGATCTCCAAGCTGTCCCCACGAACCCGAAAGGACCCACGCTGAAACGCCTGGTCGTTGCGGCGGTATTGCTGAGCCACCAGATCAGCCATTACCTGCCGCTGGTCATATTCGCTGCCGACTTTCAGGTCTTGCGTCATCGCCCCGTAGGTTTCGACTGAGCCGATGCCGTAGATACAAGACACCGACGCCACGATGATCACATCATCACGCTCCAACAACGCGCGGGTGGCCGAGTGGCGCATCCGGTCGATCTGTTCGTTGATCTGGGATTCTTTTTCTATGTAGGTGTCGCTGCGCGGCACATAGGCCTCGGGCTGGTAGTAGTCATAGTAGCTGACGAAATACTCGACCGAGTTTTCGGGGAAGAAGCCTTTGAACTCACCATAGAGCTGCGCGGCCAGCGTCTTGTTGGGCGCAAGGATGATGGCGGGACGCTGGGTTTCTTCGATCACCTTGGCCATGGTGAAGGTCTTGCCCGTGCCGGTCGCGCCTAGTAGAACCTGATCCCGCTCGCCATCCTGAACGCCGCCTGCCAGTTCCTTGATGGCCGTTGGCTGATCCCCTGCGGGGGAAAAATCGGTATGCATGACAAATGCCTTGCCGCCTTCCAGTTTCAGGCGGGCGCGGACGTCTTCGGCAGTCAGCTGGGTCTTGTCGGAATGTGCATAGGCCATAAGGGGAGATTCCTTTCGAGCCTGATTTTGATCTGTTTTTGTTCTTGTTCAAGAGGCCATTTCAATCACACCAAGTTGCGACATTTACGGACTTGTCCACGCAGCAGCTCTGACGCATAAACATGCCCAGCCAAGTGAGTACGGAGAGGCGACATGCGCGCACGGATTTACCAGCCTTCGCGAAATGCGATGACCTCGGGGATGGCCAAAACCCGCAAGTGGGTTCTGGAGTATGCCCCTGCTTCGTCGCGTGAGGTTGATCCGTTGATGGGCTGGACCTCCTCCAGCGACACGCAAACTCAGGTGCGCCTGAAATTCGACACCAAGGAAGAGGCGTTGGATTACGCCAAGGACCACGGAATTGATGCTCAGGTGACCGAGCCGCACAAGCGCAAACCCAACGTTCGAGCAGGTGGATATGGAGAGAATTTCGCCACCAACCGGCGCGCACCCTGGACGCACTGAATTGATCGACATCCGCGAAGCTGACCCAACATCGGACGCGCTGCGCCCGGTGATTGAGGCGCATTTTGCCCATAGTGAAACTGCGGGACCGGCGGAAAGCAATCATACGATGGATGCCAGCGGTCTTGCGGGGCCTGGTATCCGGTTCTGGGCGATGTTTGACGCCGAACAGGCCATCGGCTGCGGTGCGCTCAAGGCGTTGCCGGATGGCACGGCCGAAGTTAAATCCGTGCATATCGTCGCGGCGGCGCGTGGCCGGGGTCTGGCGCGCGCCATGATGGCCCATCTGGCGGATGTCGCGCGGTCTGACGGGATGCAGGCACTGGTTCTGGAAACCGGGGCAGCCCATTTGCCCGACTATGACGCGGCGCGTAAGCTTTACGAGGCGCTGGGCTATTCCTATTGCGGCCCGATCTTTGGTTACTCCGAAGACCCAAACAGTGCCTTCATGCGCTTGGCCCTTGAACCCCGCGCATAAAAACCGCAAGAAGGGCGCAGCGGTCCCTTAGCTCAACTGGATAGAGCAGCTGACTTCTAATCAGCAGGTTGAGGGTTCGAGTCCTTCAGGGATCGCCATTTCTCACCGGTTTGGCCCGACAGGCCCGAGCATCGCGCGATCACCGCGCCAGAACATACCGCGCGACCAGAAAGATGCCGACAAGTGCGGCGATCATGATCTCGGGGTTCTGTTCGAAATATCCGACCCAGTACGAGATATTCGACCCTCCGCCACCACCTCCGCCGCGGTAGCCACCGCCACCGCCGACAGAACCGCCAACCGTACCCGTGGCAATTCCATATTCAACCATTGCAACACCCCCCGGAACTCACAAACAGGGCTGCATCTTATCATGAAACCCAAGAAAAATCCTCTGTCGGTCGAACCGGGTGCTGACACTGGAATACGCAACAGCAAAAAAATTCTTGCAACCGGTTGCAAAAACCAACACTGTGGCTTGGAGTAAGGATTCGAGGAACCCTCATGCTGAACGTCGGATTGATTGGCGCGGGACGGATTGGCCGTGTTCATGCTGAGGCTATAGCCGGGCATGCGCAATCCAAGTTGAGCGCCGTGTCTGACGCTGTGGCCGAGGCCGCCGAAGCTCTGGCAAGCGCATATGGGGCGCAGGCATGCACCTCCGAGGCGGTGATCAATGACCCGGCGATTGATGCGGTGCTGATCGCGTCACCGACGGACACCCATTCGGACCTGATCGAAGCGGCGACCCGTGCCGGAAAGGCGGTTTTGTGCGAGAAACCGGTTGATCTGGACCTGAAACGGGCAATTTCCTGCCAACAGGTCGCGGCCGCAACGGGTCAGCCCGTGATGGTCGGGTTCAATCGCCGCTTCGATCCCAGTTTCGCGTCTTTGAAGCAGGCTTACACCAGCGGAGATATCGGCAAGGCCGAGTTATTATCGATCACCTCTTTCGATCCAGCTCCGCCGCCCGTCAGCTATGTCAAAACCTCTGGCGGGTTGTTTCGGGACATGATGATCCATGATTTCGATATGGCGAATTACCTGATGGGGCAGGCGCCGATCACGATTTCTGCGGTTGGATCCTCGGTTGTGGATCCCGAAATCGGGGCTGTTGGAGACGTGGATACCGCTGTAACCACAATGACTTACGCCAATGGTGCCATCGCGGTGATCAAGAATTCGCGGCGTGCAGCCTATGGTTATGATCAGCGGGTTGAATTGCTTGGGGCCGCTGGGTTGCTTCAGGCCCATAACGTTCTGGAAAACACGGTCGTCAAATCCACGGTCGATGGCGTGGTTGGAGCAAAGCCAACGTATTTTTTCCTGGAGCGCTACATGCCAGCCTACCGGGCCGAATGGGATGCGTTTGTCGGCGCGGTGCAAACCGGCATGGCGATGCCCGTCACGTTGGAGGATGGCGTGACCGCCTTGGCAATGGCCGAGGCTGCGACGCGCTCGGCAAAAACCGGGCAACCGGTCGCTTTGGAGGATGTGTTTTGAAACCGGTTGCAAAATTGCCGGATATCCTCAAACTGAGGAAAGCCCGGTGCCGAACCGGGGCAGAGGAGATTCGGTTTAACCGAATGGCCGGGCAAGCCCGGCACACAGATTGACTGTTCTATTGGGAGGAATGGAAATGAAGAAGTTTGTAAAGGGCGTGCTGATGGCCAGCGCCGTTGCGTTCGCGGGCGTCACTGGCGCTGCGGCCGAGGGCGAGAAGTACATTCTGGTCAGCCACGCTCCGGACAGTGACAGCTGGTGGAACACCATCAAGAACGGGATCGCTCTGGCGGGCGAGCAGATGGGTGTCGAGGTTGAATATCGCAATCCGCCTACCGGTGACTTGGCCGACATGGCGCGGATCATTGATCAGGCCGCTGCTTCGGGTCCGAACGGGATTATCACGACGCTGGCGGACCCTGACATTCTGGAAGGCCCGATCAAAGCTGCCGTGGATTCGGGCATCGACGTTATCATCATGAACACCGGCACGCCGGAAAAGGCGCGGGAAGTGGGTGCGTTGATGTATGTCGGCCAGCCGGAATATGACGCAGGCTACGCCGCTGGTCTGCGCGCCAAGGGCGACGGTATCGGCTCGTTCCTATGTGTGAACCATTATATCGTACAGCCCTCCAGCCAGGAGCGGTGTCAGGGTTTTGCCGACGGTCTGGGGATCGAACTGGGTGAGCAGATGATCGACGCTGGTCAGGACCCGGCCGAGATCAAGAACCGCGTTCTGGCTTATCTTTCGGCCAACCCCGATACGGATGCCGTGCTGACGCTGGGGCCGACCTCGGCTGATCCGACCATTCTGGCGCTGGAAGAGAACGGCATGGCCGGTGACATCTATTTCGGCACCTTCGATCTGGGTGGTGAGATCGTGAAAGGTATCAAAAGCGGTGTGATCCAGTGGGGCATCGACCAGCAGCCTTTCCTTCAGGCCTATCTGCCGGTTGTTGTGATGGCCAACTACCACCGCTATGGCGTTCTGCCGGGTAACAACATCAACTCGGGCCCCGGTTTCGTGACCGCAGACGGGCTTGAAAAAATCGAAGAGTTTGCGGGCGAATACCGCTGATCTTCTGATCGGTGCGGACGCTCACGCTGCGTCCGCACCCCACCTATTCTAAACATTCTAAAGCGCGCGAGGGGAGGCACCTATGGCTGAATCAGCGCAATCCGCAGCGGGCGGCGACGAACGGGTCAAAGAGATCTCGCCGTTGCGTCAGGCCCTGATCCGTCCGGAGTTGGGCGGAATGGTCGGCACCGTTGCCGTCTTCACATTCTTCCTGCTATTTGCCTTTGACAGCGGCATGTTCAACGCGCAGGGCGTAATGAACTGGTCGATTGTCTCGGCCCAATTCATGATCATCGCCGTGGGCGCCTGCCTACTCATGATCGCAGGTGAGTTTGACCTGTCCGTAGGCTCGATGATCGGGTTCGCGGGGATGATGATCGCAATCTTCTCGGTCACGCTCAGTTGGCCGGTCTGGATGGCGATCATTGTGACCTTCGCGCTGTGTATCTTTATCGGTGCGGTTAACGGCTACATCGTTGTGCGCACGGGATTGCCCAGCTTTATCGTAACGCTAGCCTTTCTGTTCATTCTGCGTGGCTTCACCATCTACTTGCCCCAAACCATTGAGCGTAAAACCATCATAGGTGGCATTCGCGACGTGGCCGAGGGCGATTGGCTGGCTGCAGTCTTTGGTGGCAAGGTCGGGCAGGGTCTGTTCGTCTGGTTGGGTGATGCGGGCATTATCGAGACCTTCGAGCGCGGCACACGCGCCGGTCAACCTGTGGTCGACGGCATTCCGATGCTGATCATTTGGGCGCTTGCCATCATCCTCTTTGGTCACATCCTTCTGACCAAGACAAAGTTCGGAAATTGGATTTTTGCTGCGGGCGGCGATGCCGAGGCGGCGCGGAATTCTGGTGTACCGGTGAACCGGGTCAAGATTCTGATGTTCATGTTCACCGCCTTCTGCGCCACGGTTTTCGCCACCTGTCAGGTGATGGAGTTCGGATCAGCCGGGGCGGATCGCGGCTTGCTGAAAGAGTTTGAGGCGATCATTGCCGTGGTCATTGGCGGCGCGCTGCTGACCGGAGGTTACGGTTCGGTGCTGGGTGCGGCCTTGGGCGCGCTGATCTTTGGCGTTGTTCAGCAGGGGCTGTTCTTTGCGGGGGTCGAAAGCTCACTCTTTCGGGTGTTTTTGGGTGTGATCCTGCTGGGTGCGGTGATCCTGAACACCTATATCCGCCGCATCATCACAGGAGAGCGCTGAGATGACCGAAGATACCAAATTCCATCACGGCGATGCGCAGGAACGGGCCCCAATCATTCGGATGGTCGATATCCAGAAACACTTTGGCTCGGTGATCGCTCTGGCTGGGGTCAGCTTCGATCTGAGGCCAGGTGAGTGTCATTGCCTGCTGGGCGACAACGGTGCAGGCAAATCAACCTTCATCAAGACAATGTCCGGCGTGCATAAGCCGACGGCGGGTGAGATATTTTTCGAAGACCAGCCTATGCATTTCGAAGATCCGCGCGATGCGATTGCGGCGGGGATTGCGACGGTGCATCAGCATCTGGCCATGATCCCGCTGATGAGCGTCAGCCGAAACTTCTTCATGGGCAATGAACCGACGAAGAAAGTCGCGGGCATCAATTTCTTCGACAAGAAACTGGCCGATGAGATCACCATGGAGGAGATGCGTAAGATGGGCATCAACCTGCGTGGGCCTGATCAGGCGGTCGGCACCTTGTCAGGGGGGGAACGCCAGACGGTTGCCATCGCCCGTGCGGTGCATTTCGGCGCGAAGATTCTGATTTTGGACGAACCGACCTCGGCCCTTGGGGTGCGCCAGACCTCGAATGTTTTGGCCACGATCGACAAGGTGCGCAGTCAGGGCGTCGGCGTTGTTTTCATCAGCCATAACGTGCGCCATGCCTTGGCGGTTGGCGACAGGTTCACTGTGCTGAACAGGGGACAGACGCTTGGTACTGCTAAACGCGGTGAAATCTCGCCCGAAGAGTTGCAGGATCTCATGGCCGGTGGACAGGAACTGGCCGAACTGGAAGGGTCGCTGGGCGGGACCGTCTGACACGGACCCGTCACGCATATTGGTAAAACTGAAATTCAACGGATCGCCCATAAAGGCCTTGTGTTGAAAGGAAACACGAATGAGCAAGACAATCCGACTGACTGCGGCGCAGGCTCTGGTCCGCTATCTTGGCGCGCAGATGAACGAGGCTGGAGAACCGTTTATCGCAGGCGTCTGGGCCATCTTTGGCCATGGGAATGTGGCTGGGCTGGGCGAGGCGCTGCATGCCGTCAAAGACAGCTTGCCCACCTATCGCGGCCACAACGAGCAGACCATGGCCCATTGCGCGATTGCCTATGCCAAGCAAAAGCGGCGGACGCAGACGATGGCGGTGACGTCCTCGATCGGGCCGGGAGCCACGAATATGGTGACGGCGGCGGCGCTGGCCTATGTGAACCGGCTGCCGGTCTTGCTGTTGCCGGGTGATGTGTTTGCGACGCGCGGGCCCGATCCGGTTCTGCAACAGCCCGAGAATTTCAGCGACGGTACAGTCAGCGCCAACGACTGCTTCCGCCCGGTCAGCCGCTATTTCGACCGCATCACTCGGCCTGAACACCTGCTGACCGCCCTGCCGCGCGCCTTCCGCACCATGACGGACCCCGCCGATTGCGGGCCGGTCACACTCTCCTTCTGTCAGGATGTGCAGGCCGAAGCCTATGACTATCCCGAAAGCTTCTTTGAGCCCCGAGTCTGGTATCAGCGCCGCATCCGCCCGGATGAAGGTGAGCTGGCCCGCGCGGCGGCGGCGCTCAAGGCGGCCAAACGGCCGGTGATCATCGCCGGGGGCGGCGTGCACTATTCGGATGCGACAGAAGCGTTGCAAAGCTTTGCTGAAATGCACAACATTCCCGTCACCGAAACGCAGGCGGGCAAGTCGGCGTTGGCCTGGGACCATCCGTTGAACCTGGGCCCCGTTGGCGTGACCGGGGGCGAACCGGCCAATGAGGTCTGCGCCGAAGCTGATCTGGTTTTGGCAGTAGGGACGCGGTTGCAGGATTTCACCACCGGATCATGGGGCCTGTTCTCGAACCCGGATCGCGAGATGGTGTGTCTGAACACCAACGCCTATGACGCTGAGAAACACAGCGCGATGCCGTTGCAATCGGACGCGCGCGTCGGATTGACCGAACTGGGCGCTGCCCTTCAAGGCTATCGCGCCGATCCGGTCTCGGACAGGCTCAAGGCCGATTGGTACGGCAAGGTCGATAAGCTCACGGACGCGCCCGGCGACGGGAACGCGCTGCCGACGGATATGCAGGTTGTGGGCGCGGTCCAGCGCGCCTCGCATAACGATACGGTGGTGATGTGCGCGGCCGGGACCATGCCGGGTGAACTGCACAAACTGTGGAAAGCCCCGCGCCCTGGCGCATATCACATGGAATACGGCTTCAGCTGCATGGGGTACGAGATCGCGGGTGCCATGGGCATCAAGATGGCCGAGCCCGAGCGCGACGTGATCTGCTTTACCGGCGACGGCACCTATATGATGGCCAATTCCGAGATGGCCTCGGCCGCGATGATGGGCGTGTCCTTCACCGTGGTGATCACCGACAACCGGGGCTTTGGCTGCATCAACCGCCTGCAGATGGGCACCGGTGGGGCCGAATTTAACAACCTGTTGGACCACGCGGTGCATGAGAACCCGTCCAGTATCGACTTTGCGGCTCATGCGGCAGCGATGGGGGCGACTTCGGTCAAGGCCGGCTCGATTGCCGAGCTCGAGGACGCGCTTGCCAAACGCGCCGATATCAAGGGGCCGTATGTGGTAGTCATCGACACCGATCCCTACCCCTCGACCGAATATGGTGGCACGTGGTGGGAAGTGGCGGTGCCCGAAGTCAGCATCCGCCCTGAAGTGAACGAAAAACGCGCGGCTTACGAGTTGGCGATCAAGGAAAGAAATACCAAATGAGCGTGAAAATCGGAATCTCTCCGATCGCGTGGCAGAATGATGATCTGCCGGATCTGACGGCCGCGTACACCATGGAGCAGGCGCTGAAGGAGTCGCGTGAGATTGGCTATACCGGCGTCGAACGCGGCCAGCGGATGCCCGGCGATACCGAAGGTCTGCGCGCTTATCTTGAGGCGAATGACATTGCGCTTTGCGGTGGTTGGTGCTCGGGCGCGTCGCTGGTGAACGATTTTGCCACCGAACGCGAGGCCGTGCGCGAACAGGTCGAACAATTCGTGGCGCTGAACAGCCCCTGTATCGTATACGCCGAATGCTCGAACACCGTTCAGGGTCAGATCGGAACGCCGGTGAACGACCGCCCGAAATTGTCGAAGGATGAGGTTCTGGCCTACGCCGCCAAGATCACCGAATTGGCCAAGTGGATGGCGGATCAGGGTATGCCAATGGCCTATCACCATCACATGGGCACGATCATCGAAAGCGAAGATGACGTGAACTGGCTGATGGAAGGGTCGGGCCCCGAGGTGAAGCTGTGCTTTGACACCGGTCACCTGCTGTTCGGGGGTGGCGATGTACTGGCCACTCTGAACCGTTGGGGCGACCGGGTGCATCACGTGCATTTCAAGGATATCCGCCCGCAGGTCGTGCAGGAAACGCGCGAGAACAATGGCAGCTTTCTGGATGCCGTCATTGCCGGCGCCTTCACCGTGCCCGGTGATGGCTGCATCGACTTCCAAGCCGTCGCAAACGCGCTGAAGACGATGGATTACCGCGGCTGGATCGTGGTTGAGGCCGAACAGGACCCCGCCAAAGCGCCACCCTACGAGTATTCGAAGAAGGGTTACGAACACATTGTCGAAGTCTGTGAGGAGGCTGGGCTGACGATCACTGCATGACTCACCGCCCGATGGGCAACACCAAAGCCATGAGAAAGGAGAAAATCATGGTAAGCCAAGAGCTTGGATATGTCGGATATTTTGACCGGGAATCCTGTGATCTGGATGAATTCAAGGTGTTGACCTCTCAGGCCCTACAGGCGTCAGCGGTGCCGCATGCGGCGGGCATTGAAAAGAACGTACCCGTTTATGACATGAGTGCCCTGCGGCCTGCGCTAGAGGATGGCGCGCGACGTCAAGCTCTGCTTGCGGAATGGGGGCAGGTGTTGAACAGCTCGGCCGGGGTGATCGCGCTGAAAGGTGCTTATGCGGATACCACCGTGATCGACCGGGCGACGGAGGTGTTTCAACAGATCATCGACGAAGAGCGCGAAGGCGGGGCAGGCGAAGGCGATCACTTTGCGGCCTCGGGTGCCAATGACCGGGTGTGGAATGCGCTGCAAAAGCAATGCATGAAGGATCCCGAGGGCTTTGCGCTTTACTTCGGCAACACCTCAATTGCGGCTGCGTGTGAGGCGTGGCTGGGTCCGAACTATCAGATGACTGCACAGGTCAATCAGGTCCGCCCCGGTGGCAAGGCGCAGCAAGCGCATCGGGACTATCATCTGGGGTTTCAAAGCGCCGAAAGCGCCGCGCGGTATCCGGCGCATGCGCATTTGGTGACAGCGTCTCTGACCTTGCAGGGCGCTGTGGCTCATTGCGATATGCCGGTCGAAAGTGGTCCGACCAAGCTGTTGCCGTTTTCGCAGCTTTATGCTCGGGGCTATCTGGCGTTTCACGATGAGGCGCATCGCGACCATTTCGAAGCCAACTATATCCAGTTGCCATTGGACAAAGGTGACGCTGTTTTCTTCAACCCGGCGCTGTTTCATGCGGCGGGCGAGAACTGCAGCGCGGATATCAACAGGATGGCGAACCTGCTCCAGGTCTCTTCAGCCTTTGGGCGCGCGATGGAGGCCATCGACCGGCGCGCCATGTCGCTGAGGGCGTTCCCGGCGCTGGTGGCGCTGAAGCAGCGTGGCGATCTGTCGGGGCCGGAACTGGATGCGGCCATTTCTGCCACTGCCGAGGGGTATCCGTTTCCAACCAATCTGGATACGGACCCACCGGTTGGCGGGAACGCCCCCGCCAGCCAAGCCGATATCCTGCGCAGCGCGGTATCCGAAGGGTGGACAGAAGAACAACTGGCACAGGCGCTTGCAGCGCTGGAAACCCGACAGGCAGCATAACGCAATATCGGGCGGGCGAACGCGCCCGCCCAATACGGAGAACACGAGATGGCAGACCTTTTGAAAAAACCCTTTGGCACGCGCGGAAAGGTGCATGACATCACCCCGGCAAATGCCGGATGGCGCTATGTCGGGTTTGGCCTCTACCATCTGCGCGCGGGCGACACAGCTTCCGAGGTGACCGGTGATCGCGAGGTCATCCTGGTCATGGTCGAAGGTAAGGCGCAGATCACCGGGGCGGGGCAGGATTGGGGCGTGCTGGGCGACCGGATGGATGTGTTCGAAAAGACCCCTCCGCATTGCCTTTATTTGCCCAACGGGACCGATTGGCAGGCGGTTGCGGAAACTGATTGCGTTCTGGCCGTGTGTTCCGCCCCCGGTCAAGGCGGACATCAAGCGCGTCGTATCGGGCCGGACGGCATTACTTTGACTGAACGGGGCAAGGGCACCAACACGCGCCATATCAACAACATCGCGATGGAGGCGGAAGACTACGCCGACAGCCTGCTTGTGACCGAGGTTTTTACGCCAAACGGCAACTGGTCATCCTATCCAAGCCATCGCCATGACGAGGATGACTATCCCCGCATCACCTATCTGGAAGAAACCTATTATCACCGCCTGAACCCCGCCAACGGGTTTGGCATTCAGCGAGTCTACACGGATGACGGCCAATTGGATGAAACCATGGCCGTTTCAGATGGCGACGTGGTCTGTGTCCCGCGAGGCCACCATCCCTGCGGCGCGCCCTATGGGTTCGAGATGTATTATCTGAACGTCATGGCCGGGCCCTTACGCAAATGGCGCTTTGTCCCGGCCCCTGAGGTCGAATGGATCATGGAACGCGACGCCTGAGCTTAGCGCTGAGGTGGTGCGCCAAAGGCCCGAATGACAGTACGAGCGGCGGCCTCGACCGGGTCATGGGTCTCTTTTAGGATGGTCACGCGGTCGAACCGCTCGGGGTCGCGGTTCACTGCTTCTCGCATGGCGGTGCCAAAGGCCATGCGCAGCTCGGTTCCGATGTTGAACTTGCAGATCGACGTCTCGCGGGCTAGGCGCGCGCGTTGCTCGACCGGCACGCCCGAACCACCATGGATCACCAGCGGCACCTCGGTCATCGCGTCAATCTCGGCGATACGGGCCTCATCCAGCCCGCCCTCTTTGTCTTGTTGCAGATGCACATTGCCGACCGAGATTGCCATCGCGTCGACACCGCTTTGCCGGGCGAATTGGGCGGCCTCGGCAGGATCGGTTCCGTTTGACCCCTCACCCCCGGAATAACCGACAAAGCCAATCTCACCCTCGCAGGAAATCCCTGCGGAATGGGCCATTTCGGCGATGGCAGCGGTCTCATCGATATTCTGCTGCAAGGGCTTGCGCGAGCCGTCAAACATCAGCGAGGTAAAGCCGCTGTCCAGTGCGATCTTGCAGTCCTCATACGTATAGCCGTGATCCAGATGCGCCACGACCGGGACTGAGGCATTTTCCGCCAGATGCCGGAACATCTTGCCCAGAACGGGCAAAGGGGTGTGCTCACGACAGCTTGGGCCCGCCTGCAGAATAACCGGGGCGTTTTCCGCCTCGGCCGCGGCCACATAGGCGCGCATGTCCTCCCATCCCAGCGTCACAAGCCCGGCGACGGCATAACCCTGCGTGTAGGCCGGTTGCAGGACGTCTTTCAGCGTAACGAGGGTCATTTGAACTTGGCGATCATGTCTTTGATGCCCGGAATCGTCTCAATCTGATAGGCATGGGTGGGTTGGAAATACTGCACCAGAGACCGCTGGGTCAGACCGCCAAGGATGGTGAAATAATACATCTCATAGCCCGGCAGGACGCAGCAGGGGTGATACCCTGTATCAATGCAAACGGTCGAGCCATCGACGATGTGATAAGCATCCCCCGGTTCGTTATCCTCGCGCTGCAACATCTGCAGGCCCGAGCCCCAGTTGGGTTTGAATCGGAAATTATAGGTCTCATCATGCCGCGTCTCATCGGGCAGGCGGTTGGTGTCGTGCTTGTGGCTGGGGAACCCGGACCAGCCGCCCTGACCGACGGTGAACAGCTCGCTCACCAACAGACGGCCCACTTTGTCGTGCTGCTTTTGACCCAGAATGTGCTTGATCTTGCGATGAGTTTTGGTGTCGTCACTGCCATATTGCACAAGGTCATGCTCGCGCACATCGAACGGGTCCAGCACCTTGTCATATTTGGCTCCGGCCACGAAGACCTCAGCACTATTGGACAGGCAGACCATCTGCGCCTTGGCGCCTACCGGCACATAGGCCCCTTCGGGCTCGCCGTCCCAAACATCCTCGCCCCGGTTTCCCAGCGCCGGGAATTGTACGCCCTCGACCTCGATATCGACACTACCGGTGGCGGGCACGATGCAGGTCTCATAGCCGGGCACCTGGTATTCGAACGCCTCGCCCTTTTTCAGTTTGACGATGTTGAAATAGTTCAGCGGCACCGTCGGATCGTCGACATCCACGATGGGTTTGTTCTGGTTATCAAAAGGGGCGATATGCATTGAACCTCCTAGGTCGTCGGACCGGGGTGGGACGCAAGAAAGGCGTCCAGTTGAGCCGTGGTGGGCATGGCGGGCGCACAGCCGGGTTGCGAGACCACGATGGATGCACAGGCTGATCCCCGCATCACCGCGTCGCGCAGCGAATGGCCCGCCGCGATCGATGCCAGTAAACCGGCCATGAAACTGTCGCCTGCGCCCACGGGTTTGATGGCGTCAACAGCATAGATGCCGGTTTTGTATTCCTGCCCATCCGCCAGCGTGATCGCACCCTTTTCACCCATTTTATAGATGACGACGCGCCCCGGCTTGCGGGCCAATTCCTGAGCTTTAGCAAAGCCTTTCTCGATACCGCCGGCCATGAATCCGAACTCTTCGTCGTTGCCCACGATCAGATCGCTGGCTTCGCCCGCGCGGGACAGCACGTCAGCGGCCACTTCGGGCGAGGGCCAACTATAAGGTCGGTAGTCAATGTCAAAGATGATCGGCAGCCCGGCGGCGCGCGCATTGTCGAACGCGCGGAACGTCGCGCTGCGCGAGGGTTCGGCGGCAAAGACTGTTCCGGCCGAAATCGCGGCGGAAAATCGGCCATAGTCCACCCGGTCCATGTCCTCTTCGGTAACTTGAAAATCGACCGCGCCGTTGCGGTAGATGACGTTCTGGAAATTCTCAACACAGCTTTCATAGACCGCCAGCGAAATCCGATATTCACCGCCAATCACGCGAATGAACGAGGTATCCACCCCATAGTGCGCCAGCCGGTTCAGGCAGAACCGCCCCACCGCGTCATCCGAGACCGAAGTGATCAGCGACGCCTGGCTGCCCAGCTTGACCAGCCCGGCGCAGATATTGGCGGACGAGCCGCCCAGATCAGCGCGAAAGGTTTCGGCATGTTCGCTTTTGGTGCCGATGGGGTCGGCAAACATATCCATGCCTGCGCGTCCGAAAACGGCAAATCGGTTTCCTTTGATCCCATCCATCAAAGCGCTCACGTCTTGTCCTCCGGCGAAAAGGGGCGTGCAGGGATCGTTGGTCCTTGCGTTAAGTCGATTCTCACGATACTGATTTTGCAACCGGTTGCAAATATATTGTTCGGAGCCGCTGCAAATGCCTGAAATCGGAATTGGAATCGTCGGTGGCGGCTATATGGGCAAGGCCCATTCGGTTGCGATGGCCGCTGTTGGCGCCGTGTTCAACACAGCCTTACGCCCGCGTCTTGAGATGATCTGCGCCTCGACCCCTGCCAGTGCGGAACGCTATCGCGCAGCCTATGGGTTCGCGCGTGCGACGGATGACTGGCAGGTGCTGGTCAACGACCCAAAGGTCGAGGCGGTCGTGATCGCCTCGCCCCAGTCCACGCATCGCCAGATCGCCGAGGCGGCCTTTGCGCTGGGCAAGCCGGTGTTGTGCGAAAAACCCCTGGGGGCGTCTTTGGAGGACAGCCAAGCGATGGTGGCGGCTGCCGAGGCGGCGGGCGCGATCAACATGGTTGGCTTCAACTATATCCGAACACCTGCCAGCCAATATGCACGGCAGTTGATCGCGGATGGTGAGATCGGGGACATCACCTGGTTTCGGGGCGAGCATACCGAGGATTTCTATGCCGATCCCCAAGCCCCAGCGACCTGGCGCACAACGGGCATGGCGAATGGCACTATCGGTGATCTGGCCCCACACATGGTCAACGGTGCGATGGCCCTGATCGGGCCGATTACGCAGGTGATGGCTGATGTGGAAACCGTCCACCGCCACCGACCGGGCGGAGAGGTCACGAATGACGACCATGCCCAGATGATGTGCCGGTTCGAAAACGGCGTCATGGGGAACCTCTATTTCAGCCGCGTCGCGACGGGGCGAAAGATGGGTTACGCCTATGAGATCTCTGGCACCAAGGGTGCGATCCGCTTTGATCAAGAGGATCAGAATGCCCTGTGGCTGTATTGCCGGGAAGGCCCCGAGGCATCTCGGGGTTTCACCAAGATCCTGACCGGCCCGGCGCACCCGGATTATGAACCCTTCTGTCAGGGACCGGGCCATGGAACTGGCTATCAGGACCAGATCATCATCGAAGCGAAGGATTTCCTGCAGGCCATCCATACAGGCCAAAACATCTGGCCGACCTTCCGCGACGGGCATGAGGTGAACCGTGTTCTGGCGGCGGTGCTGGCGTCTTCGGACCAGCGGCAATGGCAGGACGTCAGTGATTTCTGATCGAACACACGACAAGACAACAGAGAGACTAAGATCATGGCAAAGCTGAAATGGGGCATGATTGGTGGCGGCGAGGGCAGTCAGATCGGGCCCGCCCACCGGTTGGGTGCGCTGGCCGACGGGATGTTTGAATTCGCCGCAGGCGCGTTGGACCATCGCCCAGAAGTCGGGCGAGAATATGCGCAGCGTCTGGGCGTGGCGCAGGACCGGGCATATGGCGATTGGCAAGAGATGCTGGCTGGTGAAAAAGACCGCCCCGACCGAATTGATCTAGTGACGATTGCCACCCCGAACGCGACCCATTTCGAGATCGCCAAAGCCTTTCTCGAGGCCGGTTTCCACGTGTTATGCGAGAAGCCGATGACTATGACCGTGGAAGAGGGCGAGGAGATCGTGCGTGTGGCCAAAGCATCGGGCAAAATCTGCGCGGTGAACTATTGCTATTCCGCCTATCCGATGGTGCGGCAGGCGCGTGCGATGGTGCGGGCGGGTGATATTGGCAAGGTGCGTTTGGTAGTGACAAATTTCAGCCATGGCCACCACGGTGACGCGACCGACGCGGATAACCCTCGTGTGCGCTGGCGCTATGATCCAGCGATGGCGGGCGTATCCGGGCAGTTCGCCGATTGCGGCATCCACGCACTGCACATGGCAAGCTTCATCAGCGACGATGAGGTGAAAACCCTGTCTGCCGACATGGCCTCGACCATCGTCAGCCGTGAGCTGGAGGATGACGCGATGATCAACTTCCGCACCGAGGGCGGCGCGGTTGGTCGGCTGTGGACGTCATCTGTGGCTATCGGGCGGCAGCATGGGTTTGATATTCAGGTCTTTGGCGAAACCGGAGGTCTGCGCTGGGCGTCCGAGCAGCCCAATCAGTTGGTCTATACCCCGGTCGGAGGGCGCACGCAGATCATCGAAAAAGGCGAAGGCGGGTTGCATGACGACGCGCAGCGCCTGTCGCGCGTAGCGATTGCTCACCCCGAAGGATTCCCGCTGGCGGTGGCCAATATCTACTGCGATCTGGCCGATGCCATTCAAGGAGAGGTCCGAGACGGGCTGCCAACCCCCGCCGACGGCGTGCGGTCGATTGCCGCCGTTCACGCGGCGGTCGCGTCGTCCAAAAATCATGGTGCCTGGACCGACGCGCGCCCGCCAATGTTTCGCTGATCAGGGGCGGGGCCGTAACGTGCCCCGCTCGATCACCCGGCAGGGAAAGATACGGGCCTCGGGGTAACGCTCGGGGTCTTTCAGCATCTCTTCGACCAGATCGACGGATGCGGTTATGATCTGCTTGATCGGCTGGTGAATCGTCGTCAGATCGACGCTTTCCCAGCGCGACATCTCCATATCATTCAGACCAATGATACCAATATCTTTGCCGGGTTGCAGGCCGTGGTCGGACAGGGCCGACAGCGCACCGATCGACAGGATGTCGTCGCCGCAGAAATACCCTTCGGCCGGGGTGCCGGCCAGCAGGCGCAGCATTTCGGCGCGGCCAGCCTCGAACGAATATCCTGTCGCGAAAGAATGTGAGACTTTCAGGTTTGGGTGTTTTTCAACCTCTTCCATGAAACCGTGATAGCGATCCATCGCCGATGTCGCATCCTTGGGGCCGCCCAGATAGCCGATGTGCCGATATCCCCGCGCCAGAAATTCCCGCGCCGCCATTCGCCCACATTCGACATTGTCGATCCCGACCACATGAACCTCGGGCGAGGTGGCCGACCGCCCGAACGTGTGCACCACCGGAACGCCCGCATCATGAAACGCCTTTGCAAAGCTGGGCGGCAAGGTAGATGAGGCCACAATGACGGCATCCACCGAATATTGCCGCAGCATTCTGACCGAGTTTGCGGGCTCGGTCTCATCCGTCAGGTTCACGATCAACGGGCGCAAGCCGCGTTCTTGCAGGGCGCGGGTAAATTGATCAAACACCTCCAGGAAGATCGGGTTGTGGAAGTTGTTCGAGATCAGCCCGATCAGTTTGGTCCTCCCGGTGGTCAGGCTGGAGGCCAGCGCGTTCGGGCTATAGCCCAGCTCGGCTGCAGCCTTTTCGACTTTGCTGCGGGTTTTGGCAGAAACCGACGCGCCTTCGGTAAAGGTGCGCGACACGGCGGACCGCGAAACCCCAGCAAGTGCGGCAACGTCTTTTAGCGTGACACTCATGAACGGGGCCAGTGAGCAAGTAAGGTGGTATTCGACATTTTCATGGGCAAATACTATGCCCCGTTGCACCCATTTTGCAATCGGTTGCAACAAGGTCGCATCGCCGCAGGCCTGGATTGAGGGGATGGTGGGTGATGAAAGACACGGCCTTCCGGCAAATTCGGAGCCAACGAAGCGTTTTAACTCAAACCGCACGTGCAATAAGGTGTTGTTTTCCTCTGCCGCGACCAGTGCTATCTTGGAGAGATGCCTTGCGTTGTCAGTGGCTTGGGGGTCGCACCGGTTTCCCAACGGTCCAAAAGCGCATGACAACTTGCTTCAATCAGAATTGCTGCCGATCGAACTTAATCAGAGGTTTGCTTAAGCGGAGGCGTAGCACTGTAAGAGCTGCCGTAGGGGCTATGGGGAAATTGTCCCCCTGCGATCCTAAGATAGGGGCTTCAAAAAATGTGTTGCGAATACTTGTTGGTCCCCATTTGTAAAGAAGTGGAAAAGCAGTCCAGCAATTATGCACCAAGGCGGAACTTGGTCGGTGTCATTCCGGTTTGACCTCGAAAAAAGCGAGTGAAATGGGACTTGTCAGAATAGCCGAGCATCAGACCGATCTCTGCAATTGTCATCTGGTCTTCTTTTAGGTGCTCCTTTGCCACATCGACACGCAGCCGCTTGATTTCGCGGGGTAGCGTTGTGCCTTGTTGCTGAAGGGCCTTCAGAAACCGTTCCGGCTGTATCCCCAGCAACCCAGCCACTACATTTGGTCCCAAATCGGTTTCATCTAGCTTGTCACGTAAAACAGATCGCAAAGCTGCCACCACGGTTACTTCTTCATCTTGTCGCGGTGAGGCTACGGGTTTGCCAGAACACTCAGAGACATGGTGCAAAAACAACCATTCCACAGGAAAGCTAATTTGCATTCCGGGATAGGTTCCCAAGCCAACCTCGATCCCTTTATAGTCGATAGGTAGACCATTGATGTATCTGCTTTCCCATCGCACGCGCGAAGAATCCCAGGAATCGCCGACGACGGTCTGCAATAGGCGTACATAGATTGCGGCTCCAAAGCCGGTCACCTGAACGGGTGGAACAGTCGGTTCTTGCTGCCTTTCGATACGATAGGTCGCTTTGTCCGCTTCAATGACAAGGCTGTGCCGCACGGAATTGGATTCCTGCGGCACAAGCCGGACAAATCGGGTAAAAAACTCGAATAATGTCTTTGTCGATTGCAAGGCCTGGGCGAAAGGTGGCCATGCTTGCAGGTCAAACGTCTCCCCAACATTCAGTCCAAGATACCGATCCCTTGAAACTTCTGAGAAGGTATTAACCAACCCGTAGACCAACTCTGAATGAACGAACACGGATGGGTCAGACAACAGTTCGGCCTTCAACCCGACCTGATCCAAAGCTGGTTGCGGATCGATCTCGCGGTCGATGAGATACTGCAAAAACGGGGCAGCCAAAGAGAGGCGAATAAAGCCCTCGCTATGCTCTTGAGAGGTGGTGTTGAAAGGCAATCTCTTCACCATTTTTAGGATTGAATGCGCTGTTCAGTGGCCATTTTTGCCATCACATTCGAACATTATAATTCGAAACTGGCAACCGCGGTAAAGTTTTCCGGACTACAGTTGGTAAAACAAGAATATGAAGGGAGTACCTATGTCCGGTCTACGAATGTCGCTTTTCTCGGCGGTAATCGCCGCTGCCGGTCTTTCTTTTTCTGCGTCCGCGCACGCTCAGGATCAGGAAGAACCCCAAACGCTTTTCACCAACGTGCATGTCTTCGACGGCGTCAATGAACAGCGTATCGAAAATGCGAGCGTTCTGGTTGAGGGCAACCTTATCAAGGTCGTCTCAACTGATGCGATCGATGCCCCCAATGCCACGGTCATTGACGGAGAGGGACGGACACTGACCCCCGGGTTTATCGAACTGCACGCGCATCTGATGCTGATGGGGCCGACCTTGCCCGCGATGGAGGCCAACACAACGTGGGAAGACTTTGCTATACACGGTGCGCGGATGGCCGAGATGTATTTGATGCAGGGCTTCACCACAGTCAGGGACGCGGGTGGGGCCAATGGCGGGTTACGCCGCGCAATTGACGCAGGCCAAATTGACGGACCGCGTTACTTTCCGTCCGGTGCATTTATCGGAACGCGCGGCGGTCATGCTGACTTTGCGAATTTCACCGCTCCTCCGGGTTCAGAGACAAACATGAGCCGTCTGAACTTGGCGCAGGAGGTGAGCGGAGTGGACGACGTTTACAGGTTCGCGCGCAACAACTTCCGCATGGGTGCGACTCAGTTGAAGTTCATGCAATCCGGGGGTGTCGTTTCGGCCTTCGACCCATGGCAATTGCTGGCTGGATCGCCCGAGGAGATCAGGGCCGCCGTGCAAGTGGCCAATGAATACGGCAGCTATGTCATGGCGCATTCCTATCGCAAGGAAGCGATCCTGAGTGCGCTGGACGCAGGTGTCATGTCCATCGAACATGGCTTTTCGTTTGACTGTGAAATTGCCCAAATCATGAACGAAAAAGGGGCGTATATCACCACCAACCTGACGGCCTTCGATCCCGGACTGCTCGATATTCCAGCGGTAGCAAACGTCCCGTCGAGCCTTGCCAAAGCCAAGTCCGCTTCGGCCACGTTTGCAGGCTACATCGACAATATGAAGGAATGTCCGGTGAAGCGAGGGTTCCAGACCGACTGTGTTGGTTCGGTCGAGGCCTGCAATATCCAGATTGCCTATGAAAAACACCTGAACAACGAGTTTTTCGGGCCCTACACATCTATGGTCACGCTGACATCGACAGGTGGCGAGGTGGTCGCTTTGTCAGGTGACTTCATGAACCCGTATACCGCCGGGAAACTGGGTGTGATCGAAGAAGGTGCCTATGCGGATATCCTGCTTATCGACGGTAACCCGCTCGAAGATTTCTCGGTCGTTGGTACGGGCGATCAGTGGTTCGGTGCCGACCCGAGGCCCGAAAGCCCCGAGACGATCCGCCTGATCATGAAGGACGGCGTCATCTACAAAAACACACTGGATTGACACCTCTAAAGAGCCGGAGAGCATCTATGCACTATGTGTTTCGCACCGTAGTATTGGCAGGGTTGGTTTGGTGTGGACAGTCTGCCATGGCGACGCCCGATACCGCGTTGGACTGGGCAGACCTGCCGGACCCATCCTCGCAGATCTTTGAAGACCCCTACCGTGATCTCAGTCCCGAACAATTCGACGATGTCCTCTACGTCGTGCGATTGCGTGGCAGGCTGCAGCAGAATGATGGCAGTGAAGACGAGCGGCAAAAGTGGCAAATGCTTTTGACCGAGACTGAGGATGCCTTGGCGTCTGATGGAATTGATGTCGACTGGCTACTCGATCAGCGAGAGGTGGTAACGGAACGTCGAAGAAAGGCTGGCACGAACGGAAATCCGGAATTAGACGGCCAAACAATCACACTGGCGGGCTTTGCCATTCCTGCTCCGAATGATCCGGACGGGCGGCCTGTCGCGTATTTAGTGCCGGAACGAGGGATGTGCAGTCATATGCCTCCACCTCCGCCGAACCAGATGATCCGCGTGCGGTTGAACGGGGACTGGACGCCCAGCTATGTCCACGAACCCGTTCGGCTGACCGGTAAGCTGACTATCGATCCTTCCGTTCAAAATATGATGGTTGTGGATGGTCTCATGCCGATGAATGCGACCTTCCAGCTAGAGACGGAACGTGTCGAAACTCTGGAAACTGAAGCAGATAGGCTGGAATGGAAGCAGCGAGCCGCTGATCGCATCCGGGCGGCGGGAAATCGCAAGACCGGCGGAGCAAGGGCGCCTGAATGATAAGACTTTTGTTTGCCGCATTGAGCATTGCCTTTGCTGACGCAGCGTCGGCTCAGGGACTATCCGGCCCATCTTCGGTCGAAGCTGATCTAGAGCCCGGAGACGGCCTGACCGACCCACGATACCGTTCCGATTTTCCGCGCAACATCGCGCCGGGTTGGTTTGAGTGGAAAGACCGACTGGCTGAGGGCGGGTTTCGGTTCAACATTGATTACTTGGCGCTGGGTCAAACCACGAACGCTGATCTGGGAGCCAGTGAAGCGGCAAGTGGAATTGCACGCCTCTACGGCAGTTGGCAGGCAACTGAACGGGGCTCTCTAACATTCAAGATCGAAGACCGGCACAGTTACACTGACGTTGCTCCGCAGTTTCTTGGGCTGGATGGCGGAGCGCTTTCGATCACGGGAACAGCCTTCAACGACAATGGTCTGCTATTGACTAACCTTTTCTGGACCCAAAGGGCCGAGAATGGGTCGTGGACGCTGCAAGTCGGGCAGATTGATGTAACGGACTTTGTGGATATCTACGGGTTGGTAAGCCCCTATAGCGGTTTTCAAAACCTGTCTTTCAATACCAACCCGACAATTAACACGCCCAACCAAGGCCTTGGTATTGCCGGTGGGGTAAAGCTGAGCGAGAACCTCTACGCCGTTGCCAGCGTATCAGACGCAAACGCCGACCCGTCCGATCCAAACTTTGATGTGTTTAGCGACGGCAATCTCTTCAAGTCACTCGAGCTTGGTTACACTTCCGGCTTTGATCGCATCTACTTCGACAATATCCATCTGGCCCTCTGGCATGCGGATGCGGCTGACGATGGCAGTCGAGCGGAAGATTACGGCGCAGCATTTTCAGCGGCATGGTTTGTTGACAACAAGTGGATGCCGTTCTTTCGGGCTGGGGCCTCAAAGGGGACCGCAGCGCTTTATGAGCGGTCCGTCTCTGCAGGTCTGGGCTACTATGGTCGAAATACCGATTTGGCCGGGCTGGGCCTGAACTGGGCCGAGGCAAGAGGCATAGACGGTGACCAGTTCACGCTCGAAGCTTTCTACCGTTTCTCGATTTCACCCGGACTGCAGATCACACCGTCCCTGCAATACGTTTCCAACCCTCTGCTGAATCCCATGCAGGACAGCATTGCACTGTTCAGCCTCAGAACCCGGATCGTTTTCTGATGTGTCGCGAAAGCAGACGCCAAGAAATTACGAAACATTCTGAATTGCTGACCAAAGAAAGGACTTAACCATGCGTACCCTGTTTCTGGTTGGCACATTGTCTGTGTGTTCGACCTTTTGTGTCGCGCAGACTTACGACGTGGTCATTCTCAATGGTCGGGTAATGGATCCGGAAACCGGTTTCGACCAGATCGCTAATGTTGGAGTAAGCAACGGCTGGATCACTGCGATTACCGACGAAGATATCGGCGGCAGCGAAGCCATCGATGCGACAGGGCACGTTGTGGCACCCGGGTTTATCGACCTTGAACAACACGGGCTGGATCCTTGGGGTATCAAGGTCAACCTTCGTGACGGCGTTACGACGCAAATGGATTTTGAGGTCGGGGCCGCGAATATCGACGACTGGTACGCAGCGCGCCAAGGCGTGACGCAGGCAAACTTTGGCACAGTCGTTGGACAAGAATTCGCGCGGATGCGGGTGCATGACGGCCTTGTGCTGGAAGGTGGGGACATAGACTTCCGGAACTTTTTCGCACTGCGGGCACAATCCGTGGAAGACGGCGTCGAAGGGTGGTCATCGGTTCCAAGCAACCGCGAGCAGATGAACGAAATCACTGCCCAATTGGATGAAGGACTACGTCTTGGAGCACTCGGCGTGGGATCGACTATCGGCTACGCCCGCGAAGGCATCACAACCTACGAGATGTTCGAAGCACAGCGGGCTGCGGCGCGTTACGGGCGTTTAACTTCGGTGCATCACCGGTTTCATCCCAGTGCCTCGACACCCACTGAGACACAGACCGGCGTCAACGAAATCCTAGTCAATGCGATGGTGCTCGACGCGCCGCTGCACATTCATCACGACAACGATTATGGGTGGTGGGAAAATCAGGAAAAACTCCAGATGGCCCGCGACCAAGGCTATAACGTCTGGTCCAGTTACTATCCCTGGACCGCCGGATCGGGAAACTACGGAGCCTCCATCATCGCCCCCGAAAATTGGGAAGGCTCGATGGGGTACAAATACGAAGACACTATCTATGATCCCCAACTCGATCGCTTTGTGACCAAAGACGAGTTCTTGAGCTTTGCCGAGAATGAACCGGGACGGACAGCCATTGTTTTTAGCCCTCCAAGAGAGCAATGGCTCAATGATTGGATCACTATCGCAGGCTTTGGCATCTCGGGCGACGGTATGGCCGGGTTGGATATCGAGGGCAATCTGATGAGTTGGGATGCACCCTACGAAGACTATGCCGGGCATCCTCGGTCAGCAGGCAGCCACGCGCCTGTCCTCAGATTGGCCCGCGAAGCGAATGTGCCGCTGATGCTTACGCTCACACAGCTAAGCTACATACACGCGAAGCGATTGGGCGACACAGGTTTGCGTGCAATGCAGGTGCGTGGGCGTATGCAGGAAGGCATGGTCGCAGACATCACGATCTTTGATCCGGAGACTGTGACCGAAAAAGCGAACTATACTCTGGGTCAGCAAGGCCTTCCGTCAGAAGGCATTCCGTATGTGCTTGTTCACGGCACGATTGTTGTCAGGAATAGCGAAGTCCAACGAGATGTTTATGCTGGGCAGCCAATCCGGTTTCCAGTTGAAGAAAGCGGGCGCTTTGTTCCGGCTGGTCGCGAGCAGATCATGGGTATTCTTACGCCGGATACTGGCACTGCCCGACCAACACTGCTTGATGACATTTCAAACAGTGAAGCCAGTGTCGCACCTGCGACTTCGCCAACCAATCAGACTGCATCGGTAAAGCCGAGCGATCCCTTTGATTGGTTCACACCTCGCAATGGACGAGATGACAGTACCCTTTTCTTTTGCGTCGTACATGCTCGCTTCGAGGACCCTGCGCAGGCAAAACGCGACTACGCGAAGGCCATGATGTCCAAAACAGGCGGATCCAAACCCAGTCAGTCAGAACAACGAAGAGCAAACTAATTCGCGGAGCCTCGGAGTAGCGAAAAAACCAAAGTCTGCTTTAGAATGGAGAACGATCATCAGCAAACAGTCGGCTTTGGGTAGCTTTGTCCGCATGGCAGCTGTCCGTCAGATCAGAATGACCACTCTGAGCCCAATGTGCCGAATGCCGCGACGCGGCTGAATAACCGCTTTGTTTGTCTCCGTGAACGACCCTCCTTGGCGCGCACCTCAATCTCTCACGTCCACTTCGCTGGATCAGCACGCTTTTGAAAGGTCTTGGATCGGGATTGCCGTCGTTCCGGACCGTCGCCTGCCACTTTTCGGTAGGCCGTTTTATGATTGTTGCCATGGCCTATCTCTCCTGTGTTGGAGACAACTTTTCTATCTAAGCGCAGCGGACACAGTTTTTCGCGCTGCACAACAATAGGCACTAGTCGCGAAAGACCATGATACATTGTGGGGAAAGGATGGTGGGTGATGAGAGACTCGAACTCCCGACATCTTCGGTGTAAACGAAGCGCTCTACCAACTGAGCTAATCACCCGTGACGGTGCATGTAGCCAAGCCTGCGCGCGGGCGCAAGAGGGTTGGGCAGAAATTCTTTGATCAGTCCGTCATCTCGTTCAATGCGGCCAGCAGTTGGGCTACTTCCTGCTCGGTATTGTAGTGGCAAAGTGAAATACGGATGCAGTCGTTCAAGCCCAGCGGGGTCAGAACGTTGCCGCTGTAGTGATCGGCTTTGCGGATATGGGTGCGGATTCCCTGATCGTTCAGCCGGGTCACGACCTCGGCCGAGGGTTTCCCGTGCACCACGATAGACACCAACCCTTCGCGCGCGGGATTATCTGCGCCGCCCAGGACCATGATATGCTCCATATCTCGCAGGCCGGGCAGGTTGCCAGTGCCGTTGATCATGGTGTTTGTCAAATGAGTTTCATAGGCGTGGATGGCGCGGCCCGCGGCCTCGATCCTTGCTCGGCGGTCCGTGGCGTTCGAGACCTGCACGCCCAGCCAGTCGAAATAGGCCACGACATCGGACATGGTGGCGTAAGAGCCGGTGTCGCGGGTTCCGAACTCCCACCCGTCTGAGGGGGCGTCGATCAACTGGTCATGGGGTAGGGCGGTCAACCGGTCCGAGATCCAGGCAATGCCATAGCCGTGACGCGAGAACACTTTGTAGGGTGAAATCGCATAGCCGTCGACGTTGTAGCTGTCGATATCCAACTGCCCATGGGCTGCGTGCTGGATACCGTCGACAATGATGAAACAGTCAGGCGAGACGTCGCGGATGGCCTGCGCGATGGCGGCAACGTCCATACCCATACCGGTCACGGGCGACGCGTGAACGATCGTGGCCACACGGACGTCTGGGGTCATTGCGGCGCGGTAGGCATCGGCGGTGACCAGCCCCGTTTCGTCATCGTGCTGGACGTTGACATAATCCAGCCCCGCAATATCGGCCCAGCGTCGGGCGGCGCTGCGGCTAGCGGGATGCTCGATCGAGCTGCCGATCACTTTGCTGCCTTTGGGCGCGTTCACGCAGGCGGTGCGGATCATCCGAAACAGCAGTTCGGTCCCGCTTTCGCCTACAAAGAACTGACCCGAAGACGCATTCATGAACACCGACAAATCGGCCTTGGCTGTGTTGATGATATCGACCAGCGCATGGCTAGCCACGTTGTCGCGGCCCTGATTGTCGGGGATCGCGGCGAATTTGGCCGAGGTCTGTACCACCGAATTGAGCGTCAGCGCGCCGCCGGCGTTTTCAAAGAAGATGCGGGGCCCTTGAAACGGGCAGGTTTCAACATGGGCAAAGCGCGCGCGGATCGCATCAATCAGACCGGGAGTAGTGTGCAGCATGACGGTGGTCCTGTTCTGTGGCTCAGCGCAGCATCCTTCCAGCGGTCGGGCAGATCAATCCTCTTTGCGACACGGCACCGCCTTTTTTGTGCGTAATTTCGGGCGTCTGGACGGGGTCGAAGTGCATCGGTACTTGCGTGCGCCCTGTTGCCTCAGATATCCCCGAGGGGATGTTGATCTAACGGGCGGGCTGGGAATGATCCTGTCACATCTGCGCCGGGCGCTGGTCACGGTTTTCACTTTCTGCGTCCTGATGCTGACCCCGATGCGTGCGGGGGCCGACGGCGTTCTGGTCTTTGCTGCCGCCAGCCTGAAAAACGCGTTGGACGAAATCGCCATCCAGTACGAGGACGCGACCGGGCAAGAGGTCACGGTGTCCTACGCGGCCTCTTCGGTTCTAGCGCGCCAGATTCAGCAGGACGCTCCGGCAGACCTGTTCATCTCGGCGAATGCCGAGTGGATGGATGTGTTGCAGGAGGGCAGCCTGATTGCGCCCGGATCACGGGTTGATCTGCTGGGCAATAGGTTGGTTCTGATTGGTGGCCCAACGGTCCCAGGGCTGAACGGGTTCGCGGTCGAGACTGATCTGCTGGCGGCATTAGAAGACGGGCATCTGGCCATGGCGCTGGTCGATGCGGTGCCCGCCGGGATTTACGGCAAAGCGGCTCTGACCAATTTGGGCCTGTGGGACGATGTGCAGGGCAAGGTGGCGCAGACTGACAATGTGCGCGCGGCTCTGGCCCTTGTCGCGGCAGGTGCGGTGCCTTTGGGTGTCGTCTATCGGTCGGATGCTACGGTCGAGGACCGGGCCCGCGTCATGGCGACTTTTCCGGACGACTTGCATCCTCCTATCATCTATCCAGCCGCGTTGACCGCAAAAGCGGGATCAAAGGCCAAAGCTTTTCTGGATCACTTGCAATCCCCGACCGCGCAGGCGGTTTTCGAGAGGCAGGGATTTTCCCTGCCGGGCCAGTAACGCATGGGTTGGCTGGGACCAGATGAGCTTGAGGCGTTGCGACTGTCGCTGCGCGTTTCATTCTGGGCGACGCTGGTGACGCTGCCGTTTGGGATATTCGTGGCCTATGCGCTGGCACGTTGGCGGTTTCCGGGGCGGCAGGTATTGAACGGGCTGGTGCATCTACCCTTGATCTTGCCTCCGGTTGTCACCGGGTATTTGCTGTTGCTGACCTTTGGGCTGCATGGGCCGCTAGGACGCGTGCTGGCGGAGGTCGGCATCGTTTTCGCATTCCGTTGGACCGGCGCTGCGCTGGCCGCCGGCATCATGGCCTTTCCGCTGATGGTGCGCGCGATCCGTCTGTCGATCGAGGCGGTTGACCCAAAGCTGGAGCAGGCGGGGGCGACGCTTGGGGCCTCGCGCCTGATGGTCTTCGCAACCGTCACTCTGCCGATGATCCTGCCGGGCGTGATAGCGGGCGCTATTCTGGCTTTTGCCAAGGCGATGGGCGAATTTGGTGCCACGATCACTTTCGTCTCGAACATCCCTGGACAAACCCAGACGTTGCCGTCGGCAGTCTATGCCTTTCTCCAGGTGCCGGGCGGTGAGGCGGCGGCGACCCGACTGGTCGTGATCTCGATTATCATCGCCATGGGCGCGCTTTTGTTGTCGGAATTCATTGGCCGCCGAGTTGCGGCAAGGGTGGCCGGGTCATGAGCTTATCCGTCCGGTTGCAGCACGATCTGCCTCATATCAAGCTGGATCTCAGCTTTGATGCGCCTTCGGGTGTGACGGTTCTGTTCGGGAGGTCTGGTTCGGGTAAGACCACGGTTGTCAATGCCGTGGCGGGGTTGCTGAAGCCCGCCTCGGGCCGCGTGTCCGTGGACGGGTGGGAGTTGTTTGACACCGAACAGGGCTTGTGGCTGCCGCCGCATAAACGCCGCCTGGGCTATGTGTTTCAGGAAGGGCGCTTGTTCCCCCACCTGACCGTGCGCCAGAACCTGTCCTACGGGCGTTGGTTCGCACCCAAGGGCGCGCGGCGTGAAAACCCGGACAAAGTGATCGAGATGCTGGGTATCGGCCATCTGCTGGACCGCCGCCCTGCGGGTCTGTCGGGGGGTGAGAAACAGCGCGTGGCGATTGGCCGGGCCTTGCTGGCCAGCCCGCGCCTTATTCTGGCCGACGAGCCTCTGGCCGCTCTGGATGATGCGCGCAAGGGTGAGATTCTGCCCTATTTCGAACGGCTCAGGGATGAGGTCTCGGTCCCAATCCTCTACGTCACCCACTCTGCGGCTGAGGTCGCGCGGCTGGCAACGTCGGTCGTTGCTTTGCAGGACGGCAAGGCGGTGCGCCACGGACCAGCCTCCGAGGTTCTGGCCGACCCGTCGGTTGCGCCTGCGGGTATCCGGGCGGTTGGCGCGGTGTTGCAGGTTCGGGTGTCGAAGCACCATGTGGATGGCCTCACGGAATTGGATGCGGGCGGGGCCAGCCTGTTTCTGCCGCGTATTCCGCATCAAATTGGCGAGACCCTGCGTATCCGCATCCCAGCACAAGAGGTCATCCTGTCGAACAAACCGCCCGAGGGGCTTTCGGCCCTGAACGTGCTGTCTGGCACGGTCGACACGATCCGCGCAGGCGACGGGCCGGGCGCTATCGTGTCGCTGCAAACCACTGCCGGTCCGGTTCTGGCCCGCATCACGCGCCGTTCGGTCGATGCGCTGGGTCTGCAAACCGGGATGCAATGTTATGCGGTCATCAAGACAGTTGCGCTTGCCCCGCATGACGTGGGCGGACGGGTGAATCAAAGCTAACCTCTGGCTTTTGTTATCAATCGGGTAACGCAATCGTGGTCAAGCGTGCGCTTGTAACTAAATATTTCAATTCGTCTTATGGACCTAAGCCCAGTGGCATCAGGCCTTTAGGACGGAGGTATTTTCGTGAAAGCTATTCTGGCCGCGATTTTTCTGGTCGTCGTCGCAGGGTCCGCGACCGCGCAGTCAAACAGACCGGGGGTGGGGATTTTCCCCACGTTCCAAGTGATTGTCACGCCTGAGGAGGGTGGCGTCTACAGGGTGGAACCGGTCGGCATTTCGTCGGCCCCGGTCTATTGGTGTGGTATTGGGGACTACGCGGTTCAGACCTTGGGCAAGGCAAGAACTCAGCGTATCTACATCGCCGAAGCCTATGTGCCGGGTGCGCGCACCGTCAAATTCTCGTTCGATCCTCCGGCGGACATCGACACGACCCCTGGCTATTCGCTCACTGTTAACCGCGTGGGGGAAAACTTATCTGCGTCGCGGGCCGAAAACCTGTGCTATGATAGCGTTATTGATTTCCGAAGGAAGAAATAGCGCGGCCAATTCGGCCCGATTAAGGACGCAGATGACATCATGGAAAGCGGCGATTGTGGCAATCGCTATTGTAGTGCCGGGCCTGGCACAGGCTGTTGGGGTGGGGTTCAGGTTGAACCCGGCCATTCGGATCAATGTGGCAGACAAGGGCAATGGCGTTTACGAAGTCTCGACGCGGGGAACGTCGGCGCCGGTGGCCTATTGGTGTGGTATTGGCGATTATGCTATTCGGACGCTCAGAACCAAGGCGACCCAGCGCATCTATATCTACCGCGCCTACGAAAAACAGACCCGCACCGTGCAGTTCTCCCTAACGCCGCCGGAGGGCGCGGATACCAGCACGAGTTATTCCGTCACCGTCAAACGTGTGGGCGAAAATCTGTCGGCAGCCTCGGCGCAGGGGTATTGCTTTGACAATTTCCTGGAGTTTGGGTTCTGACCTCAAACCCACTTTGCCAAAGGTGGCAGGCTCATCAGCACAGCATCGGGATCGTGGCCGGTTTCCAGCCCGAACTTGGTGCCCCGATCATAGACTAGGTTGTATTCCGCATAGAGTCCGCGATGCACCAACTGGGTGTTTTTGTCTGCGTCATCAAACCCCTGCACCCGGCGCTTTTCAACAAGCGGTAGGAAGGCAGGCAAAAACGCGCGGCCGATATCCTGAGTCAACGCAAAGTCCGCCGTCCAGTCGCCGGTGCAATAGTCATCCATGAATATCCCGCCCACACCGCGTGCGCGTTTGCGGTGGGGGATATAGAAATACTCATCCGCCCACTCTTTGAGGCGCGGGTAATGTCCCGGCCCATGCGGGTCCAGATGCGCCTTTTGGACGGAGTGGAAATGGGCGGTGTCGTCTTCATATTCGATACACGGGTTCAGGTCCGACCCGCCGCCGAACCACCAGGCATGCGGGGTCCAGAACATTCGGGTATTCATGTGAACCGCCGGGACATGTGGGTTTTGCATATGCGCCACCAGCGAAATGCCCGAAGCCCAGAACCGCGGGTCCTCGGTCATGCCCGGAATGCCCTTGCGCGCTGCCATAGCGTGCTGCGCTCGCTCGCCCAGCGTGCCGTAAACGGTCGAGACGTTGACGCCCACTTTCTCGAACACACGACCGCCGCGCATGACCGACATCAATCCTCCGCCCGCGTCTGACCCATCATCCGAATGGCGCTTGGTTCCCTTGACCTCGAACCGGCCGGGTTGAGCTGCGGCAAAGGGGCCGGTGTCGTGGCTGTCTTCCAGCGCTTCAAACGCGACTACAATGTCGTCGCGCAGTTGGCGGAACCAGGCAGAGGCGGTGGATTTTTCGATCTCGAACATAAGCTTAGTGGGCCGGGGCTGCGACGGGGTCTAGCAGGGTGCGACCGCCGTCAATGGTAAGGATTTGTCCGGTGATGAACCCTGCCGCGTCCGAGGCCAGGAACTGCGCCGTCTCGGTCAATTCGGTCGGGGCGGCAATGCGTGCCAGCGGCGTGTGTTTCTCGATATCATCGCGGAAATCGCGGTTTTCCTTGAGCGTGGACTGCAACGAGGCGCTCATCACCGACCCCAACGCGATCGAGTTTACGCGGATGCGATGCGGGGCGAAGGCCACGGCCAACGATCGCGTCATCTGATCCAACGCGGCGGTCGAGACCGAATAGGCCATCAGGTCCGGGTGCGTACGGCGTGCGGCAATCGAGGAAAGGTTGATGATCGATCCGGCGGGCGCGTCGCCGTCACCGGCCTGTTTGATCATGCGCTTGGCCACAACCTGGCTGAGACGCAGAGCAGGCATCAGGTTCTGATTCAGCAAGGTTTTGACCGAGTCATCATCGGTATCCAGCGGGTCCGACGGGATCACCTGCCGTGAGCCATTGATCAGGATATCCACTTGGTCGAAGGCGTCTATCGTGGCCGAAAGTAGGTTTGCAATGGTCAGTTTTTCACGCAGATCGCCCGCGAAGAAGCGGATGTTGCTGTCATCGGCCTGTTCGCCCAGTTCCTCGGTCAGGCGCTTCTCGTCCATGTCAGCGAACATCACATTGGCGCCTGCATCCGCAAAATGCCGACCGATTGCCAGGCCAACGCCATTGGCGCCGCCGGTCACTATGGCGGTCTTGCCTGTTATGGAAAAGGACATGCGGAACCTCCCTGAGTTGCGCGCAGGTTAACCGGGATCATCGCCGAGGGCGAGAGGCGTGGAACACCTTGAACCGATTGTCTCCGGTCACTTCTTCGACACGCGCGAATGTGTCGTTCAGAGTTGTTTCGTAAGGCAGGTGGCGATTGGCCACCATCCACAGCTCTCCGTACTTCGCCAGATTGCGCGCAGCGGATTGAATAAAGCCCTGACCCAGCGCGGGGTCTGCGCTGCGCGAAGTGTGAAAGGGCGGGTTCATAACAACCGCGTCCAGCCCCTCGGGCGCACGCCACGTCACGGCGTCCGCCCAATGGAACGATACCTTTTCGTCGGTGACGTTTGTCTTGGCGCAGGTCAGGGCGATGTGGTCTGCCTCAACCAGATACAGACTGCGCAGCCCTTGTTTTTGCAGCAGGTTGGCGGACAGGAAGCCCCAGCCCGCGCCCAGATCAGCCACCCGCGCGCCTAGTTTAGCGGGCAATGCGTCCAGCAACAGCGCCGAGGCCGGGTCAACACCGTCCGCTGAGAAGACGCCGGGGGCAGTTTTAAACCCGTCCACCACTTGCGACTTGGGCGCAGCCCAATCGGCGAACGCCGCTGGAGCGGAGGTAAACCAGAATATCTTGCCATGCGCCTTGGAAATCGGCCCTTCGACTGGAACGCGTTTGCGAATGTCCTTCAGCAGGCTGTCCACCCCGTCGGTTTTGGCTCCGTCCACAACGACTACGCCCTTGGCGCGTAAACAGGCTTGTTGCACAAGACTGCGAGCCAGTGACTTGGCGCGGGGCAGAAAGATCACTGCGTCCTGACACGCCTCTCTGGCCTCGGGTGTGACGTCAAACCCCTGCGCTTCAAAATGGTCGTGGAATGGTTTGAACGGCTGCACCACCTGCGCGTCGCGCGGCATCGCGGACAGGTCGTGGGTTGGTGTCGGACCGATCACTGTCAGCGGCTGTGACAGCGCAAGGCCGCTGTTCAAGGCAAGATCAAGACGAGGGGACATCAGCGATTTACGGGAAGAGTAGGGTTACTCTTCGCGTTCCATGGTGCATTGCAGGGGGTGCTGGTGCCTGCGGGCGAAATCCATCACCTGACCCACTTTGGTCTCGGCAATCTCATGGCTGAAGACGCCAACGACGGCGACGCCTTTCTTGTGCACAGTCAGCATGATCTCGAACGCCTGCGCGTGGGTCATGCCGAAGAAACGTTCAAGCACATGGACCACGAACTCCATCGGGGTGTAGTCATCGTTCAGCAAAAGGACTTTGTACAGCGGCGGGCGTTTGGTCTTTGGGCGCGTCTCGACCAGGACAGACGAGTCACCCTCGTCATCCGATTTGTCAGACATTGTCCATTGGTTTTCAAACATTGCGCGCACCTATACCGATTCAGGCTTCGGTTTATCTGAGCGGTTATATAACGTCCAAGGGGCCAGAGAAAAGAGCCAGCAGGACGCAAATGCAATGGAAAACAAGCTGACCATCGTCGGGTTCGATGCAGATGACACGCTGTGGCACAATGAGCGTTTCTTTCAACTGACACAGGCGCATTTTGCCGATCTGCTTGCAGATCACGCCGAGCGGGATCACCTGATGGACCGTCTTCTGGCCGCAGAAAAGCGCAATATCCGCCATTATGGTTATGGAATCAAAGGCTTCACCCTGTCGATGATCGAGACAGCGATTGAGGTGACGGAAGACCGTGTGCCTGCCTTGGTCATTCGCCAATTGATCGAAGCCGGGCAAGAGATGTTGGCCCACCCCATCGAATTGCTGCCCCATGCTCGCGAAGCGATTGAGGCCGTCGCGACGACTCACAAGGTTGTTTTGATCACCAAAGGTGACCTGATCGACCAAGAGCGCAAGCTGGCCCAATCAGGTTTGGGCGAGTTGTTCGATGAGGTCGAGATCGTGTCGGAAAAGACCGCAGCGACATACACTGAGATTTTCGCGCGTCACGGGGATGGGCCGGAACATGCGATGATGGTTGGCAATTCGATGCGGTCCGATGTGGTCGCCCCGATTCAGGCTGGGTGTTGGGGCGTCTATGTACCCCACGGGCTGATATGGGAGATCGAAGAAGCCGAGGTCCCATCCACCTCACAGCGCTACAAAGAGCTGCGGGATCTTGGGGAGTTGTCGGGGTTCATCAACACGTTTTCCTGATGTTGCCGAATGGCCCCAGTTACAAAAAAATGATGCCAAGGGGCGTGGAGGCGCTGCGTCAGGCGCTGATCTAGTGGGTGCGCGGTGGTTCTATTCTACATATTGTGGTGCGACACGCCTTGAAACAAACGACGATTTAGCCAGCTTTCGGTTTCTTTCGCGCGACCTCTGTGTTACGCTGGTGGGCAATAAAATAAATGATTTGCTGACCGGGAAAACCCGGCGGCCCGAGGTAGACAGAGGCAAAGATCGTGCAGGTTCGGCGGACAGTTCCGGCCCGAATGGGCTTATTTCTTATAGCATTCGTATGGCTGCTTTCCTTGGTGCCGGTGCAATCGGTTGCCGCGCCTTACGCAGCGATGGTGATTGACGCACGTACGGGCGAGGTGCTGCATTCGCGCAATGCTGACACTCGGCTGCACCCTGCGTCACTGACCAAGATGATGACGCTCTATATAGCTTTCGAGGCCGTTCGGAATGGCGAGATCGAGCTGGACACGCAAGTTCGCATCACCAAGGCCGCGGCGGCGGAACCTCCGTCCAAGTTGGGTTTGCGCTCGGGGCAGCGGATTGCGTTCCGGTATCTGATCCGCGCAGCGGCGGTGAAGTCTGCCAATGACGCGGCGACGGCCATCGGGATCGCCATCAGCGGGTCCGAAGCAGCATTTGCCCGCCGCATGACCCGCACCGCCAAAGCAATGGGTATGAGCCGCACGACCTTCAAGAACGCCCATGGCCTGACCGAGTCGGGCCACCTGTCCACGGCGCGAGACATGACCACTCTGGGGCGGCATCTGCTGTATGATTACCCGCAATATTACAACCTGTTCTCGCGTCGTTCGACCGATGCCGGGATCAAGACGGTGCCCAATACGAACCGCCGCCTTTTGGCCGCCTATAAAGGCGCGGACGGGATCAAGACCGGCTACACGCGGGCTGCGGGTTTCAACCTTGTGGCCTCGGCCAAGCGCAAGGATGAACGGATCATCGCTACCGTCTTTGGCGGCAAATCGGGTGCATCGCGCAATGCCAAAGTGGCAGAATTGCTGGATATGGGCTTCCGCCGCGCTCCGTCGCGCGCGCCCATTCGCAAGCCTTCGCGTCCGGCTTATGCGGGCAATGCAGGGCTGAATGTGCAGGTTGCGCGACTGGTCGGTGCCCCGACCACCAGCCTGCGTCCGGTTTTGCGCCCAAGCGCGGCGACCGTGCAGTTGGCCGGGGCCGTCGCGGCCACTGCTGCGCAGCATGATACACGCATCCAGAATGGGATCGCCGCAGCCATCGCGCAGGCGGATGTGCAGGCTCCAACGGGGGACACACCGCGCCCCGCAGCGCGCCCGGATAGCTTGGTTCTGGCCTCGACCGACCCGAATGTGCAGCCAGAACCCGAGCCCGAAATCGTCACCCGTCTGTCGACGTCGGGTGGACATTTGTGGGGTGTGAATGTGGGTCGCTACACAACGCGATACGAGGCCGAGAAGGTGCTGTTGAAAACCGCTCTGGCGGAAATGACCACTCTGGAAGGCACGTTGCGCAAAGTGAACCAAAGCGCGCGCGGCTTCGATGCGACGTTTCAGGGCATGACCCGCGAACAGGCCGATCTGGCGTGCCGCAGGCTGCAGGCCCGCAACGTCACCTGTTTCATGATCGGGCCGTCATAAGACCCGACATTCTCTCTCCTGGTTGGATTTGGCTGCGAGGAAACTCGCAGCCTTTTTTTGGCGCTTTATACAGGACATCAGCGCTTCAGTCGAACACATGGCCGTGCTGATATTGCTCATCCTGCCCGGCCGCGGCGGTCAGCGCGGCGACATTATCCTTGGTGAAAAAGCCATCATATTTGTGGCAACGTTCGATATATTCGGTGATCAGCAGCGTGTTTTTCGAGTGTTTCGAGAAGATCTGCTTAAGGTTCGGATCATCCTTACATTCACCCACCACATGGGCCAGAAATGGCACGCCCTTATCCTTGAGCGTATTCACCACGAAATCCACGTTCTTTTCACCCGCGCCGTGATCGCCATCCTGAACTTCGACCGCCATGTGATGCAGGCGACGGCCGAAATTGCGGACAAAATCCTCGGTCGGCATCGGCAGCTTGGCGAAGGAATTCACGAAGGACGGCGTGTTGTTGGCGGTGAACACTTTGGCAGGCGATTTCTTGTCGTCATCTACGTTTGGGTTTCGGTTCACATTGGTGGACGAATTCATCTCAGAGATGTTGTACGCCCCCCAGAAATAGTAGGGCACCATGGTCAGAAATTCGAGGATCGCGTCCTCACGCTCGCCGGCCAGAACCCGCGTGGCGAGGTGGTCAATGCCCAGCATCAGCGGTGCAATCTTGCTGTCCGCACCAAATGCGGCGGCCTGATCCAGACGGGCTGTTTCGTCGTCGCTCAGCAAAACCCGGTCGCCTAGGCCCAGGCTGTCGGTGTCGTTGAAATCCAGCGTCGAATAGCCCACCCGGTTGCAGGTGAAATCCGACGGGGTTGTGAAGCGCAGGCCATCCAGCGTGTAGAACGGGTTTTCGGTGTCCCCAGAATATTCGAATCGAATATTCTGATCCTGCAGCGTTTGGGTCAGCGCAGTCAGGTCGGAAGCGGCAAAAACCTCTCCGACATAGCGGGTCTGCGGGGTCTTCCGCGCCAGCGGATACATACGGTTGATGCGGGGGATAAAGTCTTCGAACGATGGATTGAGTGGCGCCATCAAAACCAGCGCCGGATAGTCGGGATGCGAGTGCAGGACCGAGAATTTATGTGTGTGCCCCAGATAGCTGGCCGTGTGGCGATAGGGCGTCATCACGTAGAGCTCGACCAGAGTGTCAAACAGCGCATCAGTTTCCACCTGTATCACGATTGCCTTCATCGCCCCGACCAGATCGGCAACGCCCGAGCTGGTGCGGCGTTCGTAGATTTTGGGCAGATATTCGGTGAAAAAATCCGAGTTTTTCTTGTCGCCGCGCGGTTGGTAAGACATCAGGTTGAAAGACATTAAGCTATCTCCTTGCTCCTGCGCCTTACAGGCGGCGCAGGGTGTTGCCGGGATTGTGGTATTCAGAACATGGACTTGTGGTCATGCTAGGGGCTGAAACTGACCCCGGCAACACCAAGGGTGTAGCCGCTTCGTCTTAAGCCAATCTGATCAGCGGATGAACTTCGTCACCTCGACCCCGCCTGCAATCAGGTTTTCGCGCACCGAGGCTGCGATTTGCACTGCCGTTGGGCCATCTCCGTGCAGGCAGATGGTGTCGATCGAAGTTTCTAGCCGTTTGCCGGATTCAGTGATGATGGCTCCTTCGCGCACCATGTTCAGGATGCGTGGCCCGGCAAGTTCTGGGTCGTGAATAACCGCTCCGGGCAGGCTGCGATCCACCAGCGTTCCGTCGTCATTATAGGCGCGGTCGGCAAAAATCTCTCCGACCCATTTGCAGCCAAGGTCGCGTACAGCTTCTTCCTGTTTGGTGACGGCCAGCACCATGATGATGATATCGGGGTCCACGTCCAACGCACCCTGATAGCAGGCGCGCGCCATATCCACATCAACCGAGCACATATTGGCCAACGCGCCGTGCAATTTCAGATGCCGGACTTTGGTACCAACCGCCTGCGCCATACCCAACGCGGCCCCCAGTTGATAGCGCACCAGATTGCGCAAGGACGCATGTGGTATTTTCATGTTGCGGCGACCAAAGCCCTGTAGATCGGGAAAGCCGGGATGCGCACCAATCCCAACGCCGTTTTCAGCCGCCAGAGTCATCGTCTGCGCCATCACGTCCCAGTCGCCGGCATGAAAGCCGCAGGCGATATTGGCCGAAGTGATGATCTTCAGCAGGCTGTCATCATCGCCCATCTTCCAGGGGCCAAAGCTTTCCCCCATATCCGCATTCAGATCGACGCTGGGCATCGGCAATTCTCCTTTATTCGGCGGCTGAGATCACTCCGCCGATTAACTGGTAAGACAGAAGGTCCGGGATGTCGCGTGGATCGCGAATCATCGGCTCAACACGGCCGGGTAGCCGCTCCAGATCGGCCAAATAGGCGGCGTGCAGGGTGATAGCCTCTTCCAGAGACACAAACTCGAACCGTATCTCTCCCCCAGCCGGGGTTTGCGCCGCGCGGGCGATGTCGCAGGGCAGCACGGTTGCGATGCGGGGATAGCCGCCCGTTGTCTGACATTCGGGGAGCAGGATGAAAGGATTGCCCGTGCCGGTCATCTGAATGTCTCCGGGAGTGATAACCTCGGACAGGATATTGAGCTGCCCATTGGCGGCAAAGCCCTCGCCCGCGCTTTCAAGCTGCATCCCCATCCGGTTCGCTCGCGCGCCCCGCTGGAAACTGGTCAGCGCGAACCGATCCAGCGTGTCCTGATCGAACAGAGAAGTCTGGAAGCTGGCCAAAACGCGAAGACGCCCCCCGGAAAACCTATCATCGGGCCGCAGCTTCATACCCGCTCGTCCAGCCCCGCCTTTGGCAGGCAACTGATCACCGGCCTGAACGGCCCGCCCGACTTTGGCGGTCAGATGGGCCGCGCGAGACCCCAGAAACAGAGGCGTATCAATCCCGCCGCTCAGGTGGAGGTAGCCATACATGCCTTGCGTGGCCGCCCCAATGGACAGACGTTGACCTGGCTCCAACCTGTGCGAGGCGTTCCACATGGCTGGACTGCCATCAATGCTGGCCTGCATCGGTGCACCGGTCAGGGCGATATCAGTGCCCAGAGTAGCTTCGAATTCGCCACCCATTCCAGCCATTTCCAACGCAGCCAAGTCCCGGCTTTGCGCCAACAGCGCTGCGCCTTCGTGAAGGGCGGTGATATCCGCAGCCCCCGAACGCGACAGGCCCTGATCCAGATATCCGGTGCGGCCTTGATCCTGAATGGTGCAGGCGGGACCGATGCGCAGAACTGACAGGCTCATCCTTCGATCTCCTGACACGTCGCGCCGCCCATCCCGTCTCCATTGTCTGCGCGGATGGCGTTCAACTCATCGGCAGATATGGGAACGAATTGCATCTCGTCACCGGGTCTTAGGGCAAAGCTGTCGGGCGCATCTGGACGGAAGCATCGGAACGCCGTTTGCCCCACATGCCGCCAGCCCGTGGGTGTAGGCCCCGAAAACAGAACGAATTGCGATATGGCCAGAACCAGGGCACCTTCAGGCACCATAGGGGTCAGATCCTTGAGGCGCGGAATGTTGAATTCCGGCCCAAGCGGCCCGAGGTAAGGTTGCCCAGGGGCAAAACCAATGGTCAGTACCCGCACCCGCGTGGCACTGAGGCGCTGCACAGCCTCGGCCGGTTCCAGACCAGCGGCCTGGGCGGCGTCATCCAATTGCGGCGCAAGCTCACCACCATAAACAGTAGGGACGGTCCAAAGCCTGCGACCCGCAGGCATCGCCGCTTTGTACCAGTCCTGTTGTGCTAACAGGTGTGTCAACCGGTCCTTGATGTCAGAATGCGGCAGCACGGCCGGATCAAAACGAACATAGGCCGACGCCAATGAGGCTGATGTCTCAAGAACGCCGGCCCAGTTTAACGCATCGATTGCCCCCCGAAATGCCAATGCCGCCCTGTTGGAAGGTTCAGCCATGGTATCTGCAAATGAGATCAGCAGCCCGTCGAGGCCAACGGTGCGAATACAGGGAAAAGTGTCAGCGTATTTAGAGGTCATTTCATGATGCGCGCTTATCCTGACTGCGACCTGACCCCATTAGGTCAGATTGCGCAAGGTTAAGCTGGGGCTGTTCTGTTGAAATTGGTTTTTTTGGCGCGGTCCACTTGGTTTTGGGTGGGCGGATTCCGAGTCGAATCCACCCTTCGACTCGGGGGTTATTGTGGCCAAACAGGTATCATCCACTATATATAGATTGGATTGGAGGTTCGCCGTTTGCGTACTTAGGTGATTGCGATGGGTGGACGCAGGTTTCCGTCATCGAAGTGCAGCCTAAGTTCTTGTGATATATAAAAGAAAAAGAGTTTTGCAAAAAAATTTCGCTTTTTGTCATTTTGCTGTTGCAGAGGCCATCGGTAAACCTTAGAACCCCCTTCACCGGCGCTGCTGAGGCGGTGCTGGGGCGCTGGAGACGGTGCTGACGGACTGGAAAGACGGTTGAGACGCTCAGGATAGACTGG